>CAWBYE010000014.1:0-32031 GCA_963792905.1 uncultured Acidimicrobiaceae bacterium
GAGCAATGGACCCTCGTCATCGGTCTCTCACTCGTCGCCCCGGTGCTCGTCGGGATCGACAAGGCCATCGCGGTCCGGCGACTCGATCGGGAACAACAGGAGGACCCACTGGCGGCCCTCGGCGTACCCTCCTCGGCCTGACCCACGTTTCGGCCGATGAGCGTGATGCCGATCCGGCACTGGTTGCCGAAGTACCAGCGGTCGGACTTTCGATTCGACCTGATCGCCGGCATCACCGTCGCGGCGCTCGTCGTCCCGAAGGCACTCGGCTACGCCGGAATCGCCCTGATACCGATCGAGAACGGCCTGTACGCGGCAGCGATCGGGGCGTTCGTCTACGCGCTGTTCGGCACGTCACGCCAGATCTCCACCGGTCCGAGCTCCGCCCTCGCGGCGGTCGCGGCGAGCGCCGTGGTGACCACTGCGATCCCGGCCGATGACGCTCCTCAGCTGGTCGCCGCGGTGACCCTCGATGGCGGGCGTGCTGTTCGTCCTGCTGGCGATCTTCAAGATGGGGTGGGTGTCGCGTTTCCTTTCCAAGGCGGTGATCACCGGGTTCCTCTTCGGCGCAGCGATCGAAGTCGTCGATCGGCGAGCTGTCGAAGCTCACCGGTACCTCAGCGATCCGGCGACAACAGCTGGCAGAAACTCGCCGACTGGTTCGACACACTCGACGGCCGGCACTCGACCACGATCGTCGTCGGCGTGATCGCGTTGGCTGCGATCCTCATCCTCCGGTTCACGGTGCCCAAGGTGCCCGGAGCGCTCGTGCTCGTCGTCGGTGGTCTCGTGGCCTCTGCGCTGTTCGATCTCGCCGACCGTGGGGTCGCAACCGTCGGTGACGTACCACGCGGATTGCCGGCGCCGCTCCTACCGGACGTCGTCGACGTTCACCGACCATTTCCCGACGATCATGATCGCCGCTGTCGCGCTGCTCCTCATCGGGTTCTCGCAGACCGCCGGCGACGCTCGAATGTTCGCCTCGCGCCACGGCTACCGGGTCGACGTCGACCAGGAGTCGACGGCCCAAGGCCTGTCCAACATCGGGAGCGGCCTGTTCCAGGGGATGCCGGTGTCGACGAGTCTCTCGGCCAGCTCGCTCAACGATTCAGCAGGGGCGCGCACACCCATGGCGTCGATCGTCACGGCGGCGACGGTCGTGCTCACCTTGCTGATCTTCGCTCCGCTGTTCTCCGACCTTCCCAAGGCGGTGCTGGCTGCGATCATCATCGACGCCGTGGTGTTCGGCATGATCGACCTCCCCGAGATGCGCCGCCTCTGGCGGTTGACCCGCGTCGACTTCTGGATCGCGGTCGCGGCGATCGTCGGTGTGCTCACGAGCGGGGTGTTGGCCGGCGTCGTCATCGGGATGGTGCTCTCGCTCGGGTGGTTGGTGTACGTCAACGCCCGGCCCGATGTCCACGAACTCGGGCGCCTGCCCGAGACCACGACCTTTGGTTCCCTCGAGGACTTCCCGGACTACGAGACCACGCTCGGGGTGGCGGTCCTGCGATTCGACGGTGGTCTCTACTTCGTCACGACCGAGGTGCTCACCGACCGACTTCGGCAACGGGTCGAAGGCGCCGATCCACCGGTGGAGGCCGTCGTCCTCGACTTCGAAGCCGTCAACTTCGTCGACTCCCAGGGTGTCGGTGAAGATCGGCCGACTGCTCGCCGTCGCCGCCGATCGCGGCATCGACCTGAGGTTCGCCCGCACCAAGAGCTCGGGTTCTCGACATGCTGACGATCGACGGCATCGTCGATCGGCTCGGCGCCGATCACTTCCACCCGAGTGTCGACGAGGCCGTCAGGGCCGCACTGTCGACCCCATCGCCGTGACGGTGTCAGTCGCGGCGGGGACCGTCTCGGCCGGATCATGCTTCGCGGGTGACGACAGGTTCGTGGAGGGAGCGCATGCTGATGGGGAACCAGAGGAGGTTCCATGGGACGCATCGTTGCCGTTCTTCTGCTCATGTGCACCGTTGCCGTCGCCTGCGGCGGTGGTGACGACGACGAGACATCGAGCTTCTGTCAGGACCGGGTCCAGCTCGGCCAATCGATCGCCAGCCTCCGCGACCTCAGTGTGCGCGACGACGGAATCGACCAGGTCGACGCCCAACTCGCCACGGTGCTGACCGATGTCGAGACGCTGCAGAGTTCGGCCTCGGACCTCCGACCCGAGGTCGATGCGGTACGCGCATCGGTTGACGGACTGCGGACTTCCGTGGAGACGGCGTCGTCGCTGGGTGACCAGGCCACGGCGCTCGTTGCCGGCCTCGATGAGCTCGTCACCACGTGGAATTCGCTCGACGAGGCGGCCGGGTCGGAATGCGACTGACGACGAAGACGACCAGCAGAACATGAACGAACCCACGGGCCCGAACGGGCTCCGAAACGGAAGTGGTGGCCCATGACGATCGACACGATTACAGCCGAACCCGTTGAGCAGACGCAGGCGGAGACCAGTGCCGAGTTGGGACGAGCAGCCCGGGCTGCCGTTCCACGATCGTCGCACGGCGACTGGTCACCGCCGGTCGACCGGCGGGACCCGATCGCGGTGTTGGAAGCACAGGATGAGACGCGCCTGCAGTTCCTGGTACCGGTCCGCCACGCCCGGATGCGGGTCTCGCCGTTCACCTTCTACCGTGGCGCCGCCGGCATCATGGCCGGAGACCTCGCGACCACGCCGTCGAGCGGGCTGACGGTGCAACTGGGCGGAGACGCGCACCTCTCGAACTTCGGCGCCTACGCGTCGCCCGAACGCCGACTGGTGTTCGACGCGAACGACTTCGACGAAACCCTGCGCGGACCGTGGGAGTGGGATCTGAAGCGGCTCGCGGCCAGCGTCCTCATCGCGGCCCAGCATCTCGGCTTCCGACGTTCCGACGCGATGGACGCCACCGCAGGCGTGACACGGGCCTACCGCGATGCGATGGCGGATTTCGCGGGCCACGCGTACGTCGACGTCTGGAACCAGCTCGTGACGATCGACGACCTGCGGGGTGCCGCCGGGTTGGCGAAGGAGGAGTGGGCACTGCGGGTCGATCGATTCGAGAAGCGGGCCCGCCGCAAGGACAGCCGTCAGGCGGTCGGCAAGCTGACCGAGATGGTCGACGGGCGTCGCCGGATCGTGGACCGGCCGCCGGTCCTGTTCCCGATTCGAGCCCTGCCAAGTGGATTCGACGCGGTCGCGGTGGAGGAGGCCGCGCGCCTCGCACTCGAACAGTACAAGGACACGTTGAACGATGCCCGGCGATTCCTGCTCGATCGCTACACGGTGGTCGACGTCGGGGTCAAGGTCGTCGGTGTCGGCAGCGTGGGGACACGCTGCTTCATCTTCCTCCTGGAAGGCCTCGACCCCGATGACATGTTCTTCCTCCAGGTCAAGGAGGCACAGCGGTCGGTGCTCGAAGAGTTCCTCGAACCGAGCCCCTACGACAACGACGGCCGGCGGGTCGTCGAGGGCCAGCGCCTCGCCCAGGCCCAATCGGACATCTTCCTGGGTTGGACCGAAGGATCGATCGAGCACCGCCACTTCTACGTGCGACAGCTCCGTGACTGGAAGGGGTCGGTCGAGATCGAGGGCGCCACCCCGAGACAGCTGGCCTTCTACGCCGACCTGTGCGGCAGGACGCTGGCACGGGGACATGCGCGCTCCGGCGACCCCGCCGCGATCGCCGCCTACATCGGTGGGAGCAAGCAGTTCGAGAAGGCGATCCGGGCGTTCAGTGAGACGTACGCGGCCCAGAATCTGGCCGACTACGAGTGCTTCCAGTCGGCGATCGAAACCGGTCGGCTTGCGAGTGCGGACATCGGTGGAAGCTGAGTCGCCGGCCTCAGCCGGCGACTCAGCTCGCAGCCATGCACCACCTCGGGAGCCTCTGGTGGTGTCACCGTGAGCCGTCGACCTGTCGCGCCGCTCGAGCCGGGATGGCTCGTCGTCGACGGACTACCGGTCTACCACCGGTCGCATGTCAATGATTCGGTCGACGCCATGGCGATCGTGCACATACATGGCTTCGGAATCTCGGGCAGCTATCTCGAGCCGACCGCGGCGCGGTCGGCGTCTCGTCACTCATGCTTCGTGCCCGACCTGCCGGGTATGGGACTGAGTCGGAGACCCGAACCACGACTCGACATTCCTGGCTTGGCCCGATCGATCATCGCCTACTGCGACGCGATCGGCGTCGAGCAGGCGTGCTTCGTCGGCAACTCGCTCGGCTGTCCGCTCATCGTTGAGTTGGCTGCCACCCACCCCGACCGGGTCAAGAGCACGGTGTTGGTGTCGCCGGCAGGCGGGCCGATGAACCAGCCACTCGGCCGTGCCGTCGGTCAGATGATGCTCGACAGCTACCGCGAGCCCCTGTCCATGGTGCCGATCGCCGTGTCCGACTATCTGCGGTTCGGCGTCCTGTCGGGATTCGCCCTGTTCCGGGCGATGACCCGTTACCCGACGCTGGAGCGGCTACGTCTCCTCGAGGTGCCGACACTGGTCATCGCCGGCCGTCGCGATCCGCTCGTTCATCTCGAACGTGTCGGCGTGTTCGCAGGTCTCCCGGACGTGACCTGTGTCGCGGTCCCCGGCTCCCATGCGCTCAACTACTCGGCCCCGCAGCTGATCGCCGAGCTCGTGGATGCGTTCATCGAGGGCCGGCCGCTCGTGACGAGAATCGGTCCACGAAGTGACGTCACTCCGCTGACCATCGGCGAGGAGATGTCATGGTAGAGAACACTGCCGAGGTGCTGACCTACGCGGTTGCTGTCGCGATCAGTCCGGTCCCGAACGGGCCGATGCTCCTCGTCGGCTGGGTCGTCGCTGCGGGCGTCGTGAGCGCGATCGCATACCTGCTCGCTGACGCGGGCGATGCCGCGACCGACAGCACCACCGCAGACACCATCTCGTGGGGACAGATCGTGTTCGGAGCCCTCTGCCTCCTCGTCGCCGCACGTCAGTGGAGCAGCCGCCCGGCACCAGGCGTCGACACGGAGATGCCGAGGTGGACGGCGGGCATCGACTCGTTCTCGCCGGTCAAGACCTTCTCACCCGCCGTGTTTCCCGCCGGAGTGAGCCCAAGAACCTCCTGCTCTCCGCCGGCGTCGGAGCCGCACTGGCCCAGCTCGGACCGACAACGTCGGAGGCCGTCGTGTCGTGGGTCGTGTACGTCCGTCCTCGCCAGCATCACGATCGCCGGCCCGGTCGTCGACTACCTCCTCGGTGGCGACAAGCCGAAGGATCTGCTCGACGAGATGAAGGCCCGGCTCGCGCTGCACAACGCTGCAGTCATGACCACCCTGTTCCTGTTCTTCGGCGTCAAGCTGCTCGCCGACGGCCTCCCGGCGCTCGGCAGCTGACTGTCCCCAGACAATCTCGGCCCTCGGAAAGAAGAAGGTGAATGATGCAACGTGACGTGCTCGACGGCGCCATCGGCCTGCTGGTACTGGCCGCGGCGGCGTGGTTCCTGTATCGCCCGAAGGTGCAGCAATCCGATCGGTACCAGGCCCTCGTGGTCCCGCTGGCCAACATCATGGACGTCGGTTTCCTGGTGCTGTCGCCGATCATCGTGGTGCTGGTCGGCTACGCCGCCCCGCTGTTCATGCTCGGAATCTGCCTGGTCGCGATCGCAGCCGGCTTCGTCATCGCCTACAACATCCGCCACTACGAGCCGCTGGTCGGTTCGCCGGATCCCTTGCACAGGGTGGCGGCGGTGGCGAACTGGTCGCTGTTCGCCGCGTCCATGGCCAACATCGCGTACTACACGATGCTCCTGATGACGCTGGTGCTGTTGCCGCTCGAGTTGTATTCCGAGGATCGCGTCACGACCACCTCGGTCATCGTGCTCATCGTGGTCATCGTGGTCGGCTACAGCGGCCGGCTTCCGATCCTCAATCGACTCGGAGATCGAACCACCGCGTTCAACCTGGCGGCCTTGTTCGCCGTACTCGCGGCGTTCGCCGTGTACAACATCCAGGAGGCGATCGGCGGCAACTGGGGCTTCCCCACGTACGAGCCGACGGTCGACTCGACGACACTTCGCCAGATCGTGGGATTGTTCGCGATGGTGCAGGGCTTCGAGGCGTCGCGTTACATCGGCGCCCGCTTCTCGGGTGAGGTGCGGGTCTCGACGATGCGCTGGGCCCAGGTGATCGCGACGTCGGTGTTCGTGTTGCTGATCGCACTCGTGCTGCTGCCGTTCGGGCAGTTCCGACCCGACGCCGACGCAACAGCGATCTTCGTGGTGTCCAAAGAGGTGAGCCCGTACCTTCCGTGGCTGATCCTGGCAGTTGCCGTCGGCAGCCAGCTGTCGGCGATCACGAACGCGACCACCTCCCGGAGTGCACTGCTCGATCGAGGCCACGCACCAAACCGTCGAGCCCAAGTACACGTTCCCGATTCTGCTCGTGCCCACGATCATGATCGTGGTGTTCACCGAGGTCACCGATGCCGTCGCGATCGCGTCGCGGATCTTTGCGCTCTACTTCGTGGTCCAGGCGGGGATCGCCGTGACGCTCGCCTCTCGGGCCAAGGCGTGGCTGTCCGTGGCCGGATTCGGCGCGGTGGCGGTCGTCATGTCCGTCATCGCCGTCTTCGGACTGCCGATCTGACCAGAGCGCCCGCTCGGACCAATTCAGACGCCGTGATGGGGCACGTCAGCACACGATGAGAGGCGACGAGGCATGGTGGCGAGCAGCGAGGTCCACGGACCGGAGATCGGCGGCTGGGAGGTCGCCCGGAACGTGTCCGAGTGGATCGAGGTCGGGGCGATCGTGGTCATGCGTCACCGTCGCCGTCGCGGTGGACCGGACGGCCCGAACCGTGCTCGCCGGCGATTGGAACACCGCCGACGATGTGTTCGAGCGGGCCGTTCTCGCGCGGCGTCCTCGTCGGTCTCGACTTGCTCATCGCCGCCGACATCATCGGCACCGTGACGCTGGAACCGACGTTGGAGAGCGTGGCCGCGTCGGGGTTACTGATCTTCGTCCGAACGTTCCTCGCCTGGTCGCTCGTGCTGGAGGCCGAAGGTCGCTGGCCGTGGCAGGCGCCTTGCGAGCGCTCCCACGTCGAGCTGATCCCTTCGGTGGTCTTCCTCGAGCGCCTACAGTCGTCTCGCTACGATCAGCAGCGTCTCGGCGTCGCACCGGACCGTCACCGCTGAAAGGCACCATGGCATCTCCCCTCCCCATCGACCAACCGTGGTATCGACAGCTGCTGGCGCTCGCCGTCGTCGTCGGTGGCGTGCTCGCCCTCCTCGGGCTCGGCTACCTCGGGCTCACCGGAGCGATCACGGATCGTGTGTTCGGCACTCCGCGTATCGATGCGTGGTCGGGCGACTGGTGGTGGATCCCCTACACGGCGGCGGGTGGACTCGCCGATCGGCGCGCTCCGGACCTGGTGGGGGACCACCGAACACGTCCCGGGCGGTGTAGCCGTCATCGAATCGGGTGAGGTCGATCATCGCGTGGCCCCGTCATGGGTAGGGCTCGCCGCCGTCTCGGCGGTCGCCGGAGCCAGCCTCGGCCCGTCGTTCGCGCTGGTCATGATGGGCGGCGGTCTGACCTCGTGGATCGCGTCGAGGATCTGGCGCGACGACCCTGACATCCGGCTCGAAGCGACCATGACCGGAATTGCCGGCGGTTTCGGCGGGGTCTTCACATCGCCCGGGCTCGGCACGCTGATCGTCAGCGAGTTGGCCCCGACCCGCAAGGAACGCTACGTCGAAGGGCTGCTCCCGCAGTTGATCGCTGCCACCGCAGCCTTTGCTGTCTTCTTCGGGGTCGCCGGCAGCACGTTGCTGAACAGCTTCGCTGTACCCACCAAGGAGTTCAGTGCCTGGGACTTGCTGACCGGTGTCGGGCTCGGCATCGCAGCGAGCGCCGTCATGATCGTGTTCGTGTTGATCGTGAAGCTCGTCCAGGCGGTGGCCGCCAAAGTGACGAACGGACTCCTCCGCGGTCTCGTCGGCGGCGCCCTCGTCGGTCTCATCGCCACGGCGCTGCCGCTGACGGTCGGAGCCGGCAACGATCAGCTCAGCACGGTGATCGACGAGTCCGCAACGATCAGCATCTGGCTACTGGTTGCCGTGCTCGTCGCCAAGATGCTGGCCATGGCCCTCAGCCTGTCCGCAGGCTTCATCGGCGGCAACGTGTTGCCGATGCTGTTCGTCGGCGGCACCGCCGGCGTGATCATCCACCTCGCAGTACCCGAAATCCCCTACGTCGTCGCAGTGTCCTCCATGCTCGTCGCCGTTCCCGGAGCGATCATCAAAGCACCGATCGGCCTGACGTTCATCGCGGTGCTCTCGGTCGGCCTCGGGCCGCTCACAGCTGCACCCGTCGCCATCGCGGTCGCCACGTCATACATCGCGACGGCAGGCGTCATCGCATTCCTCCGAACACACCGAGCCGACGTCCCAGAAACACACGCCTGACACCGGGCCGACGACCGCGGCCGGACCGTGTGCCGTCGCAACCTCCTGACGTCACCCGGCAGTTTCGGCGGGGTGGAGGGATTCATGGACCCTCACCGCTGCGTCGATGTTGTCGTGGACGTGGTCACGGCTGACCAGATCGAAAAAGCCGTCACGTTCCAGCACCTCGGCCACCTGGGGCTTGACACGGGCCAAGTGCAGATCGATGCGGTGGTCGATTCCGGCCCGGGCGATCGCCATCAGGACGTCAGCCCCCTCGGTGTCGATGAAGTTGACGCCCTCCATGCTGATGATCACACCGTCGAGTCCGGTGGTCGACTCGACGCGGATCTGACGGAGCCGGTCGGCCAGCGCATCGGCATTCACGAAGAAGAGGCCGCCGTCGAATCGCAGGATCTTGAGGCCGGGAATCGTCTCGCAGTCGTCGTGCCGCTCGAGATCGTAGAAGGCGTCCGTCCCGGGCTTGCGTCCCAGCTCGGGGATGTACGGCAATGCCGAGACCGCGACGAGCCAGACGATCGAGATCCCGACGCCGATGAAGACGCCCTGGAGGATGCCGAAGGTCATCACGCCCAGCAGGGCCGCGAGCGCCGCCCCGAACTCGTACGGTTTGACGACGATCAGCCGTTTCATCTCGCGGACGTCCATCATCCCGAGCGTGACGGCCTCGATGATGATCGCCCCGAGGACCGCCTCGGGGAGCTTGGAGAAGATCGGAGCGAGGAAGAGCAGCGTCAGGATGATGAAGCCCGCCTGGGCGAGGCTCGACACCTGCGACCGCGCTCCGGCGCCGTCATTGACGGGGCTCTTGGAGAGGCTGCCGTTGTTGAAGACACCCTGGAACACGCTGGACGCCACATTCGACATGCCCTGCGCGAGCAGTTCCTGGTTGACGTCGATCCGGTAGTTGTGTTTGCCCGCGTACTGCCGTACGCCGGCAGTGGTCACCGAGAACCCGATGAGGACCATTCCCACGGCCGCACCGATCACCGTTTCCCAGTTGTCCACGATCAACTCGAGGTCGGGGATCGACGGCGTCGGAAGACCTCTCGGCACATCGGCGATGAGTCCGACCCCTCGGTCGCCCAGGTCGAACACGACGGTGACGGCAATGCCAAGCACGACCGCGACCAACTCGGCCGGCACCTTCGGCGCCAGCGACTTGAGTCCGAACAACAGCACCAGGGCCGCGACGCCAACGACGACCGTGGTCCGGTTCGCGTCGGGCAGGCTCGCCGCCCACTCCCACAGCTTCTGCCACGTGTTCGAGCCCGACTTGTCGGTGCCCGTCACCTTGAAGAGCTCGCCTGACACGACGTTGACGGCGACACCGAAGATGAATCCGGTGAGCACCGCTGCCGACAGGAACTCCGAGATCCAGCCCATTTCGAGAATGGCCATCAGCACGAAGACAAGCCCCGCGACCAGCACCACTGCGGTGGCGATCGCGACCGCATCCTCCGAACCCGCTGCCGCGATCGACACCACCGCAGCACCCAACACCGGGGCCGTGGACGAGCCGGGACCCTGCACGAGTTGGCGCGATGTGGTGAACAGCGCGAACACGATCATGCCCGCTGCTGCCGCATACAAGCCGTGCTGGACCGGAACACCGCTCAGTGTGGCGTAGCCCAGCGAGGTCGGCACCATCAGCGCCCACACCGACAGCCCGGCGATGATGTCCTGTCGCAGCCACGACCGCTGGTACTGAGGCAGCCAGGACAGGATGGGGACGAACCGCCGGATCCGACCCGCCGGCATGCGCTTCTCGGCGGAGTCCCGCCCCTCGTCAGAGCTCATCAAGCAGTGAGTCCGGCGATTCAGCGTCTTCTCGGACCTCGGCGGTGTCCACGTCGAGTTGCTTGGACTCAACCTTGTCGGCCTTGGCCATGGCGCCTTCGACCTTCCCGGCCATGTCGGAGACACCGACCACCACGAGTCCAGCCTGGCCGGCGTCGAGCCGCTCACCGAGTTCCTTGAGGTCCTTGCGGCTCATCCCCGCTGCGGCATGCCCCGCGAGCGCGCCGAGCGCAGCACCTCCCCCGGTGGTCGCAGCCAGCAGACCGCCGCCGATTGCAGCGGCCGGGAACAACGCGATGACGAGCCCGGTCGCAAGACCTAATGTCCCGCCTCCGACGCCACCGACACGGGTCGGGGTCTCGTGCTTCTTCACGATCTTGACCTTGCCGTTGTCCTTGCGTTCGATCACTGCGGCGTCGTAGGCGTCGATCAGACCGGCCTTCGTATGGAGGTCGTGGACCGCCTGATAGTCGGCCTTCGCCCGTTCGACATCCGAGTAGACCCCCACATACGCGATGAACGTGTCGAGTGCCATGTCCTGCTCCCTTGATGAACGGTGCGCAATGGATGGTGCGCCATGGATGGTGCGAGCCCGTTCACGGTGAGGGGCGTCACTCATGTGGTTGATCGCCGATCGGTCGTCGGACCGTCGACGTGGTACTCACGGCAGCGCGCCCAACTGAGCGCGCTGGATCGTCAGATTCGACGGCGGCGACGGCCGGGTGTCACTGCGGCTGCGACGACGGCGGTCTTCGCGACCGGCGACGGGCCGGGTTTCACTGCGGCTGCGACGACGGCGGTTCTCGCAACGGGACCGCCGACGACTCCGGCTCGTCCACGGCGTGAGGGTCTCATGGGCATCTCAGACTCCTTCGGTGAGGGCTTCGTCGGTGAGGGCTTCGTCGGCTTCGATGGCGGCGATGATCGCCTGGATCGGAATCCGACCGTCGGCGATCAGTTGGCCGCCCGAGCGGCGTGCGGCAGAGGCGAACGGAGCCGCCCACAGGTTCTCCCAGATCAACACCCCGGCAGTCGAGCCTGGCGCCATCGCGGCCGCCAGGTGGGCCACGTCCTCCTCCGCGAGGAGTTCCGCGAGTTCTGCCTCGATCGCACGAAGTTCATCGAGTTCGTCGACGTCGGAGAGTTCGATCACATCGACGCTGCCGTCGTCGTTCTTGACGAGGATCATCACGTCGATCACGCGGATGGTACCCGAGTCGACCAGCGCCACGAGTTCTCGCGCCATCTCGCCCGTGAAGTTGGTGGTGCCGGCCGGGAACTCGACGACCAGATAGTCGACGGGGCCCAGTTCGTTCAGTGACACGTCGGTCATATCGCTCCTTGCCTCTTCTCATGGATGTCGGTGAGGGCCGGTCATGGACACCTCGCCCCTCTGCGGGAACTCAGGTCGATTCCGAACACATCTTCGACCGATCTGATCGTCGCGCAGTGCGGCACGCGGAATCGTCATCCCCGCGGGATGATTCGCCTCCCGCGTCCACCCGCGGACGGTTCTCGGGTGGCGAACGGTCGATGGTGGTCGTCGGCCCGGCACAATCATCCACTGCGGTGACGCCGAGACGTTGAGTGGACGCGTAGGTGGCAACCACCGTTGAGGTCTGGCGTCGAGATTCTCACTCGTACGGTGCCTCCGCGGATCTGATTTCAACCGATCGACATTTCGAACCGACTACTCAGGGGCGCGCTTGCTCGCGTACGACGATCCGATTCTGGGCGTGTTCTGGTCCACGATGATCTTCTTTCTGTGGGTCGCGTGGCTGTTCCTGCTGTTCCGCGTTTTCGGAGACATCTCCCGAACCCAGGAAATGAGTGGCTGGGCAAAGGCGCTCTGGTCGATCTTCATGATCGTGGTGCCGTTCCTCGGCGTGTTCGTCTACGTCATCGTCTACGGACAGGCCATGAGCAAACGCGATGTCGCTGCGGCACAACAACGCGACACCGATTTCCAGGCGTACGTTCGCCCGACCACCGGCGGCGCGGGAGCCGCCGACGAGCTGGCCAAGCTCGCCGAGCTGCAGACCAACGGCGCATTGACCGAGGCCGAGTTTGCGGCCCAGAAGGCCAAGCTGCTCGCCCAGTGACCGGACCGGTCCACGTCGCGACGATCGGTCGCGGCGTGGACCGAAACCGCGCCACGCAGCGAGGGCGACGATTGCGTCTCGGTACACGCGAGTGATGCTGTCCACACCGTGGTCGTCACCTACAGCGGATGAATCGGGCCGCTGCCGGCATCCCCACGTCGCCGACGGACATCACACGATTGCCTCGATGCTCCGATCGTCACGCGCCCTCCTCCAGGACGAGCAACCGCGGTCTGATCAGGATCAGCACGCTGGAACCGGCGAGCCAGATCGGCATCAGCGTGACGACGCCCTGATTCCTCGTCGAAGCGAGCAACAGCACGACCGCGATCGCAAGACTGGTGCGGGAGTACCAACGCGGGAACAACCCCGATCTCGACGCCCGGGTCGTGCTGATCGCGATGAAGACCGCAGCGGGGCGGAGTCCGACCATTTGGGAGAACGCGGTCCCGAGCGCCGCCATCGCCCCGACCGCAGCGACGTCGACCGCTCCACGGTCGGAAGTGCCCACCATCCAGACCGTCGCCAATTCGACCGAACCGATGAGGAACAGCGCCGCGACGAACAGGACCCCGGCCGTGAGATGCGCCGTCGAGAGCAACACGTTCTCGCGGCCACCGTTGCCGGGGACGTCGCACCCGAAGCGCCGCCATGAACCAGATGAAGGCGATCGCAGCACATGGCACGACGTACAGGCCGGCGATCCGAGACAGCCGGCGATCCGACCGAGACGCTGTAGTACTCGATCAGCTCCTGATCCGAGGCGCTGAGTGCCGGACTCCGCAGCAGCATCAGCCAGCCGACGACGAAGGGATCGCAAACAGGAGGCCTGCGGCGGCGATGCGCGAACCCCGACTTCGAACGTCTTCCCACTCCGGGTCGACGTCCGTAGCGACGTCGCTCACGAGGATGAGCCGCGAGTCCGTTGCGTAGGCGTAGCGTTCTCGATGGTGAACACTTCGTCTCCTCAGCTCGACCGCTGCGCGACGGGGATCGCCCGACGCCCGTACTCCAGAGCTGTTGCAGGCCCGGGCCAATCATCGACGCCTGATCGGCGCCGCCTCGGTGACTCGCACGTTGTCCTGGCTGAAGCTTCCATCTGCTGCATGACCACCCGCGAGCGACATCTGGAATGTCGATGACCCGCAAACCACCTCGGCTCGTGCGGTCGCGGTTCATCGACCTGCCGGTGGTGGAGGCATCCGGGCTGGCAGCACGGCGAACTGACGACGCACTCCGCGTTCTCGCGGTCGGGGACCGGTCCGCCCACCTTGCCGCCTCCACCTACTCGCCAGTGAGCGGACTCGGCGACTGGCAGACGATCGATCTGTCGGTCGTCCCGGGTTGGCCCTTGCCTGCAGACAACAGCCAACTGGAGGCCATCGCCGTCGATGGTGGTTGCCTCGTCGCGCTGATGCGCGAAGATCCGCCGGTCGTGCTCGTGGCCGACACCGAGCAGCGAGCGCTCCTCGCACAGATCACGCTGACGGCACCTTCGGGGTCCCCGCTCGCCGGGCGGTGGGATGACCCGTCGTCTCGCGGCGAGGGGCTCGTACTGCTTCGGAACGGCCGTCTCCTCGTCGCGAAGGAGAAGCGACCACGCGCACTCGTCGAGTTCGCGTCGGCGGGAGTGGGAGCGGGCGGGTTGAGTCGAAGCGACTTCCTCGCGCCGGGCGAGAGCTGGGAGACGCCGACCGGCGAGGTCGAGTACGAAGCGATGTCAGTGTGGCGGCTACGCGGGCAGGCCAAGGACGCGCTCCGCGACATCAGCGCGCTCGCGGTCGGCCGCGATCAATCGCTGTGGCTCCTGAGCGACAAGTCGTCCGCGGTCGCACGTTTGTCACTGGACACTCCGCTGCGGCGCTCCGATGACACGATTCGCGACTTCGACGAACTGTGGCGCCTGCCGAAGAAAACGAAGAAGCCGGAGGGCGTCGTGGCGCTCGACGACGAGCACGTCCTCGTTGCGATGGACACGGGCTCGACACGACGCAACGGCATGATCGTCTGCAGGCCGACCAGCAAGCGCGGATGCTTCCGGCTGATCCGCAGGCGTCGAACGGCGCCGCGGGCGACCCGAGGGGCTCCGACCCACTCACGGTCGGCCCCTCCAGTCGATCGGCGAGTGGGATCGTGCCGGGGGAATTCCGTACGCTGAGATCATTCGCGATCGCGCTGCCCGAGGCAACGCATGAGGAGACGATGCACAGATGATTCCGGGAGCAGCCAGCACGCAGACCCTCAGAGACACGCCGCTCGCGAAGGGTGCGCGTGCTCACAACGGAGTCATGATCGCCGTGGTGCGAGTACCGAATGACGTCCTCGGCCCCGTCGCCGACACATCGGCCTCGTCGACGGTCTGATCGCTGGTCTCAGGACGCACGCGTGGACCCTTCGATGCCCCATCCCGCTGACGACGTCATTCGCGTCCTCGTCGTCGCGCGTCACCCACTGCGCAGCGTCGACCTCGGTCTGGACAGCGCCCCTGGCATCACCGCAGTCGGCCTGGTGCGGCGACCCGACCGAGTTGCGGACGCAGTCGTGGAGACGCGTCCACATCTCGTCGTGGTCGACACGGGACTGCCGGGCGGGGCGGCCACCTCGATCATCGAGCAGATCCGGACCGACGACCCGACGATCCATGTGCTCGCCCTCACGCCCGATCCCCCACCCGTGCAGGAGGTCGCGCGTGCGGTGCGAGCCGGGGCCGGAGGCTTCATCGACATCGACCTCGAGCCCGGCGAGGCGGTCGACGCGATCAAGACACTCTGCGCCGACGGCTCGTGGTTCAGGCCCGAGCATGTCATCGACGTCCTGCGGGAGGTCGCCGACGACCTCGATGTCACCTCCACGGACCGTCGGTCACGGTTGACCACCGTCGTTCTCGGACTCATCCCGCTCGCTGGTGTGCTGGCCGGGCTGCTCTCGCTGCTGTGGCGGCGCTATCTGGGCCAGATCGGTGTCCGGCCGGTCGACCTCGCGATCGACCCTGGTTCACGCGTCGTCGACGTCGTGTTCTCTCTCCTCACGTTCATCGGATTCTTCGGGCCGTTCCTCTTCATCGGGACCTGGACCGAAGAGATCCAAGCCCGAGCCGAGCGCCGTTCGGCCGACGGGGGCCCGCTCGGTCGTCGTTGGCTCGTGCGAAGCGCGCTCGCGGTGGGCGTCCTGGGGATCGGCGCCTTCCTCTTGGTGTTCGCCGATCTCGTGCTCGTCCTCTTGATCGGACCGGCGGTATCGATTGCGCTGATCGGAGCGATCCTCGATCTTCAATCGGAATTGCCGCGCGTGCTTCGGCTACGACCGATCGACGTTCGTCGATTTGCGATCGGCGGAGTCGTCCTCGGGTTCGCGTTGCTGTTCGTCCTCGGCGGTGAGGCGCTGCTGCGCGGGCCCGGTTTCGACCGCCGTGGCGTCAACGGCGTGTTGATGCACCGCGTGATCGGCTTTCGCGCCCAGCCCGTGGTCCACACCGACGTCGGCGGCGACGGTTCGACCCGCGAGGTGCTCTATCTCGGCGGCAACGCCGACCTGTACGTCTTCGTGGATCCGTGCAACGAGGGCGAGGTCTACTTCGTGTCGGTCGGTTCCTCCCGCCTCGAGAACATCGACGAGATCACCTGCGCTCAACCGTAACGATGCCCGGGCGCCGATGGCCTGGCCCGGTTTGCCGTACGAAACGCAGTCCTCGCCGACCCCGAGACCGTGTGTGGCCGCCAACTCGCACTGGCAGCTACAACGACTTGAGCGCCGTGAGGGAATCCTCGAGCGCAGCCTTCGCATCGGCGAAGAGCATCGAGGTCTTCACGTCGTAGAAGAGCGGGTTGTCGATGCCGGCGAACCCCGGCGACAGGCTTCGCTTGACGACGATGACACGCTCGGCCTGATCAACGTTCAGGATCGGCATTCCGTAGATCGGTGATCCCGGATCATCCCGCGCTGAGGTGTTCACGACATCGTTGGCACCGAGGATCAACACGACATCGGTACGAGCGAACCGGGGGTTCGCCTGCTCGAGGTCGAGGAGTTGTTCGTAGGGAACATCGGCCTCGGCGAGTAGTACGTTCATATGACCCGGCATCCGGCCGGCGACGGGGTGGATCGCGTAGTGGGCCGCGACGCCTTGTTCCTCGAGCGCCTCGGCGAGGTCGCGCAGCGCGTGCTGCGCCTGGGCAACAGCCAGCCCGTAACCGGGCACGATCATCACGGAGCCCGCATAGCGCAGCGCGATCGCCACATCCTCGGCGGTGGCCCGGGTCACCGGCTTGTCACCGGTCGTCGCCATTCCGGCGCCGCCCTCGCCGGACCCGAATCCGGCGAAGAGGACACTGGCCAACGAGCGGTTCATCGCCTCGGTCATCTGGATGGTGAGGATCAGTCCTGCCGCCCCGACCAGTGCGCCACCGATGATCAATGCGTTGCTCTCGATGGCGAAGCCGGCGGCTGCGGCGGCGAGGCCGGAGCACGAGTTGAGGAGGGAGATGACCACCGGCATGTCACCTCCGCCGATCGGGATCACGCCGAGAACTCCGACGGCAAGTGCGATGCCAGCAACGATCCAGAAGCCGGCGGCCTCCGCTGCGATCGCCCCCCAGATCGCGGCGCCGATCGCCGTGGCGAGGAACAGTGCGTTCACGAGGTTCTGGCCCGGGAAGTTGAGCGGGCGTCCGGGTAGCAGGCCCTGGAGCTTTGCGAACGCAACGAAGCTCCCCGTGAACGTGATCGACCCGACCACTATCGATACCAGGATCGAGACGTCGGTCTCCGCAGCGATCGAGTCGAGGTCGGCCTCGACCACCGCCACCGCCGCGACCAACGCCGAGGCGAGCCCTCCGAACCCGTTGAACGCAGCCACCATCTGTGGCATCGACGTCATCTGCACCCGGATTGCGAAGAACGCGCCGAGCCCGGCGCCGACCACGAGACCCGCCACGATCGTCGGCCAGTTGACGATGTCCTCGGAGACGAGGGTGATGACGATCGCTCCGAGCATCCCCCCGGCGGCGATCCGGTTCCCGGATCGCGCGGTCTTGGGACTCCCCAGCAGCTTCAATCCGACAATGAACGCGACCGCCGACGCGAGATAGAGCAGATCAACCATCGGAGCGCTTCTTCCGATCGGACTTGCTCTTGAACATCTCCAGCATGCGGTCGGTGACCAGGAAGCCACCCACGACGTTGAGGGTCGCCAAGACGACCGCAAGGAAACCGAGGACCTGGGCGAGTGTTTCGTTGCCGAGGCCGGCTGCCGAGATCGCACCGATGATGGTGATGCCGGAGATGGCGTTGGCTCCCGACATCAGTGGCGTGTGCAAGGTCGGCGGGACCTTGCTGATGATCTCGAAGCCAACGAAGGAGGCGAGGACGAACACGGTGACTCCGACCACGAGGCTGCTCATCGGTCAGGATCCAGGTTCAATGCGCGGCGGGTGACCGGGTGCGTGACGTGGCCGTCGTGGGTGATACACGCTTCTGAGACGATCTCGTTGTCGAAGTCGAAGAGGAGGTTTGCGTCATCGTCGGTGATGCCGTCGATGAACGCAGCGAGATTCCGTGCATACATCTGGCTGGCATCGACAGCCACCCGTCCGGCCAGATCGACCGGTCCCATCACGAGCACGTGTCGATGGACGACATCTTGCCCGGCTTGCGTCAGTTCGCAGTTGCCGCCGCTGGAAGCCGCCATGTCGACGATCACCGATCCCGGTCGCATCTGGTCGACCATCTCTCGCGAGATGAGCATCGGCGCGGTGCGCCCGGGGACTTGGGCGGTCGTGATCACGACGTCTGAGTCGGCGACGCATTCCGACAGCGCGAACTGCTGGCGAACTTGCGTCTCGTCGGCGACCTCGGTCGCATGCCCCGATGCAGCCGCCGCCGACTCGTCGACCGGCGCGGCGATGAACTTGGCACCGAGGCTCTCGATCTGCTCCTTCACCTGCGGACGAATGTCGTACGCCGAGACGACCGCGCCGAGTCGACGTGCGGTGGCGATTGCCTGCAACCCCGCGACACCCGCACCGAGCACGAGCAACTTGACCGGCGGAATCGTGCCCGCCGCCGTGATCATCATGGGGAAGACGCGTGGCGTCGCGGAAGCGGCGAGGAGGACGGCGTGGTACCCGGCAGCCGTCGCCTGCGATGATTGGGCGTCCATACTCTGAGCGAGCGTGGTTCGCGGGATGGCCTCCATGGCGAAGGCCGTGATCCGACGATCCGCGAGCATGGTGACCAACTCGGCCGACGAGAACGGATCGAGGAATCCAGCGAGCACCGCCCCCTCAGGGAAGTGTGCGGCGCGTTCGGCCATCGGAGGGCCCACCACCAAGATGAGTTCGGCATCGTCGCATGGGTTGGCGCTGACGCTGGCCCCCTCGTCCTGATAGGAGTCATCGCTGAACCCCAACGCTTCCCCCAGACCCGACTCGACGACGACGTCGTGTCCATTCGCCAGCAGCCGGCCGGCGACCTGAGGAGTCATCGCAATGCGTCGTTCGCCGGGTTGTTCCTTCGGAATCGCGATGCGCACGGGAAACGAGTGTGCAACCCCGACGAGCCAAAGGCAACACGGGCGCCTCCATCGAGCAGCAACCGTGCCGAGTTCGCGGACGGTCTCCGGCTCGGTCGAGGGCGGGCAAGCGCCCTGCGCATGCGGATCGGCCGTGGGAACCAGCCGTCATCGGGCAACCTCGTCGACAGGGCTCGCACGGCCGCGCGATGTCGGTCAGGTCCGCGGCCGGCGATCAGCCGTCAGCGCCGGACCCGGTGGAACAACGGTCGGCGTCGTGCATGGGGAAACACCTCGGAGAAGCGGGCTTCGGCGAGATCGGTCCCGACCAGGACCAGCTCCCCTTCGGCCGGCAGGGGAGCGTGGGCGTCGGGGTTCCCCTGGATCGAACCGGCGATTTCGACCGCCACGACGTTGCACTGGGTGCGACGGTAGACGTGCGCCTCGGCCAGCGTCGCCCCCGCGAGCTCGCGCGGGATCGGCGTGCGGAACACGTTGAGACCGTGGGCGACGAGCAGCGTCTCGTCGCCTCGGAAATGGTTCCAGATCACCGCCGACCCGGTGCCGGCGTACGACAGCACGGCATCGGCTCCCGCCCGATACAGCGTCGACACGTTGCGGTCGAGCCGCGACCGGGACACGATCCGAGCGTCCGGACGCAGCCCGCGGCAGTAACGGGTCAGGTACACGTTGACGTTGTCGTCGTGCGTGGTGATCAGCACGGCTCCGGCATCGCTGATCCCGGCCTCCTCGAGCACCGATCGGTCGGCAGCGTCGCCGAGCACGTACCGCACGCCCTCGCGACGTCGCTCAGGCAGCTGTTCGACGATCGCGAACTCGATGCTCTCGGCGGCGAACGCGTGCCCGACCGCCCGACCGACGCGCCCGCCGCCGATGATCAGAGCGTTCTTCGCAGTCGGCGAGTCGGTCGCATACGCACCGTCGAACGCTGCAAGCTGGTCGGTGGTACCGGCGAGCAGCAGCATCGACGAGTCGCGGAGGCGAGTGTCGGCCGTGGCGATCGCGAACGCTCCCCGATCCCACACCCCGATGAGCCCGACCCCGAACCGCTCCCGCAAACGGGTCTCCGCAAGCGTGCGGTCGACGAGATCGGTGCCGATCGCGCCCGCCTCGGCGATCTGAAGTCCGGCAAAACTGCCGATCACATGGCTCTGCCCACCCAGTCCGAGCGTGCGGGCCGCCATTGCCGCGCCGAGGACCTCACCGAGCTGGACGACGTGATCGGTGCCGGCGATCTCCAAGATGTCGACCGACGCCGGCGAGTTGGCGCTGGCCACGATCTCGACCTGCGGCGCGATCTCCCTGACGGTGAATGCGATGTTGGTGTTGGTCTGGTCGTCCTGGGTGGCCACCACCATCGCCGCCTGCCCCACACGGGCGTTGTGATAGGTGAGCGGGTCATCGAGCGCGCCGACCATCACGGTGCGACCCTCGTCGTGCAGGCGACCCGCCAGTTCCACGTCGTCGACGATGATGACGTAGGGCACCTCGGCTTGGTCGGCCTTCTCGATCAGATCCTCCTCGACCGGCCCGAGCGCGGTGAGGATCACGTGGTCGGAGGTCGACGGCGCGAGAGCCCGGGGCGCACGCCGACGCTCACGCTCGTTCATCCACGGGATGAACACGAACTGGATGAACACGAACGGGAGCATCACCAACAGGAACGTCGACCCTGCGAGCAGGACGACGACCGAGAAGATGCGACCGGCGTCCGACTCGAACGTGATGTCGCCGAACCCGAGCGTCGTCATCGTCGTCAACGTCCAGTAGACGCTGGTCGGCCACGAGTAGGAACGGCCCTCTCGATTCATCAACTCGTGGAACACCGAGCTGAACACGGCGACCATGACCACGAAGACGACGGTCAGCGTCACCATCGTCTTCAATCGCCGCCGCCGCTCGGCGCGTCGAGCGACGTGTTGCGCTCGGTCGTGGCGCCCCGACTCGCTCGGCATGTCGCCCGTTCGGAGCCGCTGCGTCACCTGGGCCATCGTCGCACCGAGTGACTTCAGCATGGCGGAGCACAGGCCGGTCTCACCGGAGTGATGTTGGCACAGCGAACCCGGCCGTGGGGGATGCGGGCGCCCGAGGGCCTGCCCGCGTCGACCGACGCCGGTCGTGAGGTCGGCGTCCCACAGCACGCCAGAATCCCGACGGCCGGGTTCGACCGCTCGACGTGCACCGCCGCAGCGAGGTGTTCGGGCGCCGATCGTTGTTGTCGGTCAGGGGTGAACCGGTCATTCGTGGAGGCGGCGCGAGACCGCCGCGAGCGTGATCGCCGCGGCGTGGCCGACATTGAGCGAATTCATCAGGGGGCTGATCGGAATCCGGACCCGCTTCGTCGCTCGCTCCATGACAGCGTCGGTCAAGCCGGGGCCCTCAGCGCCGAGCACGATCGCCAACCGCTCCGGCGCCTCCAGACTCCACAACTCCTCGGCCTCGTCGGCTGGGGTCATCGCCCACGATTCGAAACCCGCCGCGCGCAACCTGTCGAGTGCTCCCGGCCACTCAGCGGGTGTGGCCCGGGCGATACGCATGTGCAGTATCTCGCCCATGCTCACCCGAACCGTTCGCCGCTGGTACGGATCGGTGCAGGACGGGCTGAGCACGATGCCGTCGACCTCGAACGCCCGAGCGGCGCGAGCGATGGCGCCGACATTCTCGTTGTCGTTGAGGGCCTCCAGCACGATCAGTCGGTTGCTCGTCGCCGCGAGCTGGTCGACCGACTCCAACGGTTGGCGACACGCCGACACGAGAACACCGCGTGGCAGGTTGAACCCGACGATGGCGTTCATCACCGCTCCGTCGGCCACGTACACCGGCACGCCGTCGAGTTCGGGCCGGTCGAGGAACGGCCGAAATCGGTTCACCCGCGACGGCGACAGCAGCACCGACCGGAACACATGCCCCGAATCGATCAGCCGCTCGATCGACATCCACCCTTCGGACAGGAAGTACTCGTCGCCCTCCATCGTTCGTCGCGCCGCCTGGTCGTTGGCAGAACGAAACTCGGCGACCCGGGAATCCTCTGGGTCGTCGATCGTGATCGACCCATCCATCTCGACGACAGTACGCCAACGCGCCCGCGAACTGGTCAGCCCTCCGTCGCCGCGACTCCGGTCTGCTCAGCAGTGGGCGCCGCATCGGTGCCGCCGGCCGCTGCCCCGACCGAATGGACCGCCTCGCCGCACAGTGGTCTCCTAGAGTCCGATTCGGAGGCACGATGGGCAACTGCAGGATCGGGATGGGACGTGTTCGGCTCACACCGGACGAGGCCGGGGCCGTCACCGGGTGGGGTCCGCCGGGGCCCAAGCAGGTGCGGGGGCCCGACTCGCCCGACCAGGAGCTGTTCGCGACTGCGCTCGCACTCGACGACGGCGTCGGCAACCGGGCGGTGTTCGTCAATGCCGATCTCCACTGTGGCGGTCGACACCTGTGGCGAGCGGCGGTCGAAGCATCGGGACTCGACGGCGCTCGGGTCGTCGTGTGCGGGACACACACCCATGCCGGGCCCGGTCAGCGCTACAGCGCGCTGTACACGCTCTTCGCGAGCGCCCGGCCGACCACCATGGCGTCGAGCGGACGGCGACTCGGGGTGCTGATCCGAGACGCAGTCACCCAGGCGATCGGTTCGTTGGCACCGGGAGGTGTGGACGTCGTTCGAGGCCCTGCGCTCGGGACGGCCAGCAACCGGGCCGTGCCGGCCTGGTCGCACTACGAGGACGAGGTCCGGTCAGAGTTCGCCACCGCAGGACCAGGTGCCGATCTCGCCGGTGAGCGACACGAGGCCGACCGCCTCCGCGATCCGCGGGTGACGGCGTTGGTGGCGGCGTCCGACGACGGGTCACAACGCTGTGTGCTCGCGTGGCATGCGGTCCACGGCACGTCGCTCGGACCGACATGGCCGACGTTCGGCGCCGATCTCTTCGGGGTCGCTCGCGAGCATGTCCAGCGGGCGGTCGAGGGAACGGTCGTCGGCTTCGGCGGAGGTGCGAGCGGCGACATCTCGCCGCTGCCGCTCGATGAACGGGGACGTGTCCGCGAGGACGACCAGCGGCCCACGGCGCAGGGTCGCGAGCTCGCCGAGACGGTCGGGACGCGCCTCGGCGAGGCGCTCGTGTCGATCCTGCCCTCGGCGCGGCCGGCGCCGTTCTCACTCGCTGTGGCCCACGAGATCTGGGAGCCGACCCGCACCGGACTGCCGAGCCCGTTGTTCGGGATGGCGACGGCGGGGGGCGGCGTCGACGGTCCGTCCGACCGGTGGGAGGAGCTGTCGGCCGGCGTGGGCTCTCCGCCGTATCGAGCCAAGCGCTCGAAACGACGGCCGATAGGTCACGGACAGGGCCCGAAGATCAGCATCGCCCACGCCATCACATGGGTGCCTCTTCCGGTCACCTTGCTCATGAAGCTGATCGCGCCGCGTCGGCTGCCGATCCACGTGGTCCGCGTCGGCGATCACGCATTCGCGACCGTGCCCGGCGAGCCGACGACGATCACGGGATGGCGCATCGAGGAGGCGGTTCGTCGGTCGGCCGAGACGGCGTCGGCGTCGGTGATCGGTTTCGCCGGCGACTACGCCGGCTACTGGGTCAGCCCGGAGGAGTACCTCGAGCAGAGGTACGAGGGTTCGTCGACGATCTACGGCAGGGAGTCGGCAACCGCGCTCGAGCAGCGCCTCGCCGCACTGGCGGCCGAGGTCCGATCACCGAGGTCCGACGACAGCAGCTGAGGCGACCCGGAGCGCCGTCGATCCGGTTCCCGTCGGCAAGCCGCGCGTCGAAAGCCCGAGTTGGCCGGTCTGCCCTCGACGTTGTCGAACTCTCTCGTGCCTCAGATCTTCGAAGCGGGGCACGAGGTGTATCGCACCCGTAGACCGCAGCCTGCCGGCGAGGTCACCGGGCTGACGGCCAGCTTGCGGCAGACATCAGGCGAGCGATCCCGCCCAGTGCGCCGCGAGCGTTCGATAGATCGGTCGTCGGATCTCCCACGTCAGTGTCGAGAGCTCGCTGATCGGCATCCACCTCCATCGTGAGAACTCCCTGCCGCCCCCCGACCTGTTCAGATCGATGTCGTCGTCCACACCGGTGAACCGCACCAGAAACCAGCGATGGACCTGACCGCGACCGGTCTTCGGACTCTGATGCGACGGGGGCAGTTCGTAGGCGAGCCACGACGGATGTTCGCCGAGCACCTCTACTGAGCTCCAACCGATCCCGGTCTCTTCCTCGAGCTCCCGAGCGGCAGCGTGGATCGGCTCCTCGCCAGGGTCGATCCCGCCCTGCGGCAGTTGCCAGCCACCCGGCACATCGCTGCGCTCCAGAGCGAGCACACGCCCATCGCGGTCGATCACCACCACTCCGACCCCCGCTCGGAAGAACTCGCTCAACCCCATCACCATCGGAAGTTACTCTGGCGGCGGGCGCTTCAGTCACGAACGCCCGCAGCCGCCAGGGGGAACGACGATGTACGGACCACATTGGTTTCGACGATTGATGGCCGGTGTCACCGTCGAGGAGGTGCAACGCTTCGACGGTGCGTTCGACGTCACCCGAACCGAGCTCGATCGTCGGTGCGGCAACGGTGAGAGCCCGTGGTGCGACGCGGCCCGAGCCGAGGTCGACAACGCGACACACCACCGAGAGGCTCACAAGCTCGAAGCGGCCTGGTCGGCGTTGAAGTCGGCTCATCGGGAAATGGTCCGATCGTTCGAGCCCTCCGAGTTGGTTGCCGAGGCCAGAATCGTGCGCAACGAAGCCGACGCGAAACTGTCGGGGTGGAGGCAGGACTCGGTCACCGATCTCCTCCCCGACGAGTTGCTCGACAGCGTGGGCATCATCACCGGTGGACTCACCGTCGAACGGACGATCAAGACGCGGACTCCCTCACCGGCGATCGAGGCGCCAGGCACCTCCCCCGCAGCCGGCCAGGCCACCGAGGTCGACGGCCAGACGTCAGCAGAGACGCCGGCTGCAGAGCGAGATGCTGACGATGCCGCCCCGCTCGTCCACGACCTCCGGACCAGACTGATCACAGCGAAGCAGATGCTCGACGTGCACTCGGACAACGTGTACCACAAATTCCGGATCCTGCGACGCGCCGTCATCAGCACATCGGTCGCGATCGCTGTCGTTCTCGGCATCCTGGTGGCGTTGGTCGCGCTCGAGTGGGTGCCCAGCATCCTCATCACCGAAGACTCTCCGCTGTCGAGCTGGCGGTACCTGCTCGTCGTGATGACGTTCGGCACGATCGGTGCGTTCCTCAGCTCCGCCACCGAATTGGGGAACCGCAACGAGAAGGTGAGCATCCCCGAACTGCCGCGTGAGCTACACGCTGATGGGCATGCGCCCGATCGTCGGCGCGATGGGCGCGACCGTCGTCATCGTGGTCCTCCAGTCCGCCCTCGGCGAGTCGGTGACGATCGACTCGACCGCAATCCTCGGAGTTGCCATCGCCGCCGGCTTCACCGAGCGCCTCGCCACCAGAACGATCACGACCGCCGCGGATGCGTTGAACTAGTGGCACGTCCAGCAACACCTTCCCCGATGGAGTACGCCACGAACCCTCGGCAGGTGGCACCGACGTGAGATGATGCGTCCCAAAATTCCGGGACGCGCAGGGTGGGCCGGGGCAGCGACGGGAGCGGCCGCACTCTGTGCCGAGTCGTGTCGCGCCGTCTGTCTGGTCCGGTCAGCGGTGCACTTCGATCAGTGACCTGACAGCACGGGCCGCCAGGTGTTCGCCGCATTCGACGTCCACCTCGAGTACGTCGATGAACTCGAACAGTGCCGTTGACGACGAGAGCGGCAGGACGATCTCGACGATTTCGGCCCTGTCGGCCTCGGAGATGTCCGGGAAGAGGGCATCGATCACGCCGCCCGAAGAGAGCGACGACTGCGAGAGCCGCGTCGCGACCTCGAGTCGAGCGTCGTCCGTCAGGCGGAAGGTGTTGGCACGTCGTTGGCCAGGAGAGGTGACCCGTCGGGCACGTCGAGCGTTGTCGTCGGGAACGGGACGGTCAATCCATTGTCGTTGACGCAGCGTTTTGCGGCGATCGCAACCCGACTCCTGAACTCGAGGAAGTGGGTCGCCTCGACGTCGTGCCACACGAGCAGGCGCAGGTTGACGCTGCTCCCGCCGAATTCGTCGACGACGACCATCGGTTCCCGACCGGCAAGCGCACCCTCGACGTCCCGCATCGCCTCGATCAGTTCGCCGATGATGGCGTCGAGGTCTGCGTCGTAGGGGACACCGATGACCACCGCGCTCCGACGCTGGTTGTCGTTTGCCGACCAGTTCTCGATCGCATTGGAGATGACGTCGTGGCAGGGGATGATGACCTGCTCGCCGTCGACGGCGTCCATGATCACCGTGCGTAGCGTCACATCGCGGACACGACCGAGATGGTCGTTGAGGACGACGAGGTGCCCGATCTCGAAAGGACGCCTCACCTGGATGAGCACACCGGCGAGCAGGTTTCTCAAGATGTCCTGCAGTGCAAACGCGACGGCGAATCCGGTCACGCCGAGGGCGCCGAGGAGTGGTCCGACCGCAACACCGATCGCGCTCAACCCGTAGATCAGGGCCACGACGATGATGGTGGCACCCGCCACACGACCGGCGAGTTTCGCGATCATCTCGTTGTACCGGCGAACGGATCGGCGCACCAGCCAAGCCGCCAGTACTGCCAAAAGGACACCGAGCACGAGCACGGCCCCTGCCTGCACCCAGTCGGCGGCATCCAACCCGGCTGACGATGCCGTGGCGTCGGTCTGCGCGGGAACGGGGCTGGTCACGCCCATGAGGGCGCACCGAGACGTCGGAAGCCGGACATGAACCGGGTCTACCCGCTTCCGCTGCGTTCGAATCCGCGTCGGCGCGCGGTCGGCCCCGAAGCGTTCCGACGAACCGGGTCATGCGTGCTGGTCATGCGTGCTGGTCATGCGTGTTGAGGGTGATCGGGTTTCGGGCCGGGCGACGTCGGGTACGTCGATGACATGACCAACGACACTCGGAACACCCCGCACGAGACATCAACGGACAGCGGCGTGGAGCCGGCGAGTCAGCTTCGCGTCGAGCGCATCTACGAGATCGAACCGCAGAAGACGAGCCGGATCGGCCCGTTCGTCGCCGGCTTCCTCACAGCGACCATCGCCGCCCTCGCGGCCGCGCTCGTCTTCCTCGCCGTCTCCGATGCCGATGACGACGGCAGCGTCGAGATCCAGGTCCCAGCCGTCGACATCGACGGTTGAGGCCGAGGTTTGCAGTCCACACAAACGGGAAGGATCACCACATGAGCGATACCAACAGCGACGAAGTGAAGGGCCGAGTCAAAGAAGCCGCCGGTGCGATCACGGGCGACGAGGATCTCAAGAGCGACGGCCAAACCGACCAGGACGTGGGCGAGGCGAAGCGCATCGTCGACAAGGTCGCCGACTCGGCGAAGGATGGCATCGACGACATGAAGCGTCGATTGACCGGCGACTGAACCTGCCGCACCACCGCCACGAACCCAACACCCTTGGACGAATCGGCCCGCAACGACTCGGCGGGCCGATTCGTCTTCCTCAGAACACTGTCAGGTGCCCCGATGAGCGACCACCCCGCTGACAACACGATCGAACTGATCCTTCCCGCACGGGTCGACATGGCTGCAACCCTGCGGCTGCTCTCGGCGTCGCTGGGAGCGGACTGCGGATTCAGCGTCGACGAAATCGACGACGTCCGCCTCGCACTCAACGAGGTGTTCACCTCGGCGGCCGAGACCGCCGGGGCGAACCGCATCTCGATCACGTTCCGACCCGGTCACCACCGGCTCGAAGTGATGGTGTTCATGGTCGGTCCCGGACGGATCGAACTCGATGACCTGGCGACCAGGATCCTCGAGTCGGTCGCCGACGCCTGTCACGACCTCGAGGGCACGCTCACGTTCACGAAACTCGCCGCGGAGGCGATCGCCTGAGCGTTTCCGACCCCGTTCGACGGTGTGCGGAACGTTGGGTTCGACCTCGCGATACACGAGGACCGCCGGGTCGTCTCGAGCGATCTTCGCCGCTTCACGGCGACGGCCGGGATCGAGTCGACGAACGAGCGGGTCGAGCAGGTGACGCGCTGGCGGATGTTTCAAACCCTCACCCAACGGGGAGTCCCGAGTCATGAGCATCACCGATCGCACCGTCATCGACCGCCTGCCACGAGTAGCGGACGTCGTCACCGAGGCGGCAACGGATGCCCTCGACGTCTTCGGCGACGTCGACATCGCGGCCGCAGCCGAAGGGGTCGGCGACTTCGCTATCGAGGGGTTGACCGTCGTCAGCGATGGAACGACCGTCGCAACCCGGTCGTTCCTCGGCGCCCTCCGGCGACATCCGAAGGCCTCGCTGGGTATCGCCGTCGCCGTCATCGGGCTGATCATGGCCGTCGCATTGACGCGAAAGCAGAGGCATCAACAGCAGACCAGTCAGCGAAACATACCCTGAGCTCGACGCACCAGGTCGCCCGCCGACCGCGCGTACGTGCGTGCGAGTCACCCGACCGGGTGACTGAACGAGACGAGCGGAGGTGCTGGCCGAGCGTCCCGCTACCGTGGCGGGATGCCCGAACTGGGATCGCAGCTCAGCATTCGTCGCGACGACGCCGGTTTCGTGCTCATCGGCGAGATCGACGCACACACCGCTCCCGATCTGGATCGGGCGATCTCCGAGCGTCTCGACACCGGACGTGAATCGGTTCGCCTCGGGATGCACGGGGTGTCGTTCATGGATTCGAGCGGCCTGCGCGTGATCATCGCGGCGACCGAGGTGGCTCGTGAGCGAGGTGGCGATCTGGTGCTCGACTCGCCCGGAGACACGGTGACCCGTCTCATCGAAGTGTCCGGCCTCGATGCCCACCTCTCGGTCGAACCCGGCTGACCTGCGGGTCGCACCCGCGAGACGCGGTACCGACCTCGGCCGACTCCCATCGCGTGGTCTGTCGGCGGCGTGGACCGTCGGCGAGGGCTGTCATCGTCCACACGGCGCAGCGGTCACCCGTGACGGATCACGTGAACTCCGGAACCCGGCCTCTCCATGTGCAGGTGCACCATCAGCCGAGTCGACGGACCACCAGCGCCGCCCGATCATCCGGGTTGAGGCCGACGACGGATTCGCCGGCCTCGATCAGGTCGGTCGCCGTCACATCGTCGGGGAGCACTGCCATCACTCGACGGATCGATTCGTCGATCGGAACGGAACGACTCTCGAACACACCGTCGGTGTAGAAGGCCATCCAGTCGCCGATCGCGATCTCCACGACCGTCGAGTCCGGAGCCTCGGCACCGCCGACACC
The DNA here is from genome assembly GCA_963792905.1 of uncultured Acidimicrobiaceae bacterium. Classification (GTDB taxonomy): domain Bacteria; phylum Actinomycetota; class Acidimicrobiia; order Acidimicrobiales; family Ilumatobacteraceae; genus Ilumatobacter. Next base: position 29,181 of record CAWBYE010000014.1, read on the forward strand.
GAGCGGTGGGCCGGGCCTGAGATCGACGAGCGTGGTCGAAGCAGATCGACCGAGTAGCGGGGCCAGGTGCCCGGCCGAAGCGATCTCGACCTGGCCGCCCGCATGTGGAAACCGTGCCACCAGCGCAGTGACGAACGGCGCGTCAGTCCCGCAGACGACATGGAACAGGGCACGGGCGGCCCCGAGCGCTTCAGCTGGATGACCGCCGTGGGAAGCAACGAGCGTTCGCAGCAGCGTTCGGCACGCACCCATCTGATGGGTGGCCGACAGTCCGTGGCCGGCGACGTCACCGATGAACACGACGAAGGACGAATCCAGTTCGACCACGTCGTAGAAGTCGCCGCCGAGACGGTCGTGGGTCGAGGCAGGAACGTATTCTGCGTCGAGCATCCATCTCTCGATATCTGGTGTCGCAGTCGGTAGGAGTGCCCGCTGCAGACGCATAGCGTGTCGACCGTTCGGCTTCGTATCGCATCGCCCGGTCAACCGCACCGCCGGCCAGTTCGCCGATCGCGATGCATTGACGCTCGGTGATCGAATGCTCATCGCCTTGGGCCCGCGTCAGGTCGAGGCGCCCTCCGCTCACCTCGTAGGGAAAACGACACGTCGGCCTCGGCCGGCGTGTCGTCGGTGACCAGTTGGACCGAGACATTCGTTCCTTCGAGTTCGGCGCCAAGCGTCTCCATGACCGACGACGTGGTCCGTGCGCTCGTGAGGCCGCTCGCCAGCCGGCGGAGTTGGTCGACCCGCTGCCGTTCGAACATTCGGCTGCTGACGTCATGTGCGAGTCCGAGCAACCGGACCGCTCGGCCATCCCGATTCCGGAAGACCCTCCCGCGGCTCTCCATCCACCCGAACGACCTGTCCGCTCGCATGAACCGGAACGCCATGTCGATGGAGTCGGCCGACTCCGCGGCCTCACTCAACTCGCGTCGGACACGATCGCGATCCTCCGGGTGCACGTGGTCGGCGAAATCCTCGAACGTGCCTCCGAAACCGCCGGGCGGCAGACGGTGGATGCGCTCGAGCGAGTCGCTCCACCGCACGTCGCCGGTGGCGATGTTCCAGTCGTACACGCCCGTGACGTCGAGCGACAACGCCAGCTCGAGCTGACGTGACAGCTCGCTGTGGCGGAGCAGCGCCACCGCCGTTGCGATGAGCATGTCCTCCTGGATCGGTTCGACCAAGAACGCGTCGGCGCCGGTCGTGAGAACCTCGACCTGTGCAGAATCGTCGATCGGCGCCGACGAGCGTTGTATGACGGGAATCGGCTGGGTGAGCGGGTCCGCTTTGAGCGCCGCCGTGACGTCCAGCCCGCTGATGTCGGGAAGCCGGACCTCCACGACGATCAGGTCGGGCTGCGTGCGTGCGAGGGCGAGTCCCTCGGCGCCGGTGGAAGCCTCCTGCACGGACATGCCGCCACGACACAGTGATCGGCGCAACGACAGGCGGTGCCCCTCGTCGCCGCCGATGATCAGTGCGTTCGCACCATCGAGGATCATGTGGTCGATCACGCCGCATCCGCCTGACGGCACGGCGACGAGCGACAGCGCACGTCTGCGCCGCTGTGAGCCATGACACACCGGCGGGTCGATCGAACAGCTGATGGCGCAGTAGCGGACACGCGGGTCACGGTACCGCCGCCATCTCGGTACTCGCCGACTCGTTCGACGGTCCGAACCCATCTCACCCGATCAGGTGACACGCCGGGTGCGTGAACCTCGGCCGCACCCGGTCCGGCCGTCGGCCGCGGACGTGCCCGAGTCAGTCGGCGGCGACGCCGACGTCCGACTCGGACTTGCGGCTTCGACGTTCGACGACTCGATCCACGTGGGCGAGCTCGCCGCCGATGCCCTGGCGGCGGTCGTCGAGGTCCTCGATCGTCGCGCGTGCCCGAACACGACCACGACATCACCTGTCTGCAGCTCGGCGTCCTTGTCGAGCTCGGCGAGAAAGATACCGGCCCGTTCGACGCCCAGCACGAGGACACCCTCGTCCATCAGCCGCAGGTTCTCGAGCGACCCGCCGCACAACCAGTCGCCATCGCGAACGGCGAGCTCGACGACGTCGTACTCACCGCCGACGTGGACGAGCGTCGACCGATCAGAGCTGTTCCGGCCGTAGTCGACCCGGAGCAGGCGGACGCGTCAGCTGCGACGAGCGCACGGTCGACGGTCGTGCTCCTGGAGAACGCCAGGACGAGCAGCCCACGACGCACGAGCAGACCGGTCCGCCGTGCTACTGGTGTCGGCTCCGTCGTAGGAGACGACGAGCGACGCGACGATGGCCCCGACGCCGAGGTTGCCGAGCAGCATGAGCGCCGAGAACGGCAATCGCCAACGGGACGGATTTTACAAGACCTTCCAGACGGGCAAACATGGCAATACCTCCTCACGAAACGGGACAAGCTACACCTGTCACCGTAACATCCGCGGCCCATGGCTGCAATCAACCACCGCGGTCCCGTGGTTCAAGTTCTGGCGGGACTTTGCCGAACAGGCTGGTTTTGCGGCTGGACACGGGCACCCTCGCCCGCCGGCGGGGTCGGCATATAATACCCATTCTGCGGATTCCATCGGCCGATGCCGGTATGGTCGCGGAAGATATCGGTCCACGGAGGCACGTTGTGTTGTTTGAACTGGAACGTCCAGTTCGAGCCGGCGGGGGACCAACCGCAGGCCATTGAATCCCTCACGGCCGGCATCCTCGAAGGTCGCCGGCATCAGGTGCTCTTGGGCGTCACCGGTTCGGGCAAGACCTTCACCATGGCAAACATCATTGCCCGGGTGCAGCGGCCGGCACTGGTGATTTCGCACAATAAGACGCTCGCGGCACAGCTCTACTCGGAATT
>CAWBYE010000015.1:0-124927 GCA_963792905.1 uncultured Acidimicrobiaceae bacterium
GTCGTCTGGCAGTGTCGTCTGCGGACAGTGCGTACCACGGAGTCTCCGAGCCTGTGGGAGGCTCGGTCGTCTCGTCCAGTGTTGTCATGGCAGCGCTCCTCAGAACGGCTCGGGAATGTGACGCAGCGGGAGTTCGGGCGCGACGTAGCCGCGAGCCGATTGCCGTCGCGGGAACTTGACCTCGGGACGATCGATCTTCTCGTACGGCACCTGGCTCAACAGATGCGAGATGATGTTCAACCGCCCGCGCTTCTTGTCATCGGTGTGGGCGATGAACCAGGGCGCCCACGACGTATCGGTCGCCGCGAGCATCGCATCGCGAGCTCGCGAGTAGTCGTACCACCGGCCGTACGACTTGAGATCCATGCCCGACAGCTTCCAGACCTTCCGCGGATCATCGACCCGGCTCTTCAACCGCCGAGCTTGCTCCTCGGGGCTGACCTCGAGCCAGTACTTGATGAGGATGATGCCCGAGTCGACCATTGCCCGCTCGACGAGCGGCGCCATCTTCAAGAAGTGCTCGGTCTCCTCCGGTGTGCAGAAGCCCATCACCGGTTCGACCCCGGCGCGGTTGTACCAGCTGCGATCGAAGATCGCGACTTCGCCGGCAGCGGGGAAGTGCGCCATGTAGCGCTGGATGTACATCTGCGATTTCTCGCGCTCGCTCGGCGCAGGGAGCGCCACGACGCGGAACGTGCGAGGGCTCACGCGTTCCACGATCCGCTTGATCGTGCCTCCCTTGCCCGCCGTGTCGCGGCCTTCGAACACGATGCAGATCTTCGCCCCGGTCGCCCGTACCCATTCCTGCATCGCCACCAGCTCGCCCTGCAGGATCTCGAGCTCGGCCTCGTACTGCTTCCGGCGCAGCTTCACGGGCGTGTCGTCGCGTGTGTCGGAGAGCCCGTGCTCGTCCGACTTCTGCTTCTTCGACTTCTGCTTCTTCGACTTGTGCTTCTTCGACACGTTGATCGCTCCCTCAGTGGTCAGATGATTACTGTTGAGTCATCGATGTCATCCGGTTCTCGTGGCGCCAAGCACGGACCATATCGGTCGCATCGGGAGCCCGTAGCACTCGGAGATTGACGAAGTGCCCATCGGCGCCGGCCGCGCGTGCTCGAACGACCGGAGCGCGTCATGGGCGGCTGACGTCCCTCGGCCCGCGTGGGCAGGACGGACGACGTGCATCGTGTCGTCGGCGTCGAGTGTGCTCTCGGCCATGCGCCAAGCATCGGTCCGGTCCAGTTCTTCCATCGTCACCCTTCGCGGATGATCTTCGTCTCGCGACGGGTCGATCGTTGACGGAGGCGTGACGCCAACTGGTCGAGGAACCGGGTCTCTCGAACGCAGCTTGGTGAACAGCAGAACTGGCTGTCCACGATGCGCTCGGCCACGAGTGATGCGCAGTGCCTCGGCTGCACGCGACCAGGTGATCCTGCGGGGCTCCTCGTCGGCGTCGGCGTCGGCGGGCGTCGGGCCGTCGTACGCAGATCACCCCGGGGGGATGACGGCACCGGTCGGCTCGGGGCGCACGATGCATCATGTGGGGACGAGTTCGTGACCGGGATCGGGCCATGCGAGTGCGTGGACCCAACTCGCGTGTGATGTGATGATGCGCAGCACCGACGTCGTGGTCGTTCCCTGCGAGTCGGGCCAGGCACGTCTCGGCGAGGGGATGCGGTGGGACGCTCGGCGGAGCGAGCTGGTGTGGGTCGACACGGCGCGCCGTCTCGCCCACCGGGCACGAATCGGTCGCGGTGGCCGGCTGAAGCCGGTGTGTACGTACCATCTGCCCGGTCGTCCCGGCTCGATCACGCCCGTTGAGGGCGACGAAGGCTGGATCATCGCCCTCGAACGTGGCATCCACCTGCTCCGTCCCGACGGCTCGACGCTGGAACTCGTCGCGGCCGCCCCGGCTGGCGCCCGCATGAAGAATGCCGCCTGTGACGTGCGTGGACGGCTCTGGGTGGGCTCGATGGCCGAAGACGAGGTCACGCCGATCGGGGCGCTCTACCGATGGGACCGGGATGGCCGGCTCCAGCTCATGGTGGACGGCCTGGTCATCCCGAGCGACATCGGATGGAGCCCCGACGGCACGACGATGTACCTGGCCGACAGCGGGGCGCAGCTCATGTACTCGTACCCGTTCGACGTCGAGCGCGGCGTGCTCGGTACCCGGCGCGTCCTGCTCTCGTTCGAAGACGTCGATGGTGCTCCCGACGGATTCGCCGTCGACGCGTACGGCGACATCTGGATCGCCATGTACGGAGGGCATGCCATTCGCCGCTACGCGGCCGACGGCTCGTTGTTGGCCGCGCTGGAGGTGCCCGCTGCGCGGGTCACTTCGTGTGCGTTCGCCGGTCGCGGGTTCCGGTCGCTCTACATCGCGACGGCGACCGACGGATGCGGCACGGATCAGCGGGCGGCCAACGCGGACGATGGCCTGCTCTATCGAGTCGACACCGACGTGGCGGGGCGGTCGGCACAGCCATTCCGGCCGGAGCCTCACTGGTGGGCGCGTGCGGCGTCGGGCGCCTCGTCACACGCTGCCAGGATGGGAAGCGGATACGAGATCGTCGTGGCGGGAGGGCACGGTTCGATGCTCGAGTCCGCGCTGCCCGGGTTCGAGGTCTCTCTGGTTCGTGGCCGGCGTGTCCATCTCGTGGGCAATGTGATCGACCAGGCAGCGCTGCATGCCGCGCTCCACCGGCTGCAGGACCTCCATCTCGACGTGCTCGAACTGCATCGTCTCAGCGACCCGTAGGGCGAAGCGGTTCGCCGTTGGGCACGGCACGAACCGCGTGGATGCGTCACGCAGTGTGCGAGAATGATGCCGTGTGGGGGGAACCTCGATGACGGCCGCGGCGCGTACCCGCTCGCGAATCTGGTCGGCCGTGCGACGCGATCGCCTCGTCAGGATGCTCGACGAGGTACCGGATGGCGGCCTCGGAACGATCGTCGCGGGAGCGGGATCGGGCAAGTCGATGCTCCTCTCGGAGTGGACGCGTGCTCGAACCGACGTGGCCTCGGTGAGGATCGACGTCGACCCCCGGAGCGCCGATCCGACGGTGTTGGCTCGCGCCGTCGTGACTGCGATCGATCAGCGGTTCGATGGGTTCGCAGACCAGTTCGACGATCTCTTCACTGCCGGGAGCGGCCTGCCGGGACGGGCGTTCGCCGCCCGCCTCGCCGTTGCGATCGAGACACTCGGCCACGACCTCGTCCTGATCATCGACGACGCCCACGTCCCCGATGCCGGAGCGACCCTCGCATTGCTCGACGAGTTCGTCCAGCGGCTCCCCGGCAACCTCCGCGTGTTCATCGCGGCCCGTTGGGACCCGCCGCTCACGATGCATCGACTTCGGCTCGAATGTCGCCTCGTCGAGGTCCGGGGAAGCGATCTCGCCTTCGACCTCGACGAGACGAGGTCGCTCGTCGAGGCCGTGTGCGGCGTCCCGCTCGACGAGTCGACGATCGCGACGCTCCACGAGCGCACCGAGGGTTGGGCAGCCGGCATCCAGCTCGCAGCCATCTCGATGCGCCACTCGGCCGACGCCGCCCAGTTCGTCGACGACTTCGACGGGAGCGATGTGTTGGTCGCGGAGTACCTGAGCCGCGAGGTGCTCGACTCCTTTGAGGATGAGACTCGTCGGTTCGTGATGGCGACGAGTGTGTTGCCGTGGTTGTCGATCGAGCTGTGCGACGCGGTCGTCGACGACCTGAGCCCGTCGGAGATCGAGGCGATGCTCAACCATCTCGAGCACGAACTGGTCTTCGTCGTGCCAGTTGGCTCCGGCGGCCGTCGTTGCCGCTATCACCACCTGTTCGCCGATCTCATGCTGTACAACCTGCGACACCACGAACCGCAGCGCGAGGACATGCTGCGACGTCGTGCGGCGGCCTGCTTGGCCGAGCACGGCGAGGTCGCCGCCGCGGTCGAGCAGTATCTCAAGATCGGTGACGTCGATGAAGTGCTGCGACTCGTGGTCGAACACGCCCGGCCGATCTACGAGCGCAACGAGTCCGCGACGCTCGTGGGTTGGCTGGCGGAGGCCGAGTCCCTCCACAGCGAATCGCCGCCCGAGCTCGGTGTGCAACTCCTCGGCGCTCAGATAGCGGCCATGGACACGGCCGCCGCGGCGGAGACCTACTGGCGCATTCGCCGCCGCGGCGACCTGTCCATCGGTCAGGAGGCGACGGTCCACGCGCTCCACGCCCTCCTCGGACTCGACGACCTCTCCTCGAACGAGGTCGATCTCGCGGCATCCGCTGCGCTTCGCCTCCTGGAGACCGCCGACGACCACGACCTGGTCGATACCCTGGGCATCGGCGGACGGTCGACCATCGAGTTGTTCGGTCGGTTCATGCCCGGCGTGGCAGCGTTGTATCGAGGGGACCTGCAGGCTGCGATCGGAGACCTCGAGGCTGTGCTCGAACTCGACGCCATGCAATATCCGGTCTGGAAGATCTACGCGCTCGGAATGCTCGGCTTCGCACGCGGCTGGAGTGGTGATGTCACCGCTGCCGAGTCGCTGGCGACCGCCGCCGTGGATCTGGCTCGGCACAACGGACTCGACGGTCATGTCGGACTTGCGTATGCGCGCCATGCGCTGGCGTTGGCGTCGCTCGACCGGTTGGAATGCACGGCTGCCGCCGAGCACCTCCACCTCGCTGACCTCGCCGTCGCGCAGTCCAATCGGTTGGCGCTACGCGGAACGCACCGGTGGCTGGAAGGGGTCAAGCGCACGCTCGTCGATGGGCCGGCGGCAGCCCTCGCCTATCTCGAAGCGGTTCCACTGCCAGCACTCGGACCACCGCTCATCGTGAGTGCTGAGGTCGAACTTCGCATGCGTCTACGGATCTCGACCGGCAACGTGCTGGCGGCTCGCGACCTGTTCGCCAACGGTACGCCGGTCAGCGAGAGCGCCCGATTCGACCTGGCGCTCGCAGCTGGCGATTTCGCGGACGCAGCGGTCGTGCTCGACGCCTGGACACCGCACCAGGCTGACCGGCGCTCCACTCTCGAGTTCCTCGTACGGCGGGCTGTCCTGCTCGCTCGGGAAGGCAGACGGCGCGACGCATTGTCAGTGCTCGGCGAGGCCCTCCTACGAGCGGAGCCGGGCGGGTTCCGCACTCCGTTCCTCGAAGTGCCGGGAGCCGTGAGCCTCCTCAAGTCCGACGTGCATCTCGCGCTGCACCCCTTCGCCGAGTCGATCATCGACGGAGCGCGGGCCGCGGATGGACGGGTCGCGTCGAACGAGCGGTTGATCGAGCCCTTGACCGTCCGCGAACGTGAGGTGCTCGCACTCCTCCCGACACGCCTCACGAACGAGGAGATGGCGTCGTCGCTCTACGTCTCGGTCAACACACTGAAGACTCACGTGAGGCACATCTACGTCAAACTCGATGCGGTCGATCGCGATCACGCCGTCGAGCGCGCCGCCCAACTCGGCATCCTGTAGTTGGTAGCTGTCGCCACCTGCGGGTCGTGATGGGAGACCTTCGCCGCATCTGCGTACCCGGACCGCGACGCGACGCAGCGCCTTCGTCGGGATCACCCTGAGCGGATGATGCCCGGAAACGCCGCGGCGCCGATCATCGAAGAAGATCAACGCTGCGCCCGCGAGGCGCCCATCGCCAGGAGGCAGACATGACCGAGTCGTCCGTTCCCGTGACCGACCAACCCACACACAGTGGGTGGGCGGTCGGCTACGCCATGTTCGCATCCATCCTCCTGATCATGGTGGGCGTTTTCCACTTCATCGCCGGACTCGTCGCCGTCATCGAGGAGGAGTTCTACGTCGTCGGAACGAAGTGGGTGTTCCAGTTCGACGTCACCTCGTGGGGCTGGATCCACATGGTGCTGGGTGTTCTGCTGGTCCTCGCCGGACTCGGCATTCTCAGCGGCAACGTCGTCGCTCGGACGGTGGCGGTCATCTTGGCCGGGTTGAGCGCTGTGGCCAGCTTCGCCTGGCTCCCGTACTACCCGGTCTGGTCGATCGTGATCATGTTCCTCGCTGTTGCGGTGATCTGGGCCCTCACCGTTCACGGCCGGGACATCACCGATGGCTGATGCGATCAACACCTGCGGTTCCCATCAGGACGTATCGCTGTGATCGCGTCACGCACGTCCGGCCGCCCGAGCGTCGTGGCCGACCGCCCGATCGGTGGGGTCGCCGTCCGCATCGATCCTCGAACGCAGGTGACCGTCGATTCGCCGGTTGATCCGGCAACGGCTCACCATGCGATCGTGCCCTCACCGAGTTCGCGTTCGCGGACGCCGACCCGAACGATCTGGGCGTCGCCGCGATGCGTGACGCGATCGCGGACGGCAGGATCAACGTCGAAGCGGGTTGAATGCCGACGTGAACTCGAGTGGTTGCGAGGGATCGGCCGACGAGATACGGGCGTTTCGGACCTGGTGGATCGGCGACGCCTGGATGAGGCTGTGCTCGGGCGCCGCAAACCAACGCGAGGACCCATCACGGATCTGGGTCGCGACAGGAGGAAGTTGACGATGTCATTGGTTCCCGCCACGGTTTCGTGCCACGATGGCGACCCTGTCGCCCGGCATGAGATCGTCCTCGCTCGCGGGAGCTGATCGTCGGTGGCGTACGTATTGGATCAGAGCACGAAGGTGACGCGTGAGGTTCGGCGGGTCACTCGCGAGCGCCTCGACGAGGCGATCTCGATGCTCTCGGACCTCGACGAATCGACCGCCGACGAGATCGAGCACGCCATTCATGGTGTCCGTAAACGCTGCAAGGAAGTCCGTGCGGTCGCGCGGCTCGTGCGCTCGGCGCTGGGCGACGATTTCGACCGGTTCAACGACGATGTTCGTGGCGCGGCCGACGCACTCGCCCCGATTCGTGACGCACATGCGCTGCTCGGGACGTTCGACGATCTCCGGGCCACGCAGATGGCCACCAACGACGCCGAGCTCGAGGCGGTGCGTTCAGCGCAGGCGGCTGTCGCCGATGCGGCCACCAGCGGTGTGATCGGCAGCGATCCGCGCATCGCGCAAGCGCGTACGTTGCTGCTGTCCAGCCGGAAGCAGGTCAAACACTGGAAGATCCACGACGGGTTCGACACACTCGGCGTCGGGATCGAGGACACCTACCGGCGGGGCGGCCGAGCACTCCGCCGGGCTCGCGACCGACCGACCGACGACACAATGCACGAGTGGCGGAAGTCCGTGAAACACCTGTGGTACCAGGTCCGCCTGATCGAGCGGGCGGCACCCAGCGTGCTCGAAGCTCAAGTGAGTGCCTTGGACGATCTCGCCGAGGCGCTCGGCGACGATCATGACCTCGCGGTCCTCGTCGATCGGCTCGCCGCTGACCCGAAGGCCTTCGGTGGCAAACAGGCGGCCAAGCGCGCCCGTCGCCTCGCTCGTTCGCAGCAGGCCGACCTTCGTCGGCGGGCGTTCCGGCTCGGCGCCACGATCTACGCGGAGACGCCCGGCGCATTCACCCGGCGGATGGGCGCGTACTGGGCGTGCACAGCCGACCTCGGGCCCGAACTCGCCACCGGCGGGATCGCCGAGATCGCCCACGACGAGCAACAGACGGCCCGTGGCGGCGAGCAACGGGATCCGGCCCATGTGATCGAACGTGAACGCAAATACCTGGTCGCACGGGTTCCGCAGCTGCCGGAGTCCGGCGTGGCGCTGCGGCAGGGTTACCTGGCGATCGACGGGACGGTCTCGGTACGGGTCCGCGACGCCGCCGACGACGGCGCAACGCTGACGCTGAAGGCCGGCCGAGGCGCTGTGCGTACCGAACTCGAGTGGTCGCTCACCGACGAGCAGTTCGCAGCGGCATGGGAACAGACGCGCGGCCGGCGAATCAGCAAGACCCGCTACCGCCTCCCCACGGACGGCGCCGTCGTCGAACTGGACATCTTCCACGACGACCTCGACGGTCTGATCTTGGCCGAAGTCGAGTTCGAATCCGACGACGCACTCGCAGCGTTCCGACCCCCCGAATGGTTCGGGCCCGAAGTCACCGACGACGAGACGTACACCAACGCCGCGCTCGCCGCGAACGCCCCTCGCGGCACGCCGAGCCGTCGGCCCGAACGCCGAACGTCACCACACGCCGGCGGCCTCCCGGCACCGACGAAACCGTGACGTCGGCGCCGAACTCCGTCCGCCGGGCGATACCCCTGATCGCACGCGGTCGGCCCGCACTCCTCGACGCCCGCTCGGCGTCGGGCTGCACCCAGGTGCGGGCGGTCGAGAACTGCTTGCCGATGACGAACGACGGCGAGCTGCGCACACATCGATGGGCTCCGCGCACCGAGTGGTTGTCGCGATGAAACGTGTGCGTCTCACATCCTCTCTCTCGTCGTCGCGCCGGGCGATGCCGGCCCCGGCGCAACGACTGACATTCGGCCCTGGCGCAGGGGTCGCCGAGCATCGGGTATGGACGTTCCGCCACGAATGTCGGATGACGTTCCGTGCGGTCCACCCGTGCGGTCCGCTGTTGGGAGTCGGTCGTGACAATTGCTGGGTCGAGTCTGGAACTCGTTCCAGACGCCCTGGTTCTCGAGCCAACTCAACCGCGGGGCCCCGGCGCGCTCTCGGTCCTCGACACCACCGAGTTGCGGTGGTTCGTCCCCGGGCCGCTCCCTGCCGACATCGGCGGTTGGTTCGCCGGCTCGACCGGCGTTGCTGAGCAGCGGTGCGACACGTACCTGCTCGGGGGCCGTTGCGACTTCGGCGTGAAACGCCGTTTCAGGGAGACGTTGGAGCTCAAGGTCCGCCAGTCGCTCGGCGAGTGGATCGAGCTCGGCGACGGTCTTGCTGGTTTGCTCGAGGTGTGGCGGAAGTGGAGCCCCGCCGAGGGTCTCGTCGATGACGGCGCCGATGAGCGGTGGGTCGACGTGCACAAGTCGATCGTCAAACGACGGTTCTCGATCGACGGAACCGAGATCGCCTTCTCGTCGGACCCGCAGGTGACCGGTGCCGGATGCGACGTCGAGGTCGCCGAGGTCACCGTCGGTGTCGTCCAGGCGTGGACGTTCGCGTTCGCGGCGTTCGGTCCGCCCGCGACCCGACCCGACGCGCTGCGGGCGTCGTGGCGCGCTGTGGTGGCCGCCGCACCTTGTCCTGAGCCGTTCGGGCTCCGCACCGGTCGAGCAATGGGCTACCCGGAGTGGCTCGCGCTCACGAACTCGTCGGATCCTGCACAGCTGGTCGCCGCATCCGGCAGCGCTACTCGCTGAGGTCGGCGTCGCTCGAGCGACGTCCCCTCGGGCCTGTGTCCAGGTCTCGTCGGCGACGTCGTCCGCCCACGGCAGGTGCTCGTGTTCACCCCGCTGACATCTGCCGCGTCAGCCGGTGGGCCTCGACGCGGAGCGCTCGGCGGCTCGACGCCGACGCAGCCGCCGGAGCTTCCCGCGTTGCGCCCTCGAGATGGCGGCACCCGGCAACGTTCCGGGTCGACCGAGGACTCGGTAGTCGGTTGCGGCGCCACTAGCCTCCGCACGATGACCGGTGATGGCGAGTCTCCCGACCCGATCAACGGGCCAGAGCGGAGGCCTGCCGGCGGGGTGTCGGGTGAACGAGACCTGGGATGACATCGCGCAGTGGTGGGTCGACGCCGTTGGTGACGATCCCCGCGACTCCACCGATCTGCTCGCCCTGGTCGACGAGCTGATCGTCGGCACGGGTGGCGCCACGATCGACCTCGGCTGCGGTGAAGGTCAGGTGATGCGCCACCTCGGGCCGCCGATCATCGGGACCGATGTCTCGTCCCGGCTCGTGGCCATCGCTGCCACCGCTGGACCGGTCGTCCGGGCGCGTCTCCCTGACCTCGGGTGGGTTCGGACCGGATCCTTCGACCGAGCGGTGTGCGTCGGCGCCTTGGAGATGGTGGAGGATCATCGTCGCCTGTTCGGCGAGATCGCGGCTGCGGTGGTTCCTGGCGGTCATCTCGTGGTGGTGATGAACCATCCCGTCTCGTCGGCGCCCACCTCCGAGCCGCTGATCGATCCGACCGGCGAGATCCTCTGGCGTTGGGGGGACTACCTCTCACCGGGACAGCTGGTGCAGATCGTCGAACAACAGCAGGTCGTGCTCTTCCACCGACCGATGGGCGAGTTGCTCAGTGCAGCGGCCGATGCAGGGTGGCGGCTCGATCGACTCGCCGAGCGCGCACCCAGTGCGCAGACGATCGCTCGCTTCCCGGAGTATCGCGGGCAGGAACAGATCCCGACGGTGCTCGGTTGTCGGTGGATCCGAGACGACTGACGGCAGACCGACAGTCGCCCTCGGTCAGTTCGTCGTCTTCGTTCTCGTCCTCATCGCGATCAACGTCGTCGCCCAACTGTTGGGACTGCAGCTGCGGATCTCGATCATCGGCAGCATCGTGCCGACGCTGGTTGTCGGTGGCGTCATGGGATTGGCCAGTCGGAGCGATGACTGCGCGGTGACGCCCGCGTCGCGAACGTCAGATTGCTGCGACCGGGCGGCTCCCGACCGACCGCCCACCCGGGACTCGCCAGTTGCTGCGCGTGGCGATTCTGGCCATCGTGGGCTACCACATTGGCGCGGATGGCGGGCATCGAACCCGCGTTGTCAGCTTGGGAGACGGAAGTTGCTCGATCGGCCGGTAGTGCTGTGAGCTGGGGAAACGTGCGGCGTTCTGGTGATTCGCGCGGTCGGCGCACTGCCGACGGTAGCCGTTGTTGACCCCTGTTGTCCGTTGCGTGAGGCATGACTGAGGCACGCAGAAGCGGCGAGCGCAAGGCGTCGCCCGTCAACGAATCGTGATCACGATCGCACCGACGTGTTCCGTCCTGCCGAATGCCTCCTGGGCGGCGTGGATGTCGTCGAGCGTGAACGTGGCGCTGACCGCTGGGTGGATCGCACCGTTGTTGACCAGCGAGACGAGATCGGTGAAGACCTCGGGTTCGTAGACGGTTGCGCCGATCAGCTCGAGATCGTTGAGGTAGAGCGTACGGAGGTCGAGTTCGACGATCGGGCCGGCGATCGCGCCGGCCGTCACGTACCTGCCGCCACGGCGGAGCACGTCGAGCCAGCGACCGAAGTCGGTCCCGCCCACCACGTCAGCGACGACGTCGAACGCTGCACCGGCGGCGTCGCGGCTCGCCGCGTGTAGGTCGTCCAGGTCACGAGCGACGACGGCATCGGCTCCCAACGCAGCGACGGCGTCGAGCTTGGACGGCCCAGCGATTGTGACGACGATCGCGCCGCGCAACTTCGCGAGTGGGACCAGCGCGGTGCCGACGCCGCCGGACGCACCGGTCACGGCGATCCGTTGGCCCGCCTGCAGCCCGACGCGGTGCAGCATGTGGGCGGCGGTCGACCACGAGCAGGCGAGCGCGGCGAGCTCGACGTCGTCGAGGTCGTCGCGCTCCACGGGATGGACGTTGACGGCCGGCACCGAGCAGTACTCGGCGAAGCCGCCATCGAACTCGCTGCCGAGGTAGCCGGCGAGGGCGCGGTCGTCAGGGTCCTGAGGATCGCGGATCCACGGGTCGACGACGACCCGACGTCCGATCAGATCGGCACCGGCGTTCCCACCGGCCGCGATCACCCGTCCGCACGGGTCCGCTCCCTGGATCCGGGGCAGCGACAGCCCACCGCGGCCCCAGGTGGCATCGTCGGTCCGCGCCTCGGCGTGGCCGCCACCCGTCGTGCCACCCCTGACCGACCGGCTGTACCAGCCGACCCTCGTGTTGATGTCGGTGTTGTTGACGCCGCACGCCGCGACCTCGATGAGCACCTCCTCGGGCCCGGGGCTCGGCACCGGCAGGTCGTCGCTCACGACGAGCATCTCCGGACCGCCTCGGCCGGTCAGCACGGCCGCTCTCATCGTGGCGGGGAGCTCTGTCATCGCGCCGCTTCGTAGTAGGCCACGGGCTCGCCCAGTGCCGCGACGTCGGGTTCGGCACCCAGGCCCGAGTCGACCGGCGCGGTCGCCCATCCGCGTTCGTTGCGCGCGCCGCCGTCGACCGGATCGTGCGTCAAGTGCTCGACGCACATCCACGTCGCCCGTCTGAACGGTTCGGGCGTGGATTGTGCGAGATGGACGGCGGCGGTGGCTTGCAGGGTCGTACCTCCGGTGTCCTCGATGTTCATCCGGATGCCCGCGTCGATGCAGACGTCGCGGATCTGCCGGGCGACGGTCAAGCCGCCGACCCGACCGATCTTCAAGCCGACGATCTCGCACGCACCGGTCTCGACGATCCGGAGCATGTCGCCGAGCGACTGCAGCGACTCGTCGATCGCCAGCGGTTGTCCGACCACGCGTCGAACGCGCACGTGCTGCTCGAGGTTCTCGCACGGCTGCTCGACGACGCGCCGCAGTTCTCGGGTCGCGTTCAGCGCGGCGATCGCCTCGGCCGGAAGCCATGAGCGGTTGACGTCGAACGTGACCTCCTCGCCGGGGTCCATCTGGGCGTCGAGGAAGCGCATCCGCTCGATGTCGGCGTCGACGTCGGCGCCGACCTTGGCCGAGTGCATCGTGTAGCCGTCGCCACGGGACCGGTCGATCTCGGCCATCAGCTCCGACGGGGATCCGCTCGGAATCGACGAGTGCAAACGGATCCGACCCTCGGTCCGGCCACCCAGGAGGTCGCACAGTGGCACTCCTGCCGACTGGGCGGCGATGTCCCAGCACGCCATGTCGATCGGTGACTTGACGTACGGATGTCCGGGAAGCGCCAGGTTCATCGCTCGGTAGACGACATCAGTGCGTCGCGGGTCGAGGCCGAGCACCGCAGGCGCCAACTCCTCGACGCCGGCGCGGATGCCGCGTGCGAACGCCGGGAGGTACGTCGAGCCCCACGGGCATCCCTCACCCCATCCGACGAAACCCTCGTCGGTGTCGAGCCGCACGATCGTCGAGTCGAGCCGTTCGACCTTCAGCCGTCCGCCGGACAGCGAGTAGGGCCGCACCAGCGGGAGGTCGAGCGTCCACACGGTGACCGAGGTGATCTTCACGAGAAGACCTCGATCGGGTCGCCGAGGCTGTCGAAGTCGGGTCGTACGCCGAGGCCGGGACCGTCGGTTGCGAACAGCCGACCGTTGCGCACGGTCCCGGTGACGCACTCGTCGAGCTTCATCGGTTGTCGGGCGACGCGGCGGACCTGTTGGCACTCCTCATTGGTGCGGCAGGGCTGTTCGACGACGAAGTCAAGGTGGCGGGAGGCGTTGACGACGCTGATCGCGTCGTCGACCCGCCATCCCTGGTTGGCGTCGGCGAACGCCTGCTCGCCTGGTCGGAGGAGCGGGACGGTGCTGCGGATGCGGTCGATATCGCCCGCCCAGTCGGCACCGACCTTGATCTGGAATTGCCGGTAGCCGGCGGATCGGTGACGATCGAGTTCGGCCACCGTCTCGGCAACCGGCCGCTGCGGGGCGACCCGATACATCGGGGCGCCGTCGGTGAGCTTGCCGCCCAGCAGCATCCAGACCGGTTGCCACGTCGCCTGACCGAGCAGGTCCCGGCAGGCGATGTCGATCGGAGATTTGGCGTAGCCGTGTCCGAGGATCGTGCCGTCCATGATCCGCTCGATCCGGGCGATCTGACGGGGATCCTCGCCGATCAGGCGCGGCGCGAGCAGTCGGGCAGCGGCGCTGACGCCTTCGGAGTGGGCGACCATGTAGTTCTCGCCGCAGGGCGTGAACTCGCCGCAGCCGGTGAGCCCGGTGTCGGTGTCGATCACGACGACGGTCGCGGTCGCACTCTCGATGCGGTTCCCGGCACCCCACGCGTAGACGCCATCGACGTACGGCAGTTGCGTGCGGTACACGCAGATGCGAGTGATCTTCATCGGCGCGCTGCCTCCATGCGTCGTCGTGCGCCGTCGCGTTCGGCGTTCCAGTCACCCGGGAACTCCTGGCCGAGCGCATCGATGCGCAAGCCGATGGTCTCGATCGGCGTCACGCCTGCGAGAGCGACGCCGGCGGCCCTGGCCGCCAAGGCGTGCTTCTTGCGCACCTGGTGCGGTTGGAAGTCGTTGAGCCGGTCGGGCTTCAGCGCGTCGCCGAGGACGAGCGCGCCGGCACTGGCCGCATGGTCGACGAGCCGCTCACCGCGCAGGGTCCGGACGACGATCGCGTTGAAACCCTCGTCGTCGCCGTGGCGGTCTGCGGGTGCGCCTCCTGGCCAGGTGTCGAGTGCGGCGATGTCGGCGCACTCGCCGAGCGCGTCGGGGCAGAGTTTGCACCGAGTCTCCAAGTCCCAGCTCGCCTCGTCGGCCCACAGGTCGAGGTAGGTCGTCTCGTGGACGTCGCCTTCCGTTGTCTCGATCCGGGTGGGCCCCGGATTCCCGCGGCCTCGATAGCTGAGTGCGGCGACGTCGGTCTCGGTGAGACCGAACTCGTCGAGCAGTGTCTGGGTCTTCGTCAGCCGGGATTGACCGCCGCACACCATCGCCAGGCGTGCGATGCACAGACGGTCGACCCGCCCGTCGACGGCGGCGTACCGGTGCACGGCGCCCAGGTCGCAGGGCTTGGCGATGATCGCGAACGCCTCCTCGCGGTCGAGCGCGTCGAGCAGTCCCGCGAGTGGCGCGGTCGGCCCGTAGCGTGACCCGGCGTTGGCGAGCACGTCGTCGGTCGTCCTGCTGAGGATCCATCGGCTCCTGGTCGGCGTGGACGGATCAGGCCCGACGTGCAGCACGAACGCCACGTCGCCCGAGCGGACGAGATGGCGAGCGAGTGCGGTGAGCACTCCACCGCTCGAACCTCGAAAGCGGACATCGGGTTCACCCGCCCACGCCATCGCGATCCGGCGGTAGTCGCCCCACACCGGGTCGTGGAGGTGAGCGCCGTCGTCGCGTGCCTCGGCCACGACGCCCGGGCACGCGACGAGCAGGGTGCGCTCCTCGTCGTCGCTCAGGTCGAGAAGAGGCGGCGGCCGAAGCGAGCCGGCCGCCGTCATCGTCATCGTCAGCCGTCCGCCCGTGACCGCCTCGCACAGACCGCACCCGATGCACAGGTCGGTCGCGACCACCTCGGCGATCGACGGTGCACTCGTCGGGATCGGGCCGGGCGTCGTCACGACCCGACCCTCAACCGGTGGTCATGGAGGTGTCGGTAGTGCGGTTCGACGATCGCGTACGCCTCTTGAACGTGCGGCGCGGTGTCGGTCAGATCGACGTCGTGGCGCGGTTGCGGCCTGAGGCCGTCGGAGTCACGGAGGTTGGCGTGGAACGAGCCGCCGTCCCACCAACTCACCTCGTCGCGTGGGCCCGGCTCCCAGGTGAGTGCCGCCTCGACGAACTCGATCCCGACCGCTTCGCACCACGCCTCGATGACGGCGGCCGGTTGCTCGAGCAGATCGTCGCTGTCGACCACGGGTGGGGTGGTTCCGTGCAGTTCGGTCAAACGGTCGAACAGCTCACGCTGTTCGGCGAATCCGGTCTCCTTCACGTGGAAGTCGGGCCACTTGCCGTGCATCGACGTGAGCGTCTTGAGCGGATCGCGGATGAGGAAGCTGTGGCGGAAGTGTCCGAGGAACTCGTCGGTCCAGAGCGTGTCGACGTAGTGCGGGAAGTCCTTGATGAACACCGGTCCGCGCTCGGCCGCCTCCCAGAGCGTGTCGCGGGCGGAATCGAGGGTCAGGCCTGGCGTTCGAAGACTGTCGGCGGTGACCCGTGGCCAGAGTGGTTCCTCCCCCTGGTACCAGGCTTCACCGAACGGCTCGTGGAAGCAGTCGAAGTCACCTCGCTGGCGCATCATCCACTCGAACGCCGTCGAGGTCGACCTGGGCACCGCCCACAGCGCGAGGATCGGCGTGAAGGTCATCGCAGCGTCATCCGAGGCTCGCGAGGAGGGAGCCGTGGCCATGGGTCGCGGTGAGCCCCAGTTCGCGCAGCATCGCCCAGTAGAGAGCGATGTCGGAACCGATCACCGGGGTGCCGGTTTGACTCTCGACGGTGTCGACCACCTGCAGCATCCGGAAACCGGCTCCGGTCTGAACGATCGCATCGGTGTCGGGAGCGCGGGCGTGGGCGTCGACGCAGGCGGCGACCATCAGATGGTCCGGGTAGTCCCAGAGCGTGTCAGCTTCGATGCTGAGCTTCTGGTCGTGGTCGGCGACGAGGCCCTGGTCGATCAGGTCGCCCGCCCAGACGATCTCGAACCCGGCGGCCTCGAGATAACCGTTGATCCCGACCGACCAGTCGGGGCGGTAGTAGCCGTTGGCGATCGTGATCGTCCGGGCACCGATCGCTCGGAGGCCTTCGACGAGGCAGTGCCCGGCCATGAGGAAGGGCACACCGGTCAGGTCGCGCAATCGGGAGCAGAACTCCTCGATGTCGTCCGGGCCGGTGGTGCCTTGGCAGTGGACCCAGTTGGAACCGACCTGACCGATCACCTGGCAGTGCGACTCGGCGAGGCACACCACCGCCTCCTCGAGGAGACCGAAGTTGCGTGCGCGCTGATCGAGTTCGTACTCGTAGCCGGGGACGTGCAGGACCCGCTGCAGGATCCCGGTCGCAGGAGGCGCGACGTCGAGGAACTGCTGCGGGCTGTCGTCGAAGTACCGGGGCGTGGTGACGAACCCGGCGTAGGCGGCGTATCGTCGATGCGCATTCCTGATCTCGACCATGTGTCCTCCTGACGCCGTTGCTACATCCGAAGTCGCGAGCTCGACGGGTCGTAGACGGGTTCACCGAGCACACGCGCGGGATGGAGCTCGCCGACCACACGGACGAACAGTTGGGTCCCGGGAGCCGCGTGTTCCGGCGCCAGGTAGGCGAACGCGAGGCCCTGGTCGACGGTGTAGCCGTATGCGCCGGTGGTGACGAGACCGATCGGCCGCTGCGTGGGGTCGACGTAGACGGCATCGCTTCCGTGGACCTCGGCGACGTCGGTGTCGACGGCCAGGTAGGTGAGCTGCCAGCGGTACGGCTGCTGCCCCGATTCTGCGGCGGCGCGGCGTGCAACCAGCGCGTCGCGCCCGACGAAGTCGCCCTTGGCCTGGTGGTCGGTCTTGACGAACGGGTGGAGTCCTGCCTCGTCGGGGCCGACGTCGTGGGTGAGGTCGCGGCTGATCATGTAGCGCTTCTCCATGCGGAGCGAGTCGAGCGCGTGGTTGCCGGCGTTGGCGATGCCGAGATCGCCGCCGGCGTCCCACAGCGCGTCGTAGACGCGACCGAGATCGTCGGTCGTGACGTGGAGCTCCCAGCCGAGCTCGCCGACGAAGCCGACCCGAAGGGCCCGCGCTTCGACACCCGCGACGTCGATCGTCCGTGCGCCCAGCCAGCGGAACGCCTCGTTCGACAGATCGGCATCGGTGACTCGCTCCAGGAGCTCGCGTGTGAGCGGCCCGGCGAGTGTGATCACGCCGCGGTCACCGGACACGACTCGGAGTTCGGCATCGGCGCCGGTGGGCCAGTGGGTCTCGAAGTACTCCCGGTCCTTCTGCTCGCCGACCGCGGCGGACACGAGATACAGGTGATCGTCGGTGAGGCGGGCCGCCGTCATCTCGCCCTCGATCCGACCGGCCGGCGTCAGCGTGTAGGTCAGCCCGATCCGGCCGACGTTCGGAACGGTGTTGGTCGTGAGGTGGTCGAGTACTCGGGCGGCGTCAGGACCGACGAGTTCGTACTTCGCGAACGCGGTCGAATCGAGGATCGCGACGCGCTCTCGTACGGCCCGGCACTCATCTCGCACCGGCTCGAACCATTCGGTGTGCCGGAACGCGACCACATCCTCCTGTGGCAGCCCGGCGACGCCGGGGAACCACTTCGGTCGCTCCCATCCGTAGACCTGGGTGAACACTGCGCCGCGGTCGCGGAAGCGCTCGATGAGCGGGTGCTTCCGGTACGGCCGCTCGGCCGGGTGCTCCAGTCCGGGTACCGGCGTCTGATGGCGGAACTCGTAGTCCTCGCATCCCTTGATGCGGCCATACCTCAAGGCATCGCCGGACGGTACGAAGCCGAACCGGCGGGCGTCGTAGGCGCGCACGCTCAGATCGGTCTCGCCGTGCACCATCCAGCGCGCGAGCTCGCGGCCGAGCCCGGGTCCGTCGGCGATGCCGACCTGCACCCCGACCAGTTGCCAGAAGTTCGGTACTCCCGACGGACCGAGCAGGGGCTCGCCGTCGGGGGTGTGGGCGATCGCCCCTCGGATGACCTGCTTGATGCCGAGTGGCTCGAGGATCGGGACGCGTTCGAAGGCGCGGGCGAGCCAGAGCCCGATCCGATCGAAGTCCGCAGGGAAGAGCGGGTTCTCGAGGGCCCAGTCGGGTCCGCTGTGCCATGCCGCTTCGGCGTCGGTCTGCTCGTAGATCCCGATCAGACCCGACTGCTGTTCCTGGCGGACATATCCCGACAGGTAGTCGTCGCGAACGACGGGAAGCTCGTTGTCGAGCTCGGCGAACTCGGGGACGACGTCGGTGATCAGGTAGCTGTGGAGCGCGTTCGCCATCGGCACCGACAGCCCGACCATCTGAGCGACCTGATGGGCGTAGCAGCCGGCGGCGTTGACGACGTGTTCCGCGTGCACGCTGCCGTGCTCGGTGACGACGTCGAAGCTGCCGTCGGTGCGGCGGCCGATCTCGATCACGCGGTTGTGACGGCTGACGCGTGCGCCCTTCGACCGTGCGCCGGCGACCAACGCATTGGTGGCACCGGTCGGGTCGACGTGGCCGTCGTCGGGTGTCCACACCGCACCGCTGATCTCGGTGACGTCGTAGAACGGGTGTCGCTCGGCGATGAACTCGCGCTCGACCCAGTCCATCTGATTGCCGACGTACTCCGCCACACCGATCTGCCCGCGCAACCAGTCGATCTCGACCGGTTCGTATGCGACCCGGAACGACCCGCAGGGGTGCCACGTGGTGGCGACACCGGTCTCGTCCTCGAGTGACGCGTACAGCTCGCACGCGTACTTGCGGAACTTGGCGAGTGTGTAGCTCGACACCGAGTGCGTCACCTGCCCGGCAGCGTGCCAGGTCGACCCCGAGGTGAGCTCGGCCTTTTCGACGAGCAGCGTGTCGGTCCAACCCTCGTGGGCGAGGTGGTACAGGAGGCTGGCGCCGGTGATGCCACCACCGACGATCACCACCCGTGCCGAATCCGGAACCACCATACAGAGGACGACTGTACCAGACAGGTCAAGAGATGGTACATTTGCACCATACGGGGTCGAGAGAGTTATGGGGTCGAGGAGAGTCATGGGGTCGAGGAGAGTTGATGACGTGAGCGTGCCGGTGCTCGAGCCGCCCGTGGTCGACGTGACATCGCTGCGCTCGTACCGGCTCGCGCGGTTGACGGGTGAGATGCGTGCCGCCGACGTGGCGCTCGCAGTGCTCACCAATCCGATCAGCCTGCGGTATGCCGCCGACTGGCGCGAGTACCTGCCGTACCAGTCCCACATCCCGACCTACACCCTGTTCGTCACTGCTGACGGCGATCTCACGATGTTCGGCGCGTATGCGAACGAGCACGAGGTCATCGACTCGTTCGGTCCGACCCACGGCCTGAACGGCTTCGACGGTGGCCTCGACCAGCGAGCCCGAGTGAAGCGGTTCGTCGCCGACGTCCTGTCGGTCGCAGGTCGTCGCGCACGGGTCGCCGTCGAACCGGTGAACCCGTCCGCCGCGCTGGCGCTCGCCGACGCCGACCTCGACGTGGTCGATGCCGAACCGCTGGTCGAGGCGGCCAAGTTCGTGAAGTCGCCCGACGAGATCACGTGCATCAGACACTCGATCGCCGTTGCCGAGACGGCACTCGGCCTCCTGCGGTCGCAGCCGACCGGCGTCAGCGAGAACGAGCTGTTCGCACTCCTGCACCACGTCAACGTCGCGAACGACGGCGAGTGGATCGACGGCCGCATGCTGTGTAGCGGGCCGCGGACCAACCCCTGGTACCAGCAGTCGTCGACTCGTCTCGTCGAGCCGGGCGACCTCGTCGCCGTCGACACCGACATGGTGGGCCCCTTCGGGTACACCGCCGACATCTCCCGCACCTGGGTGGCCGGTGATGTCCCGCCGACCCACGAACAACGCGACCGATACCGCCGCGCCCTCGACGAGATCGTCCACAACGCGAGACTCCTCGAGCCGGGACGCACGTTCCGCGAGCTGACCCATAAGGCGTTCCGGCAACCCGACGAGTTCACGTCGCGCCGCTACACGTGTCTGGCTCACGGCGTCGGGTTGACCGACGAATACCCACGCATCGTCTACCCCCAGGACTGGAACGCCGAGGGATACGACGGTGAGCTCGTCGCCGGCGCGGTGCTGACGGTGGAGAGCT
Organism: uncultured Acidimicrobiaceae bacterium; assembly: GCA_963792905.1. Classification (GTDB taxonomy): domain Bacteria; phylum Actinomycetota; class Acidimicrobiia; order Acidimicrobiales; family Ilumatobacteraceae; genus Ilumatobacter. The sequence continues at coordinate 20,242 of CAWBYE010000015.1, forward strand.
TCGTCGGTTCGGAACGCGGTGGTCCGGGTGTGAAGCTCGAGGACATGTACCTCGTCACCGGTGCCGGTGCCGAACGGCTCTCGCGATTCCCCTTCGAACAGGACTTGCTCGCATGAGCACGGTCGAGTCGCCGATCTTCGAACCGACCGACATCCTCACGGCGCTCGCCGCCGAGGCCGACGAGCTCCCGCCACAGGTCCGTCGGGCCGCGCAGTACGTCCTCGACAACCCCGCCGAGATCGCCGTCACCTCGATGCGCGGCATCGCCGACGCCGCCGGGGTCAAACCCAACACCCTCGTACGGATGGCCCGAGCGGTCGGGTTCGGCGGATACGACGCGTTCCGCGACCCGTTCCGCCAACATGCGGCCGGCGGCGCGCTGTCGTTCTCGGACCGTGCGAGGTTCCTCCAGACGATCAGCCAGGGCGGCAGCCACAACTCGCTGCTCGCCGACATGGCGGGTTCGGCATTCGACAACGTCGAGGCGCTGTTCGCGACCGTCGACGCCGACGACCTGAAAGCGGCCGCCGACCTCATCGACGGTGCCCGCCGCGTGAACGTGCTCGGCGTCGGCACGGCCCGCACTCTCGCCGAGAACTTCGCCTACGTCGCATCGATGGCCGTCGACAACATCACAGCGATCCCTGTGGTCGGCCTCGCGATCGACGACGTCGCCAAGATGGACGACCGCGACGTGCTCGTGGCCATGACGTTCAGCCCGTATCGAGCCGAGATCGTCGAGGCGGTCAGGTTGGCGGTCGAGCGCACGGTCCCGGTGATCGCGATCACCGACAGCCACGCCTCGCCGATCGTGCCGAGCGCCCGCCATGCGTTCGTCGTGCCGAACGAGTCGCCGCTGCCGTTCTCGTCGAACGTCGCCGCGACCGCGTTGCTCGAGACCCTGATCGCGTTCGTCGTCGCCGAATCCCCCGACGATGTCGCCACGTCGATCTCCGCCTTCCACACGAACCGCCGGTCCGCCGGCATCTACCACGACTGAGCGAAACGAGGAAACGATGCACCTCGCCCATCCAGGACTCAAGAATCCCGAGTACTACGTGCCAGGGCTGCCGGTCGACCACGTGGCGCAGCGGTACGGGATCTCACCGTCCGAGATCTCCAAGCTCGGCTCGGCGGAGAACCCCTACGGTGCTTCGCCCAAGGCGAAGGCCGCCGTCGCCGATGCGATCGAACGGATGCACCTCTACGCGTCGTGGACGGCGGAGCCGCTACGCGAGAAGATCGCCGAGAAATACGGCTACGAGCCGAACCAGATCATCTGCGGCTCCGGCGAGACCGAGGTGATCGCACTCATCATCCGGGCGTTCTGCGAACCGGGCGAGGAGGTCCTGATGCCCGGCCCGTGTTTTCCGATCTACCACCTGTTCGCCGAGGCAGAGGGTCGTGTGCCGGTGCTCGCCCACCGTGCCACCGAACGAACGACGATGGCGATGGACGTCGACGCCTACATCGACCACATCACCGCCGACACGCGCATCGTTTTCGTCACCAACCCGCACAGCCCGTCCGGCACCTGGATGAGCGAGTCCGACGTCCGCCGGGTCGTCGAAGCCGCACCCCACGCCCTGGTCGTGCTCGACGAGGCCTACGTGCACTACTCGGGAGGGCCCGGCTACATCCACCTGGCGCGCGAATACCCGCACCTCGCGGTGCTGCGAACCTTCTCCAAGGCGTTCGGGCTGGCCGGTCTGCGAGTCGGATTCGGCATCGCCGATCCATCGGTGATCGACGCGCTCCTCGCGGTCAAGCCGACGTGGAACATGGGTCAGCTCCAGATCGCCGGTGGCGTCGCAGCGCTCGACGACGACGAGCACGTCGAACGCACTGTGGCGACGATCATCGAGAGCCGAAGCTACGTCGAGGACCTGTTCGAGTCGGTCGACCGGTTCCGGTTCGTACCCGGCAGCCGGTCGAACTTCTTCCTGATCGAGATCCTCGACCCCGACATCGACTCGACCGAGGTGTTCGGCGGTCTGCTGCGGCGGGGGGTGATCGTCAAGGACGGCTCCGTCTCGTTCCGCGGTCTCGAACGACGCTTCATGCGCTCCGACGTCAACCTGCCCGAACACATGGACCGCCTGGTCGCGGCACTCGCCGACCTGCCCTGACGACACAACTGTCTTGCTGATCGACCGATCTCATCGAGGTGACATGACCGACACCAGCACCCGGGCCATCGACGGGCGGTACTACACCGATCCGGCGATCTTCGAGATCGAGCTCGACCGCGTGTTCGCCCGCACCTGGCAACTCGTCGGACACGTCTCGCAACTCGCAGCTTCCGGCGACGTCATCACCGCCGACATCGGCCGCGAAACGCGTCCTCATCACGAACGATGGCGCGGGCATCCACGGCTTCTACAACGTCTGCCAGCACCGCGGTCACGCGCTCGTCGCACCCGGCACCACCCACCTGCCGACGATCATCTGTCCGTACCACGCCTGGACGTACGACCTCGCCGGCAGCCTCGTTCGGGCGCGACGGATCGACGCAGCCGCGCTCGGCGGCATCTGCGTGCCACGCGTGCGCGTCGACACGCTGGCCGGGTTCGTGTTCGTCAACCTCGACCTGGATGCCGAGCCGCTCGCCGACTACGCGCCCCACGTCGAGGCCCAAGTGCTCGACACAGCGCCCGATGCACCTGCTCGACACCTGACCGCGCGACTCACGCACACCTTCGACGCCAACTGGAAACTGGCGATCGAGAACTACAACGAGTGCTACCACTGCCCGAACGTCCACCGCGCCTTCACGGCGGGCGTGGTCGATCCGGCGACCTTCATGATCACACCGCTGGGCAACACGGTGATGCACACTGCGAGCGTCGCGGCGGGTGCGACGTACGAACTCGCCGGCAGCAGCGCCGAGTACGCGTCCTGGTACACGTGGCCGGTCTCGTCGATCCAGTGCTACCCGGGTCGCGTGCTGAACACCTTCCGGTGGGTGCCGCTGGCAGTCGACCGTACCCAGCTGATCCGCGAGTGGTGGTTCGACACCGTCGAGCCGACCCCCGCCCAGCAGCAGATCATCGATCTCGACTGGGCCACGACGGTGGCCGAGGACTTCGATCTGATGGAGTCGGTGCAGCACAACATGTCGAGCCGCGGCTACGTGCCGGGCCCGCTGGTCGTCGACGAATCAGGGCGTGCCGACGTCCATCACGAGAACGCCGTGCCGCACCTCCAACAGCTCGCGCTCCGGGCGCTCGGCGATGCGGTCTGAGACCCGTCGCCTCGCGGACTTCCTCGCATCGCTGCGCGGGTCGGTCGAACCGCGACTCACCGACAGGGCCGTCGACTACCTCGTCGACACGCTCGGCGCGGCCGTCTACGGCGCGACCCGGCCGTGGGCGCAGATCGTGATCGATCATGCGTTGGCGACCGGTTGCGACGGGCCGTGCTCGGTGGTGGGGGACGAACGCACGACGACCCCCGCGATGGCGGCACTCGCCAACGGAGCGTCGGCACACGCATTCGAGCTCGACGACGTGCACGAAGAGGCCATCAGTCATCCCGGCGCCGTCGTGATCCCGGCCGCGATCGCGCTCGCCGAAGAGCTCGACAGTTCGAGTACCGAGCTGCTCGAGGCAATCGTCGTCGGGTACGAGGCGATGGGTCGCGCCGGCATCGCGGTCGGCCCGGCTTCGCACATGCTCGGCGGGTTCCACCCGACATCGATGTCGGGCGTGTTCGGCGCGGCAGCTGCCGCCGGCTGTCTCCTCGGGTTCGACGGGGAACGGCTCAACCACGCGTTCGGGATCGCCACATCGATGGCGTCGGGCACGATGGAGTTCGTCGCGTCCGGAGGGATGGCCAAACGGCTCCATGCCGGACGCGCCGCCGAGGGCGGGCTGACCGCCGCCCTGCTCGCCACCCGCGGTTTCGAGGGTGCCGGCGACGCACTGGCCGGCCGATACGGTTTCTGCCGCGTGTTCACCGACGACCCGCGGATCGATCAGCTGAGCGATCGGCTCGGCGAACGATGGATGATGGACGAGATCACGATCAAGCCGTGGGCGGCGTGCAGCGACATCCATCCGATGATCCAGGCGACCATCGAGCTTCGCGACGAGCACTCGATCTGCCCCGATCGGATCGCCAGGATCGACGCCTGGGGACCGACGAAGGCGGCCGAGCAGAACTCACTGGACGGCACCGAGTCGGTCATGGCCGCCCAATACTCGGCGGAGTGGAACATCGCCGCCGCGCTGCTCGCGGATCCAGCCGACCCGGGCACCTATGCCCCCGACCGGATCGCGGCGCCGGCGCTGATCGCGCTCCAGGCGAAGGTGGTGGCGGTGTCGTCCGCGCCGGAGTTCGACGCGACGTACGCCTGGAAGATGGGAGGCCGCGTGCGGATCGAGCTCGACGACGGCACGATGCTCGAGCGCTGCGTGCACGGCCAGCGAGGTTCGATGCACGATCCGTTCTCGAGTGTCGACGTCGACGCCAAGTTCGCTGCCGTCACCGATGGCCTGACGCCCCCCGACGCAACCGGTCGGCTACGCGCTGGCGACCGCCCGCCAGGCTCGCGACATCCGACGCGCGCTCGACCCTTCGAGTGCGGCGGGCGCACGAGGCCCTGCGACACCGAACCGAGGATCGAATGACGACCACCGTGACCGCCACGACCACGACCGAATTCGCTGAGCGGTATCGACGCGACGGTTTCATCGCACCCATCCGCGTCGTCGATGCAGCGTCGGCGCGTGGTCACCGAGCTCGCACGGAGGTGGCCGAGGAGCAGATCGGTCCGTTGCACTACCAGGACAAGGTTCACACGATCCTGACGCTGGTGTGGGAGCTCGTCACCACTCCGGCGCTGCTCGACGCCGTCGAGGCGTGCATCGGACCTGACATCCTGCTCTACAACTCGACGTACATCGTGAAGGAACCTCACACAGCGGCCAAGGTGAACTGGCATCAGGACCTCACGTACTGGGGTCTGAGCGACGACGACGCGCAGGTGTCGGCGTGGATCGCGCTGTCTCCCGCAACACCGGAGTCGGGTTGCATGCAGATGATCGCCGGGAGCCACCTCGGCGGGCGCGTCGACCACACGACACCGACCTCGAAGGGCGACGACGACGTGCTCGATCTCGGCCAGTACATCGACGGCCTCGCCACGGCGGCAGCCGAGCACGTACCGCTGGCGCCGGGCGAGGCGTCGTTGCACCACGGCTGGACGATCCACGCTTCGGCGCCGAATCGAAGCGACGATCGGCGCATTGGTGTCAACGCCCAGTTCCTCGCCCCGCACTGTCGCCAGATGATGCACGGTGACGACACAGCCATCCTGGTTCGCGGCGTCGACCGCTTCGGGCATTTCGGCGCCGAGGCGGCGGCAACGTGCGACTTCGACCCCGTCGCAGTGGAACGACAACGGGCAGCCCACCGCCTGATCAAGGACAACTACGCAACGGTCCGCGACCGCTGACCCGTCGTCGCCCGCCTCGAGTGTCGTGCGACACACGCGCCCGCCACCGGGTCGATCCCGCAGATGCGCACGTTCCGTTGGAATACGACGCGCCCGACGCCAGCGCCAACGCCACCGCCGTGAACGGCGGCTGATGGAGAGTGATCAGTCGGTCCACACACGTGGGCCTGGCGAACGACCGGGACAACAGCGAGACGGGCTGAGAACACGAACCACGATTCCTCGGCTCGATTCGCGGTCCGACCAGGCGCGCCCGAACCGCGACCCGCCACCGCGTGCGGTGGATAGCCGAGGTGCTCGGTTTGCACCAGCCCGGTCAACAGACCGCCCCTCGCCGGTGAGCGCGCCTCCGCTCGCTTTGGCCTGCTCGACGAGCTGATCGGCCGCCGCGCCCCACAGCGCATCAGGTGCGAGCGCCAGCTCGCCCGACCGACTCGACGCCTCCGCCCCGTTCGGAGTGTTCGTCTCAGATGTCATCGGGATGATCCTTCCCGGCCCACGACTGCTCATCGCGGACCAACAGGACCACCCTCAGTTGCACACACGCTGCAACAGTCCCGGTATCGAAACAGTCGAGGAGGTCAACCGGTCGAGTGAGTCGCAGCGATAACGCCTGCGTCCCATCCCGGCGCGTGACCCCCCGGTGGCGGGCCGATGTCGGCCAGGTCAACCTCGGCCCGTACGAGTAGCCAGGACACCAGCGAGTTCGAGTTCCACATGTCGCCGGTGCCGAGTTCGTCGCGTCCCCACACGAGTGTTGGAAACTCCGGCACGTACTCCACGACCCTGCGCGCCACCTCGGGTCGATTGGTGATCGAAACCGGCCCATCGACGGCCGCTTCGGCGTCAGGAATCGATCCTCCCATCCAGCGGCGGATCTCGTACCGGAACAGCCTCGACCGTCCGACGAATCGATTGCCGACAGCGCCTTCAGCCACCACTCCTCGCTCGCCGCGCTTGGTCCACACCGGTGCCATCTCGATCGCGAATCGTCGTCCGTCGACGGTCACGATCATGGCGGAGTGGTACAGGTCGCAGCGCGGCCGCCCGCCCATCCGCGCCGCAGCGGCTTCGTAAGCCCGGCCGCTCCAACGCACGAGCCCACCACCGGCGCCCGCGCCCAACGGGATCCAGTACAGGTCGATCCCGTCACGGCCCATGACGGCTCTCTCACACGCGCGGCTCCGGGTGCCCATATCGACAGGTTCGCGCAGTTCCCCGATCCGCCCGGTGGCGAAGCCTACGTCTCGCTCGGTCGAGACGAGGTCGAAACCCGGCTGCCCATCGACTGTCGGGAGGGCTCGTCCCGTCGACCGCAGCGATCATCGTGCTGCTGGGCGCGATCCAACTCAACCGCATCGCGTTCGGCGGCCTGAGGATCCTCTCGTTCGGCATCGGGATGGCGATCGCATTGGTCAGCGTCGGACTCGGCATGGTCGCGTTGCGCGACCGCACGTTCGGCGCCATGGACGGCAACGAGATCATCCCAACGGCCCGACGGGTCGTCGTCCCGCTCGCCGCGTTCGCGGTGTTGATCATCGGTGTCTTCCTGGTCGTCCGCGCCGGCATCGAGATCGCCGACATGTAGGGCGTGCACCTTCGTCGAGTCGGACGCCGGCATCGACGATGTCTGCGACGAAACCGCCCCGCCGTCGCCGAGTCGGCTGGTCAGCGGCCGTCCGCGGCCCGGCAGTCCGGGCAGCGTGCCGACCACGCGAAGTGACCGTGATCGAGCTCGAAGCCCGTGGACGCGTCGATGAGCGCACGCACGGTCTTGAACGTCTCGATGTCGACATGTTCGACTCGGCCGCAGCCGCGGCACACCAAGTGGGGGAGCAGGTCCTCGGAGAAGTGGTACACGGACCGACCGTGGTCGAGGTGCACGTGGCTGACCACGCCGAGCTCGGTGAGCGTGTTCAAGGTGCGATAGACGGTCGAGAGATGGATCTCCGGAGCGATGGCTTCGACGTGGCTGGCAACGTCCTCGGTCGACGGGTGGGGTTGCGCCTGGACGAGGGCCTCGAGCACGAGACGACGCTGGTGGGTCACACGGCCCCCGGCGCGCCGGAGACGCTCGAGCGCCTCGTCCACGGTGGCATCGCCGGACATCGGAACCGACAGTACCAGCGGTCATCGGCGAGCCTCCTGAGACATGTTCTCTGATGCCCATTCCTCGTTGATGCGAACGGTTCGCATCAATTTAGGATTCGACCCGTGATTCGAAATTCCCACGCCCCCACGCCCTCCGCCCCCCGTCAGCACCGCCGCTTCGGTCGGCGGACACTCCGCGCCGGGCTCACCGCCGCGTTGGTGCTCACCGCATGTGGCGGCGACGATTCAGCCGACGATCCGGCCGAACCGGCATCGACCGAGGCCGAATCGGCAGGTGTGACAGCGCCAAGCGGCGATTTGCTCGTGGCCACCACGGTGGCACCGATCACGTCGATCGCAGCGAACATCATCGGCCCGCGCGCCCAGATCGTGGGCATCGTCCCCGAGGGCACCAACTCGCACACGTTCGAGCCGCAGCCGAGCGTCGCTGAGCTGGTCACTGATGCCAACGTGATCTTCATCAACGGATTGGTCCTCGAAGAGCCGACCAAACGGCTGGCGCTCGCCAACATGGCCGACGGCGCGCTGCTGGTGGAACTCGGTGACGAGACGATCGACCCGGATCAGTACAAGTACGACTTCTCCTTCCCCGAAGCGGAGGGGAAGCCGAATCCGCACCTGTGGACCGACCCGTCGTTGGCGCTCGCCTACGCGGAGATCATCCGCGACACGATGAGCGAGGTCGATCCCGACGGTGCCGAGGAGTTCGCCGCCAACTTCGAGGCCTTCAGCGAGTGCGTCGACGGCCTCGACGCGGCGATGCGCGAGGCGTTCGCCACCATCCCCGAGGAGGACAAGCGGCTCTTGACCTACCACGACGCGTACGCATACTTCGCCGACAACTACGGGTTCGAGGTCATCGGTGCCATCCAGCCCGCTGACTTCGGCGACCCTTCTCCGCGGGAGATCGCCGACCTCATCGATCAGGTCAAGGCGGAGAGCGTGCCGGCCATCTTCGGATCGGAGGTGTTCCCGTCTCCGGTCCTCGACCAGATCGCTTCCGAGACCGGCGGGACCTACGTGGACACGCTGCGCGACGACGACCTCCCTGGAGCTCCGGGCGACGAGGACCACTCATGGGTCGGCCTGGTGCGGTCGAACTACATCACCATGACCGAGGCACTTGGCGGCGACCCGACGGCCCTCGAAGAGTTCGAGGTGTGCGGCGTCGGCACCGATGCCTCGGACTACCCACAGTGATGCCCGAGCCGATCGTCCACGCGTCCTCCGTCACCTGCTCGTACGGCGGGGATCCCGTTCTCCGGGACGTCGATCTGGAGGTCAGGCGTAGCGACTTCATCGGCATCGTGGGTCCCTCCGGCTCGGGAAAGACGACACTGCTCCGGGCGTTGTCGGGGCATCCGCGCGCTGTCCGGCGGACAGCAACAGCGGATGTTCCTGGCACGAGCACTCATGACCGATGCCGATGTCCTCCTGCGCGACGAGCCGACGAGCGGACTCGACGTCAAGACGCGTCACGAGGTGCTCCACCTGCTCGACGAACTTCGCCGATCCGGCATGGCCGTGGTGATCACGACGCCCGACCTGAACGGCTTCGCGGCCCATCTCCCGACCGTGGTGTGCCTCAACGTTCGCGTGATGGGAGCCGGACCCCCGGTCGAGGTGCTCACCCCGGAGAATCTCGAAGCGACGTTCGGCTCTCCGATGCAGGTGCTCCAACATGCGGGTATGCCGGTCGTCGTCGACGGGCCGGTTTCCCAACACGGGCGCCACCACATCCACGAGTCGGCGGAACCGGTCCCGACGGGCGGGAGATGATGTCCACGCTCGCGAACACGCTCGACGAAATCTTCCGACCGTACGAGTTCGAGTTCTTCCGCAATGGTCTCGTCGTCGCGACGGTCGTGGGTGCGCTGTGCGGCTTGATCGGCTGTTACGTCGTGTTGCGCTCGATGAGCGATATCGGGCATGGCTTGTCGCATTCCATCTTCGGTGGCTTTGCCGCCGCCTCGCTGCTCGGCGTCAACGTGTTCCTCGGTGCTGGTGCGTTGGGTCTCGTCACCGCCCTCATGATCGGTGGCATCACGCGCCGCATCTCCGGACCGCAACGGCCGCGACAGCTGCGCAGCCAGACCGGACTGACCGCCGGCGGGCTGTCGAACCTGTTCGACCGGCTCGAAGCCCGGCAACTCATCACCCGGACCTTCGGTGAAGACGTTGACGACCGTCGAGGCGCGGTCGTTGGGCTCACTCCACCAGCCGAAGCCCTCGTGGATGCCATCTCCGACGTGATTCGACGAACGAATGTCGAGCAATCCGCCCTGGTGCAGCACACTCGTGATCTGATCGACGCCATCGCGGATCCATCGATCCCGCAACCTGAACCGCCCAGAACACCGCTCGAGCAACTCCAGCGATTCGCTCGGCTCGGCAGCGACCTGAACGCCACCCTGAAAGGTGCCGGCCACGAACCCACGCCGGGAAAGGCGTTGCTCGCCCTCTGTGCGGCGGCAACGCCCGACGGAACCCGGCCCCGGGAACTCCTCGATCTCACCGACCTGTCGAGCGGCGGCGTCACCATGCTGCTCGATCGCCTCGAAGACGCCGGCCTCATCAATCGAGCCGCCGGCCGCAAGCCCGACCGACGGGCCGTCACCATCACGCTCACCGATCTCGGACGTCGAGAACTCCGCGACCAGCTGGCGCGAACCGCATCCCACCTCCCCCAGATCCGCGGCAGCATTGACGGGTCCAGGACTGCCAGACGGGACACCGTCAAGCCGCAAGGTGAGCGGTGCGTTCGCGGCGTCGTGACTCCTTTTCCACACGCGGCGAACGGCCCGGTCGGTCGTCGGTGTCGGTCTGACCGATTCGTCACCACGTGGACTCCGAGACTCCAAACGCAGTCGGCAAGATCGGGATACCTGAGGTGGGTGGCGACGCCGGTGTTCGGTCTGCCGGAGACGAGCGAGAGATCCGGAGGTAGGCCCGGGAGTGGTGCCCGCTTGGGGGATGGAACTGGACCGGACGCACCGAAGGCCGCGCTTCGATCCCGTTCACCATCGCTCGGCCGATACCCACTCGAACCCGAGCGATCATCACGGGCGGGAACGCTCCGATCCGCGCCGCACCGCCGGCGAGATCGGTGGTCACTCGGGAGGTGGGGTCGTGGCACCTGCCGTGGTGAGGTCGAACAGCCTCGGTTTGACCACTCGGTCGATCATCGGTCGGGGCACGCAGTGGTGGAGCAAGGAGCCTGAGGAACATCAGCCTGCTCAGCAGATGGTAGTGGGTCACGTTCGAGCAGGTCCTCTCGGCCGTGTGCTACCCCGAGTCGTCCTCTGGCGTGCCTCACACGTGCCATTCCGGTGTAGCACGATCCTGAGTCGAGAACGCTCAGGACGGACGCGGCGAGTCGCTCGGTGGGTCCTCTGACCAGGGCTTTCGCAGAGAGCGGATGACGGGAATCGAACCCGCGTTCTCAGCTTGGGAAGAGGAGATTGCTCGAACGACCGGCGGGGCTGTGACCTGGGGAAACGTGCGTTGTGCTGGTGGTTCTGCCGGTCAGCGCCTTGCTGGCGGTCACCGATGATGACCCCTGTTGACCGTTGCGTGAGGCACGGGTGAAGCACGGGGTCGGGCGACGGTTCTACGCGGTGGCGAGTGGTTCGATCTGATCGAGTGTGCCGGCGAGTCGGTCGCGTTCGACCTCGAGTTCGTAGCGGCTCTGGAGGTTGATCCAGAACCGTTCGCTGGTGCCGAAGTATCGTGCGAGCCGCAGTGCGGTGTCGGCGGTGATGCCGCGCTTGCCGTGCACGATCTCGTTGATTCTGCGTGGTGGTACGCCGATCGCGACGGCGACGCGGTGTTGGGTGACGCCGAGCGGTTCGAGGTAGTCGAGCATCAGGACTTCGCCGGGGTGGATCGGCTCCATGGTGGGTGTGGTCATGTCATCTCCGTTCAGTGGTAGTCGACGATCTCGACTTCCTCGGGTCCGGCGGTCGTCCATCGGAAGCAGATGCGCCATTGGTCGTTGATGCGGATGCTGTAGGTGTTGCCGCGGTCGCCCTTGAGCTTCTCGAGGCGGTTGCCGGGCGGAACTCGCAGGTCGCCGATCTGGTCGGCGGCGTCCAAGATGAGCAGCTTGCGCAGGGCGGCGCGCTGGGTTGTCTCGTCCAGGCGTTTGGATCGTTGTCGTTGCCACACCCGCTCGGTGTCCTTGTCGCAAAACGACTGCAGCACATGGTCGATGATAACGGAGCGCGTTATGGACGACAAGCGTTATGTCGAGTGGTCGGACGTCAGGCGGCACACGTGCTCGCAGAGCGGTGCGCCGGCGGCCAGGGCGTGGAGTCCGGCGACGGCCAGACACACGCCGGCTGCGCCGATGGCCGCACAGCTCACCGCAGCGGTGTCTGTTGAAGTGTTCGAGGGTGGGAATCGTTGTTGTCATGGCTGCGCTCCGTTGTCGAGTTCCTGGAACAGGGTGAGGTGAACGGGGCCAGGTGCGTCGAGGCGGGAGTTGCGTGATCGCCACGGTGTTTCGGTCGGCTGAGCGACCGAGATGCCGCCGGCATCGATCATCCGGGTGGTGGTGGTGTCGACGTCGGCGACTTCGAAGGCGATGCGGATGCGGGGGCTGACGTCGCGCCCGACTTCGAGTCGGTCGATGAGTCGGCGTTGCGCTGGCGTGACGAGCTCGAGGGTTGCGCGGCCGGCTTGCAGGGCGGCGACGCGGGCGTCGTGGCCGCTGTCGACGATGAACTCTTCGGGCATGCCGAGCTGGTTTCGGTAGAAGGCGATCGCCGCGTCGAAGTCGTCGACCTCGACGACGATCCGGAGCTGCAGCACACCGTCGGGCGGGTTCGCGTCGGGCTGATGATGTCGGTTCGAGGCATTCATCGCGGTCCCTCGGTGCTGATGTCGATGGCGATCTTGCCGCGGGTCCGTCCGCTCTCGAGGTGGGTGATCGCCTGGGCTGATTCGGCGAGTGGGTAGCTTCGGTCGACGACGGGGGTGACGTGTCCGGTCTCGACGAGCTCGGCGAGGCGTTCGAGGTGGGCGGCGTCCTCTCGGGCGACGAAGGTGGTGAGTCGCTGGCGTGTGACGAGTGAGGTGAGCTGGGCGCGAATCTGGCGGTCGGTACCGCCGAGCCAACGGTCGCCGTCTTCGCCGCCGACGATGACGAGCGCGCCGGTCGGGGTGAGTGCCCGACGAAGGTCGCGCAGGCGGCGGTTGCCGCCGGTGTCGATGATGACGTCGTAGCGACCGCGCTCGGCGAGTGGGTCGTCGGAGCGGTAGTCGATGACCCGGCTGGCGCCGAGCTCGCGGACCACGTCGAGCTTGTCGCTGCTGGCGACGCCGGTGACGATGCCGCCGAGGGCGTTGGCGATCTGGACGGCGTAGGTGCCGACGCCGCCGGAGGCGCCGAGGACCAGCAGCTGGTCGCCGGGCTGGACCCGTCCGTGGTCCTCGACGGCTTGGAGGGCGGTCGATCCGGTGACGGCGAGCACGCCTGCCTGGGCCATCGTGAGGTTGGTCGGGATGCCGGCGAGGCGGTCCTCGGAGGCTCGTGCGTACTGGGCGAAGGTCCCGTGCCCGGTGCCGAACACGAGGTCGCCCTCGGCGAAGCGGGTGACGGCAGCGCCGACGGTGTGGACGACGCCGGCGAGGTCGAGGCCGGGCACTGGGTTGCGGGGGCGTCGGAGCCCGAAGGCCAACCGGGTGAGGTACGGCCGCCCGGTCATCAAGTGCCAGACCCCTCGGTCGACGCCAGCGGCGGCGACTCGGACGAGGACGTCGTGGTCGCCGAGCGTGGGGCGGGGGATCTCGCGGAGCTCGAGGACGTCGGATGCCCCGTAGCGGTCCTGGACGACCGCGGCCATCGACTGCTGATCGGCTTCGACGTGCTCGCTGGTGTCGTGCGGGCGGTTGGTGTGGAGTGTCTGGGTGGTGTTCATGGTTGTGTGCTTTCGGGTTCAGGCAGCGACCGTGACCGGTCGACGGGCGGTGGTGTTGGTCGGGGTGGCGAGGCCACGGGTGACGAGGTGGATCGCGAAGGCGAGCTCGACGACGAGGCAGATCACGTAGAACGGTTCGATGATCGAGCTGGCCCGCGGTGCGAACAGTGCTGCGAAGGACCCGACGAGGTAGATGACGCCGGTGACCGCCATGCCGTACGCCAGCAGCCGCGGTACCAGATTGCCTGCGAGCAGCAGCCAGGCGAGGACCAGGCAGCTCAGCCCGAACGCGATCAGGCCGGTGTCGTAGCCGAGCGCGTGGCGCTCGACGGCATCGAGCGCATCCTGTGCGGGACCGGCGATGATCACACCGTCGGCACCCTCGGCATCCAAGGCGAAGAGCAGTGCGCGGATGAGGTAGTTCACGTTGAGGGCGATCACGGCACCCTGGATCAGGCGCAGCACGGTCGCGGCGACTGCAAGGCGTCGATCGACGTGACGCAGCAGACCGAGCAGCCCGAACGCGACGACGACGTCGAGCGCGATCATCACGACGTCGGCGCCGATGCCGACACCGAACAGGCCCGGCGACGCAGCGATGTTCTCCGCCGTGGCGATCGGGTCGTCGGCGACGACGAGCGAACCGCGTACGACGAACTCGGCGAAGATCCCTGTGGCGATGATCCCCAGGTAGGCGAGGCCCGTCCGGCGGGCGAGCCTCGATTCCGGAGATGAGGTGGAGACTTCAGTCACGGTTTTCATGAGTGTCCTTTCGGGTGATCGGCGGTGTCGACCAGTCGACCTCACGCCGAGAAGTATCTTTCTGGTGTGCTACTTCCGAGGATGCCAGAGAGGAGACTTGCCGTCAAGACTCTTGCTGGTAAGATTCTCTCGTGGCGACCACGAGACGAGAGCGAGATGCATTGGACGAGATCGTCGAGGAAGTTCGAGACTGGCTGCCGGGCATCGACGTCGATGGGCTCCCCATCACCGGGCGGATTCTTCGTCTCGCGCGTTACCTCGAAGACGGTCGCGAGCGCCAGCTCGCGTCATTCGGGCTCACGGTGGGCGATTTCGATCTCCTCGCCACGCTTCGGCGGCGCGCCGCGGACGAATCGATCAAAGTGGGAGATCTTCAGAGGTCCTTGATGCTCTCGTCGGGTGGCACGACGAAACGACTCGATCGTCTCGAGGCCGCAGGTCTCATCGAACGACTCCCCGACCCGAACGATCGACGGGGCACGCTCATCAGGCTCTCCGAGTCGGGGCGTACTTTGATCGACGAGGCGGTGCCTGCGATCACCCGATACGAATCCCACCTCGTCGCCGGCGCTCTCCGCACATCGCGAGGCCGCGCAGCGGTAGAAGACGGCCTCCGACAGATGCTGATCGCCCAGGAGGGATCCAATACCGACGCCCTGTAGCCCTCCGCCCGGCCGGCTCGGGCGGAGGGAGCCGAACCATGACCGTGACGAACATGGGATCCGAGTTGTTGGTCACCGACCGCCCAGGCCCGCGACAATCGGGCTGCGCCGGCTGACGCGAACCGCCCAGAACGGCAGCGCCGTACTCCGACGCACAGCGACGACACGCCTGGGGCTCGGCCGAACACTTCCTCCACGAGGGCCAACCCATCGAAGCGCCGTGATCTCGTCGTCAGCTTCCTGGCTGACGACAGCGATGTGGTCGCACGCCTTCCGCATGGCGCCCATGATCTGTCAACGTGGCCGGAGACGGTCCACGAGGTCGATGAGTCGATGGGGGAGGTCGGCGAGATGGGGGAGTTCGGGGTGGAGTCGGTAGGTCGGGGCGTAGGGGCCGACTGCTGCGACGATCCTGTCCTGTGAGTCGTGAAGGGGGTACGGCCAGGCCGGCTGCGTCGTTGACGAGCTCCTCGACGCTCCAGGCGTAGCCGTTCACCCGCGCCTCGTCGACGCGGCTGCAAAGTTGCGTGGGGTCGGTGATGGTGTTCGGCGCTGACCATTCGAGGTCGCCGGCGAGGTAGGAGTCGAGCCGGTCGTCGTTCCAACCGGTCATCAACACGATGCCGGTGGCCGTGGTGTGCGGAGGCCAACGATCCCCGGTGACGTCCGCGACGTGGACTGCGGCCACCGGTGCCACATGCGCCACGAACAGGGTGGCGTCTCCGTCGTCGATCCCAGCGGTGGCGCCTTCTGAGAACGTGTCGACGATCCGGCCCAGCACTGGCAGCAGCCGCTCGGTCGTCGGCGATAACCCCCGATTCCGAATCACGTTTCCGTTCCGGCCGGGCGACTGCGTCGTCTTCGACAATCGCCGCGTCCTCCATGGTCGCGAAGCCTTCGAAGCGGGTGGAGGCGAGCGTCACCTCCGGGGCTGTTACGTCGACCGCGACGACCTGCACTCGCGGCTCCGCATGCTGGCGCGGGCCACCCGCCGGGCCGCCCGATGATGCGTGTGCACGACACCATGGCCGGGGTGGTCGTGACCGGGTACGGCGGGCTCGACCGACTCGAATATCGAGACGACCTCCCGGTCCCGACGCCGGATCGCGGCGAGGTGGTCGTCAACGTGCGCGCCGCGGGCATGAACAACACCGACATCAACACGCGGACCGGGTGGTACAACCCGGCCGTGGTGTCGGGGACCTCCGCCGACGGCGGGGCGTCCGGATTCGACGTGGCCGACCAAGGCATGGGTGCCTGGTCCGGTGACATCGCGTTCCCGCGAATCCCTGGCGCCGACGTGTCCGGGCGCATCGTCGCGGTCGGCACCGACGTCGATCAGTCCCGCATCGGCGAACGTGTCGTCTGCGACCCGTACTGCCGGGCCGACAACGACACGTCAGGCATGGCGTCGGCGGCGTTCCTCGGCGCCGGACGCGACGGAGGGTTCGCCCAGTTCTGCGCCGTCCCGGCGGAGAACGCGTATGTGGTCCCCGACGTCGAGATCGACGACGCCCAGCTCGCGACGCTTGCTGATGCTCGACGAGAGCCTCGACGGGGCGGACGCGATGATCACCGCCCACCGCGACGGCGTCATGGTCGTGGCGACACTCAAGTTCAACGCGACCGGCGGCATCGAAGAACACCGCTTCCTCACGCAACTCGGGGTTCGACTCGGGGTACCGATGCGGATCGAGGACGTCTACGGGACGGGAATCACCCTTGCCGCCGTGACACACATCGCCCACACGATCCCGCGATGGGCGACGTTCGGCCTCTACGACCACCACCTGCCATCCGTACCGGTCGTGCGCAACCCGCTCCCGATCACCGACGGTGCGGTCTCGGTGCCGCCGGACGCGACACCCGGACTCGGCGTCGACATCGACCTCGATGTGGTCGGCGAGCCTGTGTGGGCCGTCTGACAGCGACCTCATAGCTGCCAGCGTGACCGACGTCGTCCTCCCAACATGCGTGGAGTCCGAGCCGACTCGAAGCCGTCGGCCGTCGACATCTGGTCGGGTCAAGGCCGGTGCTCAGGTTGGCGTGTCGGTGAGCGGCGTGTTCGAGAGCACGACGGGTCCGTCGTGGGTGACGAGGATCTGCTGTTCGAGCTTGACCGACTCTCGACCGCCGGTCTCGCTGGCGAGGCTTTCGACGCAGAGTGTCATGCCGGCCTCGATGACGCCGTCGTAGCCGCCGGTGGCGTAGTGGTCGTGGCTGACGATGAGCGGGTATTCGTTGCAGAGCCCGATGCCGTGAGCGATACACGCGTTCGTGAGCGAATGGTACGGCTCGGGTGGGAGCTGCGCGTGTTCGACGATGTCACGGAAGGTGGCACCGGGCCTCATCAGTTCGATGTTGTGTTGAACCTGCTGGTAGGCGCCGTCGTAGATCCGTCTCTGTTCGTCGGTGGGTCCGCCGTCGCCGGCGAGCCAGGTGCGTGAGATGTCGATCGAGTAGCCGCCGCGTCCGATCATGTCGGTGTCGAACGCGACGAGGTCACCGGATTGGATCACTTTGTTCGAGCACTCCTGGTACCACGGGTTGGTGCGTTGTCCGGACGTGAGCAGGCGCGTCTCGAACCACTCGCCACCGGCTTCGATGTTGGCGGCGTGCAGCTGCGGCCCACAGTTCCTGCTCGGTGATGCCGGGTTGCAGCGCAGCGCGCATTCGGGTGATGCCGTCGTCGCACGCCGCCATCGCGAAGCGGATCGCTTCGATCTCCTCAGGGGTCTTGATGACCTTGGCACGGTCGGCGACGGCCTGTCCATCGACGACGTCGACCCCGTACGGTTCGAGGGCGCGAAGGCCGGCGGGGTCGAGGCGGTCGACGGCGAGTCGTCGGCGCCTGGCGGTGGTTGATCCGAGCAGGGCGGCGATCTCCGCCGCCCAGTCCTTCGCGAACTCGTCGACTCGCGGTCCGGCGACGAAGTGGTACCAGCTGATCGCGTTTCGCACCTCGTCGACGTTGCGGTGCCCTCGGGACAGGTGCTCGCAGCCCTTGAAGTCGAACAGCACGACCGGGCCCTCGACTGGTACGTAGGCGTATCGGCATGCGTTGTGGAGTGAGTAGACCTGCATGTTCGAGGTGCCGGTTGCGTACCGGATGTTGATCGGGTCGTAGAAGACGCCGGCATCGCAGTCCGCGGAGCCGATGGCATCCCGGAGTCGGGCGAGGCGGCCCGACTCCAGTGCAGCAGCATCCGGCGCGGCAGGACGTCGCACGGCGTTGGGGTTGAGCGACGTGTTCGTCACAGCATCAGCCCGTCGGCGGAATCGAGCTTGCACTGCTCGGCGACGAGGTGGGCTTCGGTGACCCGTCCGTACACTGCGCGGGTGCGATCGACGGGGCCGATCACGCCGGGGCGGTCGGCGTAGCTGAGCACCGCGACGTGGCGGTCGGTCGAACCCACCACCTTGTCGACCTTGTGCAGCGAGTACCGGCCGAGGAAGATCTGCAGGTCGCCGGGACGTAGGTCGATGACGCGGATTGCCGGATGGTCGGGGTCGCGAAGGACTGCGCCGAGGCCCTCGAGGTTCTCGTCGCCCGGTGTACGCAGGCCCGGGACGTAGCAGAAGCTGCCGCCGGCGTCGGATCGTTGCGTCATGAGCGTGACGACGAACTCGTTGGTGTCGTAGTGCCACGTCAGTTCGCTGTCGGGTGGGACGACCGTTGCGATCAGTCCGGCGAGAGGGTCGGCGTACTCGAAGATGGTCTCGACGCCGACGCATCCCCTCACGAAGGCCTTGAACTGCGGGGATGCGTAGAGCCGGTGGGCCACGGTGTGTGGCCCGATCATGTCGCGGGTGACGTGGCCGGCCCCACGGCGGAAGGCCATCCGCCGCGGATCGTCGACGTCGAGGTGGGCTTCGAGGTCGGTTCGGGCGTAGACGGTGGACATCTCGTGGCGGATCGGCACCATCGCCGCCAGTTCGGCGATCTCGGCAGCTGCCGCGACCCGGGCGGGCGGCCGGAGGAAGTCACGCAGTGTCAGGCAGCCGAGTTGGGAGATCTCACTTCGGCACTGGTCGACCAGCGACGTCCACGCCGGTGAGTCGACGTCGTGCACGGGATACCGCTCGGTATCGACGATGTCGTCGAGCACACCGCCTTCGGGGTCTGCGTACTGGATGTTGTCGAGCATCAGCCGATTCTGCGCTGACGCCAGGTATTCGTCCAGCGCATGTTGTTCATCAAAGTCATGCATCTTGTGCATGTACAGTGTCCGGTGTGGCGCTGAGACTTGACGTCCGTCACTACGAATCCGTGGCGGCGGTGATCGAACACGGGACGGTGACGCGTGCTGCGGTGGCTCTGTCGATCAGCCAATCGGCGCTCAGCCACCGCCTCGCCGACGCCGAGCACCGGTTCGGCGTCAAGCTGTTCGATCGCGGACCTGGCCGCGGCCTCCAGCCCACAGCTGCCGGTGCCGTCGTCCACCAAGCTGCGACCGTGGCGCTCTCGGAGATGCAGCGCTGCGAGGACGACGTGCTGCGCTCTGCGGGCGGATTCCGCGGCGACGGTCCGCATCGCAGTCGAGACCTACGAGAGCTACCACTGGTTCGTGCCGTTCATCGATGGCGTACGAGACGCGGACGCGACGATCGACGTGCAACTCGTGGTGATGAGTGACTCCGCCGCGCGCAGCCTCGAGGCCAGATCGGTCGACCTGGTCATCTCGCCGGGCGACCCGATCGCCGCCGTGGAATCAGTCGCACTCTTCGCCGACGAACTTGCAGTCATGGTCTCGCCCAGACACCACCTCGCCACCCGTCGCTCCGTCGAGCCCCACGAACTAGCCGACGACAGCTACCTGACCTATAGCCGCGTCGCCACTCCCGGGTTCGAGTATGAACGCTTCCTCAGCAAGTCGCCGATCCGACCGCGCTTGATCACCGTGATCAGCCACGTCAGCGCGATCGCAGAGCTCGTCGCGGCCAACGTGGGATTCAGCGTCCTCAGTCGGTGGGCGATGACCTCCATGATCGAGTCGAACCGCATCGTCGCGCTGCGCTGCGGTGCCGACGGGCTTCCCGTCGAATGGCACGCCATCATGCGCTCGAGCGAACCGGCAACCTCGGCGACACGCAAGATCGCCCACCACCTAGCGACCTACCTTGCGTGAATCCGCGTCACTTCGCGGCCCGCCCACGCTTCACCGAGTACGTAGAAGAACGGACACCACCCGCTGCTGACCAAGGCGATCGCTGCGGTGGTGAGATCGTCGCGCGGCTCCCTACGACGAGCCGCCAGTTGGGTCCGCGCGAGCACACCCAGCTGCTCCCATGCGTGCAGGAGTTCGGCTTCGTGATCGGTTGCGTCGAGGGACAACATGTAGGGCAGGATCCGCAGCAGGTCGTGGACTCGTTCGACGTCCGATCGTGGCAGCCCGAGCAGCTGGCAGATCGTGCTGACCGGTAGCTCATCGGCGAGGGCGGTCATCGCGTCGACCTCGGTGTCGGCAGGGATCGCGCCGACCAATCCGTCGACGACGGAGCGCACGTCGGCCGAATATCCCGCGACCTTCCTGGGCGTGAGCGCGTGGGCGGCGATCCGCCTGATGCGGGCATGGTCGGGTCCGTTCGAGTTCAGCATGTCGTCCGCGTACATGCGCTGGAGCGGCCCCTCGAACACGCGTTGCGCGAACGCGAGCAGCTCCATCCGGCACGTGGTCGGCCGCTGCGGGAATTCCGGCCACAGCCTCGAACCCCACCTGCACCTGCAGGTCCAGGACACGCCTGCATCCATCAACCAGCACGACCGAGGCGACGGGGACTCGATCCCCTTCCGGTTCAGCGACATCACCCACATCCGCGACGGCGCCGAGACCACCGAACAGACAAGCCTCTTCCGTCGCAACGACCGTGTTCGCGCCGAGTGATCCGACGCGGGCCCGTCAGAGCAGCTCGTGGCGGCGGGCTACCTGCACGGCCGACTTGCGGCCGTCGACGCCGAGCTTGCGGTAGATCGCTTTGCAGTGTGTCTTGACCGTGTTGAGCGACACGAACAGCTCACTGGCGATCTCCCGCTGCGAGAGCTGTGACGGCAGGTAGCGCAGCACGGCCAACTCGCGGTCGGTGAGCTCCTCGACGAGCTCATGAGTCGCGGAGGGTCGCTGGGCGACCCCGTGCCGAGCCTCGATGCGTGCCAATGCCGGGCCCACGATGCCGGCCTCGGCGCACCGGTCCACGGCTGCTCTCGCTTCGCGAAGGAACTCTGGGCCACGAGGATCGTCGTGCTCGCAGGCGGTGTCGCCGACGAGCGCCAGCACGTACCCGCTCATGAGCGGTTCCGGCGCCCGCCTGGCGAGTGCGACGGCGCGGTCGGCGGCGGCGGTTCGTCGCTCCGAGTTCGCGCTGGTTCGGGCGACGATCGCATGCGAGATCGACAGCTGCGGCGCCTCGGACACACCATGACCGCTGGCGTGGTCGAGGCTTGCGGCCGCGTGCCGGGCAGCGCCGGTGCGGTTGTCCGACTCCATGTCGACGACGGCGGCGAGGCCCGGGGCGAGCGACGCTGCGTAGTCCGACGGTTCGGAGGCCCCGAGCTCGCTGGCGATCGCGATGTAGCGGCGCGCCTCGTCGAACATCCCTGCCCAGGTGTGCGCGGCGGCCAGACCGATGGCCTGCGTCGATTCGGTCGGTTCGGTCATCTGATCGGCGATGGCCGTGGCCGCAACCCAACTCGCCTTCGGCGAGATGGACCATGATTCCGAGTGAGGCGGTGAGGTTGGCGTCGGTCCCGTCGTCGAGCCGTGCGGCGATGTCGTAGTAGTGCCGGGCACCCGCGAAGCGGCCCGTCGTGAAGTCGATCCATCCACGCACGAGCGCACTGCGCGCATGGCGCTCTGGCAGGTCGCCGAGCCGATCGAGCAGTCGGAGCACGGTGAAGATCTGCCCGCCGTTCAGCAGGGCAGTCGCGTGGACGGCGATGAGGTCGCCGGCAGTGACGAGCTCGCCACCGGAGATGTAGTGCCCGATTGCGGTGTACATGTCGCCATGGGCGCGGTGCCATTCGGCGGCGGCGAGATGCAGATCGGGGAGGCGGCCGGGGATCTCGCGTCGGGCTTCCAGTCGGAGGAGGTCGCTCAGCAGGTGGTGGTAGCGGAAGGCGGTGCCGGTGTGGTCGAGACTGACGATCAGCTGGTTCGAGGCGGCGGTGCGTTGCAGCCACGCGCTGCCGTCGGTCGATCCGGTGACGGCGTCGATCAAGGGGCCGGTGAGGCGGTCGAGGATCGACGTCTCGATCAACCGACGGCGGTCGTCGGATTGGATCGACGCGAGCAGTTCGTCGGTGAGGTAGTCGACGACGAGTTGGTTGGTACCGCCGAAGCCGGCGATGAAGCCGGTCGCGTCGTCGAGACCGGTCAGCGAGAGCCCGGCCAGCACGAGACCGGCCGCCCATCCCTCCGTTCGATCGCACAGCTCGCTTGCCATCTGCCGATCGATCGAGGCAGTGGCGAGCAGGTCGGACGCCTCGTCGGCGTCGAAGCGCAGATCGGCGGCGCGGATCTCGGTGAGCTGACCACGCACGCGGAGTCGGCCCAGACGGAACGGCGGGTCGGTGCGCGTCGCGATGACCACGCGGACGTGTTCGGGACACAGCTCGACCAGCCGTTCGAGGCCGGCGTGGACAACGGGGTTGTCGATCAGGTGGTAATCGTCGATCACGACGGCGAGCGGCCTCTGGCACAGCTGCGAGCGCATTGACCAGCACGGGGATGACAGCGTCGGGCGCGCCGCCCGAGGACACGATGGTGCCCGAGACCGAATCGCTGATGCCCGGACGGATGCGATCGATCGCAGCGACGAGGTATGACCAGAACCTCACTGGATCGGCGTCGCTGTCCTCCACCTGCAGCCACGCAAGATCCTCGCCGCGGACATCCAGACTCCCGGCGAGCAGCGTCGACTTGCCCGATCCCGCTGGTGCGCTCACGAGGACGAGGCGATGACGCTCTGCGATCGCCCGTTCGAGGAGTTCGTCGAGCCGGGCGCGACGGACGAGGTGACTCGGCACCGTCGGTGCCTGCAGCTTGGTGGCGATCAGCTCGCCCACGTCGTACCCGGCCATCACCACCGACTCTAGGAGGCTGACCACACCGCGCGGCTCGGCGCCGGTCCGCACGGTTCACCCGGGTGAGATCGCCGGGCGAGGGATGCCTGATCACCCCACTCGACGAGACCGTGGTGTCATGACCGGACGAACGGGCGCGACCCGCTATGAGATCGAGATCGGTGGCCACGCCTCCGACCGCGTGCTCCGTCCGGTCATCGACGAGTTCACCATCGACCTGACCGAGGCCGGCACCACCCGCCTCGTCGGAACGATCCGAGACCCGTCACACCTCAACGGGCTGCTCGCCCACTTCACCTCACTCAACGTCGAGGTGATGGCGCTGCGTCGACTCGACCAGACCACGGGCGCCACGTCCCCCACCTGCTCCAGCGAACCCGAAAGGAATCAGCCATGACCATCCACGCCCCAGCTTCCATCGCGCATCCCGCGACGAACGCCACCGACGGCCGCCTCGGCCGCATCGGCGGCGCAGCCGCACTGCTCGCCGCCGGCACCTTCGGCTACGGCATCGCGTTGTTCGCGACGTCGCTCGCCGACTACACCGATCCTGACGCCACACCGGCCGAGTCGGTCGACTTCCTCGTCGGCCACCAAGGCCAGCTTCTCGCCTGGTACATCGGCATCTTCATCGTCTTCGGCGCCGCCCTCGTCCCACTCGCGCTCGCACTGCGGCAGCGACTCGTCGACCGGGCGCCGATTCTCGCCAACACCGCAGCCGTGTTCGCCGCGATCTGGGCTGCGCTCATGTTCGCGACCGGCATGATCTCCAACATCGGGATCGAAGCCGTCGCCGACCTCGCCGACACCGACCCAGACCGAGCCGTCTCCGTGTGGTCTGCGATCGACACCGTCACGAACGGACTCGGCGGCGGCAACGAACTCGTCGGCGGTATCTGGATCGGCCTCGTCTCCATCGCCGGCTTTGTCACCGCCCGTCTCCCGCGCTGGCTCAACGTCACCGGCGTCGTCACGGCGATCGCCGGACTGGTCACGGTCGTTCCGCAGTTCGAAGTCGTGGAGATGGTCTTCGGCCTGGGCTCGATCGTCTGGTTCATCGGCGTCGGCATCACCCTCCTCCTCCGCAACGAGCATGTCGAAGCGCTGTCATGAGCACTGTCGCCGCCCACCTGGCAACCGTCCGATCCGAACCTGGCGCCCGGGCGGCAGCGCTCGGCGTCGCAGCGATCTGCACCTCCTTCGCCGGGCTCCAGATCGCGCTGGCGGCCGGCGCACCACTCGGCGAGCACGTCTGGGCTGGATCGCAGCCCACCGTGCTCTCCGGCAGCATGCGCATCGTCGCGGTCGGCGCCGCCGTCGTCCTGGTCGGCATGGCAACCGTCGTGACCCGGCGAGCGGGCCTGTTCGGGCGCCCCACCCGCTGGCTCACGCCGGCCACCTGGGGTGTCGCCGGCTACTTCGCCCTCAACACGGTCGGCAACCTCGCGTCGAGCAGCGACGTCGAACGGTACCTTTTCGGACCGTCGACCGCCGCGGCCGCCGCGCTCCAGCCGATCGAGTCGGGAGATCCAGCGCCGACTGGTCGAGGTGTCGTCATGATCCTGCCGGCGCGCCGCCGACGCCGGCCGGCTCCGAGACGTGCATCCGGTCATCGCGTCCTCGGCGTTCTTCGGTGCCCTCAACACCCTGTGCCGGACTTACGACCCCGACGGGTCGATGACCCTCGACGAGATGATCGACGCCACCCTCGATCTGCTCCTGCATGGCTGGAGCGCCTCGTGACCGCCCGACATCGCGTGTAGAGCGAGGCGGCGGTCGCGACGGATCAGCTCACCGCCAGCAGATTGACGACTGGAGTCCTCGTAGGAGATCAATCATGTGAAGTCGCCGGTGCCATGGTTCGACACGTCATCGGTCGACACGTGGCGTTGCTTGGAGCGAGGCGCCCGAGGAACATCAGCCTGTGGAGCGGATGTTGTTGGGCCACGTTCAAGCAGGTCAACGGCCGTTTTGCGCCCGCTGTGATCCGGCAGCGTGCCTCACACGTGCCTTGCGGCTGAGGCACGATCCTGAGTCGAGAACGCTCAAGACAAAACCGGCGTCCCGTTCTGCGTGCGGCCTGACCAGGGGTTTCGCGTGGAGCGGATGACGGGAATCGAACCCGCGTTATCAGCTTGGGAAGCTGAAGTTCTACCATTGAACTACATCCGCATGACCCGCTGCGGCGGGCCGGGTGCCAGGTTAGCGGGCGGTGCGTTCCACGCCGAAGCTCCGGCTGGGCGCCCGTTAGATCTCGTGGCAGACCGGGTACGCCTCGACCGTCATGATCACCGAACCGACCGACACCGAGACAGATTTCCTGTCCGATCGGCACATCGACCCGATCGACATCGGTGCTGTTGACGTCACGGCGCAACTCGCTCGTGGTACATCGACGACGGCATCAACCTCCGACCTGCAGGCGCGGGGGCGGGACGCAACGTCACCACTCGAGATTCCGCCTCGAGGTTGGAAGGACATCGCGTTCCGCCTCAAGGACCAGTGGGGTGACGACCATGTCGGTCTCAGCGCAGCAGGCGTCGCGTTCTATGCGTTCCTCGCGCTGATCCCCGCGCTCGCGGCGCTCGTGTCGGTCCTCGGCTTGTTCTCCCAGGAGCAGGATGCGAACGAGGTCATCGACGACCTGTTCGGCGCATTGCCGGACGAAGCTCGCACTCTCCTCAGCGAGCAGCTCGGCACGATCTCGGCGCAGTCGTCCGGCTCACTATCGTTCGGGTTGATCGTCGGAGTGGTTCTCTCGATCTGGGCGGCGTCCGGTGCGGTCGGGCAGCTCATCGAGGCCGTCAACATCGCCTACGACGAAACGGAGACCCGCAGCTGGTTCGTCCGCAAGGCGATGGCATTGGGTCTCACATTCGGTGCGGTGCTCGTCGTGGCTCTCGCCGTGTTCGTGGTCGTGGGGTTCCCGAACCTGATCGATGACACGGGGCTCGGGATCGGCATGCGTCGCCTGCTCAACATCCTGATCTGGCCCGTTCTCGGCGTGGCTTTCGCGCTCGGGCTCGCGGTGCTGTACCGCGTCGCCCCGGACCGCAGCGACGGACACTGGAAGTGGGTGAGCGTCGGATCGGTGTTCGCGATCGGTGCATGGGTGCTCGTCACCTTCGGGTTCCGGGTCTACGTTGCGAGCTTCGGGTCCTACAACGAGACGTACGGGTCGCTCGCAGCCGTCGTCGTCCTGCTCCTCTGGATGTGGTTGACGGCAGTCATCGTGATGCTCGGCGCCGAGATCAACGCCGAGACCGAGCACCAGACAGCGCTCGACACCACCGTCGGCGGCGATCAGCCGCTCGGGCAGCGGGGCGCCGTGAAGGCCGACACGCTCGGCGAGGCACACGACTGAGATCGGCCGACTTCGCAGTCCGACGACCGTCGCCGCGCCCCTACGAGTCGTTGTCGACCTCTGGGCCGTCCCAGTAGCCCGCCATCAGCTCTGTCACCCACGTCGGCTCGATGACCTGGCCCCGAGGCAGGAACGCTCTCATCACCGGCTTGATGTCGAGCACGGGCGTGCCGTCGACGGCGTCGAGACCGCACACGTGAACTCGGCGGTCTGCGACAGCCAACAGTTCGCACACGGTTACGCCGATGCGGTTCGGGCGTTTGCTGGCGCGTTGGGCGAAGATGCCGACCTGTGGCCAGTCGGTGTTGCCGCGTGGGTGACGGGCACCGGTCGTGGTTTCATCGTCGGTCAGACCGTGAAAGCGGAACACGACCTCCACGTGCGAGAAGGCGTCGAGTCCGATCAACGCCTCGGCGCCGAGCCGTTCGACGAGTTCGATCGTCGCGTGCACGCGCCCCCACCCGTCGTGCGCCGGTCGGCCCGTCCGTCGGTGACGTACCCGATCGCTTCGATGCCCGCTTCCATGTCGGCTCCTTCTGTCGCGTCAGCACTCCGGGCTCGCTCGATGTGGGTCGTGACGGCGCATCGCGTCGGCGACGTCCGCATCCTGGCGGTGATCGTGTCGTTCGAGTCCGTCGATCGCACCGGCGATGTCGGCTTCCGACTTGTTCTGACTGAGCTTGCGTTTGGCCTCGACACGGTCGACCTCGATCGACACCCCGACGATCGCGTTCAGCAACTTGTCGATGTAGGCAGCAGGCGCGTCGTCGACGGACCACGGCTCGGGCATCGCTGCCTCGTGGTGGTCGGTGAGATCTCGGACCAGTCGTTCGGTCCACCCGCGGTCGTGGGTCCGGAGCCGACCGTGCAGGTGGACGATCTCGTAGTTCCAGGTCGGCACGACCCGGGCAGTCTCAGCCTTCGAGGGATACCAATTCGGTGACACGTAGGCATCGCTGACGGGCACGATGAGCACGGCCGGTGCGGGGAGCGACCCGACGATGGGGTTCGGCCGGGCGAGGTGGCCCCGGACCAGCGAGGCACCATCGTCGACCAGGAACGGCATGGGTGTCGACTGCAGGCCGGTCGCACCACTGACGACCAGATGACCGAACCCCGCCCCTCGTACCGAGGCCAACACAGCGACGGGATCGTCCTCGGCGAAGGGGCGCGGCATGAACACATCCGGATCGTAGGCGTGCCGCCGTCGGTCCCGGATCGATTGGCCCGATATTACGGTTGTGTTACGGTGCCGGTCGCGGGCCCGAAGGAAGGGCATCACATGGACGACCTGGATGCATTGGACAAGGCGGTCGGACACGATCTGAGCAGCCTCGTCACGCCGACCGCGCAGTCGATCGGCCGGCTCGTCGTCGTACTGATCCTCGCCTACTTCGTGCTGAAGGCCGTTCGTCGGGTGATCCGCCGGGTCGACGACAACCGTCTCAGGGAGCAGCTGCTGTTCTTCGTGCCGAAGCTGGTCGGGCTGCTCGTGGTCATTCTCGGCCTCGCCGCGATCGGGATCGACGTGTCGGGCATGGCCGCAATCATGGCGACGGTCGGGTTCACCGGCGCAGTGGTGTTCACCCCGGTCGGACAGAACCTCGTGGCCGGCGCGATGATCCGGATCGACGACATCTACCAGGTCGGCGAAGCCGTCACGGTCGGCGACCTACACGGCCACGTCGTCTACCGCTCGATGCTGAGAACCGAGCTGGTGCTGCCCGACGGATCGACAGCGTGGGTACCCAATTCGTCGTTCCAGGAGAACCAAGTGCTCAACCACAGCCGGATGGGCGGGTGGAGGATCTGTGTCCAGGTGCCGCTCGATCGGGCGTCGGACCGTGTTGTCGCAACCGAGATCATGGAGGGGGTGATCGACTCGCTCGACTGGAGCATGCCCGGCAAGCAGGCGTTCCTCGCGTTCGACCACGTCGGCGGCGAGGCCATGTTCTTCAACGCCTACGCCTGGATCGACGACCGGACGAAGGAGCCGTGGTACCGCGGGCTGCTGCTCAGCGAACTCGTCGATGCGCTCGAGGCAGCGGGCGTGTCGGTCGGACAGACCACCAACTTCTCTCTCGCCAAGAGTCGACGTGAGGCCGACGAGGTGACGACGGGTGATCCGCCGGCACCTCTGGAGCCGTTTCGCCCAGGCCGATCGGAGCACGTACGCCAACCTGGTCGATCTATGCGGCGGTGGGGTCGCTGAACCCCGGAATGAGAACGATCGGTAGAGTCGGCGTTCGTGATTCTCTCCGACCGCACGATGCGCGAGCAGATCGCCGCGGGCCGCATCGTCATCGAACCGTTCGACGAGTCGTTGATCCAGCCCTCGTCGATCGATGTCCGGATCTCGAACCTGTTCCGGGTGTTCCGTAATCACACCCGCGGGGTACTCGACGTCAAAGACGACCTCACCGACCTCACCGAACTGATCGAGATCCCCGAGGACGGAAGTGAGCCGTTCATGTTGCACCCCGGGGAGTTCGTGTTGGGCTCGACGCTGGAGCGGGTCGGTGTCGCCGACGATCTCGTCGCCCGTATCGACGGCAAGTCGAGCCTCGGTCGGCTGGGCCTCCTGATCCACAGCACGGCCGGCTTCATCGACCCCGGTTTCGACGGTCACGTCACGTTGGAGCTGGCCAACGTCGCCAGCCTCCCGATCACGCTGTACGCCGGGATGAAGATCGGCCAGGTCAGCTTCATGCGGATGACCACCGCGGCGGACGCGCCATACGGCAAGGGTGCGGCCGGTTCGAAATATCAGGGGCAACGTGGCCCCACCCCGAGCCGATATTTCGAGAACTTCCGCTGACGTTGCTCTGGACATCGGCTATTGGAGCGCTCTAATCTGAGAGGAGGTTGCCACTGTGCGCCGCTGCCGGGAGTGCTGAGGGGAACACCATGCACCTGACCGATGACCGATGGGTCGAACTCATCGAGACCCGTGTCGCCGATCCGGCGCGCGCCCTCGAGGTACTGCGCACCCGAACCAGGCGACCACTGCTGACGGACGGTCGGCTGTTCATCGTGGCAGCCGATCACAGCGCACGCGGCATGTTGGGCGTCCCCGGCGAGCCGTTCGCGATGGCCGATCGTCGGCGGACCCTCGAGGCGCTGCTGACTGCGCTCGCGTCGCCCGGCGTCGACGGCGTGCTGGCGAGCGCCGACATCATGGAGGAGCTGGCGCTGCTGGGTGCGCTCGACGGCAAGCTCGCCTTCGGCACGATGAACCGGGGCGGGATCACGGGTGCGAGCTGGGAGCTCGACGACCGGATGACTGCGTACTCGGCTCGGACGCTGGCCGACAACGGGCTCGATGGTGGCAAGGTCCTGCTGCGACTCGCCGACGACGATGCCGGCACGGCGCCGACGCTCGAAGCGTGCGCGCTGGCCGTCGACGAATGCGCCGCGGCGGGCCTCCCGATCATGGTCGAGCCCCTGCCGTACCACCACGACCAGGTGACCGGCGCCGCGAAGTTGCTCGACGACGAGGACGCGCTGCTGCGCGCCGTGGCGATCGGCTCGGGCCTGGGCGGTACATCGACAGCGACGTGGTTGAAGGTGCCGGCCGCCAAGCACCCCGAACGCATGCTCGCCTGCACGACGCTGCCAGCACTGATCCTCGGCGGCAGCCCCGGCCCCGACCCGGAGGCGACCTACGCATCGTGGGAGCGCGCCATGGGCGTCCCGAACGTCCGTGGCCTCGTCGTCGGCCGCTCGGTCCTGTATCCGGCCGACGGTGACGTCATGGCCGCCATCGACCGCGCCGCCACGATCGTGAGGCCCACATGAACCGAACCAGAGCGACCGTCGCCGATCTCCGCGCCGCACGGGGTGAACGTCAGCTCACCATGGTGTACGTCTCGACCACCGACGAGGCGGCCGCGTGTGCAGATGCCGGCATCGACGTGTTGTCGATCGAGATGTCCTACTGGGATGCCGAGATGCGGGAGGCGGCGGGCGACTGTTTCGTGCAGGTGGGGTTGCAGTACGGGGTGCTGGCCACGACCGACGACTACCTCCGCGCCGCCCACGATTCGCTGTTGGTCGGCGGCGACGCCGTGTACTGCGCAGCGAGCACGGAGGTCATCGCCCGGCTCGCCGCCGAGGGAGTCCCGGTCGTGGGCCATGTCGGGCTGATCCCGTCCCGACGTACCTGGACGGGCGGGTTTCGTGCGGTCGGCAAGACGCTCGAGTCGGCGACGGCGATCTTCGAACAGGTTCGTGCCCTGGAGTCGGCGGGCGCGTTCGCCGCCGAGATCGAGGTCGTGCCCGAGTCAATCGCCACCGAGATCGCGAAGCGGACCTCGCTCGTGCTCTTCTCGATGGGTGCCGGAACCGGGTGCGACGCGCAGTATCTGTTCGCCGAGGACATCCTCGGATACACACGCGGCCACCGCCCGCGCCACGCAAAGTCGTACCGCGACTTCGCCGCTGAACACGACCGGCTCCAACGCGAGCGGGTGACGGCCTTCGCCGAGTTCGCGGCAGACGTCACCGACGGCACCTACCCGCAGCCCGAACACCTCGTTCCCGTGGATGACGACGTGGCAGCCGCGTTCGTCGAGCATCTCGACGCGGAACCGGATTCGTGATGGAGTGGAGGCAACCATGAGCGTCCAGAACGCGCCCACCTTCGGACGGCACCTGTGCCGGATCGAGGACTTCGTGTCGATCGTCGAGCAGTCGGCGACGATGCCGGAGTTTGCCGATCGGCTCGAGCAACGCGTCCCGATCTTCGAAGCGTCGACGCTGCGTGAGACGATCGTCGACGACCACACCCAACGGATGGTCCGTGACGTGCTGGCCGACGTGCTCGATCGAGGCGCCGGCATTCTCGTGATCGAGGGCGCCTTCGACGGTCACGTCGTCGACCGCGCCTCCGAGGCGTTCCGGGCGATGATCGAGCAGCAGCATCGTGAGGGCCGTGCGATCGGTGATCACTATGCGAAACCGGGTGCGAACGATCGCGTGTGGAACGCGATCGAGAAGCTTGCGGTCGAGGCACCCGAGGTGTTCGTCGACTACTACGCCAACGACATGGTTGCGCTCGGTGCACTGGCATGGCTCGGGCCGGGATATCAGATCTCATCCCAGGTCAACGTCGTGAACCCGGGCGGTGAGGCACAGCAGCCCCACCGCGACTACCACCTCGGGTTCATGACCGACGACGAGGCCGAGGCGTATCCGGCGCACGCCCACCGGCTGTCCCCGATGCTCACCTTGCAGGGCGCCGTCGCCCATTGCGACATGCCGGTCGAGTCGGGGCCCACCGTGTACCTGCCGTTCTCCCAGCAGTACGAGCTGGGCTACCTGGCGTGGCGAAACCCGGACTTCGTTGCGTACTTCGACGAGCAGCGAACCCAGCTACCGCTCGCGAAGGGCGACGTCGTGTTCTTCAACCCGGCGCTGTTCCACGCCGCCGGCTCCAACGTCACGACCGACATCCGGCGCATGGCGAACCTGCTGCAGATCTCCTCCTCCATGGGCCGGGCGATGGAGACGATGGATCGGCTCCGGATGTCGATGTCGGTGTATCCGGTGTTGCTCGCGCGGCAGGACGCAGGTATCGGCGAGCACGAGTTGCTGAATGCCGCCACCGCCGCTGCCGACGGGTATGCGTTCCCGACCAACCTCGACAACGATCCACCCATCGATGGCCTGACCCCGCCGAGCCACCTCGACATCGTGTGTGACGCGCTCGCTGAGCGGGCCGCTCCCGACGTGCTGCGCGACCGGCTCGACCATCTCGCCACGCGCCGGCGTTCGCACTAGGGCATCGTGCGTCGGCCGCCGTCACCTCATCGGTTGGTCAACGCCCTGCGCAGTCGTCTGCCGTGGCTCGCGTCGCCGGACAACGAGGGTTCACCGCTGCCGTTCGTCGCTCGACGCCCGACGGTGAACCCGATCCTCCCGGTTCCGGACATGGATGCGGCGATTGCGTTCTACCGTCGACTCGGGTTCGACGTGAAGGCGTACGACGACGGGTATGCGTGGGTTCGCACCTGCGGCTGGGAGTTCTTCCATCTCACGCACGAACCGAGCCTCGAACCCGGTTCGAGCGTTGCGTCGGCGTATGTCCACGTCACCGATCCCGACGAATGGCATGTTGCCGTCAGCGCCGCAGCCGCAGACGACGCGACCATCGGTGGTGTCGTCGACCGGCCGTGGGGCATGCGTGAGTTCGCCGTCACCGATCCGGCCGGCAACGTCGTGCGATTCGGCGCTCACATCTGAGCGGGGTCACGTGAGCGGCGCCGCCGTCGTGTCGCGGACCACGAGTGTCGGCGCGGTCGTGATGTGACGGGCGTCGGTGCGGCCACCCTCGACCCGCTCGATCAGCATCTCGACGGCAAGTCGGCCGATCTGATCGCGGCCCTGGTCGATCGTGGTCAGGCCGATATGACGCAGCGCCGCGACGAACGTGTTGTCGTATCCGACGAGGCTGACGTCGTCCGGGCACGCGCCGGCCCGCGGCGTCGAGTGCGTCGAGCGCCCCGAGCGCGCTCATGTCGTTGCCCGCGAAGATGGCCGTGAAGGGTATGTCCTGCTTCAGCGCCATCTCGGCGGCATCGACGCCGCTCGCCTCGGTGAAGACTCCAGGCACGATGTTGGGGGAGAGCCCGTGGCGCCGCATCGCAGCCGAGTACCCGGCCTTTCGTTCCTCGGCACCGGCGCCGTCGCCACCGTCGATGTGCACGATGTGGCGGTGCCCCAAACCGACGAGATGTTCGACGACGAGCGTGGCCCCGGCATGATCGTCGTTGTTGATCGTGTCGACCTTGGTCGAGTTCACCGGATCGCTGGCGACGACGACGGGCACGGATTCGGCCGTCTGCTCGATCACGGCCTTGCTGACGCGCGCTCCCGACAGGATGATCCCGTCGACGTTGAAGTCGATGAACGTCTCGAGCGCCGAGCGCTCGTCGTCGTCGTTCAGGAAGGCACTGTTGAGCAGCAATCGGTATCCGGTGGCGTCCGCTGCTGCCTTCACGCCGTCGGCGACGCCGGCGAAGTAGGGGTTGTGGAGGTCGTTGATGACCATCCCGAAGGTCCGCGTGCGCTTGCTGGCGAGGTGGCGCGCGCTCAGGTTGGGCCGGTAGCCGAGCTGGGTCGCCGCTTCGAGGACGGCGGTTCGCGAGTGCTCGCTGACCTTGTCGGAGTCCCGCATGACGAGGCTGACGAGGGCCCGTGACACGCCGGCTTCGCGGGCGACGTCGTCCATCGTGGGCTTCGACATGTGCCTTCCTCGCTTCCGCTTGACTTTCCCCGATCCAACCACAATGATTGGAGCGCTTCAACGTTGGAGCGCTCCAACGGAGCGCAGTGTGACGTCTGAGCGAGGCCGAGGGGAACGAGGGGGCAGCAGATGACGTTCATGGACCGTGTCGGGTCGGCCCCGATCTCGTGGGGGATCTGCGAGGTCCCCGGCTGGGGTGCCCAACTCCCTGTGGAGCGAGTGCTCACCGAGATGGCCTCCCTCGGGCTCACCGCCACCGAACTGGGTTCGGTCGGCTACCTGCCGACGGACCCGGACGAGTTGGCGGCGCTGCTCGACGGCCACGGCATGCATGTGACCGGCGGCTTCAACGCGCTCGTTCTACACGACGACGCCAGAACCGACGCGATGCTCGAGCGAGCGCGTGCCGGTGCCGAGCTCCTGGCCGTCTCCGGCGGCGAGAGCTTCGTGACGTGTGCCGTGAGCGACCCAGACCGCTGGCAACGGCCGAACCTCAGCGAGTCCGAGTGGCAGACGATGTACGCCAACATCGCCCGCGTCGACGACATCTGTCGGGAACGTGGGCTCGTTCAGGCATTCCATCCGCACGTCGATTCGCTCGTCGAGACCGCTCCGGAGATACAGCGCGTCATCGACTCGACTAGCGTCGGGTTCGTGCTCGAGACCGGGCACATGCTCATCGGGGGAATGGACCCGCTCGCCTTCGCCGTCGATCACGTCGACCGGGTCGTGTTGGTTCATCTGAAAGACGTGACCTTGCATCTGATCGAACAGCTCAACCGAGACGAACTGACGTTGATGGATGCCGTTCAGGCTGGCATTTTCCCATCACTCGGCCAGGGAGGCGCACCGATCGCCGAGGTCATCCACGCACTCGAAGGTGCCGGCTACGACGGCCGGTACGTCATCGAACAAGACGCCGCACTCACGGACGGCCTCCCGGCCGACGGTGAGGGCCCAATTCGCGACGTTCGAAGCAGCGTCGCGTATCTGCGGTCGATCGCCGGTGCGATCGACGACACGCTCGAAACACACAACAAGGGGGAAATACCCGTATGAGAAAACTGCGTACCATTCTGGTGCCGATCGCTGCACTCTCGCTCGTCGCCGCTGCCTGCGGCGGCGACGACGACGACAGCGGCTCGGCAGAAGACACCTCGGAATCGACCGCTGATGCCGGCGACGACGGCGGCGGTGACGACACCGCTGACGCCGGTGGCGACGACACCGGCGGCGATGACGGTGGCGGCGAGGACACCTCGGATGCCGGCGGCGAGGACACCGTCGATGCGTCCCAAGGCTCCGACCTGACCTTTCACATGATCACGCACTCCGACGGTGGCCCGTTCTGGTCGGTCGTCAAGCGCGGCATGGAAGCGGCATGCACCGACCTCGGCGTCGACTGCGTCTGGGCCGAGTCGGTCAACGACCCGGGTGTGCAGGTGCAGCTGATCGACACCGCGATCGCGGAAGGTGTCGACGGCATCGCTGCATCGCTGCCCAGCCCGGATCAGCTCATCGGACCGCTCCAGGGAGCGGTCGGACAGGGCATCCCGGTGATCACGCTCAACTCCGGCTCGAACGACTATCAGGAGATCGGCGCGCTGACGCACGTCGGCCAGACCGAGTTCATCGCCGGCCAGGGTGCCGGCGAACGCTTCAACGAACTCGGGGCCACGAAGATCTACTGCGGTCGTCAGGAAGAGTCGAACGTGGCGCTCGAAGAGCGGTGCGACGGGCTCGCTGACACCTTCAGCGGTGAAGTCGTCTCCGAGTTCGTCGGCCTCGACGCCGACCAGACGGCGCAGCAGAACGCGATCGCCGCTGCATTCCAGGCCGATCCCGCCATCGATGGCTTCATGGGCACCGGTCCGGTCATCGCCGTCTCGGGTCTCAATGCGTCGAAGGACACGGGCACCACGCTCGCCGGCATCGCCGGTTTCGACATCACGCCGGAGATCATCACCGCGATCGACGCCGGTGAGATTGCCTTCACGATCGACCAGCAGCAGTACCTGCAGGGCTACCTGCCGATCCTGCTCCTGTACTTGAACGTGACCAACCTCAACACCGCCGGCGGCGGCCAGCCGATCTTGACCGGTCCTGGCTTCGTCACCCCGGAGAATGCGGCTCAGGTGTCGGCACTCGTCGACGCCGGCACCCGCTGATCCGGCGCGAGGCGGCTCGTCCGCCTCAGCACTGAGCTGGGTGGGGAACCGGTCGATCGACCGGTTCCCCACCGATGCTCGTTCCTGTTCCATCGATCATCTGGGGGGATGACGACACGATGAGTGAAACGACTGCTGCTGCGGCGGCCACTGCAGCAATGGCTGCCGGGGGGGATGAACGGCTCGCCTACCGCGGCGTGTTCCAACGCCTCTTCATCCGACCTGAGATCGGCGCCATGATCGGCGCAGTCGGGATCTGGGTCTTCTTCTGGGCTGTGAGCGTGCCGTTCGGTACCGCCAACGGCGCCTCGAACATCATCGACAATGCGTCGACGCTCGGGATCATGGCCGTCGCCGTGTCGATGCTGATGGTAGGTGGGGAATTCGACCTGTCGTCCGGTGCCAACACCGGCGCGATGGGGATGCTCGTCATCCTGCTGTCGAAAGAGATCGGCGAGTTCGGTGGCGCCGGGCTGTCGCTGTGGTTGGCCGTGCCGATCTCGTTTGCCGTCGCCATGGGGATCGGCTTCTTCAACGGCTGGATGGTCGAGACGACGAAGCTGCCGAGCTTCATCGTCACCCTCGGCACGTTCTTCGTCCTCCGCGGCGCGAAACTCGGCTTCTCGAAACTGATCGTCGACCAGATCCAGGTCGGTGACGTGCGAGAGGCCCAGGGCTACCAGTTCTGGCACGACGTCTTCGCTGCGGAGTGGGATCGCACGCTGCACCAACTCTCCAGTCGTGACGCGATCTTCCTGATCACGACGCTCAGCGGCCTCGCCCTGGTGATGCTCGCCACCTACGAGATGAGCATGCGAGAGCGACAGAGTGAACGCAAGGCGGCGGGACTCATCGAGTTCGTCGTCGGCCTCGCGATCACGATCGGCGGCATCGTCGTGCTCCAGGTCACCGACCCGGTCGCCGGGAACGTCGCCGGGGCCGCGTTGATCGCCGTTGGCGGTCTCGTCGGTCTCCACGGCTTTGCGACGTGGCGGTTCGAGCCGCGCGCCGATCGGGGCTCGCTCAACTTCACGCCGGACATCTTCAAGTTCATCGGCTACGGCTTCGCGTCGTTCGTGCTTGCGTTCGTGTCGTCGATCCTGTGGGACTCGGACGACACCTCGGACTTCATCTTCCCCTTCACGAAGCAGGGGATCAGGGCGACGCTCATCATCATCTTCCTCGTCGTCGGGTTCAGCGCATTGGCGGTCGCGTCGTACCGTGCCCGACACCACGGCCAGGTGACTCGATTCGCGGTCTCGATGGTGACGACCGCAGCCTTCGTCGGCGTCGCGTTCGTGACCCGCGCCCAGTCCGAATCGGAGAAGTTCCGCTCCGAAGCGTTCAGCGTGCTGCTCGTGCTCGCCCTGCTGACGTGTCTGTGGGGCATCATCAACTTGCTGTTCGACGAGCGCGCCCGTCCGAACCCGACGGCCGATCGGCTCGGAACCCGCATGATCGCAGTCGGCATCTCGCTGGCGGCGATCGGGATGGCGGTGAAGCTGCTGTTCACCACCGACGCCGAGATCTTGGCCGGCATCGCACCTGCCAAGTTCTCGATGCGCAACGTCTGGTTCCTCGGGTTCACCGCGGTGATGGTCTGGGTCCTCGGAAGCACGAGATTCGGCAGTTGGACCTTCGCCGTCGGCGGCAACAAAGAAGCGTCACGACAGGTCGGTGTGCCGGCTGCCCGAACGAAGACACAGCTGTTCATGTTGGTGTCGGGGGCGGCGTGGCTCGTCGGCATGTTGCTCGCCTTCCGCCTCAACACGATTCAGGCGAACACGGGCAACGGTCTCGAGTTCAACTACATCATCGCTGCCGTCGTCGGCGGGACGCTGCTCACCGGCGGCTACGGCACGGCGCTTGGTGGAGCGATCGGGGCCATGATCGTCGCGATGGGCACACTCGGTATTCCGTTCGCCCGTTGGAACTCGGACTGGCAGTACCTCTTCCTCGGCGTGATCCTGCTCCTCGCGGTCATCGCCAACCGCTCCATCCGCACCCGAGCCGAATCGCTGCGACGATGACCGGCCGCTCGACGAACCCGCTCACGACCGTGGAGGTCTCCCATGGCTGATCAGCACCTGCTCGAACTCGACAACATCTCGAAGTACTACGGCAACATCATCGCGTTGCGCGACGTGAGTACGTCCGTGAACGCCGGTGAGGTGACCTGCGTGCTCGGCGACAACGGCGCCGGTAAGTCGACGTTCATCAAGATCCTGGCCGGTGTCCACCAGCAGACCGAGGGCACCATCCGGATGAACGGCGAGGAGATGTGTTCAACTCGCCGCGTGACACGCTGAACAGCGGCATCGCAACCGTGTATCAGGACCTCGCAATGGTGCCGCTGATGTCGGTGTGGCGCGACTTCTTCCTCGGTTCGGAGCCGACGAAGTCGATCGGGCCGATCAAGTGGATCGACAAGGCGGAGGCGAAGCGGATCGCGAAGGAGGAGATGGCCAAGATGGGCATCGACATCCGCGACACCGAGCAGCCGGTCGGCACGCTGTCGGGCGGTGAGCGTCAGTCGGTCGCGATCGCTCCGCAGGGGTACTTCGGGGCCAGGGTGCTGATCCTCGACGAGCCCACCTCGGCGCTCGGTGTGAAGCAGTCCGGGGTGGTGCTGAAGCGCATCGTCGAAGCCCGCAACCAGGGGCTGGCGGTGATCTTCATCACGCACGATCCCTCGGCACACGTACCCGGTCGGGAACCGCTTCCTCATCCTCAACCGCGGGCAGTCGATGGGCTCGTTTCGGGAGGAGATCTCGGTCGACGAGCTCGACTCAACTGATGGCCGGCGGCGCCGAACTCGAAGCCCTCGAGCACGAGCTCGAGGCAGCCGGAACGATCCGGCACGAAGACCTCACCACCGAGTGAGGACGTGCGATGACGACGCCCGAACTCCTCACGATCGGTCGCGTGTCCGTCGATCTGTACGCCGAGCAGGTGGACGTGTCGATGACCGAGGTCACCACACTGCGCAAGTCGGTCGGTGGCACGTCGACGAACGTCGCCGTGGCAGCGTCGCGACTCGGTCACCGTGCGGCGTGTGTCACGAAAGTCGGTGACGACCAGTTCGGCCGGTACGTCCGACATGCACTCGAGCACACGTTCGGAGTGGACACGGCCTGGGTGGCGACGGATCCTGAACTCAAGACGCCGTTGGCGTTCGCCGAGCTCGATCCCCCCGAGGATCCGTCGATCATCTTCTATCGCGAACCGCGCGCCCCGGATCAGAACCTGTTGCTCACGGACGTCGATCTCGATGTCGTTCGGGACGTGCCGGTGTTCTGGGTGCCGGCGTCGCGGTTCGCCTGGGAGCCGAGCCGTTCGACGGTGCGTTCGCTGCTCGAATCGCGCGGCCGGCGGCAGCACACCGTGCTCGACCTCGACTGGCGTCCGATGTTCTGGGAGTCACCGGCTGCTGCGACCGAACAAATCGCGCCGATGCTCGATCACGTCAC
The DNA here is from genome assembly GCA_963792905.1 of uncultured Acidimicrobiaceae bacterium. GTDB lineage: Bacteria > Actinomycetota > Acidimicrobiia > Acidimicrobiales > Ilumatobacteraceae > Ilumatobacter. The sequence goes on from CAWBYE010000015.1 coordinate 59,485, forward strand.
GGTGGCGATCGGCAATCGCGACGAGTGCGAGATCGCCGTGGGTACCGGCGACCCCGATGAGGCCGCCGACCGGCTGCTCGAGTGCGGCGTCGAAATCGCCGTCGTCAAACTCGGGGGCGACGGGGTCATGGTCGCGACAGCAGAGGGTCTGCGCGAGCGAATTCCTCCGTTCCGAGTGAAGGTCGTGTGTGGCCTGGGCGCAGGCGACGCATTCGGTGGTGCGTTCTGTCACGGCCTCCTCAACAACTGGGACCTCGTTCGAACCGTCCGCTACGGCAACGCAGCGGGTGCGATCGTTGCCGGGCGGTTGACGTGCGCCGACGCAATGCCGACCGTCGCCGAGGTCGACACTTTCATCGCACGGCATTCGATCGGAGCACCACCGTGAACAGTCGCCGTCGTCTCGGCATCGGCGTCATCGGGTTCGGATGGATGGGCCAGGCACACTCACGTTCGGCCGCGCGGATCTCGTCGCTGTTTCCGGAGCGAGCCTTCGACACCGACCTGGTCATCTGCGGCGACAACGTGCCACAGCGTCAGATCGATGCAGTCGAAGGGTTCGGGTTCCGCGAGGCCACGGCCGACTGGGAGAAGGTCGTCGACCATCCCGACGTCGACGTCGTCTACGTGACGGCTCCGAACATGCTGCACGAGCAGCTGGCGATCGCTGCGGCCGAGGCCGGCAAGGCCGTGTTCTGCGAGAAGCCGGTCGGTGGCAAGCCGGACCAGACGGTGCGGGTCGAGGCCGCAGCCCGACGGGCCGGCGTCATCACCGGTGTGGGATACAACTACCGCTGGGCTCCACTCGTGCGGCATGCCAAGCATGTGATCGACAGTGGCCAACTGGGCGAGATCACCAACTATCGCGGCCGGTTCTTCTCGATGTACGGCGCTGACCCGATGGGTCTGTTGTCGTGGCGCTTCAGTATCGACGAGGCCGGCTACGGCGTCTCGTCCGACATCCTGTCCCACGCCGTCGACCTGGCCACCATGCTCGTCGGACCGATCACGTCGGTGTCCGGCACGATGGAGACCTTCATCAAGGAACGCCCGAAGCCCAAAGCCGGCGGTACCCACTACGACCGAGGGTCGCCCGGCGATCCGACGGGCCCGGTCACCAACGAGGACTACGCCGCCGCCATGGTGCGGTTCGCGAGCGGCGCCCGTGGCACGTTCGAGTCGTCCCGCGCGATCATCGGCCCCGAATCGCAGATGGCGTTCGACGTCTACGGCACGAAGGGTGCGCTGCGGTGGAACCTCGAGACGATGAACGAACTCGAGGTGTTCATCGTCGACGAGTCAGGCACCGCTCCACGGGGTTACACCAAGGTCTACGCCGGCGACCGTTACCCGTACCACGGCAACTTCGTGCCGGGCGACGCCAACTCGATCGGCTACGAGGACCTCAAGGTCATCGAGAACTACGAGTTCCTGTCGGCCGTGGCGCGAGGCGAGCAGCACGAGCCGGGCTTCGCCGAAGCTGTCGAATACGTCAGCTTCCAGGCGGCCTGGTTGCGTTCGTGCGAGTCGGGGTCCTGGGCCGATGTGGTCTCGCTGCGAGAGGAGGCGTGATGGAGACGATCCGATTGACGACCGCGGAAGCGATCGTCAGGCATCTGATCGCGCAGAAGACGACGATCGACGGCGCGACGGTGCCGTTGTTCCCGGGCGTCTATGCGATCTTCGGGCATGGCAACGTGACGTGTCTCGGACATTCGCTGGAGCAGCACCGCGCCGAGCTGCCGACGTGGCGCGGCCAGAACGAGCAGGGAATGGCGCTGGCCGCGACGGCGTTCGCCAAGGCGACGAAGCGTCGCCAGATCATGGTCGCGACGTCGTCGATCGGCCCCGGTGCCACCAACATGATCACAGCGGCAGGCGTGGCGATGGCGAACCGGCTGCCGTTGCTGTTGATCTCGGGTGACACGTTCCAGTCGCGGATACCCGACCCCGTGCTGCAACAAGTCGAGCACTTCGGCGCGCCGTCGACGACGGTCAACGACGGTTTCCGTCCCGTGGTGCGGTACTGGGATCGGATCACGCACCCGGCCCAGGTCGTCCAGTCGTTGCCCCACGCGATCCACACGATGCTCGATCCCTCGGACTGCGGCCCGGCGTTCATCGGGTTGCCGCAGGACATAGCCGCCGACGCGTACGACTACCCGGTCAGGTTCTTCGACGAGGTCGTGCACGAGCCACGTCGTCCCCGTCCCGACCGCGGTGAGTTGGCTCGCGCCGCTGCGGTGCTCGGCGACGCCGAGAAGCCGTTGATCATCGCCGGCGGCGGAGTTCACTGGTCCGACGCCGAGGCCGAACTGCGTTCGTTCGCAGAGCGCCACAACATCCCGGTCGTCGAAACCGTCGCCGGTCGGACGTCGCTGCCCCAGTCGCATCCGCTCCACGCCGGCCCGATCGGCGTGACGGGCTGCACGAGCGCCAACGCCCTGGCGGCCGAGGCCGACGTGGTGCTCGCGATCGGCACCCGCCTGCAGGATTTCGCGACCGGATCGTGGACCGTCTTCCGCAACGAATCGGTGCGGATCGTCGCGATCAACACCGCGCGGTTCGATGCGACCAAGCACCGTGCCCTCTCGGTCGTCGCCGACGCACGCGAGAGCCTGGCCGAGTTGTCGATCGCACTCGGTGAGCGTCGCAGCGGTGACGACTGGACTGCCACCTGCGCCTCCGAGGTCGCGCAGTACCACGCGTACATCGACAAGATCGCCGCGCCCGACGGCGGTTCGGACAGCGGGCTGCCGACCTACGCGCAGGTCGTGGGTGTCGTGGATCGCAACGCCACACCCGACACGTACGCACTGACCGCGGCCGGCGGGTTTCCCGGCGAACTCGTCAACGGGTGGCGTTCGGACGTCGTGCACTCGTTCGACGCCGAGTACGGCTTCTCGTGCATGGGCTACGAGATCGCCGGGGGGTGGGGCGCCAAGATGGCGATGCCCGACCGCGAGGTCGTGGTGTTCGTCGGCGACGGTTCGTACCTCATGATGAACAGCGACCTCTACAGTTCGGTGCTGTCCGGCCACCAGATGATCGTGATCGTGTGCGACAACGGCGGCTTCGCCGTGATCAACCGACTCCAGGTCAACCAGGGCGGCGTCCCGTTCAACAACCTGATCGCGGACGCCAAGGTGGTCGACGACATCCGGGTCGACTTCGCCGCACATGCGGCCGCGATGGGGTGTCACGCCGAGACGGTCTCGACGATCGACGAATTGGAGGCAGCGTTCCTGCGGGCGCGTGGGAACGACCGCACGACGGTGATCGCGCTCCGAACCGATGCATACAGCTGGACCGAGGGTGGCGCGTTCTGGGAGGTCGGCGTACCCGAGGTGAGTTCGCGGGCCGAGGTCGTCACCGCGCGGGCCGATGTCGATGCCGGCAAAGCAGATCAGCGCGTCGGATGGTGATGTCGATGTCGTTCGCCGTCGATGCAACCTGGCCGTTCCGTGCATGCCCGAGACGAGGTCGGGAGACGCCATGACACGTCGGTTCGCAGGGAGGGTCGCACTGGTTTCCGGGTCGACGCAAGGGCTTGGCCGGGCGTTGCTGTTGGAGATGGCCCGCGATGGTCTGACCGGTGCGGTGGTGACCGGTCGCGACGCCGAGCGCGGTGTCGCCGTGTGCGACGAACTCGCCGAACTCGGGTGCGATGCAGCGTTCTTCGCGGCCGATCTCGACGACGTCGACCAGATCGCCCGGTTGCTCGCAGCGGCCGACGATCGCTTCGGTCGGATCGATCACCTCGCCAACTGTGGGGCCGTGACCGATCGGGGCGACGTGTGGAGCACGACGGCCGACTTCTGGGACTGGATGATGGCGGTCAACGTGCGTGCGCCGTTCCTGCTGTCGCAGGGGGTTGCACGGTTGGCGCGGCGAGACGGTCGGCCCGCTTCGATCGTGAACGTCGGCAGCGTGGCGGGATACGGCGGGGCGCCCGAGATCATGGCCTACAGCGTCTCGAAGGGTGCGCTCACGACGTTGACCAAGACGCTGGCGTTCCAGCTGATGCGCGACCACATCCGCGTGGTCCAGGTCAACCCGGGTTGGATGGACACGCCCGGCGAAGACCTCATCCAGCGCAAGTATCACGGTGCCGGCGACGACTGGCTCGCGATCGCCGAAGCCGAGCGTCCATTCGGTCGGCTGATCAAGCCCGCCGAACTCGCGCGGACGCTCGCGTTCGTTCTGTCCGACGACGCGGGCATGATGACCGGTGCCATCATCGACTACGACCAGACGATCCCCGGGGTAGGCAGCGGTGAGCTGCCGCCCGTCGACCCACCTGTGGAGGCGACATGACCGACTACAGCCTCACCGGCTCAGCCGCCCGCAGCGCCGTCGAAGCCGGTCTCGCGGATGCCGAGTGGTTCATGCCGACGATCGATCCGGATCGCCTGCGCGACCTGCAGGTGCGCACCAACGGCCGAGCCGCGCTCGACACGGTGCTGTGGCTCGGCCTGCTCGTTGGATCGGGGGTGTGGGCCTACAGCACGATCTGGTCATGGTGGTCGATTCCGGCGTTCGCGATCTACGGCGCCCTGTACGGCGGTGCCGCCGATGCCCGGTGGCACGAGTGCGGGCACGGCACGGCATTTCGATCGGCGTGGGCGAACGACGCGATCTACTACCTGGCATCGTTCAACCTCTGGCGCGGCCCGACGGTGTGGCGATGGTCCCATTACCGCCACCACACCGACACGATCATCGTCGGTCGCGACGCCGAGATCGTCTTCCAGCGGCCACCCAGCGTGCCCCGGGCCGTCTTCGCGTTCACGCACCTCCAGGGCGGGCCACTGATGTTCCGGCGACTCGTTCAGCACGCGTCCAGTCGGCTCGATGACGACGCCAAGGACTTCGTCCCCCAGAGCGAATGGCGCCGCGTGATCTGGGAGTCCAGAGCCATCGTCGGCATCGTGACCGGCGTCGCGATCTGGAGCATCGTGTCCTGGTCGATCGTGCCGCTGATGTTCATCGGGCTCCCCACCATCTACGGAGCGTGGCTCGTCGTGTTCTTCGGCATCACCCAGCACGCCGGGATGCGCGAGAACGTGCTCGACCATCGCTACTCGACGCGTTCGGTGTACATGAACCCGGTCTTCCGGTTCTTGTACCTCAACATGAACTACCACGTCGAGCACCACCTGATGCCGAGCGTTCCCTATCGTGCGCTGCCCGCGCTGCACGACGAGATCAAAGCGCAACTCGCGCCCGCCAAGCCCAACACGCTGGCGGCGTACCGGGAGATCTTCCATGCGCTCGGCAAGCAGAGCTCCGATCCGACCTGGGAGATCCCGATCGACGTCCCGGACGTGCCGTCGGCCACCCGGCAGCGCATCGACGTCGGCGAGACCGCATGGCTCAAGCATGCCGACGGTTCCCTCGACATCGGGGCCTCCGATTGGCTCGAACCGGGCCACCTGCGCCGCATCGACGTCGACGATCGGACGTTCGTCCTGTGCCGCCTCGACGACGGCCGGCTCGCCCTCGCCGACGGGCTGTGCACCCACGCCGAGGTCCACCTCGCCGACGGTGCGGTCGTCGATGGTCAGATCGAGTGCCCCAAGCACAACGGACGCTTCGACGCGGCGACGGGTGAACCGACCCGCAAACCGGTGCGGCGTGCCCTCGCCACCTACGACGTCGACGAGATCGATGGTCGCATCGTCACCCATCTGACCGTGCGGAGCAACAGCCATGTCTGACCTGCGCATCGGTGTGCTCGGCTGCGGCCGGATCGGGCGCATGCACGCCGAGCTCGTGGCGGGGCGCGTCGACGGCCTGGCGCTCGCTGCCGTGTTCGACGTCGTTGGCGACGCCTCCGAATCCGTCGCCGACCGGTTCGGTGGGCGCGTCGCCGCCACTCCGGAGTCGCTGATCGACGGTGACGACGTCGATGCGGTCGCGATCTGCTCGTCGACCGACACGCACATCGATCTGCTCGTCGCGGCCGCCGGCGCCGGCAAACCGGTGTTCATCGAGAAGCCGCTCTCGCTCGACCTGGCCGCGGTCGATCGTGGGATCGCCGCCGTCGACGCGGCCGGCATCGCCGTCCAGGTCGGGTTCAACCGACGATTCGACCCGAGTCACCGTTCGGTCCGCGACCGCGTCCTGAACGGTGACATCGGCGACGTCCACCTGTGCCGGATCACGAGCCGCGACCCGGCTCCGCCCCCGATCTCGTACATCGAGGTGTCGGGCGGGATCTTCAATGACATGACGATCCACGACTTCGACATGGCTCGTTACGTCACCGGCAGCGATGTCGTCGATGTGTTCGCGCACGGGGCCGTTCTCGTCGACCGGGCGATCGGCGAGGTGGGCGACTTCGACACCGTCACCGTCACCTGCGTCACGCGAACGGTGCGATCACGATGATCGACAACTCGCGACAGGCGGTCTACGGCTATGACCAGCGGGTGGAGGTGTTCGGTTCGGAGGGCATGGCGTTGTCGGACAACCCGCTCACGACGACGACGGTCTTCCGCAACGCCGACGGCGGTCGGCAGTCGACGGTGCCGCACTTCTTTCTCGAGCGATACATCCCGTCGTACGTCGCGGAGTGGGAGGCGTTCGGCGCCATGGTGCACGACGGGAGCCCGTCGCCGGTGACCATGCGCGACGGTCGAGCACCGCTCGCGCTCGGGATCGCAGCGGTGACGTCAGCCCGTGAGGGACGGCTCGTTCGGGTGTCCGAGGTCGGCTGAATGCGTGCGTACGTCACCGGAGCGACCGGCTTCGTCGGCTCCAACATCGCCGCCGAATTCGCGGCGGTCGGCGGCACCGACGTGCACTGTCCCGTTCGCTCGTCGCACCCGGATCCGTCGTTGTCCACGGAACGGCTCGACCTACTGGATTTCGACGCGCTCCGGGGGAGCGTCCGTCGTCATCGGCCCGACGTGATCGTGCACTCGATGATCCTCAACGACCACGACCAGATGTACGCCGACCGAGACCTCGCATGGCGGTCGTACGTCGGGATCACCGAGGTGCTCTGCGATGCCGCCGACGACGTTGGCGCGACCCTGATTCTCGTCTCGACCGACTGGGTCTTCGACGGCACCCAGGGCCCGGCCGCGGAGGACACACCACCGAACCCGATCAATCTGTACGGCGTGTTGAAGATGGCGAGCGAGCTGGTCCTGCACCAGCGGTGCGCCCGCGGGGCGGTCGCTCGGGTCTCGGGTGTGCAGGGCCACCACCGGGCCCGTCCCACGACGCCGCGCTCGCAGGACCTCGGCTACGGCTATCTCGCCGCATCGATCGTCGATGCCCTGTCAGCCGGCCGCCGCTTCACGGTCTGGGAGGCGCCGGACATCAACAACGTGGCGACGCCCAGCCTCGCCAGCGAGTGCGGGCGGATGATGCACACGATCGCCCAGCTCGACGACCCCGTCGGCACCTTCCACTGTTGCGGATCGGATCCGACCTCGCGCCGTGATCCGCGTTCGCAACGTGCGAGGTGTTCGGCCTCGACGCCGATCTGCTCGACTTCGGCCCGCCCGACGACATCGCGATGCGGCATGCCGTTCCGTACGACACGTCGTTGTCGACCGATCAGACCGTCGCTCGGCTCGGCACGACGCCCCTCACCACCCATCAGATCCTCGAACACTTCCGCAAGGAACGTTCACTCGTCCCAGGAGCCACGACATGAACTCCACCTCCCGTTCCGGTCCGATCCGCCCCGCGTCGGGCCCGGGAACTCTGCTCGACATCACACCCGAGTCGGCGGGTTGGCAGAACGTGGCATTCGCGATCCACGACGTGCGAGCCGGTGCACCGCACCGAGGAGGAGCTGCCGACCGCGAGACGGCCATCGTCACGATCGAGGGCGCCGGACGCGTGCTGGTCGACGATCAGGTCGTCGACGTCGCCCGCACGTCGGTCTTCGACCAGGTCGGTCGTGTCGTCTACGTGCCACCGGGTCACGACTTCTCGGTCGAGTCCGACGGTGCGCTCGTGGTCGCGGTCGGGTCGGCCCCGGCCGAGGGCAAGCTGCCCGTCCGCGTGTTCGAGCCGTCCGAGATGCGCAGCGAGATCCGCGGCGGCGGGTCCTCCTACCGTCAGGTCGTGCATTCACTCGCGTACCCGCTACCGGCTGAACACCTGATCCTGTACGAGGTCTACGTGCCCAGGGGCACGTGGGCCGGGTGGCCGCCGCACCGCCACGACGGCATCGAGGGATCGCCGTATCTCGAGGAGGTCTACTACTTCCGGCTCGACCGACCCGAGGGGTACGTCCTCCATCGGAACTTCGTCGACGGCACCGGCATCGACGGCGACGACGATTTCGACGAGGTCGCCGTGGCCCACGACGGCGAGGCTGTCCTGGTGCCGCAGGGGTACCACACGTCGGTCGCCTCGCCCGGTTCGAACATGTACTTCCTCAACTACCTCGCCGGTGAGCTCGAACTCGACGATCGGAAGACACCGCCGTGCTTCCACGCCGACCACACCTGGATCGAAGCCGACTGGGCCGCTGGGGCGTGGGACCTGCCGGTCGTCCCGACGAGCTGAGCGGTCATGAGCCTCGCCGATCTGTGCGATGACCGGGGTCGATACCGGGTGCTCGCGGTCGACCATCGCGATTCGCTCCGGCTGTACCTCGAACCAACCGCACCCGAGACAGTGCCCGACGCGTTGATGACGTCGATCAAGTCCGACCTGGTGCGCGTCATCTCACCGCACGCGACCGGCGTGATGCTCGAACCCGAGTACTCGATCCCGCAGCTGATCGACGATGGGTCGCTCGCCGAGGGCGTCGGCTTCCTGGCGGCGCTCGAATCCCAGGGGTACCTCGCCGACCCGGGTGCATCACCGACCACCTTGTTCTGGTCGGTGGAGCAGGCCGCCGCGACCGGCGCCGCAGCGGTCAAGCTGCTGCTGCCGTACCATCCCGACGCTCCCTTGGCCGGGGCACAGCGTGCGGTCACCGCCGACGTGCTCGCCGAGTGCCGACGCGTCGGGATACCGCTGGTGTTGGAGCCGCTCTTCTACGGGCTCGGCGACCGCGCTGAACGGGAAGCGGTCGTGCTGACGACGGTCGAGCACTTCGCGTCCACCGGAGCCGACCTGCTCAAGCTGCCGTTCCCGGTCGACCCCGAACTGGTGACCGATCACGATGCACGGGTTGCCGCCTGCGCCGCGGTCTCCGAGCGGTGCGAGCAGCCGTGGGCCATCCTGTCGGGCGGCGGCAGGTTCGAGAGCTTCGCCGAGCAGGTCACGGCTGCCGTCGAGGCCGGGTGCGCCGGCTTCATGGTCGGTCGTGCGCTGTGGGGCGAAGCAGCACGCTGCCCGGCCGAGGATCGGCCGCGGGTGATCGAACAGGTCGTGCTGCCCAGGTGGCGCCGGCTGACGCACGCCGTCACTGCTCGGCCATGACCACGCTCGCGCGACCGCGGAACTGGGCCGGGAACGTCTCGTTCGCATCGTCGTCGTCGGTGGCACCCGACGACGTCGGCGGCTTGTGCGACACCGTTCGGAACGCTCGGGGGTCACGGATGAAGGCACTCGGCGCCGGACACAGCTTCAGTGCGATCGCCGACACGGATGGGGTGCTCGTCGCCACCGACCAGCTCACGGGGATCGGGCCGCTCGACGAGGCGAAGCGGACGGTCACGATCGAGTCGGGTGTCCGGTACGCCGATCTGGGTCCCTGGCTCCACGGACGCGGCTGGGCACTCCACAACCTGCCATCGCTGCCGCACGTCACCGTCGCCGGTGCGGTCGCCACGGGCACCCACGGTTCAGGGTCGACCAACGGCGGATTGGCGACCGTGGTGACGGCGATCGAGCTCGTCACCGCCGACGGCGAGTTGCGGCGTTTCGAGCGTGGACAACCCGACTTCGACGGAGTCGTGGTCTCGGTCGGCGCGCTCGGCATCATCGCCCGGCTGGAGCTGGAGGTCGAGCCGACGTACGAGGTCGAGCAATCGGTGTGGTCGGGCCTCACGTGGGAGAACGCCCTTGCGAACTTCGACGGCGTCGTCGACGCCGCATCGAGCGTGAGCCTGTTCACGCGATGGAACGGTGACGTGGTCGATCAGGTCTGGACGAAGCAACGAGTGGGCAACCCGATGCGTGCGGCGATCGCCCAGCTCGGGGCCCGACCGTTCGACGTTGCCGTGCACCCCGTCGGCGGCGATGCCTCGACCTGCACGACACAGCTCGGAACCCCCGGACCGTGGTACGAGCGCCTCACACACTTCCGCGACGGTTTCCGGCCCGGCACCGGCGCGGAACTCCAGAGCGAAGTCTTCGTCGACCGTCGGATGGCCGTGGCCGCGATGGGTGTACTCCGCTCACTCGGTGACGTGCTCGATCCCGTGCTGCTCGCCGGCGAGGTCCGCACGATCGCCGCGGACGAACTCTGGCTCAGCGGGGCATACGGTCGCGACACGGTCGCATTCCATTTCACCTGGCGACTCGATCCGCCGGCGGTCACGCCCGTACTCGAAGAGCTCGAGCGAGTCCTTGCTCCGTTCGAACCCCGACCACACTGGGGCAAACTGACGAGCCTCGATGCGGCGACGGTTCGATCGCGCTACCCGAACATCGAGCACTTCGACGCGCTCGCCGATCACTCGATCCGTCGGGTGCCTTCGACACGCCGGCCCTCCGATCGGTGCTCGGATGACGACGCGCACCACCACCAGACCCCCAGCCCGTACCGAGGAGTACCGATGACTGACTTTTTCGACACCGTTCCCGAACCGATCCGGTACGAGGGACCCGACAGCGACCAGCCGCTTGCATTCCGCTGGTACGACGCCGAGCGCGTCGTGCTCGGCAAGACCATGGCCGATCACCTCCGATTCGGTGTCTGCTATTGGCACTCGTTCGCGTGGGATGGCTCCGACATCTTCGGTGCCGGCACGTTCGATCGGCCGTGGGATGCGCGAACTGCGAGCGGAGCAGCAGCCCAGATGGAACCGATGGCGGCGGCGCGGATGAAGATGGACGCCGCGTTCGAGATTCGTCGAGAAGCTCGGTGCGCCGTTCTTCTCGTTCCACGACGTCGACATGGCCCCGGCAGGGGCGACCTTCACCGAGTCCGCCCGCAACCTCGACGAGATGGTCGACCTCGCCGCGGCACACATGGACCGCACCGGAATCCAGCTGCTGTGGGGCACGACGAACGCGTTCTCGCATCCCCGGTTCATGGCCGGTGCCGCCACCAACCCGGACCCCGCGATGTTCCAGTACGCCGCGGCCCAGGTGGCACACTGCCTCGCAGCAACGCATCGTCTGGGTGGCTCCAACTACGTCCTCTGGGGCGGCCGCGAGGGGTACGAGACATTGCTCAACACCGACATGAAACGTGAGCTCGACCAGCTCGGCCGCTTCATGAACATGGTCGTCGAGCACAAGCATGCAATCGGCTTCGAGGGGACGCTGCTCATCGAGCCGAAGCCGATGGAGCCGACGAAACACCAGTACGACTACGACGTCGCCACCGTGTTCGCGTTCCTGCAGAAGTACGGACTCGAGAACGAGATCAAGGTCAACATCGAGGTCAATCACGCCACGCTGTCCGGCCACGACTTCCATCACGAGGTTGCGACGGCCGTCAACGCCGGGATCTTCGGGTCGATCGACGCGAACGCCGGTGACGACCGGCTCGGCTGGGATCTCGATCTGTTCCCGAAGTCGGTCGAGCAGATGACCCTCGGCATGCTCGAGATCCTCCGCGGCGGTGGCTTCACGACCGGCGGCCTCATGTTCGACACCAAGCTGCGCCGCCAGTCGATCGCTCGGGACGACTTGTTCCACGGCCACATCGGTGGCATGGACACGATGGCGCGTGCGCTCCTCGCGGCGGCATCGATCATCGACGACGGCGAGATCGATCGGCGTCGTGACGAGCGCTACGCCGGCTGGTCCGATCGTCAGGACATCCTCGACGGAAGCGTCACGCTGCAGCAGCTGCACGATGCCCAGATGACCGGTGACGAGCCGCTGCCGATCAGTGGACGCCAGGAGGCATTGGAGAGCGTCGTCGCTCGTCACATCGAACGAGCGCGCTGACATGTTCCGACGATTGGTCATCGGCGTCGACTCGTCGACACAGTCGACGAAGGTCGAAGCTCGCGACGTCGACACCGGCGTGGTCGTCGCGACCGGCTCGGCGAAGCATCCTGCGACGACGCCGCCGGTGTCCGAGCAGGACCCGAAGTCCTGGTGGGCTGCACTCGTCGAGGCAGTCGACCAACTCGGCGATCATCGGTCCGAGGTGGTCGCGATGTCGGTCGCCGGTCAACAGCACGGTCTGGTACTGGTCGATGCCGCCGGCGAGTCGCTCCGCCCGGCGAAGCTGTGGAACGACACGACATCCGCCGCTCAGGCGGATCGTCTGGTCGCCGAGCTCGGAGCCGATCGTTGGGCCGCCACCGTCGGCAGCGTGCCGGTCGCGGCGTTCACGATCACGAAGTTGGCGTGGGTCGCCGAACACGAGCCCGATCTCCTCGATCGCGTCCGCAAGGTGATGCTGCCGCACGACTACCTGACCTGGCGATTGACCGGCGAGCACGTCACCGATCGGGGTGATGCGTCCGGGTCGGGCTGGTTCGACCCGACCTCGGGAGTTGTGCAGATCGATCTGATCGGGGTCGCCACGGGTTCGGATCCGGACGGCTGGCTCGACCGGGTCCCACGAGTGCTGGGTCCTGCCGTGCCGGCGGGGGCTTTGACCGCCGAGGCGGCGACCGCACTCGGGCTCCCCGCGTGTCGTGGTCGGCGCCGGCACGGGCGACAACATGGGAGCCGCGCTCGGTCTCGGTCTCCGGTCCGGCGACGTTGCGGTCTCGCTCGGTACGTCCGGCACCGTGTTCGCCGTGTCCGACAGCGCCACCCACGACCCGTCCGGTGCCGTCGCCGGGTTCGCCAGTGCATCGGGCAGCTTCCTACCCCTCGTCTGCACCCTGAACGCCACGAAGGTCACCGACACCGTCGCGAGCTGGCTCGGCACCGACGCTCCCGGTCTGTCAGCTCTGGCCGTGACGGCTGCGGACGACCCGGGTGCCGCCATGCTCGTGCCGTACTTCGACGGCGAACGGACGCCAAATCTGCCCGACGCGACCGGCACCTTCTCGGGCCTGACCAATGCGACGAGTCGTGAGCAGCTGGCACTGGCGGCGCACGACGGGGTGCTCTGCGGCCTGATCGGAGGCGTGGATGCGCTCCGTGAGGTCGGTGCGACGATCGACGGCCGCGTGTACCTCGTCGGCGGAGGTAGTCGCTCGACGGCGTACCGACAGCGGGCGGCGGATTTGCTGGCCCAGCCGATCATCGTGCCGGACACCGATGAGACAGTGGCGACCGGCGCCGCGCTCCAGGCGGCGGCCGTGGTCACCGGCGATGCGTTCGACTCGCTCGCCGAACGGTGGCACCTCGGTGCGGGCGCGACCGTCGACCCGGCACACGATGCGTCAGCAGTCCGCGCCCGCTACCGAACGTTCACCGACGCCGTGACGTGACCGACGGCGCAGTTCGGGTTCGAGGTCGACGCACCATGACCCGTTCGGGTCCGGTGGGGCGGGGCATGTTTCCGTGGTCAGGCGGCGGCGCTGTTGAGGAGCTGCACCCGGCCGTCGTGGTGGACCAGAGCGGAGAGCTGGGCGTTCCAGACGACCTGGATGATCGCATGGCCGTCCGTATTGCGGCACGTCGCCAACTCCGTGCCGTGACGAGTGAGCACATGGCGTATCTGCGTGAGATCCAAGGGTGGTAGGACGCCGACGTCGCAGAGGGCGCGGTCGAGCTCGCGGTCGGACGCGGACGCAGCTCGCGCCAGACGAGTGAGCGCGGCGGCGGAGGGTGGTCTCAGCACGCCACCTCATCGGCACGATGGTCGGCCAGCTTGAGAGGCTGAATCCCCAGCGGCACGTCAGGTGCCAGGGCCGGATGTGGCCACAGTCGAAGCGACGCTCGCTGGCCACAGCCCGGACAGGGGATGGTCGGTCGACGATCCGACACACCAGCGCCGTGATCGTTCGGCACCACTCGCCTTCGAGGTGGTCAGGGTTTCGCCACCGGCGACCACGACCAGACCGTCTGCAACACGAACGCGAACGACGGTGGTCGCGAGAACGTCGTCACCGGCCGCCCGTCAGTTCTTGGGTGTGCTCGCGCACCGATTGGATCCCGCTCGTCCCGGTGGACGGGGCCGTCGACCGCTGCGTGGCGCGCGGTGTCGGCCGGACGCCGCGGTGCCGCCTGCTCCGCACGTCTGGTCAGCGCGTCTGGTCGTCGCGGGCGACGTCTTCGGGATCCTCGCCGCGGTCGACCGCTTCGACCATCGTCCTCGCCTGACCGATCCAGTCTTCGCGCTCGACCCGGCTGTCGTGCAGGTCGGGCAGGAGATCCTGGATCGTCTCGACCGAACGTTCGCGAGCTGAGTGAACGTACGGATGCCGCCGTTGTTGAGGATCTCCTCGATCGCCGGCCCGATGCCGACGAGCAACTTCAGGTCGTCGCCCTCGTCGGCCGAAACCTGGTGTGTCTCGCTCACGACATCGTGCGCGATCGGGGTTCGAGTGTCGCGGTGCCGGAACCGCCCGTGCCCGAAAAACCGGGGACACGAAGCGGCGTCACGAGGGGCACGTTGAGGTGGGCCTCGGGAGTGGCCATCTGCGACTCGCCGTTCTCGATCGCATCGAGGAGGTGGATCGCCAGGTCCGCGACCTTCACCTCGTCTTCTTCGACGCCCGCACCCTTCACGCCGTCGTCGAGCATGATGTAGCAGAACGGGCACGCCGTGGCGACACGGCTCGCACCGGTCGACAGGGCCTCGGCGGCACGTTCGTCGTTGACCTTGACGCCGATGTCCTCCTCCATCCACATGCGGGCGCCGCCGGCGCCGCAGCACATGCCCTTCGTGCCGTTGCGCTCCATCTCGACGATCTCGATGCCCTTGATCGAACCGACGACCTTGCGCGGCGCCATGTAGACGTCGTTGTGGCGACCGAGGTAGCACGAGTCGTGGTAGGTGATCCGCTCCTCGAGCGTTGCCTGCGACACGTCGAGTTGCCCCGAGTGGATCAGCGACTCCAGGAGCTGGGTGTGGTGCACGACCTCGTAGTTTCCACCGAGCTGTGGGTACTCGTTCATCAACGTGTTGAAGCAGTGCGGACACTGCGTGATGATCTTCTTCACGCCCATGCCGTCGAGCATCTCGATGTTCGGCATGGCGAGCATCTGGAACAGGTATTCGTTGCCGGAACGCCGTGCCGAGTCGCCCGTGCACATCTCCGACGGGCCGAGAATCGCGACGTCGATGCCGGCCCGGGTGAGGAGCTTGGCCATCGCCTGCGTGACCTTCTTGTTCTTGTCGTCGAACGAGCCGGCGCAGCCGACCCAGTACAGGTACTCGGCCTCGAACGGCTCGCCCGGCTCGACCACCGTGACATCGGCGAGATCGTTCGCCCAATCGCCGCGCTCGCCCTGATTCATCCCCCATGGATTGCCCTGGTTCTCCATGGCCCGGTAGGCGTTGCCGAGCTCGGTCGGGAAGTTCGACTCCATCAGCGACAGGTAGCGCCGCATGTCGAGAATCTTGTCGAGGATCTCGATGTTGACCGGGCAGATCTCGTCGCAGGCCTTGCAGCTGGTGCACGCCCAGATCTCGTCGGGGGTGATCCGCTCGAACATGCTGTTGGCGCCGATCGTGATCTCGGCGTCCGTGCCGATCGGTGGGCTGACCTGCGGGTTGCCGGTCGCGGCCATGACCTCGCCGGTTTTCAAGACGATCTCACGTGGGTCGAGTGGCTTGCCGGTGGCATGGGCCGGGCAGACGCTCGTGCACCGGCCGCACATCGTGCAGGCGTCGGTGTCGAGCAGTTGCTTCCAGGTGAAGTCTTCCACCACCGATGCGCCGAACGACTCGAGCTCGGTCTCCATCAGGTTCGGCATCGGCTTCATCGCGCCCTTGGGGCGGTCCTTGTCGCGCAGGTACATGTTGAGCGGCGACGTGAACATGTGACGCAGCATCGTGATCGGGAGGATCGCGAGGAACACGACGAACGCCACGGCATGTGCGATCCATGACCACTGGTGCCAGGTCTCCAGGGCGCTGACCGACAAGCCGTCGACCGTTTGCGCGAGCGGGTAGCCGATGAAGCTGTACTTCTCGTAGCTCGGCGTGCCCTCGAGCGCGATGCGGAACATCTCGGACGTGAAGCCGGTGACACCGATGATCAGGAACGTCCCGAGGATCACCGCGTGCTCGGGCTTCGATTTGATGCGGATGCGGTACGGCTTCTGCACGTAGCGGCGCAGGATCGCCCACACGATGCCGACGACGAACACGAGGCCGGCGAGGTCTCCGACGAACGAATAGGCCTGGTACGTGCGGCCGTGGAGGAACTTGAGCTCCTCGGGCATCTGGTGGTCGACCTCGAGCACGGTCGTCACGCCGAGCAGCACCAGGAACCCGAAGTAGATCATCGAGTGCATGAGACCGGCGGCCGAGTCGCGGAACAGCGTCTGCATGTAGACGCCCGCCCGGTAATCGCCGGCTCGCCGTTTGGCGTTCTTCGCGGTCGTCTTGCGCTGGGCCGGGCCGCCGCGCTCCCAGTTCTTCATGCGGTTCGCGAACTGGAACGCGCCCCAGATCAACATCAGCGGGATCACCGTGTAGAACGCGACCACCAGCGGATCGGGCACGTTGACGAAGACCGTGCGATGGATGGCGTTGTCGTTCTCCCAGCCGGTGATCTGGGGCACGATGCCTGAGATCAACGTGAACACGGCGATGCCGACGCCGAGCCCGATTGCGAGCTGGTGGGGCTTGATGCGGCCGGGCCCGGAGGCAGCCTGTGGGGAGGTGTCGTCCTGCGCGCTCATGACCCTGCCCACGCTACTCGCGGGTACCTCCGTGGTTCATGTCCGCTCTGGCCCCGTTTCCGTCACCGTCGGAGCAACGCGTCCGAACGGATCAGGTCGCCCGTCTGTGTCACGGTGATGTTCGGGCCGTGCAGGGAGCGCGGACTCGCGGAACGTGGTCGGTGCGCCGGTGATCGAGTCGGGTGATGCCAACCGTTCGGCCGACCATCCGACGCCGTACGGCCTCTCCGCTCGGCGAGACGAGCCGACGACGCAAGCCACTCGTCAGCCTCCGAGTTCAGGAACCGTCGTGCACACGGACGGGTGACCGAGCAGGTCCTCGAGCGCGTCACCGGCAATGGACAAGGCTTCACGGCAGGCGAGCACGTCGTCGTCGTCGGGCATGTACGACCAGCGCCCGCCCTGCAGTCGCCAGGCCCCGCCTGTGGGGACGTGGCGCATGCCCCGGACGATGGTCGTGTCGTCGTCGACCTGTAGGAGACCGCCGCTGGCGACGTCCCAGACGACCCTGCGACCTCCGAGGAGCAACCATTCGATCCCGCGCACCTCTCTCTGCGTGTCGAACCCGAACACCCGTTCGCCGTCCGGATCGGCGGCAATGCCGTAGACCGGTCCGTTCAGCCCGGCCAATGGTGCCCCGATCGGCTGCCCGTCGGAGGAGGAAACGATACGCACTGCGCCGTCGGAGAAGCCCACGACCAATCGGTCGGTTCCGATCCACGCCACCGATGTCGCCGAACCGTCAACGTCGACGTCGCGTGTGGTGCCCGAGCGGACGTCGACGACTGCAACGGCGCCGTGCTCGTTCGCTGCGGCGATCGAACGTTCGTCGGGCGACAACGACGGGAGCACGCGACCGAAACGGCTCGCCGAACTCGCGGCGACTTGGAACTCGCCGGTGGGACCGCTCCGAGCGACGAGCTGACCCGTCACGGAGTCGTAGTGATCTGTCCGTTGTTCGAGGAATATCAGGACGATCGCACCCCGATCGGCGAACATCGCGGTGGTGACGTCACCCACCGGCAGACGGTGTCTCATCGAACCGGTCGCGGCATCGAGGATCGCACCTCCTTCGGTCAACACCACCGATCCATCGTGCGACACGTCGACGGGCCGACTGCCGTCACCGTCGTACACGGCTGGGTCGTAGTTCCAGAGCGTCCTCCCATCCCTGACTCGCTCGACTCGGCCGCCGACGTAGGTGCGAGTGCCGGAGCGATCCACCGCGTCGTGAAGATCGGAGTCGGCACGACGCGTCACACGAAACTGGCTGGTGGAATCCGGACCGTCGGCGACGAGCACCAGCCCCTGGTCTTGCCACTGGAGCTTCGGGGACACGGCGAACGGCATCGATTCGTTGCTGGTGGTGTCCCAGATCGAACCGACGTACAGCGCTCCCACGGTGTCGACGAGCGCGAACTCTCCGCTGTCGAGGTGGGGCTCGACCGTGACGACGGTGTCGGACCGGACACGGTACTGAACGACCGGGTTCGAACCGGGCGTCCACCACCAGACGTTGGCGCCGGCGTCCACGAACGTCACCATCATCTCACCCGACGGAGCCGATACCCACCAGGCTCGGATCGGCACGATGTCGAGCGACACGGTGGTCGCCTGACCTGGTGTCGCCAGTTCCCAGGTGTGGACTCGAGGGACACCCTGGAGCCCGACCGATGCGCAGTCGGTCTGCTCGAACGATGTCTCGATGCCCACGACCCTCACCCCTGCAGCGTCGAATCGGGCCCTGACGGTGCCGAACGTGTCGAATCGGTCGCATCCCGGCAGGATCGGCTTGGCGAGCTCGAGCAAGGTGCGGCCCGACTCGGTCTCCACCACCGCGACGTGGTCGCTCCGATCGGCAAGGAAGCGGGCATCGACCATGCCCACGGCATCTGTCACCGTCGCCCCCCTCCGGTCCCGACCGAACGTACCCGATCCGCCTGTTCGCCGCCGCGGTCGTCGGTCACCGGGGTACGGCGTCGGGCCTGGTTGGTCGTCGGCGCCGATCGAGTCCCGGAAAGCTGGGCGGCGCCGAGGTCGGGCGTCGTCCACCGGAGGCGCGATCGATTCGGGTGCCTCCGGTCGGTCGATGCCGACTCTTCGTCGTCCGGGCGGCCTCGCCGCACATCGCAGAGACTGCGTCGTCAGCCGAACGATTGGCGATCGAGGTTGCGGATGTGCCCGGCGAGTGTGCCGAGCAGCTTCATCGCGATCTGCGGGTTGCTCTCGATCACCTTCTGGAAGTGACGCTGATCGAGCACGAACAGCGTGCAGTCCGTGTCGCAGATCACACTGGCCGTACGCGGCCCGTGATCGAGCAACGAGAGCTCGCCGACCACGGCGCCCGGGCCGAGATCCACCACCTTGCGGCCGCCACGACGAACAGTGACCCCTCCGTCGAGCAGCACGAACGCTTCGCGACCCATCTGACCCTGATCGACGATCAACGTCCCAGCGGTCATCGTGATCTGATCCCCGGCCTTCAGGATCGCCTGGAGCTCACGCTTGCTGCACCCAGCGAACATCGGGACCTTCCGGAGATGATCGAGCTGAGCTGCTTTCGTGGCCATGGTGCACCAGGGTAGTCGTCGACCACCAACGGTCCGCGACGGATCACCTGCGACCGGACCGGCGAGGTCCCTTCGTCGGCGGTCTCCGGCACGTCGCTCCGACACGTCGCTCCGGCACGTCGCTCCGACACGTTGTTCGCCCCCACGGTGTGACGGAGGTCACTCGTCGGCAACGACATCTACGTCGACGCCGACCGTCGACGCCGACCGTGCGAACGTGATCCACGAGTTCCACGTTCCGGGCCATCGTCGTCGGTGGTGATCCCATCGGTCGCCCGACCACGGGGTGACCCGCGTTGACACGTGCCGCGCCGCACCCCGGTCCGCCGACCGGGGTGCGGCGTGGGCGCGGGCGACTCGGGATGGGTCAGAACTCGATCAGGCTCCGGCGGTAGTCGTCGGGGGCCTCGTAGCCGAGGAGGTTGAGCAATGTCGCGGCGACGTTCGCCAGACCGGCGTCTGCCGCGGCGCCCATGTGGTACTCGCCGTCGTAGTTCGGGTCGTAGATCGCGAACGGCACCGGGCTCAACGTGTGTGACGTCTTCACCGACCGCTCACCGTCGGCGTTCTCGGTGTACATGATGTCGGCATTGCCGTGGTCGGCGGTGAACACCATCACCCCGTCGAGCTCCTCGATCACCGTGGACAGTTCGGCGACGCACTCGTCGATCACGGCCATCGCTTCGACCGTCGCACCGAGATTGCCGGTGTGTCCGACCATGTCTCCGCTCGGGAAGTTGAGCCGTCCGAACCGGTACTCGCCCGACCTCAGCAGGTCGATCACCTCGGCGGTGATCTCGCGGACCTTCATCGCCGGGGTCTCGTCGAACTCGACGTTGTCGCTGGGGATCTCGACGTAGGTCTCGAGATCTCGATCGATGTATCCCGAGCGGTTGCCGTTCCAGAAGTACGTGACGTGGCCGTACTTCTGTGTCTCGCTGACTGCGAAGCTCCGCACACCCTCGGCGCAGAGGTAGTGGCTGATCGTGCGGTCGATCTCTGGCGGGTCGACGAGGTAGTTCGTCGGCACGTGGAGGTCGCCGTCGTACTCCAGCATGCCGGCGTAGTACACGTCAGGTCGCTCGCGGTCGGCACCGTCACGGTCGAAGTGCCCGAACTCGACGTCGGCGAAGGCCTGCGAGATCTCGATGGCCCGGTCGCCGCGGAAGTTGAACATCACGACGGCGTCGCCGTCGGCGATCGTTCCGACGGGCGCGCCGGCGTCGTCGACCACCACGAACTCGGCGAGATTCTGGTCACCCGTGTTCTTCCCCGCCGCGTCGGCCTCGGCGTACATCGTTTCCACCGCATCGGTCGCCGACCGGAAGGTGCGCCCCTCGCCGAAGGCATGGCAGCGGTAGCCCTTCTCGACCATCGGCCAATCGGCGCCGTACCGATCCATCGTGATCTTCATGCGGCCACCGCCGGAGGCGATCCGGTAGTTCCGGTCGGCGCCGCCGTCGTTGATCTCCGCGAGCACGGCCTCGGTTCGCTCGATGTACCGCAACGCCGATCGGGCGTCGACGTCGCGGCCGTCGTGGAGGATGTGGACCGCGGCGCTGGCGACGCCGTCGCCGGCCGCTCGACGGAGCAGCGCGTACAGATGCTCGATGTGCGAGTGCACGTTGCCGTCGGAATGGAGGCCGAGGAGATGCAGCGTTCCGTCGCCGGCACGGTCGACGACCCGCTTCCAGACGTCGGTGTCGAAGATCGCACCAGACTCGATTGCCCGGTTGACCAGCTTCGCTCCCTGTGCGAACACCCGGCCCGCCCCGAGTGCGTTGTGGCCCACTTCGCTGTTGCCCATGTCGTCGGCACTGGGCAACCCGACCGCCGGACCGTGAGCTGCCAGCTCGGTGTACAGCTCACCCGCTGCCAGCGCGTCGAGTCGCGGCGTGTCGGCGACATCGACGGCGTTGCTCGGTCCGGGCGGTGCCACGCCGACGCCGTCGGCGATCACGAGCAGGACCGGGCCGGGTCGTCCGGCGAACGAGGGGTGCTTCTGGAGCTCGAGCGTCATATCCGCTGCAGTCTACGAACCGTGGGTTCGGCGGGATCGTGACGCGCCGGTCCCCTACGATTGAGCCGTCCGACCCACCGATCGTGAGGAGACCCCGATGGGACTGCTGAGTTCGAAGAACATCGCCAAGGCGAAGGCGCTCGCGGAGAAGAACAAGGACAAGATCGCATCCAGTGTCAACAAGGCGACCGACGCGATCGACAAGAAGACCGGTGGCAAACACGCCGACAAGCTGAAGAAGATCGACGATGCCGCCCAGAAGTACGCCGGCCCGGCAGAGACATCCGACGGTCGGAAGACGGACCCCGACGGCGGTGCCGGCGACTCGTCGACGAGCTGAGGTCCACACCCCGCAGCGCGGTCGATCCGGCCGGCCACGATTGCCGACTGGGAGGAGCCGACTCAGATGATGTGGCGGACGTATCCGCGGTCGAGCTGAACGAACCCGCTCCGCTCCCAGAAGTGGTGTTCATCGGCCGCCGACGTGCTGCACATCACCTGGAGCCGCCGGCACCCGAGGTCGCGCGCCCGATCTGCTGCGTGGTCGAGCAGCATCGACCCGATACCACTCGTACGGAACTCGGCCGCCACCTGCAACAAGACGATCTGTGCGGTCCGCCCGCCTCGATCGTGCAGGTGCCGAAAGGCGAGCATCTGCAGGGTGGCGACGATCTGGCTGTCGTACTCGGCGACCAGGACGTAGTTGCCGTCGGAACGGTCGATCTCGGTCAGTGCGTTGCGGTACGAGCCGACCGGAGGGGTCTCGTCGCCGTCGCCGGCGTCGGCCCCACGCAAGATGGCCCCGATCGCAGGAATGTCGGTGGCAACGGCGTCTCTGAAGTACGGCTGCATCGTGCCCCCATTGTTCCACCCGGGCGTCCTACGATCGGTTGATGGCCCAACCACCGCAATCGGGCGACGACACGATCGAGCCGGAATTGTTCGCCCTCGCACGGCGGGTCCAGTCGCACGCACACGTCCCGTACTCGGGCTTCCGGGTGGGTGCTGCGCTCCGCACCGTTTCGGGTGCGGTCTTCTCGGGATGCAACGTCGAGAACGCCGCGTACCCGGAGGGGATGTGCGCCGAGGCGAGCGCGATCGCTGCCATGGCATCGGCCGGCGAGCGTGTCATCGACGTGATCCTCACGGTCTGCGACGGCGACGAACTCGGTACCTGCTGTGGCGGATGTCGTCAGAAGATCCGCGAGTTCGCCACCGAGCACACGTTGATCCACAACGCCGGATCCGGGGGCGTGCTCACGACGTTCACGATGGAGGAGATCCTGCCGGCGTCGTTCGGCCCACAGCACCTGCTCGGCTGAGCCTCCGGCTCGGGGCCGTTGCCGTGTTGGTGACTGGGTGGCGACGTGGTGGTGACGTAATGGCGACGTGGTGGCGACGTAGTGGTGGCGTGATGGTGACGTGCCGGCGCCCGCAGAGCGTAGTGTTTCCGCTGAACCCGCAACTGCCCGCCGGAGGCGAGACCGAAGCCCGATGACGATCGAACGTGCCCAGGACATCCCAGACGGAACCACGCTCACGGCAGACGTCTGCATCGTCGGGAGCGGCGCCGCCGGGCTCGCCCTCGCCGAACGACTCCCGGCGTCGGACCGGGTCGTCGTCCTGGAAGCGGGAGGGCTCGATCCGGACCCCGACGCAGAGAACGGGCCGTTCGCCATCGATTGTGTGGGTCTTCCACAGAACAACACGGTTGCGTCGAGGGGTCGCCAGTTCGGCGGAAGTACCGATCTCTGGTTCGGTCGGATCGCAGCGCTCGATCCGATCGACTTCGAAGAGCGACCGTGGGTGCCACACAGCGGTTGGCCGCTCGAGTACAGCGAGTTGCAGCCCTGGCTGCTGACCGCTGCCTCCATGCTCGACGTGCCGCACTTCGACAAGATCGACATCGATGCGTGGGAGCCCAACGCCACCACCGACATGGTCATGCGAAGCGGCGAAGCACGCCTGGGTGTGTTCCTGTGGGCGGACGGGATGGCAATGGGGGCGCTTCGTCGGGAGTGGATGGAGCGGTCGACGAACGTCCGTCTGGTCGCGGAGGCCACCGCCAACGAACTCGTGCCGAACGAGTCATCGACGGCGATCGAGTCCTTGGCCGTCGTCGGTCCGGACCTCAACCGGTTCTCCGTCCGAGCCACGACCTACGTGCTCGCGGCCGGGGGCCTGGAGAACCCGAGACTGCTGCTTGCCTCGACGGAACGAAACTCGGCCGGCATCGGCAACGACAGCGACACCGTCGGTCGCTACTTCATGGACCATCCGAGAGGGGAGGGGCTCGCCGGCATCGATCTCCGCGGTCTCGAACCGGAGAAACTGGACCAGTTGGCCCTGCTCGGCGAGAAGGCCGCTTCCCCCTACGGTCAGACGCAGCTCAGGGTGACCTTCCCGGAGTCGATGCAGCGAGACGAAGGACTGCTCAACCACAGCCTGCATGCGCACATCGTGTCCGATGTGCAACAGACCCCCGGGTACGCAGCCCTTCGACGGTTGTTCAACCGCGGGGAGTCGGAAGCCGACATGGGCGCGTCGCTGTCCGCGGATGTCGTGGCATCGATCAAGGTCCTTCCTCGCCTCTCGGCGTTCGCAGCTCGGCGGGCGCTCGGACGGGAGCGACCGTCGGAGTTCGTGGTGGTCGACCAGATGGAGCAGGCGCCTGACCCGTCGAGCCGGCTGACCGTCGACCACCGCCGGACCGATCGGTTCGGTCTGCCCAGGGTTCAGTTGGACTGGCGTGTCGCCGAGTCCACCTTCGCATCGCAGAAGCGCATGCATCAGCTCTTCGCGGCCATTCTCGAGCGGGCCGGCATCCCGGCGTTCTGGAGCGACGTGCTCGAGCCGCCCTCCGCGCCTCCCGATCCGCTGTTGGACATGAAGCATCCGTCCGGGACCACACGCATGTCTGCGTCCCAGCGCAACGGCGTGGTGGATTCCGACTGCCGGGTTCACGGGGTGGCCAACCTCTACGTCACGGGAAGCAGTGTCTTTCCCACCGTCGGCCACGCCAATCCGACGTTGACGATCGTGGCCCTTGCCGCCCGGCTGGCGCACCACCTGGGTGGACGGACCGCCACCGAGGCAACCGACACGTCACCCGTCTGAACCAGCGATACCTCACCCGTTCGAATTGGCGGCGTACATCCGGGAGGAACGGTCCATCGGTGTCCGGAGGCCGCCGAAGATGCCACGAATCAACATGAGTGGCCCGCGGAGCCCTGACGGCTTGCGACCATGCATGAGTGAGCGACCGGGCCCGATGACACCGAGTCGCCAGATCCAGGCGAGCGCGAGACCACCGATCGCCAACTGGCCGGTCCGAAGGTACTTGGCGATCGCTCCGCCCATTCCGAGAAAATCTCTGACGACGAGCTCACGGAATTCATCCAGATCACGAAACCCGTCGTGCACGACCACGACGTCGGCGCAGCGGTAGGTCCACCAACCAGCGAGGAGACCCCGCCAGCTGAGGTCGTTGTCCTCGCACGCTCCGAACTGGGTACCCGGACCGAGCAGTTCGTCGAACCCGCACACCTCGTCGAATGTCGACCGCCTGATCGCCATGCCCGCGCCGAGGTTCAAGCCGGATCGGCCCGTCCTCCATGCCTCGGGGGCACTCGTGACGAGTTGGTTCTCCGGCATCTCGATCGCCGGGGTATGCCCAGGCCGATCGACCGGAACGGCTCTGACCGTGCAGAACACCACACCGACTCGGGGGTCGTCCTCGAACGGCTGCGCCAGGCCCGAGAACCAGTTGGACGGAACGATGCAGTCGTCGTCGGTGATCAGCACGATGGGCGCACTGGTGAGGGCGAATCCCAGGTTCCGGGCTCGGCTGGTCCCGACCGTGTGCGAACGCTCGTATCGAATCCGTTCGTCGGCGGTGAACGGAATCACGGCGGTCTCGGTGTCGTCGTCGAGACTCTGATCGACGACGACCATCTCGAAGTCGTCTCCATCGCTGGCCAGAACCGATTCGAGCAGAGGAACGATCTGGGCGCCTCGGTGTCTCGTCGCCACGACGACGGCCAACCGGGGGCTCACGTCAGCTCACCGTCGATCTGGGGTCATCGGTCCGCATGTCCAGCATCGTACGCGCCGGGGTCGTCGGGCCCCGGATCTGGCGAGTCGTTCGGCCGAACCGAACGCCGTCCTCGTAGGCGTCGAGCGGATGTTCGCTGTCACCGGGGCCGGCGACCGTGCATCTGCGACGGTGGGTCGTCTCGCGTCCGACGAATTCGGCGTTGCCCACTACGCTGGTCGTCCGACCGGTCCCGCCAGGTTGGTATCCGACGACTCGAGCTGCCACCGATTCCACGGCGGTTCACTCCAGGGAGGAACGAATGCTGTCCATGGGTGTCAGGGAGACGGCGGCGGCTCTGCGCGTGCTCGCGAAGGGTGATCTCGGGCGTTACTACGCCCGCGGCATGTCCGAGACCACTCGCTTCGAGCGTGAGCTGCGCACGTTCACGAACAGCGGCCACGCCCTGGCCGTGAACAGCGGAACGAGTGCACTGATCTGCGCCCTCGTCGGTGCCGGAATCGGGCCCGGCGACGAAGTACTCGTGCCGGCGTACACGTGGGTGTCCACTGCAGCCGCACCGCTTGCGGTCGGGGCCGTTCCGGTGCTCGTCGAGATCGACGAGAGTCTGACGATCGATCCGGTCGACATCGAGCGGAAGCTGACTCCTCACACCAAGGCGATCATCCCGGTCCACATGATCAATCTCGTCTCCGACATGGATCCGATCATGGCGATTGCGGAACAGCACGATCTCGTCGTCATCGAGGACGCCTGTCAGGCGATCGGCCTGCGGTATCGAGGCCGCCGGGTCGGCTCGATCGCACATGCCGGCGTCTTCAGCTTCAACCAGCACAAGAACATCAAGTCGGGTGAGGGTGGAGCACTGGTCACGGACGACGATCGGATCTTCGCCCGCGCCTCGCTGTATCACGACGTCGGTAGCTACGAGCGGGAGGAGCAGTTCTCCTTCGACGAGCCGGTTTTCGTGGGTGTCAACTACCGGATGCCCGAGCTGTCCGCGGCCATTCTCCGACCTCAACTGGACCGTCTCGACCGTCAGCTTCGGAGACGCCGCGAGCGTCGGGCGTTCCTGCTTGATCAGCTGGAGGCGTCGCTGCCGAGCTTCAGGGTCTGCCCGCATCACGACGAGTCCGATGCCGCCGGTTTGGCGATCGCATTCGATGACCCGGACGCTGCCCGGGCGTTCGGCGAACGCAAGGGAGCCCGGCGCCTGATCGACACGGGACGGCACGTCTACACCAACTGGCAGCCGATCCTCGCCAAACGGTCGTTCGATCCTCGTCTCGATCCGTATGCCTGGGCGCACCGCTCGATCGAACACGAGCCCGACGAATGCCCCGGCACCCTCGACATCCTCTCGCGTACCTGCACCGTCGAACTGGCCCCCGAACTCCCGACCGCGGCGTTTCGGCTCGCGGCCAGGCAACTGACGGACTGAGACCGAGGCGCCCGCCGCCCCGGCTGCCGCCGACGACCGGAAACGGGGACGGGGCCCGAGCCGGCGCGTCGCCGTCGGCGAGATGTCGGCTCCTCGCGAACCCGATCTGCTCGGCCGTTCCGACGGCACCCCGACGCCGGATCGGACTCGATGGTCAGAGGCCGAACCGGGCCACCACAAGGCCGTGGTCGTTGAGCCGTGCGACGTCGCGAACCTGAGTCATCATGACTCAGGTTTCCTCCATGTGATGTTGTCCACCGACGAGTGGTGCCGTACACTGATCGCTATGTTCCGTGCGGATTCTCACCACCGGACACCTCCACACCCCTGACATCTCTGAAAGAGGAGCGTTTCACATGCCCAAGGCAGTCGGTATCGACCTCGGTACCACCAACTCCGTCGTCTCCGTCCTGGAAGCCGGCGAACCCGTCGTCATCCCGAATGCCGAAGGCGGCCGGACCACGCCGTCGGTGGTCGCGTTCTCCAAGGCCGGCGAAGTGCTCGTCGGCGAGGTCGCGAAGCGTCAGGCGATCACCAACCCCGACCGCACGTTCCGTTCGATCAAGCGTCACATGGGCACGGACTGGAAATCCGACGACGTCGACGGCAAGACCTACACGCCCCAGGAGATCTCGGCGCGCATCCTCCAGAAGCTGAAGCGCGACGCCGAGTCCTACCTCGGCGACACGGTCAACCAGGCCGTCATCACCGTACCCGCCTACTTCGACGACGCGCAGCGCACGGCCACCAAGGAAGCCGGCACGATCGCCGGTCTCGAAGTGCTCCGGATCATCAACGAGCCGACCGCGGCCGCGCTCGCCTACGGCCTCGACAAGGGGTCCGAGGACGAGACCGTCCTGGTGTTCGACCTCGGCGGAGGCACGTTCGACGTGTCGGTGCTCGAGATCGGTGACGGCGTGTTCGAGGTCAAGTCGACCCACGGTGACACCCAGCTCGGTGGCGACGACTGGGACGACCGCATCATCGAGTGGCTCGTCGCCCAGTTCAAGAGCGCCCAGGGCGTCGACCTGTCGGCCGACCGCATGGCCATGCAGCGGCTGAAGGAAGCCGCCGAGAAGGCCAAGATCGAGCTCAGCCAGACCCAGTCGACCCAGATCAACCTGCCGTTCATCACCGCCAATGCCGACGGCCCACTGCACCTCGACGAGCAGCTGACCCGGTCGAAGTTCCAGGAGATGACCTCCGACCTGATGGAGCGGTGCCGCGTGCCGTTCGAGCAGGCGCTGAAGGATGCCGGCGTGACCAAGGGCGACCTCCACCACGTGATCCTGGTCGGCGGTTCCACCCGCATGCCCGCCGTCACCGAGCTGGTGCAGTCGATGACGGGCAAGGAGCCGAACAAGTCGGTCAACCCCGACGAGGTCGTCGCGGTCGGCGCCGCCGTGCAGGCCGGCGTGCTTCGTGGCGACGTGAAAGACGTCCTCCTGCTCGACGTGACGCCGTTGAGTCTCGGCATCGAGACCAAGGGTGGCGTCATGACCAAGCTGATCGAGCGCAACACCACGATCCCGACGAAGCGCACCGAGGTCTTCACCACGGCCGAAGACATGCAGCCGTCGGTCGAGATCCACGTCCTCCAGGGCGAGCGCGAGATGGCCGGCTACAACAAGACGCTGGGCAAGTTCCAGCTCGTCGATCTGCCGCCCGCCCCCCGTGGCGTTCCGCAGATCGAGGTCACGTTCGACATCGACGCGAACGGCATCGTGCACGTCGCCGCCAAGGATCGGGCGACCAACAAGGAGCAGTCGATGACCATCACCGGACAGTCGACACTCGACAAGGACGCCATCAACCAGATGGTCAAGGACGCCGAGGCGCATGCCGAGGAGGACAAGGCCCGGCGCGAGGAGGCCGAGGTCCGCAACAACGCCGACTCGCTGGTGTACCAGACCGAGAAGGTGCTGAAGGACCAGGGCGACAACGTCACCGCCGACGAGAAGGCAGCGGTCGAGGGGCCGCTCGGCGAACTGAAGGAAGCACTCGGAGGCAACGACACGGGCGCCATCAAGGAGGCGACGGAGAAGTTGATGTCCGCCAGTCAGGACTTCAGCCAGAAGCTGTACGAGGCCGCGTCGCGTGATGCGAACGCAGCCGGCACGTCGGCGACGGGGCAGAACGAGGGTGCCGGTGACGTCAACGACGACGACATCGTCGATGCCGAGATCGTCGACGACGACCAGAGCGAGGCGTCGTGAGCGATGGCGGGGCGGCATCGGACCGATCGGTGCCCGGTGACGACGAGCGCGGCAGTGAAGTCGACGACTACACCGGCCAGATCCCCCGTGTCGGAGCCGACGAGACCGGCGACGAGATCGGTGCGAACGAACCGTCCGGTTTCGGGGACGGTGATGTCGCCGACGTCGACTTCGACGACACCGCGACGTTCGACGCCCTCGTCGACGGGCTCGAGCTCGACGACCAGGCGGCCGAACCCCTCGACGTCGCCGCGCTGATCGCTGAACGCGATCAGTTCAAGGAGACGGCGATGCGGGTGCAGGCCGATTTCGAGAATTTTCGGAAGCGGAGCCAGTCGCAGGCGGCCGGCGACGTCGACCGGGCGACCGGCCGGCTCGCCGAGGCCTTCCTGCCTGTGCTCGACGCCGCGGAGGCGGCCTTCCTGCAGCATCCCGACGAGGTCGGCCCGCTCCTCAACGTGTTGCTCGGCGAACTCAAGAAGCACGGTCTCGAGACCCTCGATCTCGAGGCGCAGCCCTTCGACCCCGAGGTCGCCGACGCTGTCGCTCACGAGCCGGGCGATGGCGGCGACGTCGTCGTCGCCGAAGTGTTGCGGAGCGGCTACCGGTGGAAGGGACGCACGTTGCGCCCGGCCATGGTCAGGACGAAGGACTGAAGGACCGATCGCCGGTGCGAGCGATCACGGGCTCTGAGCCCGTCACCGCCCGCGACCGCAGACGAAGGAGGTGAACGCGGATGGACGCGCAGCGAGAATGGTTCGAGAAGGACTACTACCAGGTGTTGGGGGTCGCCGCCGACGCCTCGCCGAAGGAGATCACCAAGGCCTACCGGAAGCTCGCCAGAGAGTTGCACCCCGACAAGAACCCGGGTGACGCTGAGGCCGAGGAGCGGTTCAAAGACGTGTCGGCCGCCTACGACGTGCTCGGTGACGACGGCAAGCGGACCGAGTACGACGAGGTTCGCCGGCTCGGCCCGATGGCCGGTGGCATGCCCGGCCGCGGTGGTCCGGGCGGGTTCTCCTTCAACGTCGGGGACATGCAGGGCGGCGATCTCGGTGATCTTCTCGGTCAGATGTTCGGAGGTGCCGACCGGCGCGGAAGTCGCGGTGGCGTCGCTCCGCTGCGCGGGGCCGACCTGACGGCGCAGTTGACTCTCGATTTCGAAGACGCTGCTGTCGGGCTGACCACCACGCTCCACCTCACCAGCGAAGCCCAATGCTCGACGTGTTCGGGCTCGGGGTCGAAGCCCGGCACGGCGCCGACCCGATGTGCGGTGTGCGGCGGCCGAGGTGTGCTCGACGACAACCAAGGCATGTTCTCGTTGTCGACTCCGTGCCGGAATTGCCAGGGATCGGGCGCGGTCATCACCGATCCGTGCCCCACCTGCCACGGACGAGGCGTCGAGCGTCGACCGCGCGAGGTCAAGGCGCGAATCCCGTCCGGGGTGCGGAACGGCCAGACGATCCGGCTCGCCGGACGAGGTGCACCCGGCCGCAATGGTGGTCCCGCCGGCGATCTCCTGGTCGAGGTGACCGTTCAGGCCCATGAGCGTTTCGGTCGCTCTGGCCAGAACCTCACGGTCGGTGTGCCGATCACGTTCGCCCAAGCCGCCCTCGGCGCCGAGGTCGACGTGCCCACGCTCGACGGGTCGACCGTGAAGCTGCGGCTCAGGCCCGGAACCCAGAGCGGTTCACGTCATCGTGTGAAGGGCAAGGGCATCACGACGCAGTCGAAACGCAGCGGCACCAAGTCCGGCGACCTCATCGTGACGGTCACCGTGCAGGTGCCGACTCAACTGACCGATGCCGAGCGGGTGGCGATCGAGCAGCTCGCTGCGGCGACTACTGTGGATGCCAGGAACACAACATCATGAACGCACGGTCTCGGAATCAAGCGGTCTACGTCATCTCGGTGGCTGCCGAACTCGCAGGCATGCACCCGCAGACGCTCCGCATCTACGAGCGTCGAGGATTGGTGCAGCCGGCCCGTACGCAGGGCGGCAATCGGCGATACAGCGACGCTGACATCGAGCGTCTGCAGCGGATCTCCGACCTCGCCGAACAAGGCATGAACCTCGAAGGCATCCGTCGGGTGATGGAGCTCGAAATCCAGAACCAGCGCCTACGCGACGAGCTCACACGTGCCAGAGCCGCGGCCGAATCGGCTCGGGCCGACGCCGAGAAGCGGCAACGCCGCGATCTCGTACCCCTGCGCCAGGCGGTGGCGGTCTTCGGCGAACGGCCCCGCTTTCTCGATCGCAACGACTGAGCGTCGGTCCGTTGACCGTCACGCCTCGGTGAAACAGTTGCGTCAATCTTCGCGTCCTGCGCACAATACACCGCTGCGTGGTGGCATGCTGACGGTGTGAGGTCGCAGGCCGTTCCGTGGCAACGGGTGTTGGCGGTCCTCGTCGCGGTCGTGCTCGGTCTGACCGGTCTGATCGTGGCCGTTCGTGCCGACGGTTTCTCCGCTCTCGACGCCACGGTGCCGCGGGCGACCCGGTGGTTCGTCGACCAATCCAACGGACGCGTCGTGCTCGCCGACGGTTTCTCCGGTCGTGCGCTCGCCCGGCTCGACACGTCGGACAGCGGTCAGGTGCTCGAGGTCGCCCAGAGTGCCAGCGGTGTGGTGGTGGTCGATCGCTCGGCTGCGACGGCTCGCTCGGTCGACGCCTCTGCACTCCGGCTCGGTCCTCCGCAGTCGGTCGGTCTCGTCGCCGAGCCGGCCTCGATCGTCGGTGTGAGCCAAGCCGGCCTCGTCACGGTCGATCGAACGTCGGCCCAGGCATCGCTGCTACCTCCCGGAGGCGACGCAGTGCCGTTCGACGTCGAGGCGGCAGGTTCCGGTCCGGCGACGCAGATCGCACCCGACGGTGCGGTCTGGACGATCGCTGCCGGTCGGCTCTCGCGTGTCACGACCACTGGCCGGCAAGAGATCGCATCCGGCCTCTCGAACGCCCTGTTCACGCTGGTCGGTTCGAAGCCGCTCGTCGTCGACATCGGTCGGTCACGCGCCCGATTCGACGAGGGCGATTGGTTCGACCTCCCGCCGAACGCCAGCGTCGACGACCTGGTGCTGCAGGCGGCAGGACCCGCCGCCGACTGCGGCTGGATCGCCAGCGACGATCAACTGTGGTGTGTCGGTGCCGGCGGCTTCGTCGAGTCGGTCACGATCGCCGGACTCGATGTCGACGGCGGAGACGCATTCGGGATCGCCGGCGACGCCGGGGCGCTGGTACGCCGGTCGCCGTCCGAGATCGTTCGACTCGACTGGCGCAACGCCGTCGTCCACACCGGCGTCGCCGATCCGGCGCCGGGTGCGGCTCTGTCCGTCGCCGCCTCGACCGACCTGATCTGGGTCGACGAGACGAACGGAAACGTCGTGTGGGCCGTGAATCCGTGGGGGATCTCGGCGATCCGCAAGGACGACCAGGCGACGCCACTGCTCGGCGAAGCCGGCGAGTTGCTCGCCGAGGGCCTCGGCGGTCAGGTGCCCAGCGTTCGCGGCGGTGAGGACACGACATCCGAAGACGATCGTGAACCGGATGACAACGGCATCGACGATCCGCCCGTCGCCGTCGATGACCCGGTCACCGCACGCTCGGGTACGAGCGTGCCGATCGCGGTGACCGCCAACGACTACGACCCCGACGGAGAGGCGATCGCGCTCGCACGCGCGGACGAGCCGGACCGCGGATCGGTCGAACTGGCGAGTGCCAGCACGGTGCTCTACCAGCCCGAGTCCGGATACGTGGGCGTCGATGAGTTCGAGTACACGATCGTCGATGGCGACGGCACCGAGGCGTCCGCGACCGTTACCATCGAACTGCTGCCCGCCGACGCCCCGAACCAGGCGCCGATCGGTTCCCCCGACGTTGCCGAGACCGGCCCGGACGCCCCGGTGGTGATCGACGTGCTGCTCAACGACATCGATCCCGAACGTGACGCCTTGCGGGTCGCGTCGTTCACCCCACCCGACGTCGGCGGCAAGATCTCCGAGACCTTGGCACCGTCCGGCCTGCCGGCCCTTCGGTACGAGCCGCCGACAGGAGCCTCCGGTACCGCAACGTTCACCTATCGGCCCGTGGACTCGTTCGGCGCCGTCGGCGAGCCGGTGGCCGTTCGGATCGAGATCGCCCAGTTGACGGACGAGAATCGGCCGCCGATCGTGAAGCCAGATGCCGCCCGAGTCCGCCGTGACATCGCGACGACGCTGCCGGTTCTCGCCAACGATCGCGACCCTGACGGAGACCGATTGAGCCTCGGTCTGATCGAACCGCTGCCACCCGGGCTCGAAGTCCGCGTCGAAGGCAATGAGCTCGAAGTGATCGCCCGAGCCGGAGCGGCAAGGCTCTCGCCGTTCGCCTACACGGTCGACGACGGTCGCGGCCATGTCGTTGCCGGTTCGGTGCTGATCGCACTGATCGGCGAACTCGAGCCGAATCGCCCGCCGATCGCGAACGCCGACGCGGCATCGGCGGTCGTCGGCACCGCGCAGTTGATCGACGTGCTGGCCAACGACAGCGACCCCGATGGTGACCGACTGATCCTGGTGGCCGTCGAGCGCACGACCGAGACGCCCAACGCCGGCGCGATCCAGGTGCAGGGTTCGTCGGTGCAGTACACGGCGGCACCGATCGTCACCGATGACGACATCGCGATCGATCGCTTCACGTACACGATCACGGACGGCAACGGCAACGACGCAGTCGGGGAAGTGAGTGTTCGGGTCTTGCCCGAGGCGATCGCAGCGCCACCGTTCGCGCAGGATGACGCCGCCACGACCGAGGTCGATGTCGCCGTCACGCTCGATGTGTTGCGGAACGACGGCGACCCCTCCGGTGAGCGGCCGACGATCGTTGGCCAGCCGGGTTGTGCGGGTGGTGGCACGGCCTTCGAAACCCCTGACGCCCGGGTCACGTACCGTCCGCCGGCCGGTCGCTCGGGTGTGTTCAGCTGCACGTACGAGGTGCGCAACAGCCAGGGGCTCCGCGCATCGGCCACCATCGTGGTGAGCGTGCTCGAACCCGAGATCTCCAACGCCCCGCCGGAGGTCGACAACGAAGACATCACGATCGAGGTGGGCGAATCGACGGTCATCGACGTGCTCGCCAACGATTCCGATCCGGACGGTCCGAGGTCCGAACTGCGGGTACTGTCGAGCACGCGACCGACGCTGGGCACTGCGTCGCGCACCGATGGCCGGATCGATTTCAGCGCCGGCGCGGTCACCGGCTTCACGACGATCACGTACCAGGTCGGCGACGCCAACAATGGGGTCACCACCGGCCGGGTGTTCATCCGGATCGTCGAACCCGAGCCCGTCGCCCCGTTCGCGGTCGACGACGCCCGGACGATCACCGGGCCCGCTGTGCCGACGACGGTCGCCGTGCTGTCCAACGACGGCGACCCCGACGGCAACGCCAGCGATCTCCGCATCGTCGAAGCGAGCCTCGTCAGCGGCGACGCGACGATCGTCGCCGGCCGAGACACGATCCTGTTCGATCCCGACCCAGATTTCGTCGGTGCCGTCGTCGTCACGTACACGATCGAGGACCTCGACGGATTGACCGCCGGGGCGCGGGCGGTTCTCACGGTGCTCGAAGCACCGAACCGCCCACCCGCGCCGGGCGACGACGCGAGCCAGGTCGCCAACGGGGGCACGGTCAGCGTCCCGATCGCACTGAATGACTCGGATCCGGACGGTGATCAGCTGACCTATTCGATCGTGTCCGGACCCGACGGAGCACTTGGCGCCGCCCAACTCGACCTCGGTTCGCTCGTGTTCACCGCCGTCCCCGGGGCCAGCGGGGTGGCGACGATCGTGTATCGGGTCGACGACGGTGAGGTGACGTCCGACGCCACGGTGTCGATCACGGTGTTGCCGTGTGCAGAGTCGGCCCCGGATGCACCCGACCTGTTTCTGCAGACGGGGTATCAGCAGCCGATCGCGATCGATCTGACGGCGACGGCGAGCAACGGAGTCGTCACCGATGTCGGACCACCGTTGTCGGCGCCGATCGGTGTGTACACGCCCCCGGCCGGCGAGAACGGCAACGTGACGTTCAACTACGTCGTCCGCAACTCGTGCCGGATCCAGGACGTCGGTCAGGTTGTGATCGACGTCAATCAGGACCCGCTCGCGTCGCCCTACGAGGCAGCCATCGGGCGAATGAGCACCGCAGTGATTCCGGTCTCGTCGCTCGCCACCGACGCCGAGCCGTTGCGGATCGTCGGACTGGAGGGTGCACCTGAATGGGTCTCGGTCATCGATGAGCAGCGCGCGATCCTGGTCGATCCCCAGGGCCGCAGCGGACGGCTCGACATGGCTGCGGTCGTTGCTGACACCGGTGGCTTGCAGTCCCGCGTGCCGATTTCGATCCAACTGATCAACAACCCGCCCGTGGCCCAGCCTGATGCTGTTGCGATCGCCGATGACATCGTGACCTTTGCGCCGCTCGCCAACGATGGTGACCCTGACGGCGACCCGGTGGGTCTCGCCTCCGTCCCGGCGACGCTCACGTTCTCGAACGGCGAGGTGGGCACGATCGACCGCCTGAGCGACAACCAACTCCGCATCGACCCACGCGCCGGCTTGGGTGTGGCGACGTTCGACTACACGATCGTCGATTCGCTCGATCTCATCTCGGCGCCGGCCACCGTGACCGTGACCGTGAACCGATCGCCGCTCGCACCGAACGTCGACATCTCGCTTCCTGCCGGCGAGCGGGTCGATGCCGCCGTTCCCGCGACCGATGCCGAGGGGGGCCCGTTGACCCTCACGATCGTGGATGATCCCGCGCCACTGACGGTCGATGTCTCGGGCCTCACGGTGACCGTCACCGCGCCGCGTTCGGCGGCGGGTCGTCAGTTCGCCATCACCTACCGCGTCACGGACCCACAGGGGGCGTCGGCGACCGGCCTGTTGAACATCACGGTCGGCCCTCCGATCCCGACCACGACGACCAGCACCACCACCACGACCACGACCACGACCACGACCACCACCACCGTTCCGACGACGACCACGACGACCACGGCCGCCACGACGTCCACCCCGACATCCACCACGACGGCGACACTGGTCACGCTCCCGCCGGACGACTGAGGTGTCAGCGGTGGCGGATCTTCAGGGGATGGTCGGCTGACGTGAGGCAGCGACCGGTGTCGCAGTCGAATTTCCAGCCGTGGAGGGTGCAGACGAGCACGTCCCCGTTCTTGCCGCGATCGATCTCGCCGAACACCGACAGGTCGGCGTTGCGGTGCGGGCATCGCCGCTGCACGATGTAGTCCCCGAGATCGATCTCGGGTTCGGTTTCCGTCGGCGGGTCGAGTTTGCGGATCGCTTCTGCCTCGGTACGACGCATGCGCTCGACCGACAGCGACTTGAAGAAGTTGTAGAGGTACTCGTTGAAGTCGCCCTCCCGCCAGCCGGTCCAGCGGCACGACAGGAACAATGAGTTGGACCAGTCGACCGCCTGGTCGGCGGTGACCCGTTCGACGAGCGGTCGCGGAATGTCGAATCGGAAGGCGTACGGCTCGTCGGCGAATTCCCGAACCTCGGCGTTCGGGAAGTCGATGACGAGTTGCAGTTCACCGGCGCTGAACAGACAGTTGGCACCGACCGCACCACACAGTGTCGGCGCCATCCGCAACAGTGGTTCCCACCAGGCCTTGAGCGTCGCGAGGAGATCGGTCGACTCTGTTGGCCAACCGGCCTTCATGTCGTCGAGCCACGGTCGCCAGTCGGCCTGGTAGTCGCGGAGATAGCGCTCCTTGTCGTCGAAGATCGCCTTGACTCGCTCATCGGCGATCGGGTGCCGCACGGTGATGCCGTCGGATCCGATGTCGAACTCGGTCCCCGGAATCGCGAGTTCGCCCCGACGGCCCCGCTCGTCGAGCAGGTGCAGGAACGAGCGCTGGTCAGCGAAGATCGACAGTTCGTCACCGTCGATCACGTTGAGGTGCCAGAGGTCGTCGTCGAGGAACGCCGGCGGACCGGCGGTCGGCACCACGGCGGTCGCGTCGATCGCCTCGACGTACTTCATCGCCCGGGTGGACTGGCTGTCGACCTTCGCTTCGCAGAGGCGCTGCTTCTGGTCGTCGGGCATGTCGTAGACCATCGGGTACCAGATCGCCCCCGAGTACTGGAGCCAGTGGAGGTCGACGGGCCCGTGCGATCGGAGAGCATCGAGGTCGGTGGTTCGGCAGTCGTTCTGATTGACCACACGACTGACTCCATCCGTGACCATCATCGCCGAGTCGCCGCCCGGCCCGTCGGTGATCGAGATCTCGGTATGGATCGCAATCGTCAGGCCGGGCGCAACCTCGAGCTCTTCACCGTCGACCGTCTTGATGAACTCGGTGAACCCGAGCCGAGCGAGCGTCCGCTGCTGTTCCCGAGTTGGGTAACCGGGAAGCAGGATGGGGATGTCACGTCGGAGGTGGCCTCGCAGCCACGGCTCGTCGTGGTGGTCCGCATGCAGGTGCGTGACATAGAGGAAGTCGGCGTTCTCGATCCGCTCGAGGAGTTCGTCATCCAACTGGTCGTTGCGAGGGAAGACGAACCAGGAACCGAAGAACGCCGGAATGAACCACGGATCGCAGACGATCGAACCGCCTGCGGTCTCGACGAGCATGCCGGCGTGACCGAGTGACGTGACGCGCATCGAGGGCAGCGTACCGTCACACCATTGCGGCCGGTGGGCCGCCGGCGACGTCGATCAGGCGATCGGCGGGTCGGTGTACTGCTGGCCGGCACGCGAGACGTGCTCGGTCCATTGGGTGCCGTCCCAGTAGCGCAGTTCGAAACGCGACGACGGGTCGGCGTACCAGCCCGCAGGCGCAGCGCCGGCGGCTGCTGCTTCGGCGGCCGCTCCCGTGTCGGCGGCGGTTGCCTCACTGGAGGCGCTTGCCGCAGCGTCGGCGGCCGTGACGGCGTTCGCCGTGTCGGCAGTGGAGGCCGGCACGTCTCCGGTCTCGACCACCGAGTCGGTGATCGCAGTTGACGCCTCGCTCGCCGCGGCGTCGGCACCCAGCGCTGACGCCCCGAGAACGGCGGCACCGGCGCCGTCGGGGAGCGTGGAGTCGCGTTCGGCGGCGACCTCGGGCAGCGCTGCGGCAGCCTCCTCGATCGACCCGCTCTCCGTGCCGGACATACCGGTGGCCCCCGCGATCGACCCGCTCCCGGTGCTCGACGCGACGGCGGCCCACCCCGGCAGGTCGTCGATCTGATCGCCGCCGTCCTGTCCGTCACTGTCGGCGTCGGTTGCGTCGGCCGGCTCGTCGTGGTGTTCGGTGTCCGGCTCGTCGGATTGTGCGTCGTCGGTGCCGGAGTCCTCGGCGTCGGCGTCCTCGTCGGCGGTGGGTAGCGACGGCTCGCCGGTCGCCACGCCCATCGCGGCCGCACCGCCGAGGGCACCGATCGCGGCGGATCCGGTCGCGGCGGATCCGGTCGCTGGTTCCTGGTCGTTGTCGGCAGGTGAAGGTTCGCTGACGCCGTCCGTGGCCTCGGCGCCAGACGTGGACTCCGGCTCGACGTCGCGACTCAGGTAGGCGGTGATGGAGCTTCCGGCCTGGACGATGCCGGCGACCGACCATCCGTCGCGTGACTGCTCGGTGAGCTTGTCGGCGAGAGACCCGGCCTCATAGGACGAGACGCTGATCGAGGAGAATTCCTGCATACCGCCCATGCTAGTTCCTGGGAGCGGTTCTCCGCTCGTGTCCGCCGCTCGGTCGAACACCGGACAGCAGTCGGCGCCCGTTGCGGATCGCCTGCGGCCGGGCTCGTTACCGTCGCGACCCGGCGACGGGGCGACGTCCGACACAGGGTCTTTGGTCAGTTTCGACCTGTCTGCCGTCTTCTCGGCGCTCCGGCGACACATACTGGACCGATGGTCGAGGCCATGGAGACCCTGACGGCAGTGCTCGCGCTGGTCGCCGGCATCGGCGCAGGCCTGATCATCGTCGCCAGGTTGCTGGCACCCGTGCTCCCGGCGGCGGCCGCCGCCGGTCGCGCCGTGATCGGTTTGCGGGCTCCGCTGACCTTCGCCGTCGCCGCAGTTGCCACGGCTGGCAGCCTCTACTTCTCGGAGAGCGCCGGCTACGTGCCGTGTCGGTTGTGCTGGTTCCAACGGATCGCTATGTATCCGATCGCCGTCATCGCGCTCGTCGCGCTCATTCGTCGCGACCGTGGTGCCAGGTGGTACACCCTGCCGCTCGCCGGGATCGGCGCCGTGATCTCGTCCTACCACGTGCTGATCGAGTGGGGATGGGTCAACGACTCCGAGTCGTGTTTGCTGTTCGGTCCGTCGTGTGCCGACGTCTGGTTCGAGTCCTTCGGGTTCGTGACGTTGGCGTTGATGGCCTGGGCTGGTTTCGTGTCCATCATCGTGCTCAACACCGTGTCGTTCGATGCGGTCGATTCCGAGGAGAATCCGTGAACCTGCGCCGAAGCGTCATCATCACCCTGGCAGCGGCGGTAGCGCTCGCGGCGTGCGGAGGTGACGACGACACGCCGTCGGTCGCGACGAGCGGTGGGAGCGCCTCGTCCGCCGAGACACCGGCACCGACGGGCAACACCGTGCCCGGCGAGCCCGTACCGACGATCGCCCCCGATGTCCCCGACGAGTTCCTCCCGGGCGTCGGGCCCGTCGCCGTCGTCGGTGACCCGCTACCGCCGTTCCCGCAGTCCGGCGAGGATCCGGCGCTCGGCATGCTCGCACCGGTCCTCGTCGGCGAGGACGTCGACGGGGTTCCCACCCGTATCGATGCCGTGGTGGACGGACCGACCTGGATCGTCTTCCTCGCCCACTGGTGTCCCCACTGCAATGACGAGATCCCGGTCATCAATCAGATGCGAGACGACGGCAGGATCCCCGACGGGGTCAACGTGGTGGGCGTGAGCACGGCGTACAACCCAGGTCGCCCGAACTGGCCGCCCGACGAATGGCTCGCCGATCAGGACTGGGAGTTCCCGGCGATCAACGACGGCATCGACACCGCCCAGGAGACCTATATCGCCGCGTCGGGTTTCGGTATCGGCGGCTTCCCGTTCTCGATGCTGGTCGACCTCGACGGCACCGTCACCGCCCGGTGGGGTGGTGAGCGCAGCCCCGATGAGATCGAGGCGCTGCTGAACGAGAACCTGACGTTGTCCTGACGGTCACTCAGCCGAGGTCGGCGCCGAGCCGCTCGGCACGGGCGAGGACCTCGCGAAGCGGCTGACCCAGTGCGGCAGCAGCGCGTCGTGCGTCGTCGTTTTCGGCCTTGACCCGCTGCCCGCTGATCTTGACCCGCACCTCGTGCCCATCGACGTCGACGACGCGTTCGACACGCTGCTGGGGCCAACGCTGCACCGAGGTCGCTCGCACCCCGAGCGATCCCGTCTCGTCGAGCATCACGGCCCGGACCGCGTCGAAGACGGCGTCGTCACAGAGCGCTGCAATCGTGTGTGCAGGCCGGCCCTTCTTCATCACGATCGGAGTCGCCCAGGCGTCGTGGGCTCCAACGCCCAGCAGCGCTGCGATGGTGTGTGCCAACACCTCTCCTGTGACGTCGTCGACGTTGGCCTCGAGCAGCCGGCACGACCGTCCGGTCGTGTCCTGAGCACCGGCCGCGTCACCCACGATCGCCTGCACAACGTTCGGTCTCCCGGGCGGGTCGGCGGTACCGGCGCCGAACCCGGTCGCCGCAACGGTCATGGTGGGCATCGATCCCCAACCACTACCGAGCGTCGTCAACACGGCGACACCTGTCGGCGTCGACAACTCCATCGTGGTGTCGAGCCCGACGGTGCCGATGGCACCGTCGGCGAGGAGCCGGACCACGGCCGGGACCGGATTGGGCAGCTCGCCGTGTGCGGTCGACACCGTGCCGTGTCCGACGGCCACCGGGGAGTGCTCGATTCGTTCGATTCCGAGGTCGTGCAGCGCAGCACAGACACCGACGACGTCGAGGATCGAGTCGAGGGCCCCGACCTCGTGCAGTTCGACCTCGTCGGGGTCGGTCCCGTGGATTGAACCCTCGACCTCGGCCAATCGGCGATAGACCGCGACGGCATCACGTTTCACGCGGGCGGGGAGTTCGGCGCCTTCGATCAGTGTCAGCACCTCCGCGGCGGGCCGGTGCGGATGCGCAGCTGCGGAATGATCGTGTACACCTCGGTCGTCCGGAACGGGCGCATCGATCGCGAGATTCGTCCACAGCGATGCCACCCCGCAGCGTTGGACGCGTTCCCAGGTCGCGGCGAAGCCGTCGACGCCGAGCGCGCCCCAGGCATCCATGACGGCCAGCCGATCGGCTCCGGCGTCGATCAATGACGCGAGCAACATGTCGCCAGCCACTCCCGCGCTGCAGTTGAACCAGACGGCTCGCGTCATGAGGGCAACATCCGAACGACGGCGGCAGCGGCGCCGAACCCGTTGTCGATCCCGACGACACTCACCCCACTCGCACAGGAGGCGTGCATCGCAAGTAGCGCGGTGACGCCGTCGAGGCCGGCGCCGTAGCCAACCGATGTGGGAACCGCCACCACGGGGCACGACGTGAGGCCGGCGACCACGCTGACGAGCGCCCCCTCCATACCGGCCACGGCGATGATCGCATCGGCCGACGTGATCTCGTCGAGGTGTGCCAACAGGCGATGCAGGCCGGCGACGCCGACGTCGTGGCGCCGGTTGGCTTCGATGCCGTACGCAGCCAGCGTGATCGCAGCCTCGTCGGCGACCGGGGTGTCGGCCGTGCCGGCGGTGACCACGAGCACCTGATGCCCATTCGTCGGATCGGGACGGCGCCACAGCAGGGTGCCGCCTCGCTGCTCCACGGGCCCGTGCGCCGCCGTGACGGCCTTGACCTGTTCATCGCTCGCCCGGGTCAACAGCACCGGACCTCGGCCGTGTTCGAGCAGTTCGCTCACGATGCGGACGCATTGATCGGCGGTCTTGCCGGGTCCGTAGACCGCCTCGGGCACCCCCTGTCGCAGGGTTCGGTGGTGGTCGACGAGGGCATCAC
Organism: uncultured Acidimicrobiaceae bacterium; assembly: GCA_963792905.1. Classification (GTDB taxonomy): domain Bacteria; phylum Actinomycetota; class Acidimicrobiia; order Acidimicrobiales; family Ilumatobacteraceae; genus Ilumatobacter. Next base: position 101,656 of record CAWBYE010000015.1, read on the forward strand.
CCAGATCGGCGAACGGCAGGCGGGAGAGTGTGTGGACGGCGTCGTCCGGTGTCACGGTGCCGTCTCGAATGCCCTCGACCAGCCTGCGCAGTGTCGCTTCGTCCACCTGGCCATCGTGCCAGAAGCGCCGACGAACCGGCACACATGAACCGAGGTGCGCCGCGTAGCCTCCCGGAGATGAGCAGGCATCAGCAGGATGGCACCGATCACACAGCACCGAGTGTCGGGTTCTTCGGGCCATTCGGCACATTCACCGAGCAGGCGCTGCGAACCCAGCCGGACCTGGTGCAGGGCGACGTGGCCGCGTTCCGCACCGTGCCCGACGTGCTCGATGCGGTGACCGCAGGGGAGGTCGATCTCGGGTTCGTCCCGATCGAGAACTCCACCGAGGGCATGGTCAATTTCACCCTGGACGCGCTCGCATTCGATCACGACCTCGTCATCGTCCGCGAGGTGGAACTCGATATCCACATGTGTCTCGCCGCCCGGCCGGGAACCACCATCGACGATGTGACCGACGTGCTGTCGATCCCGGTCGCAACGGCGCAGTGTCATCGCTTCCTCCGCGAACGTCTACCCGACGCCGAAATCCGTGTCGCCGTGTCGACCGCGGGTGCGGCGCAGGCTGTGAGCGAGGATGACGCGCCGGGGCTCGCGGCGATCGCGCCGCAGGTCGCGGCCGAGCGGTACGGCCTCGACGTGCTGGCCGACAACATCGAGGATCACGAGGGCAACCAGACCCGATTCGTCGTGGTCGCCCGCCGCGGGGTGCCGTCGCCGACAGGTCATGACCGGACGGCGCTCGTCGTGTACCAGCGGGCCGACCAGCCGGGCAGTCTGATCTCGATCCTGCAGGAGTTCGCAGCACGACGGCTCAACTTGTCGAACCTGATCTCACGCCCCACCAAGTCGGGCGGTCTCGGCGACTACTGCTTCATCGTCTTTGCCGAGGGCCACATCGCCGATGATCTGATGGCAGACGCGATGCGTGCGCTCCACGCCAAGCAGGGAGCGGTCAAGTTCTTCGGCTCCTGGCCGCGAGCCGACGGCGGTGTGCACGATGCGCGTGAGCACGCCGATGAGCGCTGGCGGATGGCCGACGACTGGGTCGCTTCGGTTCGCTCCGACATCGCACCCCGGTGAATCGGGCGGTCGCAACGGGGTGAGCTCTGGTCGGAACCTCGCATCACTGATCGTCTCGAGTTCCAGAGCCGACCACCAGTTGGGACCGCGCACTGCGACCGGGTGAGATCCCCGAATGTGCTGCAACCTCTGAACGCGATGGTGGTTCGGCACCGACACTGGGGGATCGTCGACCGGGCGTCGGCCCGCATGACGAGTGGGTCGGGTCGCTGCCCTACCATGCCCGCCATGATTCACTCTCCCGTGTCTGTCGTCACCGGTGCCAACTCGGGCATCGGGCGTGCAACCGCGCTGCACCTCGCCGAAGCCGGCCACACCGTCTACGGCACGGTCCGTTCGGCGGATCGGGCCGGCAAGCTCCTCGCCGCGGCACGGGAACGGGAGGTCCGGATCGAGCTCATCGAACTCGACATCGCAGCGGACGAATCGGTTCGCAGCGGGTTCGCCGACATTCTCGAACGCGCCGGCCGGGTCGATCATCTCGTGAACAATGCGGGGATCGGTGGCAACGGTGTGGTCGAGGAATCGTCGTCCCAGCGAATGCTCGACGTGATGAATGTCGATCTGTGCGGCGCGATGCGATGTCTCCAAGCGGTGCTCCCCGGCATGCGGGACCGGGGGAGCGGAACGATCGTCAACATCACCTCGGTCGCCGGCCGGCTCGCAGCCATCGCTCAGGCGCCCTACGTCGCGGCAAAGTGGGCGCTCGAGGGGGTCAGCGAGGAGCTCGCGATGGAGGTCGCACCGTTCGGTGTGCGGGTCGCGATCGTCGAACCCGGTGTGACCAAGTCGTCGATCTTCGGCAAGAACATCGACCTCCCGAACGAGACGGGCGTGTACGAGTCCCAGTACGAGCGGATGATGCAGATGTACGCCGCCGGCTATCTCCACGCCAGCGATGCCGTCGAGGTGGCCGCGATCGTGTTGCACTCCATCGAGACCGACGAACCGAGGCTGCGATATCCCGTCAGCTGGGGCGGGCAGGCAATCGCTGAGGGTCGGGCGGCGATGACCGACGAGCAGTGGGTCGAGATGGGCCTTGCCGAGTCGCTCACCGACTACGTCGCGGCATTCAAGGAAAACTTCGGCGTCGACATCTCGACCTGACGCCGGTTGTCTCTGCGGCCTCAGTCGCGGCCTCAGTCGTTGTCGAGTCGATCGACGATCTTGTGTGCCGCCTGGGCAACGGCGCCGGCGACGCCGTCGTGTTCCGAGAGTTCCTCGAGCTTGGCATCGACGATGCCGAGCCGAGCGCGCTCGTTCTCGATGATCGAGATCTTGCCGTCGCCGTCGAGGTCGTACGCCTCGAGCTGTTCGGGCGTCGCCGACTCGGCCTCGGCGTCGCCCACTGGCTGGACGAACTTCGGCTCGTCGTGCTCGGGGTCGTTCGTCGTCTCGTCGGTCATGGCGACCAGTATGTCGGTCGCTTGCGTCGACCAGGTCGCGCATCGCGGCTGTCGGTCAGATCCACCGTCGACCAGGTCGCCGACGCGGACGTCGCTTGGTGCGTTCCCGGGCGACGCCAAGGACGATCGCGACGCTCGAGATCTGCGAGGAGCGGAACGGGGGGGATTGCGCACACCTCTCGATGGGTGACGCATCGGCCCTGCTCAGGACGATCGCGTCGTTGTTTCGAACCATGTCGCGGCAGTAACCGCTGGAGTAACGGGCACGGGTGCGGAGCTGCCGGGCTGAACTGTCGTGCTCTTGACGATGTGGATAGATGTCAACTATGGTTAACAGGTCGTGAGGGTCGTCCGGAGCGCGACGTTCGATCGCTGGCTCGGCAAGCTCAACGATCGGAGAGCAGCCGCCAGGGTGCTGGTTCGGATCGAGCGGCTGGCAGCTGGCAACCCGGGCGACGTCAAGCCGGTCGGTCACGGCGTGTCCGAACTGAGAATCGACCACGGGCCGGCTACCGGGTCTACTACCTGCGACGAGGAAGCGAGCTGATCGTGCTGCTGTGCGGTGGCGACAAGTCGAGCCAGGCCGACGACATCGAACGCGCGCAACGCATCGCAGCCGACTGGAGGAGCCAGACACACGATGAGCACAACACCTGAAACCTTCGCACCGTTCGACAGCGCCGACTACCTCGACGACCTCGATGCTGCCGCGGCGTATCTCGAAGCAGCACTCGAGGAGGCCGGTGACGATCCCGCCTTCGTGGCCCAGGCGCTGGGGACGATTGCTCGCTCCGGCAACGTGAGCGAGCTGGCGCGACGCACGGGGATGAGCCGAGAAGGGCTGTACAAGGCGCTGTCGGCCGACGGCAATCCGAGCTTCGCGACCATCGTGAAGGTCGCACGCGCGCTCGGTCTGAGGATCCGCTTCACCCCCGCCGCCTGACCGCCCAACCCGCCTGTCGTCGTGATGCGTCGAGATCGGTGTGCGCGGCGATTGCTCTCACGCCGCGCGCTTGCGTTGGACGTAGTCCTCGAGGTCGTCGATCGTGAGGCGGACGCTGCGGCCGATGCGGACGGGTTCGAGCTCATGGTCCCAGATCAGTTGGCAGACGGTCGATCGGCCGACGGCGAGGAGTTCTGCTGCTTGCTGGATGGTGACCAGCAGCGGAGGCCTCGGTGCGTGGGCATGTGGGGTGTCGGAGTGTTCGTTCATGTCGGCGATCGTCCGACAGGGACGTCACGGATCACCGCCCGACTCGCTACCCGGATCACAACCCGGGCATGTCGATCTCTACGACGGGTACCGGGCGGGTAGCTGGCCGAGGGTCGATCGCAGTCCAGTGCGCAGGGAGGTGCCCGTGTCGGTCGAGGTGCACGGCTGCGGCGGCGATCCGGGTAGCCAGTTCGTCGACCCGGGTAACGCCCAGGTGGCCGTTGTCGTGAAGCCGGTGCAGGTGTTCGACGACCCAGTCGGGAGGATTGGTCAGGGTGTCGTAGCCCACGGTGAGCCGACGTCGCTCGACGGCGTCGTGAGGAGTACCGCCGTCTCGGGCAAAGACGTCGTCGATGCATTGCTCCCGGCGAGCCTGTCGAAGCTCGAACCGCGCTGCCCGCAGCGCCTCGTCGACCGCCGTCCGTTCGGCGTGCGTCGAGACTCGCGCAGCGAGTTGGTCGAGGTCACGGATCTTGGCTTCGGCCTGTCTGACGGGGTCGTTGGCGGGGCCTCCTCGTCGAGCGCAGCAAGGGAGCGTTGCTCGCGCAAGTGTGGGGGAGGTGCGCTGCTGACCATGGCGTCGAGCACGGCCTGGACCGCGGGTGGTGTCGCGATTGACCAGTGGGCGAGGGCGGGTTGGCCGTTGATCAGTGCGTTGACTTGTTCGAGCTCGACGACCTGGGGCCAGTTGGCGACGATCCAGCCCTGCCGCTCCTGCTGAGCAGTGGTCGCCGCGACGAGAACCTCCTGGACTTCTGCAGAGCCGACGTTGCCGGCGGTGAGACGTTCGATGAGTTCGCAGTGGTCGGCCGGTGCGGTGCTCATCGGTGCCTGGAGTTCGGCCCGTCGTTCGTGCATCGCCGTCGCCGACATCAGCGGGCGCCCGACGTACCACGGAAGCGCGCCGCGGACGATGGCGGGAGCGATTTCGATGCGCCGTTGCGTGTCGATGATCGTGTCGAGGAGACTCACCGCGATCACGGCGGCAGCGGTGGCGAGGCTGTAGCGGTGGTCGGTGGTGTACCGGCCGACGGCATACACGGCGGCGATGAGGGGGAGGTCCTGGCCGTCGCCGTACCCGGCGATGGCCCACACGATCATGGTCGCGATCACGACGACCGCCACGGTGATCAGGCGGTAGCGCCTCCACAACAACGCTGCTGCGGCGATGGCCAGCCGACCGGTCGGTCTTCGATCGAGTCGATCGTGAAGTCCTCGCCGTCGCCCAGTGCGCTGGCGGCGACGGCAACCAACGACCCGGCGAACACGATCACGGCGAGCGCGCCGTCCGTGATGCGCGGCCAGCGGATGAACGGTCCGCGAGACGGGTTGGGTTCGCCCGGGTGGAACCATCCCAGCAGCGCGCGTCGCCGGGGGTTTGCCGGTGACGAGTCCTCGTGGTGAGCGTCCTCGTGGTGATGGGTGACGGCGTGCATGGCGACAGGGTCAGAGTACGCGCTGATGTGGGAGTCGGGAACCCCGCTCAGGAGGGACCGCGCTCTTCGTCGCACGGGGGAGACGCCGGCCGCCCCGGGACTCGGGGCGGCCGGCGCGGTCGTGGAGGGGGTCGGGGTCGGGGTCAATCGACGTCTCGGCGTTGGACGGCGATCAGGCCGACGGCGGCGGGGACGCACGCCCACGCTGCGATCGCAGCGATGGCGGCGAGTTGCCCGACGTCGTCGAGAACGCCGGACACCACGTTGGCGAGCACGCTGGGCATCCACGATGCCGTGCCACTGGCGAGCTGCACGACGAGCGGCGGCGCAATGAGCAGCGTGAGGACGACGCCGGTGACGGCTCCGCCGACATTGCGGACGAGCGTCCCGATCCCGGCCCCGAGGACCGCGCCGGCAGCTCCGGCGAAGGTCGAGGCAGCGAGCACACGGATCACGTCGCCCGCGGACATGAGGAAGCCGTACTCCGTGGTCGGGAGGGCGAAGGCGACGGCGGACACGGTGAGGCCGGCGCCGACCAGCCCGAGGACCCCGCCCCCGAGACCGATCGCGGTGAACTGGGCGAACACCGCTCGAGGTCGACGGGGTTCGGCCAGGAAGGTGGGAACGACGGTGTGGTGTCCGTATTCGCGGGCGGCAGCGATGGCACCGAACAACCCGGCGATCGCGAGGGCATTGGCGGCGAACGCCACGAGGGACTGTTGGTCGGCCCCGGTGGCGATGAATGCCTTGCTGCCGTCGAAGTCGGTACCGGCGACCACGGCGAATGCGTTGATGCCGGCGAGGACGGCGAGCACGGCGAGGAACGCCCAGGGCATCTTGGTGGTGGTGAGCTTGCGGAGCTCGGATCGGATGAGTCGGGTCATGTTCATGGCTGTGCGACCTCCTGGTCGACGGGTGTATTGGTGGTCCAGGTCAGGAAGAGCTCTTCGAGCGATCCTGCCCGGGGTGACAGTTCGTGGACGGCGAACCCGGCGGTGAAGGCCCGGTCGCCGATTTCGTCGATCGGCATGTCCTGGACGATGAGGCTGTCCTCACCGTGCACCTCGGTGGCGGCGCCGGCCTGCTCGAGCACGACGGCGAGGCGACCGGGGTCGATCGTGCGCACCAGCGATGCGGCCTGCTGGAGTTCGGCGAGCGATCCCTTCGTGACGAGCCGGCCCTTGTTGATGACGACGACGTCGTCGGCGAGGTGCTCGACTTCGTCGAGCAGATGGCTCGACACGAACACCGTGCCACCATTGGCGGCTTGGGCCCGGAGCCGGTCGCGGAGCGTCCGGATGCCTTCGGGGTCGAGGCCGTTGCCGGGTTCGTCGAGGATCAGGACCGGTGGCTGACCGAGGAGCGCACCGGCGAGTCCGAGTCGTTGCCGCATCCCGAGTGAGTAGGCGCCGGCGTTGCGGCGAGCGGCGTCGGCCAGCCCCACTTCTTCGAGGACTTCGTCGACGCGATGATGGGGGATGCCAGTGGCGTCGGCCAGGACTCGGAGGTGGTTGCGACCGCTCCGGCCGGGGTGGAAGGCGTCGGACTCGATCATGGCACCGACCGTGCGGGCCGGATCGTTGAGGTCCCGGTAGCGCTGTCCACCGATCGTTGCCCGCCCACGGTCAGCGCTGGCGAGGTCGAGCATCATCTTCATCGTGGTGGACTTGCCGGAGCCATTGGGGCCGAGGAATCCGGTGACCCGGCCCGGCGCCACGGTGAAGCTGAGATCGTCGACCACGGTGTGGTCGCCATACCGCTTCGTGAGGTGTTCGATGATGACCGGGTGGTCGGTTGGCGGTGTCATGACGGTGTCTCCTTGTCGTGCGGCGAATCCGCCGCGGTGATGCTGTCGGTGAAGGCCCGAAGGCCCGGTTGGGTGGCGATCCAGGCGGTGACGGCCAGAACAAGGCCACCCGAAAACAGGAAGAGGCCGTCGAGATCCCATCGGGCGAACGCGCCTGCTGCCGCTTGGGAGATCGACACCAGCCCGATACTCGAGAACGTGACCAGGCTCATGGTGCGCCCGAGCATGTCCTCAGGGGTTCGGGCCTGGACCCAGGTGAAGAAGCTGATGGCCAGATAGCCGTTGCCGACCCCGAGAGCGGTGAGCAGCGCGGCGTCGAGCCACAGTTGGGTGACCATGCCGAGCGACAAGATCGTCGCCCCGAAGGCGGTGAACACGCCGACGACGATCACACGCATCGTGGCGCTCGACGGCAGCGGAGCGGCGCCCGCCACGAGATAGCCGGCGAGGTTCCCGATGGCGAACGCGCCCATCAACACCCCGAAGGCCATCGCTCCCTGAGGAAGGCGCTGGTGCGCGACGAGTGGGATCCCCACGAGCAAGGGCCCGACCACGAACAGGTTGATCGCGAACAGGACCGAGAACACGAAGCGCAGCGCCTCATCGGCCCACACGTTGCGGACGCCGTCGCCGATCGACGACCACAGGGCGAAGGCCGAAGGTTCGACCCGCTGGCGTCGACCGGCGCGGATGAGCGAGAACGCCGTGGCGGAGATCGCGAAACTGGCCGCATCGATCCCGAAGGCCAGCCCGATCCCGAGCATGGATGTCGAGAAGCCGGCGATCACCGCCCCGGCCAGGGTGGGCCCGACGAACGCCGAGAGCTGGGTCGTTCCCATGATCACGGCGTTCCCGGCCTTGAGGTCATCGCGCTGCACGAGCGTCGGCACGATGCTGTTCTCCGCGGGAACGGCGAACCCCGCGATCACCCCGAACGCGAGCGCGAACCCGAACAGCATCCACATCTGCACCGCACCGGTCAGAACGACCACGGCCATCGCAGCAGTCAGCAGGCCACGGGCGATATCGGCGGCCACCATCACGCGGCGCGGCGCGAACCGATCGGTCACAGCGCCACCGACCAACATGAACGCGGCTCGGGGCAGGCCCTCGAAGGCCAACACGATGCCCAGTGCAAGTGGGTCGTTGGTCAACTGCAGGGCGAGCCACGGCGTGGCGATGAGGGCGAACTGATCACCCAGCAACGACGTCGAGGCCCCCGCCAGCAACAAGCGGAAGTCGCGAAGCGTCATCACTCGTCGCATCGACCCGCTCTGCGGTGAGGCGTCGGGCGGCGACGCTGTGACTCGATCTGGGGTCTCGGTCGTGTTCACCTGCTTCGCCTCCTCTTCGTTACCTGACAAGTAACAGGAGTCGGAGCAGCAAGGCACCCCGCTCGAGGCGGATCGTCGACTCCGTCTCGCGGTGGATCCCGGATTGCCGACTGCCCCCTCGCGGGCGGAGAACAGGGAGCGGAGTGACGCCCAATTAGCCCAGGCTGTTCAGTAGTGGTTGGGGTGTGAGGGTCCGCGTCCGCGTGAAAACGCCCTTCCGGTTTGGGAAACTTGAGCTTGTCGAGAGTCCAAGTCCCCAACCAGAAGGGCACTTCCATGGTGAAGCGTAATCGTCGTCGTCCGCGTCTGAAGATCACCGGTGACGGCACCGGCGTCGTGAACCATGTCGGTGCCCGTCTGCTCGCTGATCTCGCCGATCAGATGGGTCTCACATCCGGCTTGTCGGTGGCGATGGCCCCCACGAAGCAGCGTCGTCGTGGCCACGATCGCGGTGGGGTTCTGGTCGATGTCGCGGTGATGCTCGCTGATGGCGGCGACACGATCTCTGATGTCGCAGTGCTACGCGATCAACCCGACCTGTTCGGTGACGTGGCGTCGCATCCAACGGTGTGGCGCACCCTCGCGTCCGTTGACACTGCCGCGCTGGAACGGATCAAGTCCGCCCGAGCCCAAGCGCGTCGTCGGGCGTGGGCGGCGGGTGCGGATCCGGGGTTCTACGTGATCGACATCGACGCCACCTTGGTCGGCTCGCATTCGGACAAAGAGCATGCGGCGCCGACGTACAAGCGTGGGTTCGGGTTCCACCCGCTGCTCGCATACCTCGACGCGACCGGCGAAGCGCTCGCTGGGATGCTGCGCCCCGGCAACGCCGGATCAGGCACCGCTGCCGACCACGTCGCGGTGTTGGATGATGCGCTCGCGCAGCTCCCCATCGACGACTCCGACGTGATCGTGCGAGCCGACTCGGCGGGATGGTCACACGGCTTCGTGGAACACTGTCGGGCCCGCCACGTGAGCTTCGTGATCGGTCATCAACTCACCGTCGACATCGCCAAGGTCCTGGTCGATGTGCCGAAACGGGCGTGGTCCCCGGCGATCTCTGCTGATGGCAGCGAGTGGCGTGACCATGGCGAAGTGGTCGAGATCACCCACCTCGTCAGCGACATCTTCGACAGCACACGGGCCTGGCCGTCCGGTTTGCGGATGATCGCTCGCCGCGAACTCCCTCATCCCGGCGCACAGCTCACCTTCACCGACCTCGACGGACACCGCTACCAAGTGTTCGTCACCGACCTCGACGATCCCGACATCGCCTACCTCGAAGCGCTCTACCGCGGACGCGGTCGCGCCGAACGACAGATCTGCGACACCAAAGCCACCGGGTTGACGAACCTGCCATCGCACTCGTTCGCGATCAACACCGCCTGGCTCCAACTCGTCCTCGTCGCCCACGATCTCCTCGCTTGGACACGACTCCTCGTCCTCGACGGCGACCTCGCCTCAGCCGAGCCGAAACGACTCCGCTACTGCCTGTTCCACACCGCTGGCCAGATCGCCACCACAGGCCGACAACGCTTCTGCCGACTCTCCAGCTACTGGCCCTGGACCCGCGAACTCGTCGACGCGTTCGCCCGGCTCAACACCATCCGCCTCCAAGTCTGAACAACAGATGCGCGGTTCACCGGTGACCGCACCACGACCCGACCGAACCGACCAACACCACACCACCACAGCCGGAGACCTCCCACGCCCCGGCACACCACCAAGCGTCACTCACAACATCAAGCCCCGGCTCCACCCTCCCCGGCCCGAACCCCAGCCACCTACCGAACAACTTGGGCTAGCCGGGCCCGCAATGGCACGCGCGGCTGGTGACGACATCCTTGCGACTTCTTGGGCCCGACCCGACACCCGTCGGCCGAACCGTCGCCGGCGCAGGCGGCCGGCACGGGCGCCGTTGACTTCGTGACGACCGATAATCGCGTCCGCTGACAGCGCGCGCGCAGCACTGCATCATGCGCAGTCGGTCAGGCCGGAACCGTTGAAGTGCCGCACGTAACGCGATCACCGAACAATCGCCGGTTCGGCCTCGCCGGTCGGGATTATGCAGCGTGCGGCTTGGCCGGAGTAGTGCGCCACCATGCGCTAGTGCGACGTGATTCTGCGTGGTGATATCGAGTGGTCCGACGTGTTCGCCGCGTGCACCAGACACTCAAAGGTTCGGAGTCGTCTTCGGAGGTTGCTAGCGGGTTGGCGCGGCAGACGAGCCGGTACCGCTGGTTGCCGGTGGGGTTCCACCCCTGGGTGTCGGGATGCAAATGATTCGGCTTACCGTCCAGTTAGCGACGGCTGATCGGTGACTGACAACTGCGACGGCCAGCTACGAACCGACGATCCCACCGTCTTTCTTGGTGATCACGACCGTGCAATCCCTGGGCGGCAGAGAGGGGTCGTAGTCGGGGAACCGGGTCAGCACCGGATCGCCGTTACCCGGGTGCTGGACGTTGATGAACATCGTCCGCTGATCCGGTGTGACCGCGATGCCGGTGATCTCACAACCGGTGACGCCCGCGAAGAGCCGCCTGAACTCGTCGCGCTCCGGGTCGGCGACCAGCATCTGGTCGTTGGCGCCTTCCGGCTGGGCGCCGTCGGTCTCGATGAAGAGCCGACCGAACGGATCGGCCCACAGGCCATCGGGCGAACCGAAGTCGTGGCCGGTACCGACCGTGTCGTCGGAGAAGACGAAGATGTCCCACTTGAAGCCGGTGCCGACGTGGCGGTCATCGTCGGTCCAGCGAATGATGTGACCGTTGAAGTTGGGGGCCTGAGGGTTGGCCGGATGGGGCACGGTCCGCCGACTGTTGTTGGTCAGCGTGCAGTACACGGTTCCGTCGGGGGCGACCGTGGTCCACTCCGGGCGGTCCATCGGCGTCGCGCCGGCGAGGTCGGCTGCGATCCTGGCGTTGACCAGAACCTCGTCGATCGAGTCGAAGCCGGCCGCGACCGCCGGGTTGTTCATGCTCAGCTCGAGCCACTGACCGCTGCCGTCCTCGTCGAAGCGGGCCGCGTAGAGCGTGCCGTGGTCGAGTGGGGACATGCCCCGAGCCAGCATCGACTTGTAGTTCCCGCTCGACACGAACTTGTAGATGTAGTCGAACCGCTCATCGTCACCCATGTAGGCCACGGCACGACCGCCGCGCCCGATCGTGAGCGCGCATCCCTCGTGCTTGACCCGCCCGAGCGCCGTGCGCTTGACCGGCGGGGCGCCGGGATCGCGGGGGTCGTACTCGACGATCCAACCAAATCGATTGGCCTCGTTCACGTGATCGGCACTGGCCAGATCGAAGCGAGGGTCGAACTCATGCCAGAAGTAGCCGAATCCGTTGTCGGACAATCCGTATCGGGCCTGCTCCGCGGTCGGCACCCATCCGCCGGTGGAGCCGAAGTAACCGTTGAAGTTCTCCTCACAGGTCAGGTAGGTGCCCCATGGGGTGTACCCATTGGCACAGTTGTTCAGCGTGCCCGCTGGCGCGTTGCCGGCCGGGTTCTCGAGCAGCGGTGACCCGGCCGCAGGCCCCGAGAACGCAACCGGGGTGTTGACCGTGATCCGGCGGTTGGCCGCGTCGTCGACGACCCCCCACTGACCCCCTGCGCCCCGGGCGATCTTCACCACGCTGTTGCCGTGAGCGGCCTGCATGATCCGAACGTCCTCGGGCGACTCGGGCGCCGCCTTGCCGAGCACGTGCGACGTGGTGCCGAACTCGTGGTTGATGCAGAGCCATCCAGAATCGTTGCGGCCCGACTCGGCGAAGAACCACATGCCGTCGTGCCCGATCCCGATCTGCGCCTCCTGGGCGGCGGATGACGTCGGCGGCCAGGAGAACGCTGGTCCGGAGCTGAGGATGGGCGTGCCCCACGGGATCAGGATCGAGTAGTCGTAGTCGGGCGAGATTGACGGGCGGTCGCCGAACCCCAGCGGAATGGCCTCGAAGTCGATCAGGGATTTGGACCTAGCGCGAGGCCTCGACCCCGAGGTGGGGCTCGCGCCGACCGGGCCACCGGCAAGGAAGGTGGCGGCGGTGGCCAGCGAGCCACCGATCATGACCCGACGACTGAAGCGGCGGGCGACGATCTCCTCGAACGGGCGTTGTGGGTTCGGGTTGCTGATGGCGTCGTCTGAAAGGTCGTGCATGCTGAATCCTCGCGTTCCGTTGGCGCACCCCCATGGCGACCAACGTCCTCCATCGAATCCTCCCAAACGCATGAAGTCAAGACGAATCGACCGATCCCTCACCCATCACAGGCCGTCTCGATCAACGATCCGCACCTGAAACGCGCTTTGCCAACGTGCACGTGGTGCCCGCTCGTAATCGCGGACCAGAACGCGCCGTCCCGCGCTCGGCATATCATGCGCAGTCGGTCAGGCCGGACTCGTTGAAGTGCCGCACGTAACGCGATCACCGAACAATCGCCGGTTCGGGGTTGGCCGGTCGGGATTATGCAGCGTGCGGCTTGGGTAGCACTGCAACGCGCTGTTGGCGCAGAAGCGCGGGTCATCGAGCGCACGTTATGCGTCCCGTTCCCCACTCGACCCGTGCGCGCGTTTGCCGGCGCTTCGCGCCATATGGGCGAGGCGCTCTCTTGTCATTCTGTGTGTGGGGCTGAGCGCCAGGCTTCCACGCAACGACACGAGCCGACGGCGATCTGGGGGCCTGACGGGGATCTCCACAGGATCCTGAATCTCGGATCGCTAGATGGAGATCACGACAGCGTGTGGGGCGTAGCCGGGGACAGTGTTTCAACGATCCTTCTGCGACCCACGTCCGCTGGTCGCGAGTTGAAACAATATGAACGTAAAGGCAAGCGTGATCAGAGCGGAAACCAGTAATGCCCAGACAAAGGCGGCAAAACGCGGCATGCCGAATACAATTGCGAGCAACGCGAAGCTAACTGCCCAGAGAATCGAAACCTGGGCTACGTGTCGACGGGCGAGCCGTGTCTGGCGAGCTTGCAAGGGCGGCGCAGGGCGCGGCAGCGGCTCGAGTGGGCGGAGGTGGAACCAGTAGTGCCCGAGTCGGATGCGGGCGATGAGCCGGTCACAGGCCGCACTTATGGTGGCGAAATCTGGGCTGCCGTGTTCGCCACTCCGTGGCGCCGTCTTACCGACTACGTCCGGATGAGCGCGTTGTGCGAACTGTCGACGAGCGGCTCGAATCTGACCTGTCGTTGGGGTAGATGTTGGCAAGCCGAGGTGACGGAGAAGGTCGCAGTCATCCACGCTGCAGTTCGCCCGAGTCTTAGCCGACCACTATCGAGCAGAACTAGCCAGATCCGAAAACAAGGAAGCTGCCAACGACAGTCGACCCGTCGGATTCATACACGTTGATCGTGGTCGGCTTTGGGCTCGTGGCGTCCTGTTCCAGTTGCCACGCCACTGCTTCCTCCGGGCTCGATACGTTCGCTCCCGTGATCGAGTTGTAGCATGACTCGGCCATGGCGTTGAAAGCGTCGAGTCCGTCTGCGCCTTCGGCCAGCACCACCTTGACGGCGTTCGCCCCGTTCAGGGTGGTGACCTCGGAATCCTCGACCGCGGTGCCGCTCAGCGCGGCGGGCCCGACCTCCCAGATCGAGAGGATCTCGGCGCTGTCGGGGTCGCTCAGCTGGTCGGGGTTCGTGTAGTCGCGCCAAGGCAGCACGGACGTGCCCTCGGGGTCGTCGTCGTCGGGCGACGTGACGTCGGGGGCGCCGTCGGTCGACTCGGGGGTGGGGGCCGGCGAGGTGGTCGTCCGCGTCACCCGACGCCGTAGTGGTGGTCGAGTCGGCCTCGGTGGTGGTCGTGGTGTCCTGGGCCGAGTAGCTGGCCAGGGACGCTTCGCCGGCGAGCGCCCCCTCGGTGGTCGTGGTGTCGGTCGGTGCGGCCCACCCCTCGAGCGTCGGGCGGAAGTAGAGATCGCCTCGGAACGACAGGTCGGCCACCAACTCGTTGGCCGTGTCGGCGCTGTCGGTCGGGACGGTGATCACCAGGCCGGTGCCATCGTCGTTGACCACCACGGCTGCACCAGTGCTGGACTCGTCCGAGAGGTCGTAGAACTTCACCAGACGTCGCTCCATGGTCGAGGCCGCCTGCTCGGCGTCGGAGGACGACACCGTGTCGTCGAAGTCCCAGTCGACGCTGGTCGTCACCACCGACGTGGTGGTCGTGGCCTCGGCCTCGGTGGTCGAGGTGGTGGTGTCCGAACTCGAGTCGTCGTCGTCCGAGCCACAGGCCGCGGCCAACAGACCGAGGGCGAGGAGCGCAGCGAGTAGGCGTACGGGGCGTCGCATGTATCTCTCTTTCAGCGATGAACGGTGTTTCGAGTCTGGCACACCAGGTACTGCGGCCCGACAGCAGCGACGCACCGCCGACGGCGCGCGTCAGAAGAGCTCGAGATCGCCCAGACTGAGCCGCCACTCCGACAGCGGTGGGGGCGGCGCGCTCGAAGCCACCGTCCGGTGCGTCAGCAGTGGACCCTGACGGGGCAGCGGCACCAGCCCACGACGACCGGTCGGACCCTGGCTGGTGGCGATCAGGTAGTCCGCTCCCGTCGCCCGCCGCACATCGCGAACAACGCCGGCGTCGATCGATCCGACCCCGCCGGCACCAACACGTCGGCCACGGTCGCCTCGACCGCGGCCCCCCGCCGACGCAGTCGGTACACACAGCACCCGTCGGCCAACGAATCGCCCACCAGCCACACCCGGTAGGCCAACTCGTCGAGCCGGTACCGCCAGTCGAGGAACTCGGGCGTCCGTGCGGTCGCCAGACCCCCAGGACGGGCACATGCCACCAGGAGCGCGGCCGAGGCGCCATGGTCGGCGAACACCTCCGCGGCCCGCTCCCCCGGCGCATCGGCCAGCGACCACTTCTCGGCCGGCACCCGCGCCCGGCGTCATCGGCGCCAGGGCGACGGGCGAAGCGACACGAACACCGACCGGCACCCGCCCGACCTCGGTCCACCCCATCTTCAGGTAGCCCGGACGGCTCTGATCGTTCGGGGTGTTGAAGACGAAGTCGACCCCCTCGTCGGCCATCTCCTCGAGCGTGTGACGGGTGAGCCGGGTGAAGATCCCCTGCCCCTGGGCTCGGGGCAGGGTCGCGGTGTCGACCGCCCGCACCGCGGCGTGCTCCGCACCATCGGCGTCCACGAATCGCCATCGCAGGAACGTGCGGAAGCCGACCAGACCGTCGTCGTCGGTGGCCACCCACATGGGCGACCGACCGAAGGGGTTCTCGGTGTGCTTCCACGAGAACAGTCGGTCGTGGGGCTCGCCGGCCACCCACCCCAGCGCCTCGGCCGCCAGTGCGACGATCGCCTCCTCGTCGGCGTCGGTCGCCCGGCGGATCACGTGTCGTCGACCGGCGCCAACCGGTCGATGTCCAGCAGGTCCTCGAAGACCGCCATGGCCCGCAGCACGCCGAGATCGTCGTGCTGGCCCCCGACCACCTGAAGTCCGACGGGAAGTCCGTCGGCGGTGAAGCCCGCACAGACCGAGCCCGCCGGACCCCGGTCAGGTTGAAGGGGTAGGTCATGCGCACCCAGTTGAGGTCGTGCTCGCCGTTGATGGTGCCCAACTCCCCCGCCCTGGGCGACTGACCGGCCACGGTGGGAGACAGGAGCACGTCGATGTCCTCCATCACGACGGCCAACCGCTGGTACAGGCGGTGGACCTCGTCCTGGGCCCCCACCAGCTCGCTGGCGGTGACCCCCTCGCCGAAGTCGATGCTGGCCCGAAGCAACGGATCGAACTCGTCCCACAGCTCGGTCCCCCGATACCCGCCGAGCGCACGCAGGTTGTGCACCGACACGATGGTGAACCACGTGGCCGACGGATCCTCGGGGAACACCTCGTCGATCTCGACCACCTCGATACCCGACTGATCGATCGACTCCACCGCTCGCCGGCACACCGACCCGATCTCGTCGTCGACCGGCGTGTAGCCCAGGGTCGGGCTCCACCCCACCCGCCCCGGCGGCGTCGGCTGGTGGAGATGGGGATACCAGGGCTCGGTCGGTGAGGGGAACGACCGCATGTCGGTCGGATCGGGCCCCACCACGACGTCGAGGGCCAACGCACCGTCGCGGATGGTCCGGGTCATCGGTCCGCGTACCGACAGGTCTCCCCAGTGCGTGGGGGCCGGTCCACCCATCGGCACGCGCCCCAGCGAGGTCTTCAACCCCGAGAGACCGCACAGCGCCGCCGGGATGCGGATCGACCCACCACCGTCGGAACCGGTGGCCAACGGCACCATGCCCGCGGCCAGGGCCGCGCCGCTGCCACCCGACGACCCACCGGGCGAACGGTCGACCGCCCACGGGTTGGCGGTGCGACCGAACACGGCGTTCTCGGTGTCGCCCTTGTGGCCGTACTCAGGCGTGTTGGTCTTGCCCACCACCACGCAGCCCGCGGCCCGCAGGCGAGCCACCTCCGGTGAGTCGGCGACCACGGGGTCGCTCCCGGCCCGAACCGGGGAGCCCAACGTGGTGACGAACCCGACCGCGTCCTCGAGGTCCTTCACGCCGATGGGGATGCCCGCCAGCTCCCCCACCGGATCGCCCGCCGCGATGCGCTCGTCGACCGACCCGGCCTGGGCCAACGCTCCCTCGGGGTCCAAGGCCACGAACGCGTTGATCTCACCGTCGAGGGCATCGATGCGATCGAGCGCAGCCTGCGTCAGCTCGCGGGCCGACACCTTCCGCTCCCGCACCGCCTCGGCCAGGTCGACCACAGATTCACGCCGAAAGTCCATGGCGAGACTCTACGGGAGACTCCCCTACGGGTAGACCCGCAACTCCACGAGGTGTTCGTCCGGATCGACCACGTACACCGAACGGCCCAGGCCCCGCGTGCCCCAGACCTCCACCGGGCCGCTCCGCACGTCGAACCGGCCCGAGGCCACCAGCTCGTCGAGATCGACGTCGTCGACCACGAGACAGAGGTGGTCGACGTTGGTCCCGCTCGGCGGCGTCTCCAACAGGTCGATGATCGTGCCCGAGTCGATGCGCAGCGACACGAACGCCGCCTCACCCCGCTCCCACTCCGCCAGCCGTTCCACCACCAGGCCGAGGAGCTCGCCGTACCACGCCACCGAGCGGCGGGTGTCGGCCACGTCGAGCACGACGTGGTCGAGCGCGGTGACCTTCACGAGGCAGGGCCGGGGCGGTGTCGATGACGGGGAGCGTAGGTCGCCCGACCGACGTCCACTAGTCGAGACAGATCGACACCCGTTCGGCCGGCACCGGGTAGGCCGTCGTGCCCGAAGGGCACGGCCGGTTCATCGACACCTTGGCCACGACCATCGACGCGCCGACGCCGCCGGCAGTCCACCTCGATCAGTTCGGGGCGGGCGGTGGCCGCCACGTCAGGATCGTCGGGCATCGGCCCGACCTCGACGCACGACCCGACCGGTGCGGCCTCGGTGGTGACGAGCGGGGGGTCGTCCTCGGGGCCGCTGGAGGCGTAGGCCGTCACGATGAGCAGGGCCAGGAGCACGACCGCCAGCACCGCCACCGGCGCGAACCGCAACAGGGTGTGTCCCGTGACGCTCAGCGGCATGTCGTCGGGTTCGACGACAGGTAGATCGTCATCGAAGTCCACCGTTCGCATCGCACCCGTCGGCGCGGGGCGGCGCTGGCGGGTCAGCTCCGCGTCGTATCGCTTTCGCTGCTCGGTGTCACGCAGCACCGACCACGACGCATTGAGCTCGCGCATGCGCCACTCCGCGGCCTCCGCCTGCTGGTCGTCCCGGTCGCCCCGGAGATCGGGGTGGAGACGGAAGGCCTTGGCCGCGTACGCCTTCTTCAGCTCGTCGTAGCTGGCCTCCGGTGAGACCCCGAGCACGTCGTAGTGGTTCGGCGTGACTGCCCCCTCACGGAAAGAGATCCGTGAGGCTCATGGTACCCAGCGTCAGGGGGACCTTCAGACGGTGGAGCTGGTGCGCCGCTGGCGACGGGTGGCCAGCAGCACGATGCCGCCGAGCACCAGTGCGACCACACCGACACGGGCCAGCGTGACCGGGAGATCACTACCGGTCACCGGGAGGCTGGTGGCGGTGGGGGTGGCCACCGGAGAGGTGACGTTGCCCTGACCGACGATCAACACGTTGGAGGCGACATCGCCGTCGGGGCAGTTCGCCGTCACGAGGTACTCGCCGTCGACGTTGAAGCCCGGGGGCAGCGGGAACGTCGCCCGCAGGTTGCCGTCGACGTCGTCGTCGCCTGACCGCCGTACCGAGCACGACCTTGTTGTCGGGAGTCGACGTCTTGGCGATGTAGAAGGTCACGGTGTTGGCCGGGCCGAAAGCGCGGGCCGATGACGGTCACCGTGCCGTCGACACCGATCACCGGCGGATCGAGGATGAATCACAGCTCGTCTGGTACTGCGCGCCGGCCGCGGTAGCGCGAACACCGAGGAGCGTCGCCGCCAGTGCCACCACGATGAGTGTCCGCTTGATCACGAGGCCTCCGCCAATCAGCTTGTAGATACCGAACGAGTCGCCGAAATCGCGGCGCGTAGTCCATACCGACCCCGCCACCCCCGCCATTGTGCCACTCTCGTCGACTCAGCGGCGACGGAATTCGGTCACGAGCACCCGGGGTCGTGGGTGGCCTCGTAGGTCTCCGAGCGTGGTCGCCTCCCGACGCCACGGGCAGATCGGAGTCGGTGATCCGCCATCCCTCAGCCGCCTCGACCCCCAGGGTGGTCCGATCGGGGTTCACCAACGGCTGGTTGTCGACGGTCAGGCGGTAGTCACCGAGGGTCGACGACGCCTTCGTCGACCTCGATCACCAGCGTCTCGCCGGGGGGAATCTGGAACACCTGGTTGTAGACCCACAGATCGAACTCTCGCTCGGATCCCAGCGAGGCCTCCTCGCCGTTCACGCTCGCCGACACGAACCGCAGCGGCGTGTAGAGGTTGAACCACAGCTCGTTCGTGCCCAGCGGGAAGCCCTGGTCGTTGCTCCCGATCACGTACTCGGGAGCAGGAGTGTCGGCACGTTGTTGAACAGCTCCACCCGGACCCGGGCCCGCACCCGACCGGCACCGGGCGCGACCTCGGCCTCGTAGTCGACCGTGCGTTCGAGGAACGTGTCGATCTTGTTGTTGGCCGAGTTCTCGGTGACGACCGAGGTAGTCACCCCCCTCGCGGCTGGAGCGACACGCCCACTGGCCCCGATCCGTTCGAACAGCTCCTCCTTGCCGCGGTGCCGGCTCCAGAGCACCAGTCGCCCCTGCTCGACGACCGGGTAGAGCGCCGACGACACCTTGCGCGGGGTCGGGAGATCACCCGAGGTGAAGTCGATCGAGGTTGCGCCAGACCTCGCCCAGGAAGTCCTCGCGGGTCTCCTGGTCGGCACCGAACTCGACGTACTGGCCGTGTGTGAAGGAGTCGGCCTGGTTCTCCGAGGTGAGGTCGAAGTCCAGACCGCTGACCGGGATGGGACCGGTGAACTCCATCAGCGCGGCCAGCGTGTACGGATCGACCGCCAGCACGCCGTCGATCTCCCCGCCACCTGTCTGCGGGTACACCTGGGCCATCACGTCGGCCACCGACGGGAAGTCGGGCGACAACGGGATGTCCTGCAACACGACCCACGGGCGAACCGCCGGTAGCGCTCGTAGTAGTCCACCGGGCCGTCGATCGTGCGCTCGAGGGCATCGGGGGTGTCCCGGAGCTCGCTGGTGCGACCGTGACGGGTCAGGCTCAGGTCA
This sequence comes from uncultured Acidimicrobiaceae bacterium, assembly GCA_963792905.1. Classification (GTDB taxonomy): domain Bacteria; phylum Actinomycetota; class Acidimicrobiia; order Acidimicrobiales; family Ilumatobacteraceae; genus Ilumatobacter. The sequence continues at coordinate 121,707 of CAWBYE010000015.1, forward strand.
CCGTCGACCGCGGTGATCTCGGCCCAGCTCCCCATGAACCCGCCCAGCCCGCGAGCCTCCGACGGCTGGGTGAAGATCACGAAGTACCGCCGTTCACCGTCGGCGCCGAGCAGGCCCGGTGCGGCGACCGCCAGCTCCGCGGCCAGGTCGGCCTCGGGTTCGACGTCGGCGATCTCGGTCCCGAACCGATCGAGCCGTTCGACCAGCGGAGCGGCCAGCAGGTGGGTGTCGAGCCCCGACAGCGCCTCATCGGCCTCGGCCAGGGCCGCGGCGTTGTCGGCCAGTGGCTGCTGCACCGCCTCGACCTGCTCCAGGTCGAGACGACCGGACTCGAGCCTCAGGGTGTCGAGGTCGACCGCCGAGGCCACGTCGGCGCCCGAGTTGGCCACCCGCCGGCCCTGCTCGGTCGCCACCTCCAGAGCCTGGACGTGCTGGGCCAACCCGGGCACGAGCCTCGCCGGGGAGACCCACCACGACGAGACCACGCCGTGGGCCGATCCGAACTCGTCGGCCGCCGAGGAGAGCGCACGGAACGCCAGATCGTCGTCGCATCGCTGTCCTGCTCAGCCCCTCACGGGCATCGGCCAGTCCCGCCGACACCTGACGAGCGGCGAGGGCCTCCGGCGATCCCGAGCGTGCCCAACCCGACCACCACGATCGCCAGCGCACCACCGCACGCATAGCCCACGCGACGTCGTACCCGCCGCGGACTGACCCGAACCGCCGACACCACTGGCGGTACGGCCGCGGCCGCCACCAGCAGCGCGGAGAATCCGTAGGGGTCGAGCGGTGGGATCAAAGGAGGGTCTGGGCCGCCAACGCCCCCACCACCGCACCCAGGACCCGATGGCAGCCGCCCTTCACCGCGGCCCCACAACGAAAGCCCCAGGGCCACCACGGCCGGCGCCGCGGCCGCCGACGCACCGGCCGAAGCACCGCGCCCACGCCGCTCACCCACAGCCAGGTCCACCGCCGGGCACGCGACGTGGCCAGCGCCACGATGGCGGCCAGCAGTCCGTTGAGGAAGGCGTCGGCCAACGGGTAGCCGCACGGGCTGGCGGGCGCCAGGCCCCCACCCACCCCCGCCAGCACGGCCACGGCCACGATCATCTGGCGGTCGTGACGGGCGGTGGCGAAGCGGGTCGGCGGTCGCGACCGTGACCCCGGCACCGGGCCGCCGGCTCGGGGAAGAGTCTGGTCTCGTCGATCTCGGATCGGGGCATGCGCAGGCTCTCGGAGGGGGATCCCGGGCTCCGCCGGGCCCTGAACGACAACCGGCGATCATAGACTGGCGCGCGCGAGTATCGGCTTCGGCCTCTTGGCGGATCCGGTACCTCCGGTTCCCTGGGCCGGCGGACTCCCCAAGGCGTACGGCGAGGTAGATGTGACGAGCCAACCACCCCTGGAAGGGGTCGACAGGCGTGGCTTCCTAGGACACTTCGGGCCCCTGCTCGAACACAACCGCTTCTTCGTCCAGTCGCTGGTCGACGTCCTGGCCTGGTACGCGGCCCTCCCTCTGGCCATGATCGTGCGCTACGAACTGGAGTTCAACCCCACCAACTGGGGCAACTTCAGCCTTCGGGGCGTCCTCGCGGCGTGTCTCATCGCCGGCTCACTCCAGGTCGCCATCGGGGCGGCATCGGGCCTGGACCGGGGCCGGCGTCGGTACGGCAGCTTCGAAGAGGTGGCCCACCTGCGTTCACCGTCGCCATCACGACGTCGACGCTGGCGGTCCTCAACAAGTACGTCTTCGACCAGTGGGTCCCCACCAGCGTCACCCTCTTCGGCGGGCTGCTGCGCTGCTGGTCATGGCCGGGGTGCGCTACGGCTGGCGCCTGGTGCTCGAGCGCCGCTGCGCCCCTCGGCCGAGCCTGACCCGGAGCTCATCTTCGGTGCCGGCGAGGGTGGCATGGCGCCCTGAACGCCATGTTGCGCAACCCCGACAGCCCGTACCTCCCGGTCGCCCTGCTCGACGACGACCCCTACAAGCAGCGAGCTTCAGATCACGGGGTCCCGCGGGTCGCGGGCGGGACGACACTGGCGGGTGGCCGCGGGCACCGGCGCACCGGCTCGTCATCGCCATCCCCAGCGGCGACGCCGAGCTGCTCCGCGAGCCTGTCGCGGCACGCCATCGGCCGGGCTCGACGTCTCGGTGCTGCCGCCGGTCGCGCGAGCTGCTCGACGGCGCGGTCGGCCTGTCCGACATCCGGCCGCTCACCGAGGCCGACCTGCTCGGCCGGCGCGAGATCGACACCGACGTCGACTCCATCGCCGGCTACCTGACCGGCAAGCGGGTGCTGGTCACCGGCGCCGGCGGCTCGATCGGCTCCGAGCTGTGCCGCCAGCTCCACCGGTTCGCACCGGGCGCGCTGGTCATGCTCGACCGCGACGAGTCGGCGCTGCACGCCGTGCAGCTGCTCCATCGAGGGCCGGGCCCTGCTCGACAGCCGCGAGCCTCGTCGTCGCCGACATCCGCGACCGCGATCGCATGGTCGAGGTGTTCGCGAGCACCGGCCCGAGGTCGTGTTCCACGCGGCGGCGCTCAAGCACCTGCCGCTGCTCGAGATGTACCCCGACCGAGGCGCGTCAAGACGAACGTTGGGGCACCGCAACATCTGCTCGAGCGGCACTGCGCCGCGGCGTCGAGCGCTTCGTCAACATCTCGACCGACAAGGCGGCCGACCCGATCAGCGTGCTCGGCTACACCAAGCGAGTCGCCGAACGGCTCACCGCCTGCGGCCGCAGAGCCGACGGCACCTACCTGAGCGTCCGGTTCGGCAACGTGCTGGGCAGCCGGGGCTCGGTGCTGACCGCCTTCCAGCGCCCAGATCGCGCCGGCGGACCCGTCACCGTCACCCACCCCGAGGTCACCCGCTACTTCATGACCGTCGAGGAGGCGGTCCAGCTGGTCATCCAGGCCGGGCGCGATCGGTCGCGACGGCGAGGCGCTGGTGCTCGACATGGGCGAGCCGGTGCGCATCGCCGACGTCGCCCGCCGGCTGGTCGCGCCGGGCCGACCGCCCCATCGAGATCGTGTACACCGGGCTACGCCCCGGCGAGAAGCTGCACGAGGTGCTGTTCGGCGCCGGCGAGCTCGACCAGCGCCGGTGCACCCGCTCATCTCCCATGTCGAGGTGCCCCCCGGGCAGATCGCCGACCTGAAGCTGGCGTTCGACGACTTGGCGCCCGGGGCCGATCTGGCCACCGAGCTCCGCCGCCTT
>CAWBYE010000016.1:0-73361 GCA_963792905.1 uncultured Acidimicrobiaceae bacterium
TGTGGGTGCTGGTTGGGCTCGGGGTTGCTGGTGGTCACCGAGCCCTGCTCAGCGAGGGCTGTTCAGCTGGCGAGTCGACCTCGTCGGGGGTTGGTGGCGCGGTTGCGTTGTCGATGTTCGCTCGGGACGGCGAGTGACTCGGCAAGTGCGACGGCGGTTGCTTCGTCGACGGGGTGGCCGTCGAGATCGCGGGGTTCGTAGGGTTCGCCGGTTTGGAGCACGGCCCAGGTGCGGGCGGCGAGTTTGCGGGCGATGGCGCAGTTGGCCTGGATGTGGGTGTGGCCGCGTTCGCACATCAGTTTGCGGTAGTGCGCCGCGAGTTGGGGGTCGTGTTGGCGCGCAACGTTGGCTGCTTGGTAGTAGGCGAGACGCATCGCGGCGGGGCCTTCTTTGGTGATCGAGCGTGACGGTGACGCCGAGAGCCCCGATTCCCAGTTCGATGGGTTCAGTCCGATGAACGTGCCGGTGGCTTTGGCCGAACGTAAGTGTGTACCGTTGCCCCACCATGCTCTGGTCGTGGAGGCACAGATCGGTCCGACACCGAGCACGGACAACAACACGTCGTCGGGCCAGCGTTGTTGCCAGCACCCCAACGTGTGAGCGGTCGCTGCGAGCTGACGTTGGTCAGCGGTGGCGATGTCGTCTAACAGTTCGGTGACCTCCCAGGCGATGTCGTCGAGGTCGAGACGACCATCCCAGAAGTCGGTCCAGCCTCGTGCTGCGTCACGGATCCGTTCGCTGCGCTTGGATGGGTCGCTGTCACGGGAGTGGGCGGCGACGATCTGGGTGATCGAGTCGAGCCGGGCACGACCCAACGCTCGCATGTCGGGCCATTTGCCCAGCAAGGGTTGGATGATCGTGTGCCCGCCAGCTGAGCGCCACACGTCAGGCATCACCCAGATCAGCAGCGACCACAGGCGGCACTCGGCACGGTGAGCGTCGACAAACCATGTGATGCCGGCGGGTCAACGCCCGACGCAACCCGACCTGGCCGACCAACGGGACCGGTGCGTCATCGACGCTGAGGACGTCTTCGCAACGTCCTGCCAGCATGTCGGCGTCGACCGCGTCGGTCTCGTTGCGGCCGGCGATCGCGAACGCAGCCGTGCTGAGTCGCGGTTCTGCACGAACCCGATCCGACACCCAGCCGCGGTCACCGCCATCGTCAACGGCAACCATGTCCCCGCCGTCGGCTCGACCACGACCAACGCATCGGCGTGAGGCCGGAGCCGCTCGGTCAGCTTCGCCATGCCCGCCAACGTCGGCGGCACCCGGAAATCGTCGTGGACTCCCGGCCCGCGGATCGCTACTTGATGATCGGCGACCACCGCCGCGTCGATCCCGATCGACACCGACGGGCGACCGTCGAAGTCTCGATGACAGTCATTCGAGGGTTCTCCCTTCACTTGGAAGAGCCGCACCGAGACTTCGAGGCCAGCAACCCACGTCGGTCCCGGGGACAGCTCGTTTGTTGAGTTGACGGGAGAACCCTCGAGGCACACTCGCGAACCTCGACGAGGGTGTCCTTCCGACACCACCCCGAACACGATCCAGACGGCCACATCACGTGCCCACCCAGCCATGTGATTCATGCGGTGCACCGAACCCCGACACTCTGGTCTTGACGGATTCCAGCAATTTCCTCAACCGGGTCTGCTCGGAAGACGGACCCCAGCGACGATCAGCTCAACGAGCCCGAAGCTCTCGGCAAACACGTCACTGCTGGGATCCCTCCCCGAGGTCACGCTACGTGACCGCCAACCCGTCATCGGGGAGGCCCCACCATCAATACATGGTGAAACGTGCCTTGCGCTGGTGAATTGCTGCTCGTCGGCGCACTGCCGACGGTATCCGGCGTTGACCCCTGTTGTCCGTTGCGTGAGGCATGGGTGGGGCACGGTCGTGGCTCCGGGCCGATCTGATCGCCGGCCTCACCGTGGCGGCGCTCGTCATCCCCAAGTCGGGCCACGGGAGTGAGACGGCCGTGCCGTCGTGGGCGACCTTGTCGCCCGACCAGACCTTGCGGCAGATGTCGACCGTGTTGCGCATGCGGCCGAGCGGCTTCTTGAAACGGGATGCCGTGCCAGCCTTCGACGCCCTGTGCGCCGGAGGTCCCGATGCCGAGGGTGAATCCGTCCGCCGACATCGTGAGTGGACAGAAGGCCAACGCCGACGACGCTCGCTGTGGCTCGACAGGTGCGCGAACCAGGGTGATATCGAGCTCCCAGCTCCCATCGAGGTGACCACAACGACTTCGCCGGTTCCCGAGTGGCCGCCGACCTGTATCGGCAGAGCAAAGTGTGCGACCAAGAGTATGAATCTTGACTCATGATGAGTCTGAGCTCATAGTGGTGAGGTGTGGGAGGTCGAGGTCACCCACGAGGTCGTCGACTGGTGGTCGACGCCGAGCATCGAGCAACAAGAAGCGGTCACCGACCGGATCGACGTGCTTGCCGAGCGAGGACCAGACCTTGGTCGTCCGATCGTCGACTACCTCGACGAACTCCGAAACGGAGGACTGATCTGATGGCCAGAACGAAATTCTCCGAACTCCGTGACCAAGTCGTCGCCCGCCCAGGTGCGACCGAACGCCTCGCGGAGCTTCGCCGTGACACGCTCGAGGAGATCCGGCTCTACGAACTCCGCCATGGCGAGGCGATCAGTCAGGCAGAACTCGCCGGTCGACTCGACGTCACCCAGGGAGCAATCTCCAAACTCGAGCACTCCGAGGACGTTCGCGTCTCCACGCTTCGCCAATACCTCGAAGCACTCGGCGCCCGCCTCGAACTCGTCGCAGTGTTCGACGACGACGATCGACGCGTCCCGGTTCATCTCGGCAAAGACTCCGCTGCCTGAAACACGCTTGCTGATACCGGGCACATCAGCCGCACGGAACGGCCGGTTATCGGGCGGCGCACCGGAAGTGCCGCCGTCCGCCGTCATCGGTCGAGTTACTCGGCGACGACCTCGATCACGGCTGGTCGCCACATCCCGCTGACGTGAAAGTCTTCCGCGCCCACATCGAACAGGTAGGTGTTGCCCGCAACCAAGTTGACCGTCCAGGAATAGTCCCCGGGGGCGACCGCTTCACCGAGATCGTCGAACTCGGCCTCGAAGTATCCGGCGGTGGGAGCGTCGCTCGTCACGACGGTGCCGCCCTCCCCCATGACCTCAAGTTCTTCGGTCAGCGCATCGGAGCCGGTCTCGTACCCCAAGATCGTGAAGATTGCTGCGCCATCCGACTCGTTCGAGAACAAGACGATGACGACTCCTTCGGCGATCTCGCGATCGCCGGCAAAGGACGCTCCGTCACCAGTGAACGTGAGCTCGAGCTGGGCCTCGTCGGCCGGCACCGGTCCTGCGGTGCCGCTCGAGTCGTCGTCAGTGCCGCAACCCAACGCCAGGATCGACAGGCTGACAGCCACACCAATCGAAAGGAGCCTCATCACCCACCTCCTGCGAAATTGAACTCTCACCACCAGCTTGCGCTCGCGGTCGTCGACAGCCAGAGGATCAAGTCCCGACCACCCGCACCCACCCGACTTCTACCCAAGCCGCGCGCCGCACGATCACGGGCATAGCCCAGCCTGCTGCTCTTCGCAGTGCTTGCCTGTGTCTTTGGTGGGGTGTCGTTGGCGGCGATCGATGTTCTGGGCGATGCTGCCGGACTCGCAGTGGTCGGGGTGGCCGTCGGGGTGGCGGGCTTCGTGTCGTGCATGGCGAGCCCATCGCGAGCATCGATGCACCGGCGCTGAGTGTTGTCGACCGACTCCGCGTTCGTTCTCGTCGATCGCGACCGAACGGTGGGCCGTGAAGGACCCGATAGTGGCGCCCGGTAACCCGGCTCGAACAACACAGCCTTCGCCGCATCACGGCCACTACATCGACGATGACGGACTGGCCCATGCCGGGCACAGTCCTGTCAGCTTTGGCGTTCGTCTTCTTCTTCCTCACGTTCGCGCTTGGCCGGGCTCGACGCAGCCTTGACCGGGATGCCACTCAATGCGCGCCGCGCGAATGGATCCAACACCGGGCGTGCTCGCCCGAGGATCGGTGACGGGTCAGGGAAGCCAAGCGCTCCAGGTGTCCTCGTGGGCATCCACCCAGGCAGCTGCGACCACGGCGGGATCCTCGCCGTCGATCTCGAATCCTGGAAGCATCTCGAGCTGATCGTCCGTCGTGATCGTGAAGTTCTTGAGGAACGTGAAGACGTTGGGCGCCTTTTCTTCGAGGCCTGCCGAGGCGGCCTTGATCAGCACGTCTTCGGGGTAGTCGCATTCGTAGCCACCGTCACTCGACGCAGCAGACTCGTTGCACGCGTCGGTGACCTCCGGCAGGTCGACCTTGACGAGGTCGTACTTGGCGACCGCTGCGGTCGGCGTCCACCAGTACATGAGCACGGGCTCGTCAGCTGCCACGCGGGCGTCGAGTTCGGCGATCGTGGCCGGCTCGGAGCCCGAGTATTGCACCTGGAACGGGAGGTCGAGGTTGGCGATGATCTGCTCGTCGAACTGCGAGTAGGACGGGTCGGTCGCGAGGAAGCGCCCGAGGTCGCCCGACTCGGCGGTCGCGAACAGGTTCGCCGCGTCCTGAGACGCATAGCCCTCCCACGTGGCAAGTTCGGGGTTGGCGTCGAGCACGGATTGCGGCACGAACCAACCGATCCGGCCGACCGCACCGAGTTCTCCGATGTTGACCACGGAACCGTCGTCGAAGTAGGCGTTCTCGGCGTCGGTGATGCCGGATGGCCAGATCTCGAGCACCGCATCGAGACTGCCGTCCGCCATGCCGGTGAACATCGCGTCGTTCTCGTTCACCTCGGTGATCTCGACCGGGTTGCCGAACTCGCTCTCGATGATGTTCTTGGCGACCTCGGCGTTGAGCCGGGACGCCGACCACGGGTTCACGATCAGCGTGATCGTCTCACCCGAGGTGTCGACACCGTCACCGGCCGGTTCGTCGGCCTGCTCGGTGGCGTCGGCGGTTGGCTCCGCGTCAGCGGTTGGTTCCGCGTCAGCGGTTGGTTCCGCGTCGGCGGTTGGCTCCGCGGTCGGATGCATCATCGTCGCCACCGCACGCCGCTAGGCCGAGCGCGGCCACGACCGCTAACCCGATCAGTCGTTGTCTCATGAGTCTCCCCTCGTCGGCCGGTGGCCGATCTCTTGTCGCGTACATTAGGCGGTCATGACACCCGAGCCACGACCGAACCGAGTGCCTGGAGGTCAGCGATCTCTGGAAGGTGTTCGGGTCGAAGCCGGTCCGAGCGTTGGAGTTGGCGGAGACGGGTGCGACCCGCGCCGAGGTCCTCGAGGCAACCGGGTGCACGATCGGGGTGCGCGACGTGTCCTTCGACGTTTCCCTCGGCGAGACGTTCGTGGTGATGGGTTTGTCCGGGTCCGGAAAGTCCACGCTCGTGCGCTGCGTCGCCCGACTGACCGACGTGACGCGGGGCCGTGTGCTGCTCGACGGAGACGACCTCACAGCGATGGACGAGAGCGCGCTCCGTGATGTCCGACGCCGGAAGCTGTCGATGGTCTTCCAGCACTTCGGTCTGTTCCCGCACCGCACGGTGGCCGACAACGCTGCATACGGGCTCGAGGTGCAGGGCGTCGCCAAGGCAACGCGCCGGGACGAGGCGTTCCGCGTGCTCGAACTCGTCGGCCTGGCCGGCTACGAACACCACTACCCACAGCAACTCTCGGGCGGGATGCAGCAACGCGTGGGATTGGCGCGAGCGCTCGCCGTCGACCCTGATGTGCTGTTCTTCGACGAACCGTTCTCGGCGCTCGATCCGCTGATCCGGCGCGACATGCAGGACGAACTGATCAATCTCCAGGCCGATCTTCAACGCACGATCGTGTTCATCACCCACGACTTCGCCGAGGCGATCAAGCTCGGTGATCGAATCGCGATCATGAAAGACGGCGTGTTCGACCAGGTCGGCACTGCGGCCGAGCTGATCACGAACCCGGCGACCGACTACGTGCGCGAGTTCACCGAGGACATCCCGAAGGCGAAGGTGCTCACGGCCGCCGACGTGATGATCACCGGTACCGGGAGCGGCCGCACTGTCGTCGCCGACCGCAGCGTCGAATCGCTCATCCCGATGATGCTCGAGGATTCCGAGCCGTTGACCGTCACCGACCGGGACGGTTGCTCCATCGGGTCGATCGACCGGGTTGCCGTGATGAAGCTGTTGGGCGGCGGCACATGACCACCGCCATCGCTCCTGTCTCGTCGAAGAGTCGCATCGACACGAAGTCGTGGGCGCCGTGGGTCGTGTTGGTCGGAGGAGTGTTTGCACTCCAGTTTTCGTTCTCGTCGTCGACGACGTTCCCGGCCGAGCTCGACACCACGATCGAGTCGCCGATCGACCGTGCCGGCGGGTGGATGCGCTCCAACCGGCTGACTCACCCGTTGTTCACGAACTTCTTCACCCCGCTGAGTGATGCGATCGACTCGGTGATCACCGCGATCGGTGACCTCCTGATGTGGGCACCGTGGTACGTCGTGATCGCTGCCATCACGCTGCTCACGTTGCGCGTTCGGCTGTGGAACGAAGCCGCAGCGATCGTTCTCGCGTTGTTCTACTGCGGCGCGATCGGGCTCTGGGACGACAGCATGGCGACGCTCGCGCTGATGTCGACCGCTGTGCTGCTCGCTGTCGTCGTCGGTCTCCCGCTCGGCGTCGTCGCTGCTCTCCGGCCGCGGGTCGAGACAGCGATCCGACCGGTGCTCGACGTGATGCAGACAGTGCCGGCGTTCATCTACTTCCTGCCGTTGTTCATGCTGTTCGGTATCGGCAACGTGCCCGCGGCGATCGCGACGATGATCTACGCGTTGCCTCCTGTCGTGCGGTTGACCATGCTCGGCATCCGCCGGGTTCCGCGCGCGGCGGTCGAAGCCTCGGCGATGTTCGGTGCATCGCCGCGCCAGACCCTGCTCAAGGTGCAACTGCCCATGGCGGTACGCACGATCATGACGGGCCTTTCCCAGACGGTGATGATGGCGCTGGGCATCGTCGTGTTGGCGACGTTGATCGGCGCCGATGGGCTGGGCACGCCCGTGCTCCAAAGCCTCAACCAACGGCGCACTGGGCGCGGCATTGCGGCCGGGTTGGCGATCGTCGCGATTGCCATGGTCCTCGACCGAGTGTGGCGGGCGCTCGCGGCTCGAGACCCGATGCGCCGGATCGACCGCCGCCTGACGTTCGGTGCAGTTGGTCTGATCGTGACCGCGGCAATCGTCGGGCGGAGCGTCGGCTGGGTCGGTTTCCCCGAGATGTGGGACTCGACACTGTTCGACCCGATCGACGACGCGGTCGAATGGACCCGTGACAATCTCCGTTGGCTGACCCGTCCGTTCAGCGACTTCGTCGTCACCAAGCTCTACCTTCCTCCTCGCGACTTCTTGATCGACGACGTGGCCTGGCCCGTACTCGTGTTCGTCACGGGATTCGCGTGCTGGAAGATCAAGAGCTGGCAGTTCGGCGTGTTCTCGATGTGCGCGCTTGTCGCGATCGGGCTGACCGGAATGTGGGCGCCTTCGCTCGACACCCTCGTCCAGGTCGCGATCTCGACGATGCTCGCCCTCACCTTGGCGATACCGATCGGCATCTTGGCCGGTCGCAACCGACGGGTCGAGGCGGCACTCGCCCCGATCCTCGACGCGATGCAGACGATCCCGTCGCTCGTGTACATCATCCCGACGGTGATCTTCTTCACCGTCGGCGTCGTCCCCGGCATCATCGCAACTGTTGTGTACGCCATGGTGCCGGGAGTGCGCCTCACCGCGCTGGGCATCCGTGAGGTCGAGGAGGAGAGCATCGAGGCGTCCAGGACGTTCGGAGCGACACCGCGTCAGACACTGTTCCGCGTCCGGATCCCGCTCGCGGCCCCGACGATCATGGCCGGTGTCAACCAAGTGATCATGATGGTGTTCGCGATGGTGATCATCACCGGCCTCGTCGGCGGCGGGTCACTCGGCTTCGAGACGGTCCGTTCCCTGCAACGCAGCCTTTTCGGCCTCGGATTCGAGGTCGGCATGACGCTGGTACTGATGGCGATGATCCTCGATCGGTTCACCGAAGCGTGGGCAGACCGGCTGCAACCACCATCCGCGAACTGAGTGAACCGATGATCGACCGGATCTGTTTCCACGGCACTCATATTGCAGACATGGTCGCGTCATCGCCGCGTGGCATCGCCGCCCGATCGGAAGTGCCGGTACGAGCGGGTTCCGGTGGCAGATCAGTCCGCGCGTTCTCTCGCAGTTCCGACCTGGACTGCCGGTTGTGTTCGATCTATTCATCGTTTATCGTCGATGAAGCATGAATGATCTAACTCAGTCTGACGCCGACGAGTACGCATCTTGGTTTCGATGTCTTGCTGACGGCACGCGATTGAGAGTTCTTCATGTGGTTGCTTCGGCTGATGGACCGATCACCGTCGGAGAGATCGTCGACCAACTCGACAAGAGCCAGTCGACGATCTCACGGCATCTGAGCGTGCTCGCCGAGGAGCGATTCGTGCTGACCGAGGCCGACGGCGTGCGAACCCTCGTTCGGGTGAACCCGGACTGCATGAGTGCGCTTCCTTCGGCGGCCGCTGCGGTGATGGGCGCGAACGCGTCGGCGCGGTCGTCGTGATGTCAACGGTTGTGCTGCTCGTCGAGTTGGTCGTGCTCTTCGTGGGAGTGTCGTTTCTCGTCGAGATCCTGCAACGACGATTCGGCCCGGAACGACTTGCGGCGCTGGATGGGCGGCCGTCCCGTCGTCGCAGCACTCAAGGGGATCGTGATCGGCTTCGTCACCCCGTTCTGCACGTACTCGGCGATTCCGCTCCTGGTCGGAATGCGTCGAGCCGGTGTGCCACCCGCCGGGTATGTGGCGTTCATCTCCGCCGCGCCGGTGCTCGATCCGATCCTGTTCGGTGCGCTCTGGCTGATCGTCGGGCCGACCGTTGCGGTCATCTACTTCGTCGTCACGTTCATCGCCGCACTCCTCCTCGCACTCACAGCCCAGCGAATCGGCATCGAACGACACCTGAAACCAATCACGGAACACGTCCCGACTCGACAACCCGTCCCAGTCGGCGTCTCCGAAACTTTGGCACCGAGCGCGTCCGATGACCTCGACTGTTCGGACACTTCCCATCGGTGGGAGGGCTGGCGCATCGAGTCGCGGGCCGCGCTCGGCTCGTCGCGTTCCCTGCTGCGGTCGTTCGGGCCGCTGCTACTCCTGGGGGTCGCGATCGGACTCGCGATCGAAGCCGTCGTCTCGCCCGAGGCCGCAGCTGCGACTCACGACCGGGAGTCCGTGGTTGGCGATTCCCGTCGCATCCGCAATGGGAACGCCGCTGTACTTCAGCACCGAACTGTTCGTGCCAATCGCCAACTCACTCCACAACGCGGGAGTCGGAGTCGGTGCCATCGTCGCGCTCACCATCTCGGGCGCCGGCGCGAACGTCCCCGAGTTCATCGTGTTGACGAAGATGGCCAAACCCGGCGCAGTCAGCATCTTCTTCGGATACGTCTTCACCGTCGCGATGACCGGTGGCCTCCTCGCCCACACACTCGCCGGATGAACCGCTGACCGCCCATCCCGACATCACCGAACCCGCGACGACCCCGCTCGGGATCGGCACTGTGACCGTCGATCGCTCGGCGAGAGCCGCTCATAGCGCTCCGAGTAAACACGGCCATCAGGCGCGCGAAGGTGACCGACATATCCACCCTTACCGAGCGCCCCATAATCCCAGGGCGCAGTGGCCCCAGAGGTGCCGCCTACCGGATAGGTGACACTGTCCGGTTGAGGTTCGCCGACTGAGACGGCTACACATTCATCGACGGCGGTCAGAACTCGGCAATCGTCGCTCGGACCTCATCCGTGTCGAGCTGGAAGCGGCGCCCGCTGATGAACCTCGGGACGACCTGGATCCAGTGCGGTCCGGCCTCGGCCCACGGCTCCGGGTCGGCGTCGGCGAGGTCGTGTGGCGATGCCTCATGGGCGACTCCCTGGACGAGCACGCTCCAGCCAGTGCGGTGAACCTCGTCCATCGAATCGACCTGGAATGCAACCGGTCGTCGACGCAGCGCGTCGAGCTTCGTGCCGGCATGGGTCCGAAAGAGGACGGTTTCGCGCGACAGCACGTAGTTCACCGGAACGACGAAAGGCAGATCGTTGCGATCGACGACAGCGACGCGCCCGATGCGTTGCTCTCCGAGCAGGGCGAGGCACTCGGCCCGCTTCAACCCCACCAGCACGCCCGGTCGCACGCTGTCACCGAGGCCTCGGGCCGACCGAGGTACGTGGCCGTCGTCGTCGGACTGACTCTGCATTGCTCCTCCTCGAAGATCACGGCCTCTCACTCGAACCTATGGAGAACTCCCGAGCGTTGCCAACTCGATCGTGCTGCCTCTGGCCGGTGACGCCACGCCCACCGCAGGGCACTCGTCCCACCATCACTCGTTTGAGGATCCCCATCCGTACGCGGATGGACCGGAGTCCCCGGAGACGGACACGGCCCCAAGAATGAACGATGGACCTTGGCAAACGGACGCGGTGGGCGGGCCGCGATCCATCATGGGAGTGGTACTTGTCACGGGGTCGCAGCAGCGGGTTGGGTTGCTTCGACGGAGCCTTGTGACCTTATGCTCTCGTTCTTCATCGTGCTGGGCGCGCACGCTGTCCCTATGGGCGCGAGGCTCTGGCTGTCCTGGCCGTTCGCGGCCGCCGGGTTGCTCTTGTTGGTGACGGCTTGCGGTGCACCTGCCGACGACTCGGTCCGGTCGCCTGCGCAAACTCAGGTGGACGTCACCACAACGGTCGCGGCGGAGGATTCGGCCAGCTCGACAACAACGATTCCAGTGGAGGCGACGGTCAGCACGACCCTGACCACGACGGGGACGAGGACGACGGCCGCGGTGGGCGTCGCAGAGTCGACCGCGACCACTCTGCCGGGCACGCCATTCGACCACATATACATTTCGGCTGGCTCGGTGCTCGGAGTCGTCGGGATCGCGTTCGACGACACGCTGAGCGTGCACTCCCTTCCAGGGTCCGATCAGCCAGTGATCGGGACGCTGCCCCCGCTCTCACGCGACGTCGTCGCAAGCGGACGAGCGCAACTGCTCGGTCCGGGCAAGGTGTATCTCGAGGTCACGGCCGGCGGCATCACGGGCTGGGTCCACAGCCGCCACGTGCTGTTCATCGCCGGTCCCCAGGATTTCACCGCAATGGTCTTGTCGGCGTTCGGTAGCACACCGAGGGCCCCCTCGATGCTCGAACTCGGCCGGACCGTCGTCGACGCGCTCGGTCCTCCTCCCGATGCGCCGTCGCGAATCCTCGTCGTCGTGTCCGCGCCAACCGACGGTTCGATCGCTGAGGTGACCTTCGACGAGTTCTTCGGAGAAGAGTTCGGAGACGATTCGATCGCCGGCGACAGGTACCGAGTGGTCGGCCGTCAGGTTCCAGAGGGCGATCTTCCGGTGACGGGTCTCGTTTCCACGATCGTCTATGAACTGGTTCGCGTGGAGTGGACCGGGTTGTGTTGGCGGGGAGCCGCTCCAGAAGGCCTTTGCGTGTAAGAAGTGTCGGCAATGAGCACACGGGGGCGCGTGGTCTGATCCGGCAGCGACGTGCTAGCGATCGGGTCGACCGAGGTCATCGATGGCCGGGTCACGCTGTACGAGTACGCCGCCTACACCCCCTGACCGGAGACCCCGGAACCTGTCCGTTGACCCGCCCCCTATCGGACACGCGCTCCCGGCGGCATGACCTATCCCCTAACGCAGGCACATCGGGGATGGTCGTTCCGTCGACCTGGCCGAGGATGGTCGCGGTCGGGCCGATTGCCTGATGAATCCGACGGTTCGAGCACAGGACGCCAGTTGCGACCAGTCGGCTGCGGGGATCTGATCAGTAGGCGCGCTCGGAGCTGTCACCTGCAAGGGCATTCGGCCCTGGTGTCCGATACTTCGCGCTGTCATCGTGAAGCGATGGACGACAAGACCGCTCAGCTGCTGGCTGTCGTCGCGGGTGTCGCTTTGATTGCGATCTACTCCGTACTGATGATGGCCACCGAAGGCACCGCTGGATGGTCTTGGGTCATTCTCGTTGCGGGCATCGGATTACTGATCGGAGGAGCACGACTGCTCCGGCGCAGCACTGGGGTGTAGATCCCACGTGTCGGCGTCGTGCGTTGCGCTGGAATTGGCGGTTGTCGGGATCGCGATGCAGCTCAGGCGGCGTGTCGGTCACGCTGGCGCCACGCGATGTGCTGTTGACTGCAGTGTCCGTCGCACCGAATCAGGCCTGGTGTCGAGGTGACGCTCTTGCTCACCATCGGAATCGTGCTGAACACGGTGGCCGTGTTGCTGTTGTGGTGGCTCTGGCGACTCGAAGCGCGGTCCGTGCTGCGGATCGGCGGCTTCACGATCGCGGGCATGATACTCATCGCCGGTGTCGCGACGACGGGACTGTATGTCTGGGCTCGTAACTCGACCGACACCTCGCAGTTCGCCCGATCACTCGTGTGGGGTGAGTCGGCGTTCGGCGACCAAGACCGGTTTCCAGCGCGAGGAATCGAAACAGGCGACGATGTGCTCCAGTTCGGAACGCTTGGTGACGTTCCGCTGGGCACCTACCGAAGCAGCGATGGTGACACGCTCGAACAACTACTCGCCGGCAACCAGACGACTGCCTTCATCGTCCTCAAAGGCGATGACGTGTTGTACGAGGAGTACTTCAACGGCTCGAGTCACGACTCGCTGCAGACCTCGTTCTCGGTGGCCAAGTCGTTCACGTCGACGTTGATCGGCGTCGCCGTCGATGAGGGGATCTTCACGAGCCTCGACGACGCGGTGACTGACTACCTGCCAGAACTCGCCGAACGCGATGAGCGATTCACGCGGATCACCCTGCGGCATCTGCTCACGATGTCATCGGGACTCTCCTTCGCCGACGGCGATGGCCCTTGGGACGATCCCGCCAACACCTACCACGGGACCGATCTGCGGTCCGGTGTGGTCGACACGCCGCGGATCGAGGGCCCACCGGGCGAGGTGTTTCACTACAACGACTGGAACGTGATCATGCTCGGGCTTGCGCTGGAACGGGCTGCGGGCATGCCGGTCTCCGAGTACGCCGCAACGCGGTTGTGGCAGCCGATGGGGGCCGAAGCCGCCGGTTCGTGGAGCCTCGATAGCGATCGCCACGGGTTCGAGAAGATGTTTGTCGGACTCAACGCCCGAGCGAGCGATTTCGCCCGGTTCGGTTGGTTGTACCTCAATGAGGGTCGCCGCGGAGACGACCAGATCGTTCCAGCCGAATTCGTCGATGAGGCCACCCGGCTCGACACGACGACCGATCCAGCGAGCGACTACCAGTACCTGTGGTGGATCGATGAAGCCCGAAGCTCCTTCTTCGCCAACGGCGACCACGGGCAGTTCATCTATGTCGACCCCGGTGCTGACATCGTCATCACCCGTAACGGCACCGGCCCCGGAAACGTCGACTGGATCCCGTTCCTGGGCGACATCGCCGACTTCACCGCACAGCACGCGTCCGCCCAATAGAGCCGCACATTCGGACTTGGACACCACGGCCGCACCCAGCGCGAGCCACACAGGCCTCGACGCCCGAGCCAGAAGGAAAACGTGGCACCACTGATGGACCCGGCGGGCCACAACACCAGCCTCCGCCGGCGCTCAGACACAACGAAACCCGCTCCAGAACGCTCGGCCTCACCATCGAACTCAACCGCTCTGGAACGGCACGACTGCGAGCGGTCGAGCGCTCCAGAACGTGCGGGTAGGCAGATGTGGTTCGCGGGTTGTCGGTTGCTGCCGCCGCTGATGACAACTACAGTTGTCACTCCGGAGATCCGGGCGAGTGCTCACAAGCACGGAGTCTCCGACGACGACATCCGCCATGCCATCAACAACGCAATCGGTTCCATCACCCGTCCCGACCAGCCTGACTTCACGATGCTCATCGGATCAGACAGCAAATCCGCGCTCATTGAGGTCGGCATTCTCGAAACCGATGACCAGGACTACGTGATCCACGCCATGCCCGCCCGAGACAGGTAGCTGACGATGATCGATCCCCGACGAGGTGATTCACGATGAAGACCACCAAGTACCCAACCGAACTGACCGACAACGAGGCCGCAGCGATCGTCGACGCATTCGATGACGCTCCCGACGACAGCTACGTCATCACCGAACAAGACGCCCTCATCGAGCTCCGCGCCGCCGCGGCGGCGCGTCGAGACGCAGAGAGCCGCATCGAGGCCGCAGCACTTCGCGCCCACCGAGACGGCGCCTCGTGGGGAGTCATCGGCACTCAGCTCGGCATGACCCGCCAAGGCGCACGGCAACGCTTCGAGCGACTCGCGAATCCCTGACCCGCTACAAGAGCCACCGTCCGGCGTTTGCGATCCAGAAGCACGAATGAAGCGGACCGGTGTGGCCAGCGATCCGGCCTCGCCCGTCGTTGCGACGACGCACATGTGTGCGTTGAGAGCAGATTCGAGATGCGATCCTCGAGCACATCCCTGCTCAGCTTCGCCTCGGGCATCGGATCTGCGAGCCACGGGTTGGTGAGCGCCATGGCCGAACACTACGCAACCCGCCCCAGAGGACGGCCGTTACGACGTGGCCGTGGCCGACTGTTCCTGCTGTCGTGCGTGGCTCAGCCCGCCCATATCGACGAGCGATTCACGTGGCCGAAACCGAGCAGTACGGCACGACTGTGCTCGGGCACGTGCGCAAGAACGCTCGGCAATTTCAGGCAGATCTTGGAGACTGGACGCGGCTACATCGTGGTCGTGTTCGACGGATCTGACGTCGAAGTCTGACGACGCTCGGGCGACGAATGATCTCGGAGCGCGTACGGTCAGCTCGAGGCGGTGAGCGTCAGCGGTCCGACCCGTGCGAATGTTGCGTTCACGCCGTCCGAGACCGTGAGGAGCACGAGCGCCTCGTCGCTCGGAACAGCGATGCCGGGAGCGGGACGAATCGGGGAGCTCTCGGCCTGAGTGATGATCGACGTCCACGAGGTTCCACCGTCGACGCTGAGGTACGCCGCAGCCGAGGTGCCGACGTCGGATTCCCATGCGATCTCGAACTCGTCGATGCTGATGGTGGCGTCGGGCACCGGCTCGGTGATGCGGATCGACGGCACGGAGTCACCGCCGTCGGCCGAACCGACCTCGTCGCCTTCAAAGGCGACTGCGATCCGGCGGATCGGCCCAACCGGCGCCGGTTGGACCGCGATCGAGAAGCGTGCCGTGGGCTCGTCGCCGTCGAGCTGCTCGATGACGTCGAACGGCACGTCGATCGACCCGTCGTCGGTCTCGAGGGTGAGCACCCACGGACCGGGTTTGACCTCGAGCTGCTTGGTCGTCGGCAGCAGCCTGGTGGGTGAGAAGTCGACCGACAGCGGGTCAGAGGACACGGTGCCGCTCACCATCAACACGACCGATTCATCGACTCCCTGCTCCGATGGTGCCGTCCTCGATCCGGACACGGTCGGCGAGGAGTCGAGGCTCACCGTTGGGGAAGAGGTGGGTTCGGGCACGGACGAGGTCGACTCAAGCGAACCCGCAGATTCGATCGGAGTCGCGGAGCCGCACGCTGCGAGCAACCAACTCGACGTCAGCACCGCGAAGACTCCTGTAGCTCGCATACCCGTCTGACGCTATTGCTCAGCGCACGGTTCCCGGGGATTCGGATCGAGCGACCCGGCTGCGCTTCGCGTGTCGCCCTGTCCCCGCGCCGAATCCGCTCATATTGGCGGCGTGGTTGGCAGTGCGGACGTCCAAGTCCGCGACGTGTGAGTTGTTGAGGGTGGCGTGGCGCACAGTCGGGGCAATCATCGCTCGGGTCGACAACAACATCGAGCAGCGCATCGACCGCCTTGATGGGTACACACCATCGGCAGCAACTACATCTGCAACAGAACTACAGACATCCGGCCGACCTGATCAGGTCACGGGCGCACACTTTGTCGCCCACAATCACGGCCAATGGCCGACAGGACCGACCGACTGCGGCCCTTCTCGGGCACCCGAGAGCCACGGTGGACGTGGAACGACACGGCGCCAGTCGGCGCTGCGACGAGGATGCTGCGGTGCGTCGCCACGGCTCCGCACTATGGCAAGGCTTGCCAACAGCAGATACTCTGTCGGCATGTCCACGATGAACGTGTCGCTGCCGGACGAACTCAAATCGTATGTCGACGAACAGGTCGACGACGGCGGCTACGGATCAACGAGCGAGTACGTCCGCGATCTCATCCGTCGCGACAAGGACCGCCAACAGCTCCGA
This sequence comes from uncultured Acidimicrobiaceae bacterium, assembly GCA_963792905.1. Lineage (GTDB taxonomy): Bacteria > Actinomycetota > Acidimicrobiia > Acidimicrobiales > Ilumatobacteraceae > Ilumatobacter. The sequence continues at coordinate 16,333 of CAWBYE010000016.1, forward strand.
CGTGTGTTGCTCGACGGAGCCTCGTCGAGTCCTGGGCCGATCGCAGATGCCGCGGTACTTCGGCTCACTGCGTGATCGCATCCGATCCGAAGCCTGACCATCGTGACTGACCGGTCCGTCCGGCTACGCGAGCGCGCTGCGCTCGACATCGACCTGGCCGCCGACGACTACCTCGGTGAGGCCGGCGCAGACGTGGCGTTGCGATTCGTCGAAGCAGTCGAACGAGCCGTGGGCCAGATCGGCCGGTCACCCGCCTCGGGAAGCTTGCGGTTCTCCTACGAACTGGAGATCCCGGGCTTGCGAGTTCGCCCAGTCGCTCGTTTCCCGTATCTGGTGTTCTACGTCGTTGGCGATGAGGTCGTGGACGTATGGCGCATCCTCCACTCCCGTCGAGACATTCCGTCAGCAGTCGCCGACGACATCGACGCCTGACCTCATCAACGAACGAGCGCCGACGATCCTCCGTTGGGTCGCACACTTCGACACGCAGAATCACCGCTTCTGGCAACGAGTTGACAGCGCACTTCTACCCAAGCCGATTGCCCGGAAATCACGGTCGCCTCGGGCCGGAACGGCGCGTTCACGTCGTGAAATCTGAGCGGCTCCGATGGCCCGAGCCCACTGAATCGGAACGTGCCGGTGGATGGCCCGCAACCCAACTCGACTCAACCGTTCGTCCCAGCCGCAGTGCTGAGTTCGGCGAGGATGAGGTGCACCATCTGGTCGCGGTCCATTGCCGCGCCCCCGCGACGGCTGCGGTGCTGTCCTCGCGCTGTTCCGCGTCGACGGACCGAAGGCCGCCGCGACGCTGAGCAAAACCAAAGGCGACTCGATCGACTCGTGCGCGATCGACTCACCGCCCACCTCGCGCGTCACCAACTTCACACCGACGGGCGCCGACCCCGTCACAGCATCGGCGTGACCGGCGCTCGGCTGGTCGGCCGCGTCGGCCGGCCAGTGCACTACCGTCGACGATCGACACCGAGAACGAAGGGGCCGTCATTACAAGAACCGCCGAGCGTTCGACCGAGCACGACGGAGCACCGGCGCCGACGCAGCCCACCACGGCGCGGTGGTTCGGGGCGTGCGGGGAGCCCGACCGTGCGTGACGTTGTCGTGATCGGAGCCGGCGTGGCGGGCCTGACGGCCGCGTCTACGCTGTCGGAGGCAGGCCTCGACGTGGTGGTGGTCGAGGCCCGGGACCGGATCGGCGGCAGGACCCACACGGTCGACGTCGGTGGCGGCACCGTCGATCTCGGTGGAGCGTGGGTGCACGACCCCGGCCACAACCCGCTGATGCCACTCCTTGAGTCGCTCGGGCTCGAAGTCATGCCCGACGCGATGTGGGGGCGCGGCATGCGCGTCTTCGAACGGGACGGCTGGCTGTCGACGGCAGCGACATCGACGCTGCTCGCGTCGCTCTACAATTTCGACCCCTCCGACGTGCCCGGCGTGATGAGCGACCGGTACACGGACGGCATCGACCGGTTCGTTGACATACATGTGCCGGCCGGGTTGCGGCACGCGGTTCGTTCGTACCTCGGCCAGTTCGCCGGAGCGGGCATCGCCGGCGACCATCCCCGCGACATCTCGCTGTCGGGCCTGGCTGCCTACGAGGGCGAAGAGAGTGGGCACAACTCGGTGCTCGTCGGCGGTTACCGGTCGCTTGTCGACCGACTGGCGGACGGCGTCGAGGTCGTGCTCGGTTCGCCAGTGACCGACATCCGGCACAACGCGTCCGAGGTCGCGGTCAGCGGCCCGGGCCTCGATATCGGGGCCCGCTGGGCCATCGTGACGGTACCCCTCGGTGTCCTCCGCTCCGGTTCACCGACGTTCGAGCCCGACCTGCCCGCGAGCCACCGCGACGCGATCTCGACGGCTCGGGTTCAAGCAGCTCGAGAAGGTCGTGTTCACGTTCGACGAGCGGTTCTGGGACGACGATCTCGCCGAGATCGTTCTGCTCGATGACCCGCACGGGTTCATCTCCGTGCGTGACCTCAGCGGGCCGAGCGGCGTACCGACCCTCGTCTGCTTCTCGAACCCGACGATCGCGACCGAACCGCTCGTGCGTGATCATGCCGTTGATGCCTGGCACGAACTCCTGCGTCGGGTGTTCGGCGTCGTGCCCGACCCGCGCTCGGTCACGATGACGAACTGGGCCGACGACCCGTACTCACTCGGCTCGTACAGCTTTCTCCCGGTCGGCGCGTCCGTCGACGACATGCGCACCCTCACCGAACCGGTGGGACCACGAGTGTGGTTCGCCGGCGAGCACACGGTGCCCGCCTACTACGGAACTGTGCAGGCCGCCTGGCTCTCGGGCAAGAGCGCAGGCTCACGCATCGTCGACCACCAAGCCTGACGAGAGGAGCGCCCGGGTGCACCGGCCACTTCAGCGAGCGCACAGCCAGAGACCCGTCCTGCTCGTCACCTGCCGCGTGTCGCTCCTCCGCTGCGACCTGGCTGTCCTGCGGCGTCTGCGGAGAACCCGCAACCACTGGCGGTGGCGTCGTCCGCACGGTGATTTGCGTGTGGCAGACGTCTCTCGAGCGGCGACTCATCATGCATGTATAATGCATGCATGCCAAATGTTCAGATCCGGGAAGTGCCCGAAGAGGTGCACAACGAACTGGTACGACGAGCCGAGCTCGCCGGCCAGTCGCTGCAGCAGTATCTGTCAGCGCAGCTGACCGCGATGGTGGCGACCCCGACGATCGACGAAATGATCGCCCGGATCGAGCACCGATCGAAAGGCCTGCTTTCGCGAGCGGATGCGATCGCTGCGATCGCGGACGAACGTGCTCGTCGTTGATGCCTCGGTGATCGCTCCCGCGGTCGCCGACGGCGGGCCTGATGGTGAGGCATGCCGTGCACGAATCAAGGGACAGTCGCTGGCGGCACCCGATCTGCTCCGAGTCGAGGCGGTCTCTGTCGTCCGTCGTCAACTCGGCAACGGTGCGCTCACAGCGACACAAGCAACCAATGCAATCGACGACCTGTTGAACCTCCCCATCGTCGTCTACCCGACAGCAGCACTACTGCGGCGTGCATGGGAGCTGCGAAACAACGTCACCGCGTACGACGCGTGCTACGTCGCACTCGCCGAAGCGCTGGGCTGCGCTCTGGCTACAGCCGACCAACGGCTCGCCAACGCTCCAGGGACCCGCTGCCAGATCGACATCGTGTAGAGCCCCGGACAGCAGCCCGCCGCACCAGCACGCATTACCGAGCGATCGGCTCGCTCGTAACGCAAAGCCGAGCGCGGGACGGCGCGTTCTGGTCCGCGATTACGAGCGGGCACCACGTGCACGTTGGCCAAGCGCGTTTCAGGTGCGGATCGTTGATCGAAACGGCCTGTGATGGGTGAGGGGTCGGTCAATTCGTCTTGACTTCATGTGTTTGGGAGGATTCGATGGAGGACGTTGGTCGCCATGGGGGTGCGCCAACGGAACGCGAGGATTCAGCATGCACGACCTTTCAGACGACGCCATCAGCAACCCGAACCCGCAACGCCCGTTCGAGGAGATCGTCGCCCGCCGCTTCAGTCGTCGGGTCATGATCGGTGGCTCGCTGGCCACCGCCGCTACCTTCCTTGCCGGTGGCCCGGTCGGCGCGAGCCCTACCTCGGGGTCGATGCCTCGCGCTAGGTCCAAATCCCTGATCGACTTCGAGGCCATTCCGCTGGGGTTCGGCGACCGCCCGTCGATCTCGCCCGACTACGACTACTCGATACTGATCCCGTGGGGCACGCCCATCCTCAGCTCCGGACCAGCGTTCTCCTGGCCGCCGACGTCGTCCGCGGCCCAGGAGGCGCAGATCGGGATCGGTCACGACGGCATGTGGTTCTTCGCCGAGTCGGGCCGCAACGATTCCGGCTGGCTCTGCATCAACCACGAGTTCGGCACCACGTCGCACGTGCTCGGCAAGGCGGCGCCCGAGTCGCCCGAGGACGTTCGGATCATGCAGGCCGTTCACGGCAACAGCGTGGTGAAGATCGCCCGGGGCGCCGGGGGTGCGTGGGGGGTCGTCGACGACGCGGCCAACCGCCGGATCACGGTCAACACCCCGGTTGCGTTCTCGGGGCCTGCCGCCGGGTCGCCGCTGCTCGAGAACCCGGCCGGCAATGCGCCGGCGGGCACGCTGAACAACTGTGCCAACGGGTACACCCCATGGGGCACCTACCTGACCTGCGAGGAGAACTTCAACGGCTACTTCGGCTCCACCGGCGGATGGGTGCCGACCGCCGAGCAGGCCCGCTACGGATTCTCGGACGGCGGATTCGGTTACGTCTGGCATGAGTTCGACCCTCGCTTCGATCTGGCCAGTGCCGACTACGTCAACGAGGTCAACCGTTTCGGATGGATCGTCGAATACGACCCTCGCGATCCCGACGCCCCGCCGGTCAAGCGCACGGCGCTCGGGCGGGTCAAGCATGAGGGATGCGCGCTGACCATCGGACGTGGCGGTCGTGCCGTGGCCTACATGGGTGACGATGAGCGGTTCGACTACATCTACAAGTTCGTGTCGAGCGGGAACTACAAGTCGATGCTGGCTCGGGGCATGTCCCCACTTGACCACGGCACGCTCTACGCGGCCCGGTTCGACGAGGACGGCAGCGGTCAGTGGCTCGAGCTGAGCATGAACAACCCGGCGGTCGCGGCCGGCTTCGACTCGATCGACGAGGTTCTGGTCAACGCCAGGATCGCAGCCGACCTCGCCGGCGCGACGCCGATGGACCGCCCGGAGTGGACCACGGTCGCCCCCGACGGAACCGTGTACTGCACGCTGACCAACAACAGTCGGCGGACCGAACCCAATCCGGCCAACCCGCTCGCCCCGAACCCGAACGGTCACATCATTCGCTGGACCGACGATGACCGCCACGTCGGCACCAGCTTCGAGTGGGACATCTTCGTCTTCTCCGACGACACGGTCGGTACCGGCCACGATTTCGGTTCGCCCGATGGCCTGTGGGCCGATCCGTTCGGTCGTCTCTTCATCGAGACCGACGGCGCTCAGCCAGAAGGCGCCAACGACCAGATGCTGGTCGCCGACCCGGAGCGCGACGAGTTCAGGCGGCTCTTCGCGGGCGTCACCGGTTGTGAGATCACCGGCATCGCGGTCACACCGGATCACCGGACGATGTTCATCAACGTCCAGCACCCAGGCAACGGCGATCCGACGGTGACTCGGTTCCCCGACTACGACCCCTCTCTGCCGCCCAGGGATTGCACGGTCGTGATCACCAAGAAGGACGGTGGGATCGTCGGTTCGTAGCCGGCCGTCGCAGTTGTCAGTCACCGATCAGCCGTCGCTCGTGCTTTGACCACAACGGTTCGCCGCGGGTGGTTCATGCGGCTCGTGAGGCTGGTCGACCCCAGCGGCGGCCTTTCTCGGCTCGGACGCGGGCACGTTCCCGACGTTGTGCAGCGAGGAGCTCGGGTGCTCGGGCGTTGTCGTTGCGCCAGCGCAGGTGGGCGTGGAGTCGACCGGTGAGCACGAAGTGGTTGGGGTGGTTCGAGTTGTTCAGCACGAACTCGCGGAGCGGCCCGAAGTGTGCTTCGATCGGATTCGCCCACGAGCTGTAGGTCGGCGTGAAGCACAACTCGACCCGGTGCCGTGCCGCCCATTCCCGGATCTTGATCCCTTCGTGGGCCGACAGGTTGTCCAAGATGATGTAGATCGCCTCACCGTCGGGCCGGCGCGCACGAATCGACTTGAGCGCGGCGAGAACGTTGGCGGCGGACTTGCGACGGCGCACGACACCCCACAGTTGATCGTCACCGATCGGGCAGCAGCCGTGGAACTGCCGCACGCCGTGGAGCATGGACCGATACTGCGCCGATCGGATGGTCAAGCGACTCGTCATGCGCGCGGGGATTGACAAGCGGATCTCGCCGCACAGCCTCCGGCACTCGTTCATCACCGCCGCCCTCGACGCCGGCGTCCCACTGCGCGACGTCCAAGAAGCCGCCAGTCACGCTGACCCGAGAACCACCATGCGGTATGACCGGGCCCGACGGAGCCTCGATCGGCACGCGACGTACATCGTGTCGACGTTCATCGCCGGAGCGACCCGTCCGGGCTGACCTCTCGACGATTGTATCCGTTTGTAATACACTTGGGTTGTGGGTGAGTTGTTCGATCTCGACCGGTTGGACGACACCGATCCGTTCGAGATCGACCGAGAGGCCGCCCACCTGTTCAAACACGACACCTACGGCATCGACGACATCTACGAGATCTGGAATTCGGACCCGCTGTTCTACCCAGCCAAACCACCAGCGCACTGGCTGATGGTCTCAGACATCGCCGGCGAGGTGCTGATGGTGCCGCTCGCCCCGTCCGACCACGACGACCCGACCAGATGCCGGCCGATCGGCTGCTACCTCGCCGGAAATACCTCGCCGACAGATACAAGGAGGACCGATGACCACCAAGAAGATGACACGAGTACAAGAACACGACTTCTACGCCGACCCCGACAACCAGACACCCCAAGGACCGGCACGACGGCGGCGCTCGAAACTCTCCGAGCCCGTCCCGGTCAGGTTCCCGCCCGAGACGCTCGCCAAGATCCGCGACGCAGCCGACGCCGACGACCGATCCGTCTCGTCGTGGATCCGACGCGCGGTCGACCACGAACTCGAAGACGGGACCAAGACCGCCTGAGCACCCGACGCGTCGCTCGGTACTACGAGCGGGCGATATCGAGCGATCCGGTCGCTCGTAACGCCGGCAGTGCAGCGCGCGTCGGGGCGTTCTCGCCCGCGATTATCGCTCGGGTTCGAGCCGGTCTTGACCGAGCGATACGTGCTCATCTCGCGCGGTGTCACTCCTTTCGCCGCCGTACGTTTCCGAGCAGTTGTCATATGGGATACCATATGGTCATGGCCCGACGCGAGGTTCTCGTACAACTCGACGACGATCTCGTCGAACAACTGGACGCACTGGCCACCGAGCTCGGCACCAATCGCTCTGAGCTGATGCGCCGCGGCGCCCAAGCGGTACTGGACGCCGAACGGCTGGCAGCATCCGACCGGGAACTCCGTGCGGCGTATCGCCGCCAGCCCGCCGACCCCGCGCTCGTTCAATCGGCCAGGCGACTCGCCGCCGAGACCGCCCCGGCGTGGTAGCTCGCAACGACATCTTCTGGGCCGATCTCGGACCGCCCGCCGGTCGTCGCCCGGTCTGCGTGCTGACCCGCGACGCGGCGATCGAGGTGCTCACGGCAGTCACGTGCGCACCGATCACGCGCACCATTCGGGGTATCCGATCAGAAGTCGAGCTCGGCCCCGAGCACGGGCTTCCCGAGGCGTGTGTCATCAGCTGCGACAACGTCATCACCATCCCGATCGACGACCTCGACGACGAACCAGTCGGCCACCTCGACGAGATCACGCGAGCTCGAGTTGATCAGGCCCTGCGGTACGCGCTGGACATCGTGTACTGAGCCTGGCTGGGGCCGCGATTTCCGAGCGGTCCCCACAGCGCAACCGTGCCGCTACGAGCGGTTTCGACCGTCATCGAATGCCGTGATTATGCAGTGCCCTTGCAGCCGTCTGACCTCCCACAGTACGCCCGTTCCCGAGTGCTGTTGATCGTCAACCGCCCGGACATTTCCGAGCGGCTTGACTGTCCACAATGTATCACCGGTGATACATTGAGGACATGGCTGATGTGTCGATTCGAGAGCTACGAAACCACGGCGGCGAGGTCGTCGATCGCGTGGCCCGTGGTGAACGCGTGACGGTGACGCGCCGCGGCAAGCAGGTCGCCGAACTCCGGCCCCTGCGCTCGAGCGCGGTGCCCATCGCAGAGCTGATGCGTCGGCGCGCCCACCTACCTGTCGTTGACCCTGACGAGCTGCGCCGCGATCTCGATTCCGTGATCGACGCATCATTGTGAACAAGCCCGGCGTACTCGACACGAGCACGCTGATCCTTCTCGGACGGATCACGGCAATCGATGCTCTGCCCGACGCAGCATTCATCACCGCAGTGACCCTGGCGGAGCTGTCTGTCGGCCCACTGGTGGCCACGACCGACGAAGACCGCGTCGCACGCCAAGCGCACCTCCAGGCCGCCGAAGCAGACTTCGATCCACTGCCTTTCGACGCTGCCGCCGCGAGAGCGTTCGGCGGTGTCGCGGCGTCGTTGAGGCGCAGCGGCCGCAAAGCAACCGCGCGGGCCTACGACGCGATGATCGCTGCGACCGCAGTCGCAGCCGACCTACCGGTGTACACCTGCAATCCGAGCGACTTCATCGGAATCGATGGGCTCGAGGTCGTAGAAGTACCCCATCCCGATCACAACTGACCGCTCGCGATTGTGGCGAGCGATACCGAGTGCTCGACACCTGCATTTCGCCGGCGATGCGGCGCGGATAGAAGCGCTGCCGATCGCGGTTATGAGCGCTTCGATGCCCGGCGGACCGATCGAGACGTGCCGATTCGACATTCGTCCTATCGGCCACTGTGTCATGCGCATGCGCACCGGCTGCGACCGACCCCGCAGACTCTTCACCCCGAAGGCTCTTCAAGGAGTCTGGGTGGTGATCAACTCAAACGTTGAGATCGCAGGACTTTCAGTAGCTCCTCAGACGAGAGTTCTCGGTCTTGCGAAAGGTCCGTGTCCGACAGAACCGAACCCCGAGGTCGTAGCGCGCAGGCAGTCAGGCGCGGACTCTGGTCTTGTCGGGGTCGAAGAACGGGATCGTCTCGACGCGCGCCGTGTGAGTCCCCGCGTCGCCGACGACACTGATCTCAGTGCCTGGTGTTGCTGCCATCGGCATGAGGTGGACCAGCGCGAGGCTCTGGTTCATGCGTCGGGAGTACGCCGGGCTGTTGACGGTGCCGACGTCGACGCCGTCGAGTTGCAGCGTTTCACCGCCGGCGATTGCGTCGTCGTGGTCGATGAGGATCCCGGCGCCGACGAAACGTTCGTGTCCGATCGCTGCGAGCGCCGGCGATTTGCCGCGGTAGTCGGCACCGTTGCGCGACAGTGTCCAGCCGAGCCCGACCTCGCTCGGGTGGTGCTCGTCGGTCATGTCGTAGCCGTAGAAGAGCAGCGCTGCTTCGACGCGCACTTTGTCGAGCGCAGTGAACGAGGCCGGCATCACGCCAGACCCGCTGCCGGCATCGAGGATCGCGTCCCAGAGTTCGGCGACATCGGCGGCTGACGCGAAGATCTCGTAGCCGCGCTCACCGGAGTAGCCCGTCCGGCTGATCATGACGTCGCACCCGAAGAGCTTGACGAACACGTGATGGAAGTAGGGCACCGCAGCCAGGTCGGCGTCGGTGGCGGTATCGAGCAGGCCGAGCGCAGTCGGGCCCTGGAGCGAGATGATGTGGAGGTCGTCGTCGAAATCGATGTGCACGTCCTTGCCGCCCGCTGATGCCTGGAGCAACTCCATCGACGCTCCGGAGCCGTGCACGAACAACCAGCCGTCGTCGCCATGATTGAACACGATCGCATCGTCGGCGACGGTGCGACGCTCGGTCAGCACCGCACCAGTACGCGGACTGCCCAGGGTCGAGGCGGCTGAGGTCGCGGCTGTGGGTGTGGTCGACGATGGCCGACGCGTCGGGGCCGGTGACTCGGATCTTCTTGAGCGGCGACATGTCGAACATGCCAGCGGCCCCGCGGATTGCGTCGTGCTCGTCGTTCGGGTCGGTTGAGTACTCCCACGCAGTGCCCATGCCGTTCCAGTCCTGCAGTGCCGATCCAAGTGCGCGGTGGCGGTCGGCAAGGGCGGAGGTTCGCGTCAGTTCGTCGGTCATGTGCCGGGTTCCTTCTGGTGGTGGACGGGCCCGAAACTCAGTACCAAGCGTCGGGCATGGCGTGCTTGCGATCGTCGATGAACGCTCGGAGTTCGCGGTCGACGGCGTCATCGATGAGTGGCGGTTCGTAGTCAGCGAGCATCTGCTTCCACTGCCGGTTGGCGCGCTGTTGCATGTCGAGGGCGCCGTCGTCGGTCCACTGTTCGAACGAGTTGGTGTCGGCGAGTGTCGATTCGTGGTTGGCGGTGGCGTAGTGACGCAGCGTGTGCGCCGAGGCAAGGTAGTTGCCGCCCGGGCCGGCTTCGACATATGCGTCCATGGCGAGCTGCTCGTCATCGACGTCGAGCCCGCCGAGTTGCTTGTGCAACATGGCGCACCGGTCGAGGTCCATGGCGAACTTCTCGTAGCCGAACGACAGGCCACCTTCGAGCCATCCGGCGGCGTGGATGACGTAGTTGGTGCCGGCAAGAATGCCCGCCGACATCGAGTCGACGGACTCCTGCATGGCCTGTCCGTCTGCGACCTTCGAGGCGGTGTAGTGGGCACCACACCGCAACGGCAGACCGAGTCGTCGCGCCAGCTGGCCGACGGCGTAGGTGGCGAGTGTCGACTCCGCGGTCCCGAAGGTGGGCGCACCCGACTTGAGGTTCATCGTCGTCAGGAAGTTGCCGTACACCATCGGCGACCCCGAGCGCACCAACTGGCTGAGCGCGATCCCGGTCATCGCTTCGGCATGGGCTTGGGCGACGAGCGCTGGAAGCGTGACCGGCCCCATCGCTCCGCCGATGATGAACGGCGAGATCACGCACCCCTGGTTCGCCCGGGCGTACGCCTTGAGTGCCCCGCTCATCACGTCGTCCCACACCAGCGGGCTGTTGACGTTGATGTTGCCCTGAATGACGCAGTGGTGCTCCATGAACTCGGCGCCGAACACCAGCCGGGCCATCGCAATCGAGTCCTCGGCTCGTTCGGGTGCCGTGACCGCGCCCATGAACGGTTTCGTCGACCAGCGCAGGTGGGCGTAGATCATGTCGAGATGTCGCTTGTTCACCGGGACGTCACACGGTTCGCAGACCGTGCCGCCCGAGTGATGCAGCCACGGCGTCGAGTAGGTGAGCTTCACGATGTTCTCGAAGTCCTCGAGCGTCGCATAGCGGCGGCCACGGTCGAGGTCCGTCACGAATGGCGAACCGTACGCGGGCAGGAACACGACGTGATCCCCGCCGATCGGCAGCGTGCGCCCGTCGCGACCGTGCATCTCGAACTGCTTCGGTGCGGTCGCGCACAACTGCGCCGCCAACCCCGGGTCGAACCTCACCCGCTCACCGTCGACCCTGGCACCCGCCGTACGGAACAACTCAAGCGCTTCTTCGTCACCCCGGAACTCCACCCCGATTTCGTCCAGGATCCGATCGGCATGTGCCTCGACCCGGTCGATCTGGTCGACCGTGAACGGCTCGTACACACCCAACCGGTTGCGCAGACTGACCGCCTCGCCATGCGTCGACGTCTGGCTCACCCGCAGCGCCCGGCCACGGCGGCGCGGCGACCGGTCCGCGACAGTGACTTGTGGCGCTTGAGGCATACCCACATCATGCACCCGCCACGAGTGACTCGACAGCCGCCCGATGATCGGCCTCTGCATGAGCCCATGTCATGCTGGCGCCGTGCATCCACTCCTCCACCGCGTCCCCCGGCTGCAGATGATCGCGGTCTTCGAGAGCGCAGCACGCCTCGGGTCGTTCACCGAAGCCGCACAGGAGATCGGCATGACCCAATCGGGAGTTTCGCGGCACATCAGCAGCCTCGAACGTGCCACGGGGCTCGAACTCTTCCACCGATCCTCGAACAAGGTGCGCCTGACCTCAGCAGGCAGCGCGTTGCTGGTCGCAGTCCAGGACGGGCTCGACACGATCCAGCAGGCACTCGCCGCACTGCGCCGGGAAGGACCGACCTTTCTGCTCGCCGCGAATCCCGGCTTCGCGCAGCACTGGTTGGTCCCACGCTTCGAAGGACTGCAAGCCGTACTCGGCGACGCCGAACTTCGGCTCCGACTCTTTGATCGCGATTCAGAACTCCATGACGAGGTTTACGACGCCGCCATCCACCTCACATCGGTCACCGGAGCGCCGCCCGGCAGCCGGGTGTTGTTCCACGAAGTCGTGATCCCGGTCGCGGCGCCCGGGTTCGCCCAAGCCGAGGGCCTCGACCCCGCTACCGACCCAGCGTCGCTCTGCGACGTGGCGAAACTCCACCTCGATGGCCGCGACCGCCGATGGATGGGTTGGACCGACTGGTTCGCAGCCCACGGAGTGTCGTGCGCTGCGACCACAGCGAAGGTGTCGTATAACAACTACCCGTCGGTCATGAACGACACGATCGCAGGACGCGGCGTCGCACTCGCCTGGCGCGGTCTCGTCGACTCGCTGATCGACGCCGGAGCCCTGGTCGTCGTCGGCCCCGAAGCTCGGCACGCCGACACCGCCTACCAACTCATCCCCGGCCCACACGCCAGACTCGATCTGGTTGACCGCTTGGCCGACTGGCTCGCACGACCCACAGAATGACGCCATGAATCACTCGAAGGGCGCACCTGCCAACGTCACGTCGACCGGACCGGGGTTCGGTCTGCGCTCGATCGTTCTGCTCCTTGAAGCCATCGAACCCTCACACCGGACACGCTGACGTGCTGCGCGAAGAAGTCGATGGTGTCACGGACGAGTAGAGGCACTCCTCCCCAACAGCAGGCGGCTGCAATCAGGGGCGCAACAGACACTCGCCACTCGATATTGGCGCTCAGAATCACTTGCCTCGACGGAGTCCCACCGCCACAAAAACGGCCCAACTCGTGGCACCCGATAATCGCGCCGGCAGTTGCGGTTCTGGATTGGCGCGATCGTGGGTGGTCCCGTCTCCTCGGGAGGCTGGGTCACCCAGGGAGGCCGCCATGGCCGACACCACTATTCATTCCGCCGAAGTTGTTCGCTACGACGATCCGGTGATCATCACCGAACGCGTCGCTGTTGCGGCGTTCATCGCCGGCTACACGGATCCGACCCGTCGGAGCTACGCGACCGATCTGCGGATCTTCGCCGGCTGGTGCCACGAACATGGCTTCAACTTGTTGAACGTGAAGCGACCGCATCTCGAGACGTTCGCTCGGTGGATCGAACAAGAAGGTCGGATGGCGTCGACGATCGGGCGCCGGTTGTCGACGTTGTCGTCGTTCTACAAGTACTGCCAGACCGAGGACATCCTCGACAAGAACCCCGCACTCAACGTCCGGCGGCCGAAGGTCCACGACGAGTCACGTACGCTCGGGTTGGACCGCAATGAACTCGGCGCACTCCTCGTTCAAGCGGGCCTCGGCGATCCGCGCGACGGCGCGTTGATGACGTTGCTCGCGTTGAACGGGTTGCGGATCTCCGAAGCGTTGAACGCCGACATCGACGACCTGTCGACCGAGCGCGGGCATCGCACGTTGGCGATCGTGCGCAAGGGCGGCAAGCACGTCACGATCCCGAACGCACCCCGCACCGGTCGGGCACTCGATCTGTACATCGGGGAACGCACGATGGGGCCGATCTTCGTCGGCGTCGAAGGCGGACGAATGGACCGCTACTGCGCCGACCGGATGGTCAAGCGACTCGTGAAGCGTGCTGGGACCGACAAGCGCATCTCGCCCCACAGCCTGCGGCACTCGTTCATCACCGCCGCTCTCGACGCCGGTGTCCCACTCCGCGACGTCCAAGAAGCCGCATCACACGCGGATCCTCGAACGACGATGCGCTACGACCGGGCCCGACGAAGCCTCGATCGACACGCCACCTACATCGTGTCGACGTTCATCGCCGGAGCGACCCGTCCGGGCTGACGTTCGACGTTTGTATCCGTTTGTAATACACTTGTGGGTGTGGGTGAGTTGTTCGATGTCGACCGGTTGGACGACACCGATCCGTTCGAGATCGACCGACAAGCCGCCCACCTGTTCAAACACGACCACTACGGCATCGACGACATCTACGAGATCTGGATCTCTGACCCGCTGTTCTACCCGGCCAAACCACCAGCGCGCTGGCTGATGGTCTCAGACATCGCCGGCCGAGTGCTGATGGTGCCGCTCGCCCTGTCCGACCACGACGACCCGACCAAGTGCCGGCCGATCGGCTGCTACATCGCCGCCAAACACCTCGCCGACAGATACCAGGAGGACCGATGACCACCAACAAGATGACCCGACAACAAGAACACGACTTCTACGCCGACCCCGACAACCAGACACCCCAGGGACCGGCACGTCGGCGGCGCTCGAACCTCTCCAAACCCGTGCCTGTGCGCTTTCCACCGGAGACGCTCGCCAAGATCCGCGTCGCAGCCGACGCCGACGACCGATCCGTCTCGTCGTGGATCCGACGCGCAGTCGATCACCAACTCGAACACGACACCAAGACCGCCTGAGGACCCGACGCGTCGACAGGTACTACGAGTGTGCGATACCGAGCGATCCGCTCGCTCGTAACGCCGGAAGCAGAGTGCTCGACGGTTCGTCCTGGACCGCGATTATCGCTCGGGCGTCGACACCTGATCGACCGATCGAAAGTGCCGAACCTGTGCGGCTCGCGCAGCTTCCGGGCACGCGCGATATGCGTGCCCTCCAACAGCACTTCGGTGACGCTCGGGACAGGGCCGGACGGGGCGTTCTGGGACGCTCAACCGTGCGTAGCCTGCCGGCTTCTGAGCATCGCTTCGGTCGGCCCTCTGATACGGGATAAGCAGGGAGTTTCCGCTGGTCATCCGGTGTGGTTGCGGTTCGTGTGGCGATGTTCGCGGAACACCATGTCAGAAATCGAAGTCCCAGTCGCCGGCTCTGAGGTACACGATTGATGCGTCGTCCGGCACGTCCACACCGAGTGCCTTCAGCGTGATCGGGCCAACTCCGCGCTCTTCAATACCATGCTTGGACTGGAAATCCGCGAGGGCGGTGTCGGTGCGTGGGCCGAACACGCCGTCCACGGTTAGATCCGCGCCGAGCTCATTCAGCGCGCGTTGCAGGTCGGCGATTGAGTCCCAGTTGACCCGTCCGCCGAATCCACTCGGCGTAAGAAACGCTTCCGCTACGTAGGTGTCGATGTCCCACACGCCGAACTCGACGCCGAGTTCCGCTGCGCGGAGCTCACCAGCAGTGCTGCGTAGACCGATGCCATCTTCGGTGACGAGACGCAACTCGATCTCGGTGGGCAATCCCTCGTCGTGGTCGGGCAAGAACCAGGGCTGTGCATACTCGGTGACGTACCAAGCCTCGAGACGTGGCACGTCGCCGCAGTTGGCGACGCCGGAGTCAGAGTCGTAGCCGAGGAGGTCGGTGAACCCGACGACGAAGCCGGCGCTCGCCCAGTACGAGAACCTGCGCTCGTTGCACGACTCGAGCGGCCATCCTCCCGATCCTTCGACGGCGGTCGCGTCCGCTTCCCCGAGTTCTCCGGCTAGCCATGCCTGGACCTGGTCTGCAGGCGTGCCGAAAGCGAACGGCCCCAGACCATCCGGACGTAGGATCGCTGGTGATGTCAGCCCGGGCGACGTTGTCGGTGTCGTCGCTGGACCTGTCGTCGTCGGGGCGGTCGTGGCTGACGTCGTGACGGTCGTCGGTTGAGTCGCCACAGTCGTCGCCTCGATCGTGGTCGCCGACCGCACCGTGGTCGTGGGGAGCATCGTGGACGGCACGTCGATGTCTGCGGTCGTCTGGTCCGGCGTCGCATCATCGGAGACAGCTGTTGGTGTCGCCGGTTCGGAGCCGCAGGCGACGGCCATGATGGCTACTGCCCCCAGCGCAGCTATCCACCGAGTCATTGCCGCGTACCTCCATGTCCAATATCGCGCCACACCGACCTGCAAGCAAGCCGCACACCGAGCAGGGCCCATGCCGTCGGGCCTCGAGCAGGCTGTCCCTCATCGCGACGGCTCCCGGCGCCCATCGCGACACCAGCCAACAGCATCCCACCCGCCTTGATACCAGCACGACGAGCGGCGACGACCGGAACTACTTGCACATTCTCATGGGTGTACATCACACGGTGATCGCTCGTCGGTGGCAGTGTGGTGGCCGAGCCGCCTTCCGGTGAGCACTTGCACATTCAGAGGCTTGACCTCTGGCTCGAAGACCGTGCCCCGGTTGGTTGGTGAGGGTTGTCGTATAGCACCGATGGGGTGTCGTGCCTCGAGCACTGATCCATTAGAACGCGCAGGGCCACCTTCCGGTTCGAACCCCAGACCACGAGTGCGAGGAGAACGCAGTGATCTTTGTTGGTGATGATTGGGCCGAGGCCCATCACGACGTCTACGTGTGCGACGAGGCCGGCGCCAAGCTGGCGTCGAAACGATTGCCGAAGGCGTCGAGGGAATGGCCAAGCTCCACGACCTCGTCGCCAGCGCTGAGCGAGTACCAACGAGGGTCAACGTCTCGAGCAATCTCGATGGCCAGACCGCGGCACCATGGTTCTCCCGGGTCGGGGACCATCAGATCCACTGCGGAACTGACAGTTCCGGCCAAGCGGTTGAACGCTCCATATCGACACCACGGAATCCCCGGCCGAGAACTGCGCTTGGGACCGCAGTGCGGCCGAAGTAGCGCACTGCATAATCTCGTCCGCGGCCAGCGCGTGTTCGTAGCTGAGCGGCTGGAGACCGTCGGCCTGACGGGTTCGTCAGGTTGCATCGGTAGATACCCGCTGGGGCATGGCCAAGCGACGCAGGCTCCAGACTGCGGCCACGGTGAGACCTGCTGCCCAGAGCAGATCCCAGCCGGTTACCTCTCCGCTGATCGTTCTCTGGAGGACCACGACGACAACGACTGTGGCAACGGAGACGACAATTCCCATGCCGATGGACGCGAACCCGAACCGTCGCCCACCGAGTCTGCTTGCCGTTGCAGCGATGAGCAGACCGACGAGTGGCACGCCCACGAGCACGGCGAGGATCGCATAGACCACAGCCTCCAGGCCGAATTCGCTGGCGTCCACGATGCAATCCTTCTCCCCGACGCAGCCGGCGATTCAGTCTCGTACGACGCGCTTCGAGCGCGTGCCACGTTCGCGCCGACGGGCGAGTTGCGAATCCCCGTCGCCTCGCTCGACGACATCATCGAATCGAGGGTCAGCGCCGACCGAGCGAAAGACCGTGAGGCTCTCCCCGAGCTCAACGAACTGCGCCGTCATGCGGGTGGCGGCCGTGTCGGAGTTGGGGAAAGGTTGCATCGATGGAACCTCCTCAGGTCACTCCAAACGCTGTCATCACAGGGTGACAACATCGCGAAGGACACGTTCCAAGTTCGCGCGTTCGACAACAGTGAAAGCGCAGCTGCGTGCATGGCGGAACCGTCGTGCAACATTGGTTCGATCCGAACGACCACTCGACGCTGTGGAGCTCGGAACGATCCGGTCACGCTGTCTCGATGGCGTAGCGCGCCGTCAGGTTGGCGCCGATCACGGAGATCGTCGAGCGCGATGGCGACAAGGGCGAGGGCGGTGGGGTCGAGTGTTTCGAGCCCGAGCACCGTTCGGAGCCCGGGGACCGTGATCGTGGCAATCTGGAGTGCGATCGTGACGGCGACGATCCAGTTCAGAACGCGGTTGGTGACTGCCTTGGAGGTGATGCGTCGGGCGGGATACACGAAAGCCAGTTGGGCAAGCGATTCGTAGAGGAAGACCGCGGTCACGGCCTCGGTTCCGGTGTAGTCAAGTTCGGGGAGTCCGAAGAACAGGGCGAGCCCGAGCACCGCCTTGACGATGCCGGAGACGAAGATGAACCGCAGCCCAGCCGCGGGTGAGCAGCGGCGCGTTCGGCGACCTCGGCTGGCGCTGCATCACGCCTGGGTTGCGGTCGACACCGAGTGCCAACGCGGGCGGCCCGTCGGCGATGACGTTGATCCACAGCAGTTGGGCGGCGGTGAGCGGGACGAGGAGGTCGCCGGCGGAGTCTCGGAGATCGTCGACCGCCGCACCGACGACGCCGACCGCGACGAGGATGACGAGGGCGACGTTGGTGGAGAACAGGAACCGGAGGAACTTCTGGATGTTGTCGTAGATGCCGCGGCCTTCCTCGACCGCGGCGGTGATGGTCGCGAAGTTGTCGTCGAGCAGGACGAGGTCGGCGACTTCGCGCGACACGTCGCTGCCGCGTTGGCCCATCGCGACGCCGACATCGGCGCGTTTGAGTGCGGGGGCGTCGTTGACGCCGTCGCCGGTCATCGCGACGATCTCACCGCGAGCCTTGAGTGCTTCGACGAGGGCGAGCTTGTGTTCCGGGCTGACTCGGGCGAAGACGTGGACGTCGGCGACGGCCGCACTCAACTCGTCGGGGTCGAGCTCGTCGAGTTCTGGCCCGGTGAGGGTTCGGTCGGCGGGAATCCCGAGGTCGGCAGCAATCGCCTGCACGGTCGCGGGATGGTCACCGGTGATCATCAGTACCCTGATGCCGGCCGCCTGTGCGGATGCGATCGCTGCGTGGACCTCTGGGCGGGGCGGGTCCCACAGCGACACCGATCCGAGCCACGTCAAGTGGTCTTCGGAGTCGTCGGGTGACCAGGCCAGGCCCAGCACACGGTACCCATCGGCTGCTGCGCTCTCGACCTGTTCGTGCCATCGCTGACGCTCGGCGGCGTCGAGAGTGCTGCGTTCGAGGAGGACTTCGGCGGCCCCTTTGAGGTAGGCGACGGCCTGTCCGTCCTCGGTCACGCTGACGCGCATGAATCGCCACGCGGAGTCGAAGGGCCGCACCGACTGGCGCGTGTACTGCCTGCGGGTAGTGACCGGGTCGACGCCTTGGGCTGCTGCGTAGGTGTACAGGCCGATCTCCAGCGGGTCGCCGACGCCCCCATCGGGCTCGGCATCGGCTGCGAGCACCATCGCTCGCAGCGCCCGCTCCCGGTCGGTCGACGTCGAGACCGGCGACCGTCATCGTGTTCTCGGTCAGGGTGCCGGTCTTGTCCGTGGCGATCACGGTGATCGATCCGAGCGCTTCGACGGCCGACAGCTTGCGGACCACTGCTTGACGCTGGCTCATCCGCTCGGTCCCGAGCGCGAGTGTCAGGGTGAGGACCGCAGGGAGACCTTCGGGGACGGCGGCAACCGCGACGGCGACTGCGAACAGGAGGGCTTCGTCGAGGCGGTCGATGCCCTCGACGCCGACACCGGCGACCGCGAGCACCACGGCGAGGACGGCGATCCATCTCGCGATTCGATGCCCGAAGTGCTCGAGTCGGCGCTCGAGCGGAGTGCGTTCGGCTTCGACCGCGCCGAGCATCGTTGCGATGCGCCCCATTGCCGATTCGGGCCCGGTGCGGGTGACCTCGATCCAGGCCAGACCGCGCACCGCCAGCGTGCCCGAGAAGACCTCCTTGCCGGCCTCTCGCTCGACCGGCACCGATTCACCGGTCAGGATCGACTCGTCGACCTGCAAGGCCTGTTCACCGTTCAAGACGCCGTCGGCGGGAATCCGATCACCGGCCTCGACCCGGACCAGGTCGCCGGGAACCAGCATCGTGGCGTCGAGCTGTTCGAGGTGGCCGTCACGCATCGCCCAGACCTTCGGGGCGGCGAGCTCACGCAGGCGTGCGAGAGCGTCTTCCACCGCGGTACTCCTGCCACACCCCCATTGCGGTGTTGAACACCAAGATCGTCGCAATGGCGATCGACTCGAATGGCCACTCGTGGGCACCTTCGGAGATCCAGATGACCAGGTCGAACGTCAACAGCGAACAACAGGATGTAGATGATCGAGCTGCGAAGTTGGGCGCCGACGCGCACCCACCACCGCACCGGCGGCGGCTCGGGAAGCGCGTTCGGGCCGTACCGCTCGAGCCGCGCCGCGGCCTCCGCACTGCTCAGACCGCGCAAGTCGTGCGTGGGCGCGCCGCTGTGTTTCATCGCTGCTCACCCATGCATCCACAATCCCCTTGCGAGGTAGAGGGGTCTAGGGGCCAACGTCAATTCCGGTCGAGCCCGCACGATGATGGGAGCGCCGATGGGCCCTTCCGGCGAGCGCTGTCGACTGGCCACACTGGACCTTCGCCGTGATGAGTGGACTTCCGATTGCCCTGCTCCTCGTCGTGCTCGGTTTGTCGAACGACCTCGCGGTCGGCAACCTCCTCGGGAGCAACGCTGCCAACATGGCGATGATCCTCATCGTCGGCATCGCGTTTCGACCCGGACCGATCCTCGCGGCGGTCGACGACACGCACACCGTCGCCGCGACGGCGGTCATCTTGCTCATGGCACTCGCGCTCGCCGGCATCATCAGCGGCCAGACCAATCGTGCCCGCCGGCTCGAACCGAACGGCATCGTCCTGCTCGTCGCCTACGCCGCGTCCATCGCGGCAGTGGCCGTAGCCTCGTGAACTGCGCTCATCGCGACGCACGTCGACGCGAGATTGGGTCCGCCGCTCGTGCGAGCAGCGGACCGCCAACCGCCAACAGCAACACGTACGCTGCTGCGAGCGGCCCGATTTCGTCGTTGACACCTTCGGCGACGGCGATGCCGGCGATGACGATCGAGAACTCCCCGCGCACCGTCAGTATCGTCCCCGCGCGCAGCCGGCCGGCCCGCCCGATCCCGACGCGAGCTGCGCTCCACCAGCCCGTCGCGATCTTGGTGCCCGCTGTGATCACAGCCAAGCCTGCCGCGGCTGCGACGACACCGAGCAGATCGGCGGGGTTGATCTGCAACCCGAAGAACGCAAAGAACATCGCCGCGAACAGATCCCGCAACGGCGCAAGTACTTCGCGAGCGGTCTGTTCAACCGGTCCACTCAGAGCGATTCCGACCAGGAACGCCCCGACCGCCGCCGATGCCTGCAGATGTTCAGCGATGCCCGCAACGAACAGTGCCACGCCGACCAAGGTCAACAGCAGGATTTCTTGGGAATGGGTGAACATGACGGCGCTGACTCGCGGCCCGAACCTGACCGCCACGAACAACGTCGTGAAGACTGCGACGACTGCGAGGAGGATCTCGAGCCCGATTTCCCACGGCTCCCCACCGATCAACAACCCGGCCATCAACGGGAGGTAGAACGCCATGACCAGATCCTCGGTCACCAAAATGGACAAGACCACCGGGGTCTCGCGGTTGCCGGTCGTTCCCAGATCATCAAGCACCTTGGCGATGATCCCCGACGAGGAGATGTAGGTGATCCCGCCGAGGAGCAGGGCGCCGTTGACACCCCAACCGAACAGAAAGCCGACCATCACGCCGGGTGTGAAGTTCAAGATCAAGTCGAGCCCGCCAGCGCGGCTGTTGGTCCGGAGTGCACCTGTCAGCTCCGAACCCGAGTACTCCAACCCGAGCAGCAACAGCAGCAGGATCACCCCGATTTCCGCGGCGGGTTCGATGAACTCGCGAGCCGTCACCAACTCGACAGCGCCGCCCTCGCCGACCATCAGGCCCGCAACCAGGTACAGCGGGATCGCTGGCAATCCGATCCGGAGCGCCAGCCGGCCCAGTACCGCAAGGCCGACCAGGATCGCCCCGAGCTCGACCAGCAGGGTCGCCGTTCCCGGCGACGCTGCGAGCATTACTCGTCCGACTCAGCGAGCAGGCGAGCGGCTGCGTCGATTCCGTCCGCCAGCCCGACCACCACCACCGTGTCGCCGCCCAACAGCGTTTCGTCCGGCCCCGGGGCCGGAATGGCCGTCCCCTCCCGCAACACCGCAATGGCCGACACCCCGGTGCGTGTCCGCATTTCTGTTGCACCCAACACTCGACCGGCGAAACGACTGCGCGTCGATACCGGCAACCAGTCGATCGACAACCCCGAGATGTGCTGGCGCAGATCCTCGAACCGCTCCACCAACGTCGCGCCACCCAACAGGTCGGCCAGCTCGCGGGACTCGTCGGGGCTCATCGCCACGGACTCACTCACCGAGTCCGGATCGGCCCGATCGAACACCAACAGATCGCGTCGCCCTGAGTGACGTGTGATCACCCCTACCCGCTCGCCACTGTCGCACAGCATCTCGTGGCGCAACCCAACACCCGGAAGACTCGTCTCGATGATCTCGGCCATCTCCCCAGTTTGGCCTGCCGCAATCCGTCGCTCAGAACGACGCCGGACCAACCCCAGTCGTCGACGCCTCGCTGACGAAGGAGGACTTCGTCCCTACCACTGCAAAAGGAGGACTTCGTCCCTACCACTGCAAATGGTGGCTGCATACCGTCCGGCTGATCCGCAGGACGACGACGACCTCGGCGACGGTGAGCAGATCCGGCGCGAGGCCGGCGGTCCCACAACGGTCACATCGGGCAGAGTCCATCACGACGTGAAAGCGCCGCGCACGGTGCTTTCGTTGCATGACAATCCCGCAACCACGACACAGACGCTGATATCATCTTTGGTATCATGCGGTCGGTTGAACTGGAACCGGAGGTGGAGTCGTGGTTCGACAATCTGACGGTCAAGTCGTTCGCAACGGCGCTACCTCATGTCGAACGCCTGGCAGACCAGGGCAACCGGCTGCGGATGCCGGCATCGCGTTCGCTCGGCGACGGACTGTTCGAACTCCGCTTCGACCTGCAACGAATGTCGTGGCGCATCACGTACTACTTCGCTCAGCAACGACGGATCGTGCTACTGACCGTGTTTCGCAAGCAACGACAGAACGAGCGAGCCGAAGTGAACCGAGCACGAACTGCGATGGCCAGATGCATCGCCGAAGGGCACACCGCCGAGGAGGATGACCAATGACCCGATCAACGATTGAAGACGTCAAGCGACGACGCCTCGCCACCATGACCGCCGCCGAGCGTGCCGAGTTCGATCAGACCTACGACGCAACGCGACTCGCTCTCGAGGTCGGCGATCAAGTGCGCGCTGCCCGAGAAACGGCCGGCCTCAGCCAACGCGAGCTCGCAGCACGGATGGGAACCAGCCAGGCTGCCGTCGCCCGACTCGAAGCCGGGGGAACCGGAGCGACGCTGACGACGCTTCAGAAGGTCGCCGGAGCCCTGGACCTCAAGGTCACCGTCGCCCTCTCGACAGCGAACTGAGATCGGACCGGGGCGGCGACGAAGGGCTGCACATCGATACATCTCTGATACATCCGCTGATACACCACCTCGGAAACGGCGACCGTCTCATGCTGCCGGTGCAGGAGGTCGTCGATGTATCAGAGATGTATCAATCCAGGGTGCACCAGGCTGTTTCGACCGGTCCAGACGTTGTCAGCCCGTCCGCTCATCGCCCCGCCGTCGTGGTGGTGTTATGCGCTAGGGCCGCCTCATCGTGCTACCACTGGTAGCTTCTTGGTATGAAGGTCAGTGTTTCCCTCCCAGATGAGGACATCGAGTTCCTCGATGCCTACGCCGCAAGCAACGGAATGGCATCACGATCGGCCGCCGTCCACAAAGCAGTCCGTCTTCTCCGCTCGTCGGGACTCGGCGCTGCCTACGAGCAAGCATGGGCAGAGTGGGCCGCTGATGACGATTCAGCTGACTGGGAGATCGTCGTCAGCGACGGCGTCACCTGATGAGGTGTGGCGAGATCCGTATGGTCGACCTCGACCCCTCACGCGGAGCGGAAGCAAACAAGTACCGCCCAGCGGTCATCGTCAGCAACGACGGGGCGAACACAACCGCAGAGCGCCTTGGGCGAGGCATCATCACGGTCGTGCCGGTGACCTCGAACACCGCCAACATCTACCCGTTCCAGGTCCTGCTCGGTGCTGATTCAACCGGGCTGTCACGCGACTCGAAAGCGCAGGCAGAGCAAGTTCGATCGGTCGATGTCGAGCGCATCGGAGCGCTGGTCGGCACGCTCAATGGATCACTTCGTGCCGAACTCGACGAAGCACTTCGGCTCCACCTGGCCCTCTGACCCTGGGCCGATCCGTGCCCGACGGGATTGTCAATCGTGACCCGATCTGCCCGATCGAACGTGCCGTACCAGAGTGGGTCGGCTGGCGTGAACATGCCGCCGTTCTGATCGGCCCTGCCATGCCAGGAGCGGGCCCAGCGGGTGAAGCGAGCGGTGATTATCGAGCTGTCCTCCGTCGGTTTGACGGCGTGCGACTTCGGCGGCACTGCAGCGCTGATCGGAGGGTATCGGTGCGCGATCATGCGTTGGGTGATCGGCGCACCACGTCCGATCGAATGCGCTGAGAGCTCGGGTTCTGCGACTGATCCGCAATGTTGTTCTGCTCGGGTGCTTCGGAGGCCCTGGGCTGTCCGCGAGCGAGGCGAGGCAAAGTGAGTCAGGGGGAGGGCTTCGCCGAGGTGGGACCTCAAGTGCCCGTGCCGCACACCGGGCGAAGCGGGAGATCGCCGGGGACATACGGGTTCCATTCTGTCTGCGTGAAGTCGCGGGAGAGCACTCCGCACGCCCGAGCGGCCCAGAGGTCGGCATCGAGCAACACATCGACGATCGCGTCGCCGATCGGCATCCAGACCGAATCGTTCGCCGGGTCGTACCAGCCTGATTCTGCCGCCGAGCCCGGTCGCGTTGCGGTGAAGACGGTGACCGGTACCCCTTCGCCGACCTCGTAGAGCCGGATCGTCCCGTCACGCAGCGACATCGCCAGCACCGATCCATCGGCGTTGAAACCGAATGTCTTGGCCCTGCGCACGCCGGGCACGGTCTCGATCGTCCTCGTCTCGAGGTCCACGATCACGACATCGTTGGTGTCCGTTGACCCGATCGCCAGTCGAGTCCCACTCGGATCGAGGGCCACGGTGTCGGGCGACGTGGTAGGCGTGACGATGGTGTCCACCGGTCACTCCGTCGGCGCTGCCGAGGTTGAGCTCGTCGATGAGTTGGCCATCCTCCCAGTGGGCGAGGACGTGACCGCCGGACACGGCCCACAGACCGTCCTGTGCCGGGAACAGCGCCAAGGGGTCGAACGGCGTGCCGTCGGCGCCGAGGAGCGGCGGCGTCGAGGTGGACAACACGTACGACGTCGACCTCTTCATGGCGGTGGCAGCCGAAGACTTCCAGTTCGTCGACGAGCGTGGCATGGCGGACAGGCCGACCCAGGCCAGCTACTTCCCCGCGCTGCGCGAAGGGGGTCAGCAGGGGGAGCGCATCGGTGACCTCGTCGTCATCAGCGAGGAACCGTTCGTGGTCGCCGAGGACGTTGTCGTCACGGCGGACTTCTACCCGCCGGAGGGTCGGACCGGGACGAGCATTTACACGCTCGTGGTCGAGAACGGCGAACTGAAGGTGCAGGAGCACCGATGGACCGGCGATCTGCTGTAGGTGGTCGCACGAAGCGTGTGTCGATCGCTGAGCCACGGCTGGGGCGCAGTCGGCCGATTCTCGTGATCGCCAGCCCCGCCTGAGCGATGGCGCGTTCGCTGCCTGCCTGCCCGCCCGGGAAAGCCGTGATGCCAGCGAGGCAATCGTCGCCAGCCTGCGCCAGGGCAAACTTCGACTGAAAATCGCACCCTGATCCCCGGGTCGGTGGCCGCGTCCGCGGCGCACACAACGGCTCGTATCAGTCTGGCGAGACCGTTGGGTGCGGTGTGCAACTGCGGCCCGAGCAGGATGATCGGGAATTCCTGTCTCGCTCCGGCGTCCATGCCGCTCGAGATCCGACAGTAGATGGGTGCCCCTACAGTGATCTCCGAGAAGGCCCGCTTGATCGGATGTATCCGATATCCGCGGCGTCGGCGAGGACTCAGTTGATCTCGATGGTCGAGCGCTTGGCCAGCTCGGCGACCAACGCCTCGATCGGTGTGCCCGATCGTTCGGCGCCCTGCCGAACGATCGCAACCGCTGCGAACAACGCGTACTGCCAGTGCTGCTCAATCCAGCACGTCACCTCGTCGAGCAGGTCCGGTTCAAGTCCGCCCCGAACAGCGAACGGTGTGAGCACGGCGTACTGGATTCGCCGGTGCTCCTTGCCTCGGAACTGGACTTCGGGAAGATGCCTCGACAGCAGTTCCCGGCCGACGGTGTCGGCGCGTTTGGTGCAGGCGATGTCGAGGGCATCGGCGGTGTGTCTGGTCTGCTGAAGGTTTGGTTGTCGGTTGCTTTTCGCTTCACCCCGCTTGCGCGGCGGCTACTTCGCAGCGACCGCCAAGCTCAGCTAGAGTCCGGCCTTCAAACGGTGGAGCAAAGGGGACTGGCACCATGGGGGTTCGGCGGATCGCAGTCACACTGTCACTCCTGCTCGCCGTGGTGACTGCAGGTACCCCGGGCACCGGTGGCACGGTCGAGGCAGCCATCACGGCGCCGCGTCAGCTGATGTTGCTGATGGACGGCTCCGGCAGCATCAGCAGCGCCGACTGGCAACTCCAGATCGACGGCATCGCCGCCGCGTTGTCCGACCGGACGGCATTCCCGCGCGACGGATCGATCGCCGTGGGCATCGTCCAATGGTCCAACGGCACCACACGCGTCGAGGTGCCGCTGACCGTGCTTGACAGCACGAACGACGACACCGTCATCGACACGCTGCGCGCAATCTCGCAGATCGGCGGCGGTACCAACCCGGGTGACGGCATCCGCGCCGGCACCGACGCACTCATCGCCGACGGCGACGACGCATCCGAATGGCTGCTCTGCATGTCGACCGACGGCAGCCGCAACCAGGGTGAGTCCATGAGCGCCGCAACGTCGTATGCGATGGCCTCCGGAGTCGACCGTTACTCCGTCGTCGCCATCGAGGACGGCGGCTTCGACCGGGCCGCGGCGATCGCTGCGTACGACCCGTACGTGTTCGGTGATGGCACCGTGACCGTCGCTCGCAACGCGGCCGAGTTCGCGACGCTGCTCACCGGATCGTGCCTGAACCCACCATTGGAGCTGGTCGGCCTGGAGGTCAACCAGGCCGTTCAGAGTTGGGACATGTCGGTGCCGATCATCCGCGACAAGCTCGGCGTCGTCCGAGCCTTCGTGCAGACCACCGACGGATCCACCGTGCGCACGTCCGGGCTCTTGTTCGGTGAGCGCAACGGCCAGCCGCTTCCGGGCAGCCCGTTGGCACCGATCAACACCGGCGGCACCGTCACGGCAGCCGTCGATGTCGCGATGCGGCGCGCCGATCGTGACGCCAGCCTCAACTTCGCCATCCCCCGCAGCTGGACTGCGGGCAGTGCTACGTTCCGGCTCGAACTGCCCGGCGGCATTCAGTGCAACGAGGCGGCGCCTCCAGCCAACACGTGCAGTGTCGACATCGCGCCGCAAGGCACCGATCGGCTCGAGCTCCGGACGGTGTCGATCACCTACGACGACGGCGGCACGACCTTCACCCCAACCGACGCCGAGCTCGGCGAGCAGGGGCTGCGGGTGTGGACCCAGTTCCCGGTTCCGACCTTGACGAACGACAAGGGCATCCTCGGGGACACGTTTTCCAGCAAGCCCGACCTCAGCGATGTCAACGTCCGCCTCGCGACGATGCGCGACGACGAGTGCGTTCTCGGCGCCTGCAACGAGGACGCCTACTGGTACGGCGTGCTCGCCGGCGGTGGGGGCGGACTCGCCGACGGCATCCCCGGGCGCGTCTCGAGCGGTTACCTC
The DNA here is from genome assembly GCA_963792905.1 of uncultured Acidimicrobiaceae bacterium. GTDB lineage: Bacteria > Actinomycetota > Acidimicrobiia > Acidimicrobiales > Ilumatobacteraceae > Ilumatobacter. Next base: position 43,620 of record CAWBYE010000016.1, read on the forward strand.
TCCGGTACGGGAGACCGGGACGACGAGGGCTACGCCCGCAATCGCGGTGCGCACGAGGTCGCCCACACGCTCGGGCGACCGCACGCCGTTGACGGCGACCTCGGCCTCATCAACACATTCCTCTGGATCTTCGGAGGCCAGAAGCAGGGCTACTGCGGCGAGGTCGCGTCGAAGAGCTCCGAGGACTTCCCGACCATCTCCGACATCGGCGGCTCGGACTACCCGACGCTCGGCCCACTCGGCGACGACGACACCGAGGTGTGGGGTTTCGACTGGCGTTTCCGCTCGTCGGTCGAGGACCTTGCGGTCGTCGACCCGTACGCCGACCTGCCGCTCATGAGCTACGGCAACGGCAGCCAGTGCAGCCTCACCTCCGACGGTCAGCTGCGCTGGATCTCGGGTCATGGCTACGAGTCGCTGGTCGGTCCGCTCGGGGGCGGCGGCGGAGGCGGAGGCGGCGGCGGCGGCAGCTCGTGGGATGCCTTGTTCGTCACCGGCCGCATCGACTTCGAGTCGGAGACAGCGACGTTCGCACCCGCACGAGTGCTGCCCTCCGACGACGTCGAGTACCCGACCGCGGGCGAGTATCAACTCGACATCCTCGGCACCGACGGCTCGGTCATCGCGACCACGCCGTTCGACGCGATCGAACTCGACGCCGACAGCCCGGCAGAGGGGTTGGTGAAAGCTCGGTTCAACGTCCCCGTGCCGCTGCCTGCTGCGCCGATCGGTGCCGCCCGCGTCAGTTTCGACGGTCAGGTACTCGGTCAGTTGGATGCGTCGGCCGCCGCCCCGACCGTCGCACTCGTCACGCCCGCCGCCGGCGACGTCCTCGCCGACGACGATGTGACGATCAGCTGGACCGGATCGGACGCCGACAGCCCGACGATCTGGTACAGCGTCTTCTACAGCCCCGACGGGACTTCGTGGCGGGCGCTCGCCACGTCGACCACGGCCACGGAGCTCACGGTTGACCGTGACCAGCTCGCGGCGAGCACATCCGGGCGCCTGATCGTGATCGCCTCCGATGGGCTCAACAGCAGTCGGGCCGAGAGCGACCTGTTCACGGTGGTGAACAATGCTCCCACCGTCGACCTCCTGTCACCCACCGCAGGTGGCGCGCCCTTCTCCGGCGTGCAGACCGTCCTGCTCGGCGCGCTGGCGTACGACCGTGACGACGCGGCTCTGACCGGCTCAGCGCTGCAGTGGTCGTCCGATCTCGACGGTCCTCTCGGCAGCGGCGAGGAAGTCGCGCTACAGGCGTACTCGCTGACCGAGGGCACGCACGTCGTCACGGTCACGGCCACCGACTCGGCTGGCCTGATGGCGACCGCGACCGTCGAGATCGAGATCGTACGCATCCTCCCACCCGACGTCGACTCGCTCCGCGAGCGCCTGATCGACGTGGCAGTCGCGCTCGCCGCCTCCACCGATCGCCGGTTCCTCGACGCCGCTGACGACGTCACGCTCGCATCGACAGCGGAGTGGTGGACCGACGAGGACCATGTCGCCCCGGCGACCGGCGAGGAAGTGTTCAAGGCACTTCGGGCAGCGTTGTTCGACCTGCGCCACCTCGATTCCGCCGAGACCGAGGACGACGCGTTGGCCGACGAGATCGTCGACGTCGCGTGGACACTCGCAGTCGATGCGTTCGCCAATGCGGTCCTTTCGCCGCAGAAGTTCGCCAAGGCGGAGCGGGAGCTGCGCGCTGCAGAGGAGGCCGCCGCAGCCGGGATCGCCGAGAACGCGGTCGACGAGTTCCGGAAGGCGTGGAAGACGAGCACCGGATGACACTCACCCGGTGGTGGGGACCGATCATCGTGGGCGCGCTCGTCGTTGCCGCATGTGGCGGCGACGACGAGTCGACCGTGTCCGTGCCCCGACCCACATCGCCCTCCACGCCCACCGTGTCCGGATCGACTCCGGAAACGTCGGAGCCGGCAGCCGATGAATCGGTCGTGCTGATGGTGAGCGGGTCCGTGTCGTCCGACCCGCCGTCGGTCGACTTCGCACCGACCCGGCTGTTGCCGACGACCAAGCAACTCGAGGTCGAGCCCGGTCCGTGGACCCTCACGATCGAGACCGAAAACGGATCGATCGACGTCTCGTTCGACGTCATCGAACAGCTCGACGGAGACGAGCCCGCCGCGCGCTTCTCGGTCCCGATCCAACCGCCGCCGGTCGGGCCGATCAGCCGGATCGCAGTCGCCTTCGAGGGCGACGAGGTCGGTGCCACCAACGGCGGTGAGTCCGTGCCGTCGCTCCGCATCACCGAGCCGGCAGCCGACGCCATCGTCAGCGTCGATGAGTTCGAGATCTCGTGGGAATCCGACGTCGGCACGTCGGCTGCGGCGTACCTCAGCATCGACGGCGGCACGTCATGGACATCGATCGTCACGCAGGCCGAGAGCTCCCCGATCCGTCCCGCTCCCGGCATCGCCGCTCCCAGCAACGAAGCGCTCGTGATCGTCACCGTCTCGGACGGCGTGAACGCAACGTTCGCTCGGGTCGGACCGCTGACGCTCACCGCGTCGCGCTGAGCGCACCCGGCCGTCGACGAGACGCCAAGCCCGCACAAGCCCCAACGTCCGTGCAGCGTTTCGCGCTCGCCAGTGCTGGCACCCGACCGGCCCCAACCAACTGCGATGTTGTCGGCGGTGACCCTTGAGATCGCCGTTCGATTGATTCGACCAACGCCTGTGAGATCCTGGTGGCGAACGAGGAGACGGGACACGGCGACGCCGGGCGGCCTCGGCGTGTCGAGGGCGCCCGGCGTTGTGGGAATGGCTCAGTCGGCTTGGTCGCCGAGATGGTCGCGCCACGTGTCGCAGGCACTGGCTGCCGTGCCGCGGCTCTGTACACGCCGACTACGAACGCCACGGTCAGCACGGTGGGCTGCAGTTTGGCGGTCGACTCGCCCGCCCAGGTCCGGTCGACGGGTTCCGGTTTCCTGGCAATTCGGGATCGACATCCCGTCGCCGCCCACCCACTGTACTTGCAGCACTGCGGGGCGAACACCCTGCTGAGCGGGGATTGCTTGCCGACCTGAATGATCCCTGGGCGGACGAGCGCCTCGCCGAACTCCGACGCAAGCGACAGCCGGTAGACGACAACGGGCCCGTGCCCAACGCAAGCGTCGGCCCGAGCGTTTCCGCGCTCCCGGGTGCGAGCAGGTCGTGAGGATCTCGGGCGGCTTGCGCCTACTCGGCGAGGTGGGATGATGCGCTGCCCGATCAGCAGCCTGACCTCGGACACTTCGCGGGCAGAGGGGACTGTGGCGGTTCAGGCGGTCGTAGCTGCTGCGGCCGCTGCACAGAGCTGGCACCTGATGGTGCGGGCTGCTGGTTCGACCGGGACCTTTCGGCCGAGCGGGAACATGCGGGTGAGATGGTGCGGGGTCGCAGTTGCGTGATCAGCGCAGATGCCGGCGCCGCAGTCGTGGCAGATACCAACGGCGGCAGCGGTCCGGTCTGCCGTCGCACAGTCGTAGCAGTTCATGACTCGGCCGGTGCTGACGTCGATGAAGTGAGCGTTCCCGGGGTCGCTTCAGCGGTCGGCTCGGGGAACCACGAGCGGGTCCGGTTCGCAAACGCCACGAGTGAGAGCATCACGGGCACCTCGATGAGGACGCCGACGACCGTGGCGAGGGCGGCGCCCGAGCCGAGTCCGTACAGGCTGATCGCAACAGCGACAGCGAGTTCGAAGAAGTTCGACGTCCCGATCATCGCAGCGGGCGCAGCCACATCGAACGGAAGTCGAATGAGGCGGGCAGCGCCGTACGCGATCGCGAAGATCCCGAAACTCTGGATCAACAGCGGGATCGCGATCATGACCACCCTGACCGGCTCGTCGACGATCGTTTCGGCCTGGAACCCGAACAGCAACACGACCGTGAGCAGGAGCCCGATGATGGACGTCGGCTTCCACCTGTTCGAAAACCGTTCGACCGCATCGGGACCGCCCCGCTTGAGCAGCGATGAGCGGGTGACGAGCCCAGCAGCGAGCGGGATGACGACAAAGATGGCGACCGACGCGACGAGAGTGCCCCACGGGACGGTGAGATCGGTGACCCCGAGCAGCAGACCGGCGATCGGTGCGAACGCAAACACCAAGATGAGGTCGTTGATCGAGACCTGGGCGAGGGTGTAATTGGGGTTGCCGTTCGTGAGCTGGCTCCACACGAACACCATCGCGGTACAGGGTGCGACACCGAGCAGGATCATGCCGGCGATGTACTCCTCGGCGTCCGCCGAGGGGATCAGGTCGCCGTAGACGTACCGGAAGAACAGCACGGCGAGCGCCGCCATCGTGAACGGTTTGATCAACCAGTTCACGGTCAAGGTGAGCGCGAGGCCCTTCGGCTTGCGGCCCACGTCGGCAAGACAGCTCGGCTCGACCTTGAGCATCATCGGATAGATCATCAGCCAGATCAGGACCGCCACGACCAGGTTGACGTTGGCGACCTCGAGATCGGCGACCGCTTCGAACACGCCGGGTGCAGCGAGGCCCAACCCGATGCCGGCGGCGATCGCGATAGCGACCCAGACGGTCAGGAAGCGTTCGAACCTGCCCATCACGCCACCCGCGACGTGCCCGACGGCTCGGTCGCCGCCAACCGGTGTGCGGGCGCGTCCCGACTGTCGGCGACGTCGACGAGCGCGGCGGCGAGTTCTTCGATCAGATCGGGCACCAGCGTGTAGTCGATCCACCGTCCACGCCGCTGCGTCGTGACCAGCCCGGCGTCGCGGAGCACGCCGAGATGATGCGACAGCAGGCTCGGTGCCGCACCCGACACCCCCGCGAGCTCACACGCGGAACGAGTCCCGCAACGCAACTCAGCCACCACGCTCCATCGAATCGGATCACCCAACACCCGACACATTTCAATCACGGCTGAATCATCCACGCTGTCAGCATCACTCCCTCCATCGCTGAAACACCAGGGACGGAAGTCACGACATCGACGAGGCCGCCCGGGAAGGGCCACGACATGCCCGCAATCGGTCACACCTTGTCATCCGGTCGGCACGGAGCGCCCGACGTCGCCTTCACACGCGAGGCTGACGCGGCGCAACGGCCAGTCCTCGATGAACCGCAGATCGGTGTCCTTGAACCCTTTGACGTAGTTCAAGTCGAGTCCGTCGATCTCTCCGGAGCGGAGGCGTTCGGCGGCCGTTGCATCCCACCGTCCCGTCACGACGATCGTTGTCTCGTCGTTCGACTGCTCAAGCCGAAAGCATGATCCGTTCTCGAACGCTCCAGTCATGAGGCCAGTCTCCCACCCACTACGGCCTTGCCGCCCGAAGGCGACGGAGGCCGATCAGAACGTTCGCTCCGTCGGCCCTTGACAGAGCACATACCGGGCAGCCGCGAGCCCTGCGATGCGCTCGGTATCGCCCGGGCTCGGTCAGCGGCTGGCTCCGGCGATGAAGGTTGTAACGATGTAGGTGGCATGCCGATCGAGGGAGCCACGGCCGCGGTCGTAACGCATCGTCGTTCTCGGGTCGGGGCGCGACGCAGCTTCCTGAACGTTCCGGGGTCGCGACGCAATCGTCGCCCGACGCGAAGCGGGCGATCGGCGGCTGTTGGTCTCGTTCGAGGTGACCAACGACGAAGCAGCGGCTCACTCTGGCGATCCGATCTGGGCGGGCGAGGAGCTGATCGGCGTGGTCACGAGCGGCGGCTACGGCCACACCATGAACACCAACATCGCAATAGGCTACGTCGACCCGTCACACGCCGCGCCCGGCACCGAGTTGGCCATCGACGTGATCGGTGTCCGCTCACCCGCGGTGGTTCGCTCGGAGCCCATGTTCGATCCCACCCACGAGCGCCCTCGGGCCTGGCCCCAGGAGGCAACCATGACATACGTCACCCATCTCGAATCGGCGATCGATGGCACCCACCTGCCGCACGACGAGCTGCAGACGCTGCACGAGGGCCGGCCGCTCTGGGTGCGCTACGACCTCGATGCCGTCGGAGCGGCGATGAGCAAGGAAGCGGTCGCCCGCCGGGCCCCCACCATGTGGCGCTATCAGGAGCTGTTGCCGGTCGCCGACGACACCAAGATCGCGACGCTCGGCGAGGGCATGTCGCCGCTCCTCAAGTGCGACCGGCTCGGCGCCGCGCTCGGCCTGACCGACCTGTGGGTGAAGGACGAGTCGCAGCTCCCCACCGGCTCCTTCAAGAGCCGAGGCCTCTCCATGGCGATCAGCCGGGCCAACGAGCTCGGCGTCGAGCGAGTCGCGATCCCGACCGCGGGAAACGCCGGCGGCGCGATGGCGGCCTACGCCGCCCGCGTGGGCATGGAGGCGTACGTCTTCATGCCTGCAGACACCCCGATCGTCAACCAGCACGAGGCCGCCTACTACGGGGCCAGGGCGTTCTTGGTCGACGGCCTCATCACCGACTGCGGCGCCATCGTGAGGGAGGGCACGCCCGACATGGGTTGGTTCGACCTGTCGACGCTCAAGGAGCCCTATCGCATCGAGGGCAAGAAGACCATGGGTCTCGAGCTGGCCGAGCAGTTCGACTGGTCGCTTCCCGACGTGATCCTCTACCCGACCGGCGGCGGCACCGGCCTGATCGGCATGTGGAAGGCGTTCGCCGAACTGGCGGAGCTGGGTTGGCTCGCCGACGAGCGCCGGCCCCGCATGATGTCGTGTCAGGCCGACGGGTGCGCACCGATCAGCACGGCCTGGGACGCAGGCGAGCGGTTCGCCGAGCCGTTCCCCAACGCGGCCACCGCTGCGAGCGGACTGCGGGTGCCGGCTGCGGTCGGTGACTTCATGATCCTCGATGCCGTCAACGAATCCGGCGGCCAGGCTCGCGCCTGTCCCGAACAGACCTTGCTCGATTGGGCCCGACGAGCCGCCGAGCTCGAGGGCATCGCGTTCGCGCCGGAGACGGGCGCCTGCCTCGGCGTGCTCGAAGCGCTCGTGGCCGAACAGGCGATCGACCCCGACGAACGGGTCGTCGTGTTCAACACCGGTGCGGCCCAGAAGTACGTGGAGGTCATCGGCTCCACGAGTCTGCCCCGGCTCCCGAGCCCCGTCGACTGGGATGCTCTCCGCTCAGGGCCGCCCTGACCCACCGGGCCCATGGTGGCCGGGACCCGGTCGCCTCCGGCACGGCAAGTGGACGTCGCATGCACGGCGGCCGTAGCCAACTGCCGAGCTAGGCGAAGACGGCCGCCTCCCGAATCGGGTCGTACTCGTCGTTGGGGTCGGCGGAGTACTCCCAGGCGGTGCCCAGCGCGTTCCAATCCTCGAGTCCCGAACCGAGCGCACGATGGCGAGCGCGGAGGTTCGCACGACTTGTTCTGTCGTGTGAATCGGATTCCCATTCGTTGCGGACCGCCCACCGGAGGTCCGAGAACTGATTGAACACCTCGCACGCCGCGCGGCACGGTCGTCGTTCTCACCCGGGTCGACGACGATCACCAGGCCGTCGTCACCGTCGACGATCAGCGTCGAGCACGACGGAGAGCCCGACGCGTGGTACACCCGACCCCGACGGTCTCGAGAATCGTCGGAGGCATCTGCCGCGCCCACGCCGTCTGCGCTTCGGCAACCTTCGGCGACGGATCCGTGATGGCCGGATTCCGCTCCGAATCCTGCCACACCACGTTCGCCGAGTGGCCCAGAACCCGGGGGTTCTCGAAGATGGTCGGACAAGCGCTCCGACCGAGCCCGTTGCCGTACCTGTGCACACTCTGCGTCCTGCTTTCTGCCGGCTCGGACCGTCGTCACCGTGCGGCCGTGCGGAGTATCGACCCGACCGAGACGGACCCGCGCGCCGATCCGGGCGGCATGACTTGAACCGGGATAACCTCGGTCTCGGTCGAGTGCGGGAGGCGTGGGTGGCCGGAGTCGTCAGTCTGTTCGTGGTTGTCCTCGTTTGGCGGTTCTTCATCCTCGTGGGCGAGACGGTCTTCGCAGCCGCCGGTCTGCCTCCCAAAGCGGCGCGTTTCGAGGCGAGATCAGCGCTGGTCGGCGCTGGGTACACGACCTCGCAGTCGGAGTACGTCGTGCGCAATCCAGCGGCTCGACGGTTCGCCTCGACACTCGTCCTGCTCGGCTACTTCGGGCCGACCGTCATCCTGGCGCTCCTGGGGGTCAGCTTCGTGCTCCCCTCCGGCGAGGATCTGACCACTCGCTCCATCACACTCGTCGTCCTCATCGGCGGCCTGCTCCTGTTCGATCGGCTCGGAGTGGTTCGAGTGATCGGTTCGCGACCGGCGCGCGCCGTAGCCAGGCGCCTGCTCGCCGACGACACGTTCGAAACGTGGGTCGTCGTCGGCGACCGCGTGATCGCAGCGGTGCTGATCCCGAAGGACCCGGAACGATCCGAGCCGATGATCGCGACCCTGAACGATCCGGGCATCACGATCTTGGCCGTCGAGCCGGCCGAGCCCGGCCAACCCAGGTTCCCCGATGAATCTCAGCTCGTCGCACCGCGACCGGGCGACCGAGTGATCGCCTTCGGACCAGAGCGGGCCATCGAGTCGGTGCGGCAGAGCGCGAGTTGACGACCGATCACCTCGGGGTCTGACGAGAACGCACCCGACGACCCGTCCCCGTTCGCGCAGGCGATCTCTGTCGCCAGCTTGCTGTGCGCTGCCGGGACCGTTGCCGCGGCTGGCCATCGGCGCGGTCGTTTCGGCCGGTCAAGGCCTGCCGTGACCCGGCCAAACCGGCCCCCGGGCTCGCGCTGGCCGTCGGGTTCGGCATGCTCGGGTCGATCATTGGCACGGTCTTCGAGATCTCGATGGTTGCCACCCGGACACTCGCAACACCCCTCGCGAGTCGACCTGTGCTGCGATGCACGGCCCTCGCCTCTTGCTGGTCCGCTCGGGATGGCGCTCGCGCTCACGCTGTTCCTCGGCACCGCCGTACTCGCCGATCTCACCGGTGATCCGGCCGAGCTCGGCTCAGGCCCCATTCACCCTCCTTCTGGCGCGTCGGCGGGCCGATCTTCCCGTGTGGGCTACGCCCGACCCGAGCAGTCGTGCAGGAGTGCCCGAATGGCTCAGTCGACGAGGAAGAGGAGGGCCGGGATCTCGAGGAGCGATTTGATCCGCTGCACGAAGGTGGCCGCATCCAAGCCGTCGACCATTCGGTGATCGAAGCTCGATGACAGGTTGAGCACCTGGCGCGGTTGGAATGCGCCGTCGCGCCAGACCGGACGGACCTCGATCTTGTTCACGCCGATGATCGCCACTTCGGGTGGGTTCAGGATGGGTGTGGTCGCCAGCCCTCCGAGCGCACCGAGCGACGTGATCGTGATCGTCGACCTGGACAGTTCGTCGCGAGACGCCCGTCCGTCCCGCGCGGCATCGGTGACTCGGCTGATCTCGGCAGCGAGTTCCCGCAGGTGGCGGGTCTCGGCATACCGCACGACCGGCACCATCAAGCCCTGGGGGGTCTGCGTGGCGATACCGGCATGCACCGCCTCGACGACCGTCAGCGTCTCGGCGGCGTGGTCGTAGTGGGCGTTGAGGCGAGGCTGGTCCCGACAGGCGACGACGATTGCACGCACCAGGAAGGGCAGCAGCGTGAGGCGGACGTCGTCGCCGACTCGGTTGAGTTCGGCGCGCATCGACTCGAGTTCGGTCACGTCGACGGCCTCGACATAGGTGATGTGGGGGATCTCGGTCCATGCTGCTGCGAGCCGTTCGGCGATCTTTCGCCGAACGCCGCGGACCGGTTCGACGCGCTGCTCAGCCGACGGCGCGACGTGTCGTCGATCCGCCGAACTGGACCCGCCGGCCAGCCGCTGGTCGAGGTCGGCGTGCACGACCCGCCCGTCCGGGCCGGTACCCGAGATGGTGCCGAGATCGATCCCGAGATCGGCCGCCCGCTTGCGCACCGCCGGTGCCGCCGTCACCTGCGCCGAGGAGGCCCGGTCGGGCTCCCGCTCCGGCTCCGGCTCCGGCTCCGGATCTTGCGCTGGGATCGACGACGACGCGGTTGCGGCAGCGGGCTGCGATCCCGTTACGTCACCTTCGGTCTCGATACCGACGAGGTTGCTGCCGACGGCGAGCACGTCGCCCGGTTCGCCGTGGAGCGCCACGACCATACCGTTCACCGGTGACACCACTTCGATCGTTGCCTTGTCGGTCAGCACCTCGACGATCGCCGAGTCTGGTGTCACCTCGTCGCCGACATCGACCATCCAGGTCACGATCTCGGCCTCGGCGACCCCCTCCCCGAGGTCCGGCAGTTTCATCTCGAACATGCTCACGTCATCACGGCTTTCCGCATCGCAGTGCCGACCCGGTCGGGACCGGGGAAGTACGACCATTCGTGCGCGTGCGGGTACGGGGTGTCCCACCCACACACGCGGATGATCGGCGCCTCCAGGTGATAGAAGCACCGCTCCTGGACCGTGGCGCTCAGCTCTGCGCCGAAGCCCGACGTGAGTGTGGCCTCGTGGAGCACGAGGCACCGGCCCGTCTTGCGCACCGACTCCACGATCGTGCCGACATCGAGCGGCACGAGGGTGCGTAGGTCGATGATCTCCACGTCGAGATCCTGCTGCTCGGCGGCAGCTTGTGCGACGTGGACGAGCGTGCCGTACGTGAGCACTGTCAGCTCGCTTCCCTCACGGTGGATCCGGGCGGTCCCGAGCTCGATCGAGTAGTACCCGTCGGGCACCTCGCCGAGCGGATGCTGCGACCATGGCACGATCGGTCGGTCGTGGTGTCCGTCGAACGGCCCGTTGTACAGCCGCTTCGGCTCGAGGAACACGACCGGGTCCTCGTCCTCGATCGACGCGATGAGCAGACCCTTCGCGTCGTACGGGTTCGACACCACCACCGTCGTCAGCCCCGCGACGTGCGTGAACAGCGCCTCCGGGCTCTGCGAGTGGGTCTGGCCCCCGTAGATCCCGCCGCCGGTGGGCATACGCACCACGAGCGGAGCGGTGAAGTCACCCGCCGACCGGTGACGCAGGCGCGCCGCCTCGGACACGATCTGGTCGTAGGCGGGATACATGTAGTCGGCGAACTGGATCTCGACGCAGGGTCGCAGCCCGTAGGTGGCCATGCCGATTGCGGCGCCGACGATGCCGGACTCGTTGATCGGCGCGTCGAAGCATCTGCGGTCGCCGAATCTCTCCTGCAACCCCTGTGTGCACCGGAAGACACCGCCGAAGTATCCGACGTCCTCACCGAACACGATCACACGGTCGTCGCGCTCCATCGCCACCGTGTGTGCGTCGCGGATCGCCTCGATCATCGTCATCGTCGGCACGTCAGTCCCCTTCCCCCATGTGCGCCCGCTGTTCGAGGAGGTGCGGCGGCAGCTCGTGGTAGACGTCGTCGAACATCGATCGCGGGTCGCCCACTGCGCCCGTCTTGACCGATCCGTGGGAGCTGGCCTCGGCGAACGCGTCGTCGACCTGCTGCGCGACCTCCTGTTCGAGCTCGGCGTGACGCTCGTCGTCCCACTCCCCCGAGACGACCAGGTGCTGGCGCAGACGATCGACCGGGTCGCCGAGTGGGAACCTCTCCTTCTCATCGGCGGGCCGGTACACCGAGGGGTCGTCCGAAGTCGAGTGCGCGCCGTGCCGTAGCGTGATCCACTCGATCAACGTCGGCCCGAGGTTGCTGCGGGCCCGCTCCGCTGCCCACTGCGAGGCGGCGAACGCCGCCAGGTAGTCGTTGCCGTCGACGCGGATTGCGGGGATGCTGAACCCGTACCCGCGGTCGGCGAACGTCGCCGACGCACCGCGAGCGAAGTCCTCCGGCGTGGAGATCGCCCAGTGGTTGTTGACGACGTTCAGGATCACGGGCGCCTGATACGTCGATGCGAAGACCAACGCCGCATGGAAGTCGGACTCAGCCGACGCACCCTCACCGATCCAAGCGCAGGCGATCTCGGTGCCACCTCGCAGGGCGGACGCCATCGCCCACCCGACCGCCTGGATGTACTGCGTGGCGAGGTTTCCCGAGATCGAGAAGAAGCCGTGCGACTTGGCCGAGTAGAGCACGGGGAGCTGACGACCCTTGAGCGGATCGAACTCGTTCGACAGCACCTGGTTCATCATGTTGACGATCGGGTACCCGGCCGCGATGAGCAGGCCCTGCTGCCGGTACGTCGGAAAGTGCATGTCACCGGTCCGCAGCGCGTGTTGCTGGGCGCAGGCGATCGCCTCCTCGCCGAGCGCCTGCATGTAGAACGAGACGGTCCCCTGTCGGTGGGCGCGAAGCATTCGGGCGTCGACGGCGCGCACCAGGAGCATGTTGCGCAGGCCGGTGATCTTGGCTTCAGGCGAGAGATCCGGGACCCACTCGCCGACCGCGTTGCCATCGTCGTCGAGCACGCGCACGAGCTGTTTGCGCATCAGCGCCACGCGCTCGACCTTCTCATCGAGCGCCGGTTTGTGCATCTCGCCCGCGCCACTGATGAACCGCACCCGGTCCGCCGACTGCTGGCCTCGCGCCGGCTCGGGGATCCTCAACCGCAGCCCGACGCCGTCGGTGTCGTTCTCCATGCCTTCCAATATCGCACGTCTGCGACCGAGTCGGAAGTGGTGCCGCTTCTGACGTTGGTCGACGGAGCGGATCCGTCGGGTGCGGGATGCCGATGCGCTACGAGTCAGGAGCCGCCCGGCAGGCGGCACAGGCTGGAGTTGGCGTCGACCATCACGTGAAAGGCAGTCGCGAATCGCGCCGGGTTCCGAGTGCCGCCGGGCGATGGTCCTATTGACAAATTCAGTTGTCAATACGATGATGACGTGATGATCGACGTTGGCGTCGCGGATCTGGGTGTGATCGACGAGCCGACGGTGGCTGCGGCGGTGCTCGATCCGATTCGCGCCCGGGTGCTGTCGACGCTGCGCGAGCCGGGCTCAGCGACGACGATCGCCGCGGCGATCGGCGAAACCCGCCAGAAGGTCAACTATCACCTTCGCGCACTCGAACAGCTTGGTCTCGTCCGGCTCGTCGAGGACCGTCCGCGGCGCGGGCTCACCGAACGCGTCATGATCGCCTCCGCCCGTGCGTACGTGCTGTCGCCCGACGTGCTGGGCGACAGTGCCGTCGACCCCGGGAGTACCGATCGGCTGTCGTCCAACTACGTGATCGCGCTCGCGTCCCGAGTCGTCCGCGAGGTCGCCGATCTCGCTCGGCGAGCTGACCGCGCCGACAAGCCTCTCGCAACCCTTGCGATCGACACCGAGATCCGGTTCGCGTCGGCGACGGATCGAGCCGGCTTCACGCATGACCTGACCGCAGCGATCACAGATCTCGCTGCCCGCTACCACGATGATCAGGCCCCGAACGGCCGCTGGCATCGCGTCATCACACTCGCCCACCAGCGTCCGACGACCCTCCGAAAGGCTGCACCATGACCGACCAACCACGCTCGATCGAACTCGAGATCGAAGTCCCCGGCACGCCGGACGAGGTGTGGCGAGCCATCGCCACCGGCCCCGGTATCACGTCGTGGTACGTCCCACACACGGTCGTCGAACGACAAGGCGGAGCAGCTCGTGCGAGATTCGGATCCGGACCCGAGATGGAGGTTGCCGGAAGAGTCGCGGCGTGGGAGCCGCCACATCGCATCGTCTTCGACGGCGGCGACGGTGTCGACGGCCTCGCGTTCGAATGGCTGGTCGAGGGCCGAAACGGCGGGACATGCATCGTGAGGCTGGTCAACAGCGGATTCGGGAACGGCGACGAGTGGGACGACCAATATGACGCAATGGCCGAGGGATGGAGGATGTTCCTCAGCAACCTGCGGCTCCACCTCACTCACTTCTCCGGGCAATCCGCCACAACGTCACTGCCCGGAGCGGTCTGGCCCGGAACGGGCGACGCAGCGTGGGCGAGACTCTGCGCCGGGTTGGGCGTCGAGGCCGAGGCGAGAATCGGTGATCGGGTCGACGTGGTGGCGGCGAACGCACCGGAGTTGGGTGGCATCATCGCCGACGTGGCACCGACGAGGATCACACTCCTCCTCGACAATCCGGCGCCGGGAACCGCAGTCATCGCCGCCGAAGCGGTCGGCGAGGTCGTGCAGGTGTCGGTCTGGTCGTACCTCTACGGCACCAACGCCGGCGCCATCGTCGAACGCGACCAGCCGCTCTGGCAATCCTGGCTCGACGCCGGAATCGCTGCAAGGCTCGGATGACGGCGATTGAGCCTGTTGCGACGCCGCCGCCGTGACGCGCTTCGCGTTGACGACAAACCCGTTCGGGGGCCCAGACATTCGACCGGTGCGGACAACACCGACAAACAGGGCGTCGGACTCGGCGGCGCCTGGCAACTCGTCGAGCTGTTGGACGGAACCATCGGTGTGGCCAGCGAGGTCGGCGTCGGTACCTACTTCACCGTCGGCTTCCCCGCCGCAGCAGCGACCTGGGCGGATCCCCTCGTTCGAGGCTGATCAGCGAGCGACGCTCGTGGATCTGGTGCGACCGGATGACGGCGGGGACTCAGCGGTGACTGCGCAGCGCCAGCAATGTTCGTCGAGGCTGAGGTGCTCAGGGTGGACCAGCGGTCGTCGAGGGCTCACCACCCTCGATGGGCCGCCCTCCGGCGTGATGCGGATGGAGACCTCGTTCGAGCGGCCTGTTGGCGTGACCGTGGTGACCTTCCCCGGGACCAGCGGCATGCCGGCCATGTCCTCGGCGTGGACGAGCACGTGCTGGCCGACTCGGAGTGCGTTCCACTCGAGAGGGATCACGTGGCCGACTCCTGCCGGTCGGCATCCGTTGAGCGGGGTCGACCAGGGAGGAGTGATTCGGTGCACGGAGAGCACGTCCACCAGCCGATGAGTTCGATCGGATCCGTACCCTCAGCGACCGGAAAGTGACGTCGACAGCGCGCACACTGGCGCTGCGCCGAGTCGTCCGTGGAACCCTGCGATTCGGTGATGTTCTTGGTCATGAGGCCTCGATGTCTGAGGTGGATGTGAATCGTCGAGGAACTGCGATGTCGCCGTGGTCCGGGCGGCGCACCGGGGATGCGTATCGCTGCGTGACGACGGCCGCCGCATGGCGCGTGCAAACGTGGGACAACGACCCGGTGGACACCGAGTGGATGGTCATGTGTGACTCCTCGAACCGTGGTGGCTCAGGTCAAGGCGTCGGGCCTGCACGAGGCGACAGCGCTACCGGCCGTCCTGCCCAAACGAGGCGACTCATCCCAAGGGACCCCATCATACCGTCGTTGAACAACCGTGACGGGGGGCGTCGTCGACCTGGGAACGCGAACGGTCGAGGTCACCGACTTCGACCTGATCGCCACACAGGTACGACGCATCGCGGGCGGTGGTCGCTCCGGTGCGGAGCCAACCGGCGCGTACCGGCGCTTCAGATGAGGTCTTGGCCGGGGAGCGGCTCGTCGAGGTTCGGCGGCCGCGGGTGCGGTGCGTCATCGTCGTCGTCGCGCTGCACCATCCACCAACCGGCCAGTATCACCAGAAGTGCGAACGCCATGACCCCGACGATCGAGACAGCCGTGAGGTCGGCATCATCGTCGGGCTGGCTCGATCCAGGTTCGGTCGACTCGGGTTCGGTCGTTGCCGGGGTCGTCGTTTCGGGTCCGGTCGTTTGGGGTTCGGTCGTTTCGGGCGCGGTCGACGTCGGCTCGTCGAGGGTGCGCGGCACTTGACCGCTGTGCACGATCGCCGACGACGACGCCGGCGCGAGCACGACGAGCATGGCTCCGATCACGCACGTGGCGACGACCCGCCGTCGGACATCAGTCATCGGTCGGCTCCGGCTGGTTGCGCTCGGGCCGAGGTTCGGCTGTCGGTCCACCGGCAACCGCGTGCTCTGACACCCAGGCGATCGCGTCGGTGTGTGCCTGGCGGGAACTCTCGCACCGAGGAAGCTCGTGCTGCTGTACACGTTGTCCGAGCCGATGATGTCGGTCGTGCCGGTGACACGCAACTGACGGATCATGTTGCGGTTACCGGTGACGATCATCAGCTTGCTGTCGACCTCGCGGAGCGACGATGCGTACTTCTTGACGACATCGATCAGCGTCGCCCCGGCGTCGTCGACGCCTCGCACCCGCAAGATGACCACCGAGTTCGTGGAATCGGGTGTCACCGCGGGCATCTGCTCGACCAGTGTGGTGGCCGTCGCGAAGAACAGCGCGCCGTACGGTTGCAGCACGATCACCTCGTTCGGTGGCACCGTCTCGGGCGGGTCGACCTCTTCGACCCGCCCGTCGTCACTGAACACCAGTCGACGGGTCACGAGCCGCTGTCGACTGGCGAAGCACGAAGAGGATCACCGAGATCCCGACACCGACCAGCACCGCGAACTGAAGCGGGATGACCAGCGTCAACACAAGGGTGATCGACATCACCGTGAGCGGCACGGCGCCGGTCTTGGCCACCGAGATGATCCGAGCCGGCCGAATGGTGCCGACGCCGACCACCATCAGGAGTCCGGCCAGCGATGGCATCGCGACGAGCTCGATGATGCCGCTGAACAGCAGGATGACAACGGCCATGATGCCAGACGCGAAGAATGCCGCGGCACGAGTCTGTGCGCCGGAGGATGCCATCAAGGAGCTGGCGGACATCGATCCACCGACCGGCATGCCCTGGAAGATTCCGGCTGCGATGTTGCCGGCGCCCTGTCCGACGAAGTCTTGGGACTCGTCCTGGTCCGTGCCGTCCCCGTTCGGGAACCCTGCCGACACGCCGGCGCCCTGCACGAGGCCGACGAAGGCCAACGACAGTGCCGGAATGATCAGGACCGGAATGTCACGGACCACCGGGGCCGTGATGAACGGCAACGATCTCGGAACGTCGACGATGTCGCGGACCTGCGCGACGTCCCGGCCGAAGAAGGCGAACAACCCGGCGACCGCCGACCCTGCGAACACCGCGACGACCAGACCCAGCGGCCCCAACCTGGTCCGCTGGAGCAGAACGATCAACGCCACGGTGACGAGCCCGACCGTGAGCGTGGGCACGTCCACCTTCCAGAAGTTGAGCAGGAGGTCGAGGGCACGCGTGAGCCGACCCCCTCCTTCCGCGTCGTAGCCGGTGAAGTCGTCCAACTGGCCGAGCACGATGTTGATGCCGACGGCCGTGATGAATCCGGTCATCACCGAGTTCGACACGAATCGCAGGAACGACCCGAGCCGGAGCAACCCCGCGAGGATCATGACGAGTCCGGTCAGGATCGACAGTGTGTACAACGCTCGCGCCGGGTCGTCACGAGACGCGAGGTCGACGTCGGCCACGATGATGGCCATGGCTCCGGTGCCCTGAACTGCCATGAACGCGGTGCTGGTGAACAGTGCACCGCCGGCCAGACCGAACATGTAGCTGTACAGCCCTGCGACCGGGTTCACGCCGGCCAGAAGGCCGCTCGCCAAACCGTCGGGAACACTCTCGATGCCCAGGACGAGGCCGGACATCGCGTCGTCCTTGAGCGCCTTGCGCTTGAACAGCGACTTGGGACGCAGAACCGGGAACTTCACACGCTTCCTCGACAACTCGTCGGCCGACACCACGCAGGTGCGGTAATCGCCTCACCGGCAGATCCGCTTCGAATGCTCGCCGGTGCGGGGAGAACGTGCACGACAGCGAACCTACTCCGCCTCGACGACCGAACCCGGTGAGGCCGATCTCACCGGTGTAGCCCCGGCTGCCTCATGGTTCGTCCGCGATTCCACGTCCCACCGAGCTCAGCCCGGCAGCGATCGGCCGACAGCGCCCTGGGTCGGTCGGCGTGGGATCGGCAGGTTCGCCGAAATCCAGCGTGCGAATCCGATCCGAAACCGACCCCGAAATTGCGAACGACCCGGCCCGGCGCCGCTGATGCAGGGCGCCAGGTCGGGTCGGACACGGGAAGATCAGGCGAGCAGCTTGGCCTTCTGGGCCGCGAACTCGTCGTCGGTGATCACACCGTTGGCCTTGAGCTCGCCGAGCTTGGCGATCTCGTCGGCGGCACTCGACGACGACGAGACATCCCGTACATAGTTGTCGAAGTCGGCCTGCTGGGCTTGTGCTTGCGCGATCTGTCGCTGCGTCATGCCGTCACCACGGGCGATCAGGTAGATGAGCACGCCGAGCAGCGGGACGACGATGACGAGGAGCAACCAGCCGGCCTTCCCCCAACCGCTCATGTCGTCACTGCGGAAGATGTCGAAGATGATGTGGAAGAGCAGCATCAGCCACGCAATCCAGATGAACAACATCAACATGGTCCAGAACAGACCGAGAATGGGATAGTCGTATGCGAGCAAGGGTCACTCCTTGATTAGTGATGGCACGCCACAGGTGCCTGGGACGCCGGAAAGTATGCCACGGATCGACCCTGTTCCATCGGATCACCTGCCTGCGAGCACGTGTCGTCCGCTGCCCGACTCCGCGACCGGACAGCAGACGGCGACTAGGGTTTCGCCGCGACGGACCCCCATTCCACCGAGACCCAGGAGCGTCATGCCCGACAACAATCCCCCAGCTGGCTGATACCAGGACCCGACCTCGCCGAGCGACGGCCGGTACTGGGACGGCACCGCATGGACGAATTCGGTCAGTCGAGCCGGACAGACGATCACGATCCCGATCGACGCTGAACGGGCCGCGTTGCCGCCGGTTCCCGGAAGCGAGATGCGACCTCCCGCACCGCCGACGGCGACGACGCCGCCTCCCACACCGTCGGCCGTCACGGTGAACAGCTCCGGGAATTCGGGCCCATCGGCAGCCGGGATCATCATGGCCGTGCTCGCCGCCATCGTGGTCATCGTGTTGATCTTCGTCGTGGCGAACAGCAGCGATTCCGACGACGACCCTCCCCCCGCGACGGGCGCACCTGCGACAGAAGCGCCGGCTGCACCTGCGACGACCGAAGGCGGCTGAGCGCGCTCGGCGGCGACGCCGGCGGTGACATCGCAGGACCGTCGTCTGTCGGCGATTCGGTCCGATCCCTGGCGGCCGAACTGTCTTCCGACGACACGTGTGCGTCGTTCTCACCGGCCCCGCCCGTCGGGCCTTCACCGGGGTCGGTGGGCTGGGGTACAGTCGGCCCGGCGGGCAGTCAGATCACGGAGGAATCGCCATGTCGTTGTTCACACGTCGCAGGATGCTCACGACCGTCGGAGGTGCCGCCGCACTGGCTCCGGTGGCGATGCGGGCCGGATCCGCCTCGGCGGCGGCGACCGAGGGTCCGCTCATCACGCTGCGAACCCCGATTCGGGCCTACGACTCACGCACCGACACCACGCTGCTCGGCGGCGACAAGATCGCAGCGGAGGAGTCGATCATCGTGACGGTCGGGATTCCTGGCGAAACGCGATTCCTCTCATCGGTGTTCCTCAATGTGACGATCACCGAGACCGAGAACGCCGGTTTCCTGACGGTGTTCCCGTCTGACCTGTCTGGTACGCAACCGATGCCGGAAACGTCGAACATCAACTGGTCGGAGGACGGCCAGACGCTCGCCAACATGGCACTCAGCGGCGTCGGCGGGGAGTTCGGCGTCGAGATCTTCTGCGGCGGCCTCGGCCGCACGCACCTGATCGTCGACATCCAGGGATACACCCCGGTCAACCTCAGTCTTCCGACCTGATCCGGACACGGTCCGATGTGCGGACCTGCGACGAACAGCTCGCGAAGCCGCCGAGCATCACCCACTCAGGTTGATGCCCACACGGGAGAAGGGGCGAGATGGCGGAGATCGTCAAGCAGTCAGCCAAACTCGACGGCACGACATTGCGCATCTGGTTCACCGTGCTCCACGCACGGCATGAGGCCGGCCACTGGTATCGCGACCATGTCGACGTGGTCGGAACACGACCGGGCGACCCACTGAGCACGCTGGTCGAGGTCTCAGCGGAACGACAGGTCCCCACCGACCTCGACCAGCCCACCAAGGTCGACGTGGTCTGTCCCGACATCACTCTCGGCGAGGCCGAGCTCGCCGAGGTCGTCATCTCGACGCAGCCCCTGAAGCCGACAGGCGACACGGCACGGGAACGACACGCTCGACCGGCGACGCAGCCGGAACCGAACCGTCGACGATGGTTCAAGTCTCTGGCACTCCCCGTCGCCGTGTTCGGGCTGCTCGGGGTCAGCCCGCCCGACGACGCACACGCACTGGCGAAGCCGTCGCCGCAGACGTCGACGACGGCTGGATGTCCCGCTGGCATCGAGACCGCAGAGGCCCGGATCGACCAACTCCTCGACGAAGGCGAACTTCGCCTCGCCGAACGCTACGTCGACACCATCGATGCGGACTACGACTGTGTCGAGCCGCTCCGACGCCTCATCGCCGAACAGCGCGAGCGGGTCGACGTACTCGTCGACGACGCCGAGGCTGCCGCGCAGGGCGGTGAGCCCACCGTTGCGGTCGACCTCTACTTCGACGTGTTGGAGTTGGATGCCACCAACGCGGACGCTCGCACCGCGATCGCAGAGCTTCTGGATCCGCCCGACGATGGCGATGACGATCCGTTCGCTCGGGCGCGTGAGTTGTTGGCCGCCGGCTTCACGGACGAGGCACGGGCCGAGACCGCCAAGCAACTCACCGAGAGCGATCGTGCCGAGGCCGCCGACATCGGCGACGACCTCCAAGCGGTCCTGCCAGCATCCCAGTCATGGACCTGGGCCGATCCGTCGACCTGGTACGTGAACGTCCCCGAGCCGATCCGAGCGTTCTTCCGGCCGCCGCTCGTCGTCATCCCGTTTCTGCTGCTCGTCGTCGTGTTGCTCCGGTTGATCACGAGAGTCCTGACTCCCGAACGGCGACACGAACCCATCGACAAGCCGCTTCGACTCGGCGTCGCACGGTGGATCGCGACGTGGCGTCCGACACGATGGCTGGTGCGGCCAGTGGTCGTCTTCAACGTCAACTCGGACGCGACCGGTGACGTCGAGGTGGGCCCGACACTTCGTGATGCGGTGTACGCGGCGCTGGTCCGAGACGGTGGCCGGCTCAGACTCGGTGCCGCAGACACAGGAGACGTTGCCGGCGCACTCAAGGATCTCGAGATCGGTGTCGACCCGCTCGACAATGCCGCGAAGATCGCCGCAGTCTTGATGCGCCGACGATCGATCGACGTATCGCTCACGTTGGAGCCGCAACGAGCAGGCCACGTCGGCGTCTCCGTCGCCGTCACCGATTGGCGCGGCGACACATTCGACGTGACGAGAGCGAAGCAGATCGTCCCGACCGACAACGCAGGTGAGAAGGACCTCGGCGAGGCGTACATGTCGCTCTCGCCTGCGGTCACCGCATTTCTCGCCTTCGCCCTGGCGGAGATCTGGCAGGTGGAACACCGCACCGACGAACCAGTCGAGTTCGCCGGGACGTCGTCGCCGGAGAGTTATGCCGCCTACCTGTCCGGGCTTCGTCTCCAGGGCCGGAACGAAATCGAACCGGCCCGCAAGTCCTACTATGCGGCCCTCGACCTCGACGGCACGAACACGTTCGCAGCACTCAACATCGGGAGCATCGACACCCGGAAGCCGACACGGCTCGACAATGCGCTCGTGATGCTCGACAGGGCGTCGACTGCGGCGATGCCGGGACGCGACAACTTCCGGCGCTGGGTGCGCGTCGAGTACCTCAGATCTGTCACGTATCTGCACCGCGCTCTGTTGCAGTGGAAACCGGAATGCCCTGACACAGGGCGTGCGTCACTGGAGTCTGACGACGCCCGTCGTGCCGAGGCGCACGCCGACCACTTCTACCGATGCCTCGCAGCCAGATGCGCAACATCTCGTACGGAGTCGTGTTCGTTCGAGCACCGCCATTCTCACGCCCATGCGGACGGCACCGTGCACGACGAGAAGCACCGACACCGGGTTCCGGCACTCGACAGACAGATCGATCACGAGTTCGCGCTTCGTCACCTCCCGACGGCGCGCAGCCTCCTCCTCTCGATTCGTGTGTGGCGCGGCTCGGGCACGGGAGCCGCTCCGCCGCTGCCCGAGTCGCCTGAACTCGCCGACTGGGAGGAGTACTTCATGTGGCGCATCGGCGAGGAGCACGAGGACCTGTGGCGCCCGACGATCGAGGATCTCCCCGCCTCGTCGTACTCCCGCTACAACCTGCTCTGCGGATTCGCGTCGGCATCGACATTCATCAACGAGCAGCATCCTGATGCGGCCGGTTACGCGAAGGGTCTCGTGGACCTCGCGTTCGACACGCTGAGCGCGGTGTACGTTGCCGATCCGGACATGCCGGCCGAGTGGCTCGAAGAGGACCCGGCGTTGGCCCCGCTCCGGGTCTCGGCGCACCAACACAGGTGGAAGCAGGTCGTGGCCGGATCACCCACGGCGCCGACAAGTGAATCCGCATGGACGATCGTCACCCATCGGTGACCCGCCGCCGGTCGCGGTTGGAGCGTCAGGGTTCGACGACGATCCAGCCTCGGCGCTGGAGTTCGGCGGCGAGCTGCGCGTCGGGTGTCGAGCGGAGCGCCTCGTCGGCAGGTGACAGCTTCTCGGGCTCGGGTGGTGCGTCGGGAATCTCACCGCGGTCCTGGGCCTCTTGGAGTTCGGAGATGAACGCCTCGGCTTCGTCACGCGTGAACTTGCCGGCCGCTTGACGCTGTGTGAAGCCCATCGGGCCCCGTGCGTCACGGAAGTCGGAGTGGCCGGCTGCGTTCAGCAACTCCAACAACTCGTTGACCATGCGGCCCGGAGCGGGTGGGCCCGACGACTGTCCGAATGCCATGGGGTCAGTCTCCCCCACCTGGGTGTCGGCCGACGTGCATCAGAGTGCCACCGGCCCGCCGGCACCTCGCCGCACCGCCGGGGTTGGCCAGTTGCGTGTGCGCGGTTGAAGGGCCATCTGGGCGTAGGCGTCCAGCAGCCACGTGGCCGGCTCATCGCCGAACGCCCAGCCGGCGAGGTCGATGTGAGCTCGCCGGAAGAGCCCATCGTGACCGTGCATCACACCGGCGAGCACGTGGGCGAACTCGTGCACGAGCGTTGCCGGCGTCATCTGCGGCGCGGCGAGGCGGATCACGGGAGCGCTGCCGCCGCGCTGACGCGTCGATGAGGAACTGGCGTCGGAGCGGGCCGCAACCACCTGAATCGGACCGTGAGGCCACCAGGTGGCCTCGACGATCGTCTGCGCAACCGGGGCCAACTCGTCGAGCCGGGTCAGCGTCTCGTACGAGGTGCCCTCGAATGCGGCGATCTCGGCGGCGTACACCGCCTCGCGGCCGACATCGACGCTCAAGCGCCTCGACCGATCGCTCGGAGACCTCGGACACGACGCCGACCCAGATCGGCCCTCGCTGCCGCGCGGCGGCCTGCTTCCCACCCGGTCACAGTGGCGGGCTTCGGACGTCGGGCGGCACTCACCCGGCCGAACCGGTGCCGTGCGAACTCGGCGACGCGCCGATCGCGGGCCCGCAGGGCGGGCACCGCAGACGACGACGGATGCACGTGCCGACGTGCTTCGTCGGCCGTCGACTGCAGCATGGAGCGGATCTCGTCGCCGAAACCGAACAGGAACGAGCGCCGCCATTGTTGGGTGGCCGCGCCGGTTGCCCGCCGCTCACCGGCCATGCGGCTCGACGCCTGCGTGTGGAGCGAATGGTAGAGCAACTCGGTGGCGTCGAGGTCGCTGCGGAACCCGGCCAGGAACGCCACGGTGCCCCGGTTGCGCACCTCGAACACGACGAGACAGCCGTGTGCCTCGGCGATGACCTGGAGGAGCCCGAGCCGGCCGCGGACGTAGGCGCCGCGCCCGAGTTCGATCTCGAGCACCGACAGATCGTCGTCGGCCTCGGCGCGGAGCCGGTCGGGGTCGATGCGGTGGGCGGCGATCAACTCGGCGGCCTTGCGTGAAAAGGCATCGGCCTCGTTCGGGTTCGCCGAGCCCTCGGCCATCGCCAGGAGCTTGCGGACCTTGACCAGGAGACCGGCATCGAGTGCGTCGGGAGTCATGCGACCACATCTTCGCAGAGAGCTGTCGCATGGTTCGGGAACCGGTGATTACCCGGACACCGGTGGCGCCTTCGGCCAACATGGTCGTGAGGACGGGAGCGGTCGATGGCAGGGAGATTCGTCAGGGGTGGCCAGGTGTTCGTCGTCGGTGCGTTCGCGTTGGCCGCGTGCACCGGTGGCGACGATGCAGCTTCGCAGCCGACAACGACCCCCATTGGGGGCATCAGCGCAACGACAGAAGTGCCGACTACCGTGCCGACCGATCCGCCGACCACCGTGCCGACCGATCCACCGGGCACGGTGCCGACCACCGCGGGGTCGACCAGCACGACGCCACCGGCGCCGACGAGCACGGCTGTGCCATCGACACCCGACCCGGTCGTCCAGCAGCGGATCGTCGTCACCGGGCCGGAGGAGGTGGTGTTCGACTGGACCACCGACCAGTGTGAACCGTCGCACATCCCCGACATCGCTCCTCGGGCGTTCCGGAACGCCGACGGTGAGGTGCAGCTCACGATCGGGCACTGGAACACCTACCGCATGATCGGTCCGACACTCGACGACGTCCGGACCGACTGCAGCACCGTTCAGATGTCGTCCGACTACGACGCAAATCCGGCGCAGTTCAACGACTCCGAGTGGATGGGGGCGCCGTACACGTTCGACGGCGAGACGATCTACGCGATCGTGCACAACGAGTATCGAGGCGACACCCACACCGGCGCTCGGCCCGGTCAGTGCCCCTCGGGACAACGGCTTGCGTGCCTCGACACATCGTTCACGATGCAGGTCTCGATGGATGGCGGCGACACGTTCGACCACATCCTTCCGCCGCCGAACCATCTCGTCGCCTCACTCCCCTACGAGTACCTCGACGACTCCGTGCCGTCGGGCATCCGCCAGCCCAGCAACATCATCGAAGGGCCCGACGGCTTCCTCTATCTGTTCGGCAACGTGAGCGATCAGCCCGACGAGCAGCAGTGGGTCTGCGCCATGCGCACCGACGATCTCGCCGACCCGGCCTCGTGGCGATTCTGGGACGGCGCCGATTTCGCGGGCGAGTGGAAGAACCCGTACATCGAGGCGGTCGACCCGCACGCCGACAAGTGCACACCGCTTGCGTTCCCGCAACTCTCGGGCAGCATCAACGAAGGCGTCGTGTTCGACGAGGATCTCGGTCGCTACGTCATGGTCGGCGCCTCGGACGCGGCGGGCGCCGGCGGTACGGGATGGGGTTTCTACTACTCGACGTCGGTCGATCTGATCGATTGGTCGCCACGTCAGTTCCTGATCGATCTCCCGATCAACCCGAGCGTCGGTGACCCCGACAACGACACGACGCACGCCTATCCGACGATCATCGACCCGGACAGCCCATCCTTGAACTTCTCGACCAGTGACGGGCAGATGTACCTGTACGTGAGCCGGTTCAACTTCGGTGGCAACAGCCTCGATCGCGATCTGCTCCGGTTCCCGATCGAGGTCGTCGACGTGACGGTCGAGGCGCCCGACTGGACGTTCGCTTCGGCCGCCGACATCGATCCTTCCGGCGGCTGGGTGCCCGCGAACGATCTGGCGCCGATCGAGCTCGTCGACGGCGTCGCGCAGCTCACACCGTCGGGGCTCGATCCGTTCCTGCTTGCTTCGAATCTGACGATCCCGGCTGAGTTCGATCGGCTGCGCATCCGCATGAAGGTGCCGGCCGGGATCGACAACGCCGGTCAGCTGTTCTTCGTCACCGGTGACGACCTCGACTACGACGAGGCGAAGTCCACGCTGTTCACCCTCGACAGCTCGGGAGAGTTCGTCGACTACGACCTCGACATGTCGACGTTCGCCGGCTGGCAGGGCACGATCGTGGCACTGCGGTTCGATCCGGTCGAGGCTGTCGACGTACCGATCGAGATCGACCGGATCTGGTTCACGGATTCGTAGGTCGTCGGCGCGGTCGGCCGGGGTATCGTGTCGGCCACATACGCGGACGTAGTTCAACGGCTAGAACCTCAGCCTTCCAAGCTGATGATGCGGGTTCGATTCCCGTCGTCCGCTCCACGCGAAAGTCCAGGTCAGAGAGTTTCTGACCGGAACTTTTGTAACGCCGAGCGGTCTCAGCGGCCATTCCGTGCCTAGACGTGCCTAGACGTGCCTAGAGATTCTGGCACCGAGCACGAGGAGACCCTCATGGCCCGAGCCCGTTCATTCGGCAGCATCCGCAAGCTGCCCAGCGGCAAGAGTTCCAAGCCCGCTACCGGCACCTCGGCAAACAGATATCCGCCGATCACACCTTCGCTGCGAAGACCGATGCGAGGCGATGGCTGTCGACCGTCGAAGCCGACATGGTCCGCGGTGACTGGGTCGACCCCGACGCCGGCAAGATCACGTTCGGCGAGTACTCGAGCTGGTGGATCGAGCAGCGGCCAGTGCGGCCACGCACGAAGCAGATCTACGAAGGCCAGCTTCGACACATCACACCGACGTTCGCTGAAGTGAGCCTCTGCGACATCCGACCGGTCGACGTGCGTGGTTGGCACGGTGAGTTGTCTCGCGGTTCGCTGCACCAGAACACGATCGCGAAGATCTACCGACTGTTCCGAACGATCATGTCGACTGCCGTCGAGGACGACCTGCTGCGTCAGAACCCGGTGCGGATCAAAGGCGCTTCAGCCGAGCAGATGATCGAACGCCCCTTGCTCACGTGGGACGACGTGCGCGCGTTGGCGGGTGCGATCCATCCACGATTCGAGTGCTTGGTGTGGACGGCTGCGGCGTCGGGCTTGGGGTTCGGCGAGCTGGCCGGACTGTCGGTCGAACACGTCAACCTCGACCGATCGGAGCTGCGGGTGTCGCGAGCGCTGAACGACATCAAGGGCGTGGGTCCGACACTTGGCCCGCCGAAGACGGATCGAGCGGTGCGGACGGTCGCGATCCCCGAGGCGATCACCCTGCGACTTGTCCTTCACATCGATCAGTACGTCGACGACGCGCAATCCGACTCGTTGGTGTTCACGTCGCTACGAGGTGGCCCGCTGCTCAACACCTACTTTGCTCCGCGTTGCTCGAAGGCCCGATCGTCGGTTGGTCTTCCGCATGTGCGCTTCCACGACCTGCGCCACCTCGCCGGCACCGAGGCCGCGACGGCCGGAGCGTCACTCCGGGAGGTGATGGCGATGATGGGCCATGCGTCGAGCGCAGCAAGCCTGCGCTACCTCAAGGCCTCTGAGAGCCGAGGTCGGGAGATTGCGGATGCCATCGGTCGGCGGATGTCGCCCGCCAGCTTGATGGGACCACTCGAGCGTCAGTGTGATGGGACCACTTCCCGGGGTGTCAGCGTCGGCGTCGTGATGTTCGCGGCCCCGTGGGTGGTTGGTCAAGTGGTTCGTTGATGCCGGGTCGTTGGCGTTGCCGGTAGGACTCGCCGTCGAGGACGAGTTCGTGGGCGGCCGATTGGAGCCGGTCGATCGCGGACTGGGCCAGCAGCGGGTCGGCCATCAGGCCGAGCCACTCGATCGGCGTCCGGTTCGAGGTCACGACCGTCGTGGCGCTGCGGTGGCGTTCGACGATCAATTCGTAGACGTCGGCGGTGTCGAGCGGGTCCAGCGCGGTGAGTGCGAAGTCGTCGATCATGAGCAGGTCCACGCGCAGGAGTTTGCGGATCTCGGTGTCGTGGCTGTTGTCGAGTCGTGATGCGCGGAGTCGTTTGAGGAGTCGGTCGCAGCGTTCGAAGTGGACGCTGAATCGGCGTCGGACGGCGGCGTGACCGAGGGCGGTGGCGAGGAAGGTCTTGCCGACCCCGACCGGTCCGAGGATCAACGCGTTGTGGCCGGACTCGACGAAGCGCAGTGAGCAGAGTTCGTTCCACACGTTGCGGTCGTAGGTGATCTGGGCGGTGTCGTCCCAGCGGTCCAGGGTCATGGCTGGGTCGAGGCCGGCGGTGCGGGCCCGCAGCGCAGCCGAGCTGGTCTCGCGGCGGGAGACTTCGTCGGCGAGGACGAGTTCGAGGAACTCGGCGTGACCCATCTGGCCGGTGGTCGCGAGGGCGAGTCGTTCGGGCAGGGTGTCGAGGCAGCGGCCGAGCTTGACCCGACGCAACAGCGCCTTGAGTTCGGGGGTGACGACCGGTGTCGGGTTCATCGTTCACCTCCGGCGCGGACGGCGAAGTGGTCGGGATCGCGGGCGAACCGGCCGGTCACGACGGTGCCTGGCAGGGCCGGCTGGATGGTGGTGTTCTCGGTGCCGCGTTCGAGCATCCGTCCGATCAGGGCGACGTTGACGGCGTCGACCTCGAGCGCCCGCGCGCATGCTGCGTCGACCCGTTCGGGGCCCCACTTCTTCACCAGTCCGAGCAGGGCGTAGACCTGACGCATCTTGGTCCACGGCAACGGGATGTCCAACAACGCCGCGGCGTAGTCGCCGATCGCGGGGCCGTGGCCGGCGGCGAGGCGGCGGAGGTGGTCGATGTCACGCAACGCGTACACGGCGGTGCCGTCGGGCAGGTCGTTCGGGTCGGTGACCCGACGGCCGGGCTGCTGACGGGGATGGGTCTTGACCAGCTGACCGTGTGCGTAGATGCGCACCAGTTGGCGGTCGGCGCGCACGTCGACACGGCTGCCGATCAGATCGCCGGGGACCGAGTAGAGCGCCTTGGCGACTTCGATGTGATGATCCCGATGCACCTTCGCCGTCGTGTAGATCGGCAGGTCGTATCGGACGGTCGGCGCCGGCAACAACCGTGGTTGCTCTTCGAGCGTGAACAGCTCGATGGGTGGGCATTGGGTCGTGCCGTGCACCCGTTGCCCGGCGCGGACCCGGCACCACGCCTCGGCGTGGCGTTGCGCATCGGCGAGATCGATGAACGTCTCACCGGCCCACATCGAGTTCCGCACGAACTGCACCGCACGTTCGACGCGCGGCTTGTCCTGCGGGCGGCGCACCCGGGCCGGATCGACATGGAACCCGCGGGCCTGCGCGTACTCGACGAACGCCTCGTTCAACCTCGGCGTCAGTGGATCCGCATCGATCACGATCGCCTTCAAGTTGTCGGGGATCACGGTGCGGAACACCCCACCGAAGAACGCCCAGGCGGCTTCGAACCCGTCGATCACATCGTCGAGGGTCTGACGGTGCGACAGCCACACGAAGCAGTGCCGCGAGAAGCTGGCCGTGAAGATCAGCGCCCACACCACCCGCCGGCGGCCATCCACGTCGAGGTGACCCATCCGACCGAAGTCGACCTGCAACTCATCGCCCGGCTCACCATCCGCGACCCGCACCGTCGGACCGCGTCCGCGGTGGCGGCCGCACTCGTCACGGACGTAGCGCTGCACCGTGCGCAACGGCACCACCACACCGCGGCGGCCGAGCAGTTCGTGGATCTTGACCCCCGTCAACTCCTCAGCCACCCAACCCGCCACGGTGTCGTGCTCAGCGACCAGCCGCTGCCACGGCGTCACCGTGACCGTCGCTGCGATGCGGACGCACCACCTCCACCACCGCAGCGATGAACTCGTCACCGAGCTGGGCGACGCCGCCATCACGGACCAGGCCGAGCTCGGTCGCCGCGGTCACGTAGCGGCGGACCGTCTTGCGGTCCACCGCCGACAACCGCTCGATCGAACGCAACCCCTCACCGTCCAGCCACAACCGGAGCACTTCTCTGACTTCGTACACACGAACCTCCCGGAACGCCATCGGCCGTCCTTCCTCAACCCGTTGATCGGAACGACGACCAGTGCACCCTCAACGGCACCGGCACTGGTGGACCCCGGGAGGTGGTCCCATCACTGGCGCTCAGGTGGTCCCATCCCACTGGCGCAACTCATCGCCAGGTGGTCCCATGCCACTGGCGGGCGACAGTCGGCGG
>CAWBYE010000017.1:0-36546 GCA_963792905.1 uncultured Acidimicrobiaceae bacterium
GCCGTCGAATCGGAGAAGGTCGTGCACGGCCGCATTCTCTCAGAAGATGCGCATAGATCGCTGTTGTCGAGCGGACTCGCCTGCCACTGGTAGAACGCCTGCGGCGAGATGAGATCGTCCCCTGATCGAGCCACCGGGCAGGATCAACCGGTCGTCGTCAACGCGACGCTGACGTCCCTCCTCCGGAGCGAACCCGTCCCCGAGCACGGCGCGGTCTCAACAACGAGATCCGGCGTCACCCTGCCGGCAAACGGTCACCTCCGTGGCGCCGAACACGCCGCAGCCGCGTACGACCGAGTCCCATCGAGGCTCGGTCGGCGGATGCAACGACGCCGGTCAGGCCTCAGAACGCGACGTCCCACGCCGCTCGAGACGACCGATTGCGCTCGCAGCTCGCAGTCCCTCGGCCGACGAGAGCTTGAGACTCGGGGCGAACGTGCCGATTGTTGCCCATGAAGCTCACCCGTACCAGCGCAGCAGTCGCCTCCCTCGGCGGAGTCATCGCACTCGTCGGTGGCATCCTCCTGTTCACCAGCGGGGACCAGGGCGATGCCGCGCCCGAGCCGGCGTCCGCCGGAGCAACCGCGCTCACGGCCGAGGCCCGTGACACGGCAGGCGCCTCACTGAGTGGAGTCGCCGTTCGAGTCATCGACTCGTCCAGCGCGAGCACGGTGCATGCCAAGGGAACCACCGACGCGAGTGGACAGGTGTCGCTGAGCTTCACGCCTCCCACAGCCGGCAGCTATGCCGTGGTCGCCGACACACCGGAGGGGTACTTCTCCAAGGACGACAAGGACGGCGGGTCGAGCCATCAGAACGGCCCTCGCTGCGACGACGTGTACCTCTGCGTCTACCTCGACGCCGTCGAACTGCAGAACCCCGACGGCACGACCAGCCTCGCCGTCGACCTCGCGGACGTTGCCGCCGGCCAGGAGGGCGACCTCGACGACATCTGGTTCGAGATGAGCCCGCCGAACACCGCCGGCGACGACGAATCCGCCGGAGCTGTCGATGGCTCCGACGACGATCTGCTGATCGGCACGGGCGACGACGCACCGGCCGACGACGACGAATCCGCCGGCGACGACGATGTCGACCGTGACGATGGTGATGACGACGACGATGGCGGCGACGACGTGTCGACCGATGACGAACCCATCGATGACAGCGTCGATCCGCCCACCGCGCCGGGCCTCGCGCAACTGTGCGTGAACGTCCGGCATCAGCCGGTCGACGAGCAGGAAACCGCCTCGGGCATCTGGGTCCGCGGCGAGGTCTACGGCCTCGACGGCGGCTGGATCTGGGTCGAGGGGCCGACGATCAACAACGGCGAAGCACTGCAGATTCCTGTGCAGGGCGGCGCCTTCGACGCGCCGATGGGTATCAACTCGTACGGCACCCATGAACTCGAGCGCGTGGAACTCCAGTCGTCCGATCCGGGCGCCGCTTCGATCGATCTGCTGCCGACGCTTCTCGAAGGCCCCGGCACGAGCTTCGAGGTCGACGCCGACGAGGGCCCGGTCTTCGAGTCGGAGTGCTTCGACTTCGAGCCACCGGCTGCCTCCGGTGCTGCACCGTTCGACCCGGACGAACTGGACGAACAGCAGGCGCAGGACCTCATCGACAACGAGGCCGCCGTCGCAGAGTTCTTCGACCAATTCGTGTCCGACCACGTCGAGGGCGACGCCGAACATCTGCTCGCGACGCTGCACCCGGCCGTGCCGGTCGCCTTCGGCGAGAGCGTCTGCACCGACTACGTCGAGAGCACCACGGGGTCGATCATCGGCGCCGAGGTCCTCTCGGTTGGCGAGGTCTCGGAACTCGAGCTCGACACGCCGAACGGCCCGATCACGTTCCCCGAGGCGATCCCCTTCTCGATCGAGTTCACGCTGGCCGATGACACCAACGTGCTCAACGACGGCAACCTCGTCCTCGACGATGGCGAGCCGAACTGGTTGACGAGGTGTGGCGACTGACCGATCGTGCTCGGCCGAGACGCATCGTGAACTGACCTCGTCGAGAGCCTCCGAAGCCGTCGTGCCAGACTCGCTGCGTGCAGGACGAATCGAACCTGGGGATCGGGTTCGTCGACTCAGGGTCGGCGACGGCGCACCTTCACGCGGCGCTCCGCGCGGCGGTGTCCCGCTTCCCGGATGAACTCGGCGCCGCCGGGGTGCCCCGCGACCCGGCTGCGTTCCGGAAGTCGTACCCCGAGGTGCTGCCGCGCTTCGAGGCCGCCCGCGCCGGATCGAGCACTCGCGCAGAGATCGCCCGCGCCGTCGTGGCTGCCGCCGGTGAGCGACTCGTGGTGCAACCCGAGGGCACCCCGATCGACGACGCCGTGGCGCGCTCGGCCGAGCCACTCGCGACCGAGGTCCGGCACTTCGGTGGGAACTCGCGGTTGCATCCGCAGGTCACACTCGGCGGCACCACCCACGAGGGGAGCGCGCTGGTCGACGCCGTGTCGGCGATGGTCGCTCGCGGCTCGGCATCGGCCTCGGTGGCCGACGCCATCTCGTGGCTCGTCGACGAGGCAGGCACCGACGGCATCGATCTCTCCGGACGTCGCATTGCGATGCTGGGTGCCGGGGCCGAACTCGCACCCACCCGACTGTGGCTCGAGGGCGGTGCCGACGTGCTGTGGATCGACGTCGCCGACCCACCCACCGACCTCCTCCAGCGAGACGACCTCGCCGGCACACTGCGATGGGTCCCGGGCGGCACCGACCTGCTCACCGACCCGCACCGGGTGCGCGCCACCGTCGAAGAGTTCGCGATCGGCGAGCGCACCGACCTCGGCCTCTACGCCTACGCCGCAGGGCACGCCCGGGAGTGGAGGCTGACCGCCGCGATGAACGCCATCGTCGATGCGCTCCCCAACGGGCTGGTGCAGGGCGTGGCGATGCTCCTGTCACCGACGACCTGCGGGGTTCTCACCGAGGCCGAGCTCGCCGCCGAAGCAACCCGCCGCGCCAACGCGCCGAGGTGGCTCCGCACGCTGGATCGCCTGCGCGCCCTCGGGACGGGCGACGGCCACACGACCGTCGGCACGACCTCGGCCAACCGCGGCGTCGTCTCCATCCAGGGCGGCAGCTACCAGAGCGCCCAATACGTGGGCAAGATGCTCGCTGCCGAGGTGTGGGCAACGGCCGACCGGGCGATCAACGTGTCGGTCAACACGGCCGGAGTGTCGCTGACCGAGTCGCTCACGCATCCCGTCTTCGAGATCGCGTTCGCCGGCGCGCAGGCACTCGACGTCGAGACGTTCCCGCCTGCGACCACCGCTGCGCTCAACGGCCTCCTCACGTTGCACGACCGACTCGACCCGACCGCCGCGGAACGGCCGCTCGACGAGCTGTTCGCCACCCGGGTCCATGGCGGCATCTACGTCACCCCGTACGCGATCGATCCCGCGCTCCGGCTGGCCGCCGCCATCGGCGTGATGAAGGACCCACGCCGAATCGGCGCGCTGATCCGCCGCTGACGGTCGACCCGCGACAGCCTCCGGGAGCCGCCGGTCCGCGCAGGTCGTACGTTCCCGCGATGACGGAGCCACAGGCCACGCCGGCGGGGATCGACTCGTTCGCACGCCCGACGATCGCATCGCAGGGCTCGACCACTTCCCGTACGAGCCCCGCTACGTCGACGTCGACGGCCTCCGGGTCGGATACGTCGACGAGTCGACGGTTCGATCAGGCGTCCGCGACCTTGGTCACGTCGGCGGCACCCCGGCGTCGCACGGTTCAGGTGTCGGTGACCTCGAGGACCATGGCACCGCTCGGATGCACGCTGCACAGGCCCTCGTAGATGCCGGCCGAGGTGAACTTCTGCGTGAGCGTCTCGCTCGAGCCGACGTACCACGGGCCCACGTTGTGCCCCCGACGATCGTTGTTGACGATCCGCACCGACTCACCGACCTTGGCCTCGAAGTGCGCCGGCACGATGCGCAGCGGCTCACCCGCCGCCACCGCGTCACTGGCGCCCGGCGGGATGACGAACTCGTACGTGGCCTGCTGCACACCAACAGCGTGGCCGACCCCGGGAAGATCCTGCTCGCGCCAGCCCTTCGAACCGTCGAGGCTGGGTGGGGCCTCGCTCTCCACCTGCGGCATCACCGCCTGATCGCCGGTGCCGACGCCGCAACCGACGCCCACGACAACCACCGATACCACCAGGGTGGCGGCAGAGGCGCGGCAGTTCACGGGCTCAACCTACGACGTCCACCGGCGCCCCACCCGGGTCGAAGGTCCTGTTCGCACGCCTGCTCCAGACACCGTCGACCGCCGGATGATGCACGGCCATCCCGGTCTCCGGGTCACTCGGCCCGCCGATGGGCTGGTTCAGCCTGGTCGTTGTCCTCCGTTGGCCGGTGTTGGAGGTGTTGGCGGGTGCGCTGTCGAAGGTCTCGTCACGACACCACAGGTGGTCTCGCGAAATCCTCAGGTCACGACGATTCGGCGATCGGTGACCAGACGGGCGAAACGCTCGATCGCCACACCGATGATCGCGACGACCACCCCACCCAGGATCACGAGCAGACGCAGCAACCACGTATCGGGACCGAGCCGGGTCGCTGCGCCCTCGGCGCGCTCATGCAGTTCCTCGGCGGTGACGGCGAGTGCGCCGAAGGTCGGCGTGAGCCCATCGATCGAGTCCGCCAACGCGCGCACGTCCGCGACGAGCGCAGCCACCGATGTGTCGGCCGCGTCCAGCTGCTCGGATGCCCCGACGAGTTGATCACCGAGCGCAACGAGTTGATCGCTGAGCGGATCGAGCCCGTCCGCGAACACGCGTAACTCCTCGGCCAAGCTCTCCGTGTCACCGGGGATGAAGCGCTCGATCGCTTCGATCACCCCAGCGAGCCGATCGGAGATGTCCGCGGCCACGGTCGCAGTTTCGGCGAGATTGGTCGACGACGCCACGCCGACGCTGGAGAGCACCTGGCGGGTCGAGTCGAGCACCTCTCGAGAGCTCTCGAGCCCGTCGGCGAGCGTGACCGCCAACTCGGCGAGGTCACCGGTGAGATCGCTGATGGGCACCGCCGCGTCCGAGACGAGCAAGGCGGAATCGATGGTGACGGCCAAGGCGTCCTCGTACGTGCGCGAGATCCGTTGGACCAGTACGAGGGATGCGATGGTCATGACGACGGCGCCGACGACGAGCGCCCTGCCGAGCAGGACCGTTCGACTCCCCCACTGCTGCAGATCGGATTCGGTTCGACCGTCAGATGCATCCACCAGGTCGGATCATCCCACGTCGCACGGCCGACGCAACGGCATGGACCGGCCGCTGTCGAACCGCCGCGGGCGATCCTGCTCGGTGGCGGTCGAGCTGGGCTCCGGGCCCACCAACCCGTTCGGCGAGCACGCTCGGGCTCGACCCGATCGGCGGGCTCGACGAACCGTTCGGGCGCGGTCGTGGCTCACGTCGGCGAGATCGACCGACCAACGACTTCCCCGCGCGTTGTGACCAAGTTCTCTGACCATCAGCATCGTGACCAGTCAGCGTTGAATCATGAGCGAGTCGCCGACGCAGGACCGGATCGTGACCGTCGGAGTCGACGGCTCTGCCGGGTCGGCGGCAGCACTCCGGTGGGCGGTCGACCATGCCGATGACCTCGGCACCGTCATTCCCGTGATGACATTCGTGGCGGGTCCGTTCGAATACGGATTCAGCGCCGTCGACGGGCCCGACCGCACCGGTGGGCCATACCGAAGCGAAGCAATCTTGCTCTTGCAGAGATTCCTCGAGGAGCATGCCCCGTCGCTGACAGGTACGGGCGCCGTGATCGAGTCCCGTGCCGGTCCTGGTCTGGTCCACCTGGCGGAGGGCTCCGAGCTACTCGTGGTCGGGACCCGAGGGTGGAGCGCCCGGGGTGGTCTCGCGCTCGGCTCGATCGGCGCCTACTGCGCGCGACACTCGAGCGTGCCCGTGGCACTGATCCCTCACGGGATGCGACCGGTTCGACGAACACCTCGATGTCGTGGTCGGCTTTGATGGGTCCGTGCATGCTCAGGGCGCGCTGTGGTGGACGCTGACGCATGTCCGTCGGTCCGCTCGTGTCGTCGCCGTGCGCGCGTACGAGTCAGTGATCGGTGAAGCACTGTCGCTGTCGCCCGAGGACGCGGACGCGCCAGAGCTCGTGAGGACCTCGAATCCGGTGTGACGGCAGTCCTGGGCGATCTCGAAGGTCATCCGCCGGTGGAGTTGCGCGTGATCGCGCGGGGACCCGCGGGTTGCGCTCCGAGCGACGAGCGACGATGCCGACCTCCTCGTCGTCGGCTCCCGCGGTCAGGGCGTGCTGGATCGGCTGCTGCTCGGGTCGGTGGCCAACGCACTCGTCCACCATCCGACGGTGCCGACCATCGTGGTTCCGGACCAGGCGCTCCTGGGGCCCGTGCTCGCCCTGTGACGAGTCGGGCGCGACGCCATGCGTCCGCCGCTGCGGTCAACCGACAGAAGAGGACGACGACCTTCTCGAACACGGCGCCGCCTCCCCTTGAGCCGGCGGCAGAACGGGTCGGCGAACCGCCTGACAGGATGCCGAGATGGGCGAACGGACGGTCAACGCAAACGGCTTCGACTTCCACGTGTTGGAGGAAGGGTCGGGCGACCGGTTGGCAGTGTGCCTACACGGCTTCCCGGAACTCGGCTACAGCTGGCGTCACCAGCTGCCCGTGCTCGCCGAACTCGGCTATCGCGCGTGGGCACCCGACCTGCGCGGGTACGGCGCCACCCGGCCTCGACCGACGCGCCGGCGTGACTACCGCACCTCCCTACTCGTCGACGACGTCGCCGCGCTGATCGATGCAGCCGACGCGTCCGAGGTCGTCCTGATCGGCCATGACTGGGGCGCGGCACTGGCCTGGCAGTTCGCGATCGATCAGGTGCGCCCGCTCGACCGTCTGGTGATCATGAACGTGCCCCACCCGACCCGGTTCTTCGAGGGTCTCAGAACGTTCCGTCAACTTCGCAATTCGTGGTACATGTTCTTCTTCCAGCTGCCGTGGCTCCCGGAATGGGCGCTCGGTCGAAACGATGCCGAGGCGATCGGCAAGGCGTTCACCGACATGGCAGTTCACCCGGAGCGCTTCGACGACGCGGCGATCCGGCCGTTCCGGCGCGCCGCCTCCGAACCGGGGGCGCTGCGTGCAATGATCAACTGGTACCGCGCCCTGCCCTTCGGGATGCGTGAGGCGTTGAAATCGGAACCCTCCGTGATCCCGACGCCGACACTCATGGTGTGGGGCGAGCAGGATGCAGCGCTTGGCCGGGAACTCACCGAAGGGACCGAAGAACTCGTCGCTGACCTGACACTCCGCTACCTCCCCGATGCGAGCCACTGGGTCCAGCAGGATCAACCGGACGTCGTCAATGCGATGATGAGCGCCTTCCTCCGGAGCGAACCCGTCCCCGAGCACGACGCCGTCTGACGAGCCGGCGTCGGGGGCAGCTGAGCATCGGTGGGCCGATCCGCCGGGTTGCACCTCCGCGCAATTGTCCGTACATTACGAATGTCGCCGTCGACACCAGGTCGAGGGCGTCGGAGGCAACGAGATCATCGGACCCGAGACGCTGGTCCGACCGAACGACCCAGGAGACCGAACATGTGTCAACGAACCACCTGCGCAGCGTGCCGGAAGCCGTCGTGGCGCGGCTGCGGCGCACACGTCGAGAGCGTCCTCGGTGACGTCGCCCCGGCGGACCGCTGTGATTGCTCGGCATCCGACTCACCGCGGGCGGGGTGGCTCGGCCAGCTGCTCGGTCGCTGACCCGGCCAGCGGTCGGCGGCGACGCGACCGGTCGTCCGACGCACGCTCGACGACTCGCGGAACGCGATCGTGGGAACTGGGTCGTCAGTCCGACCCGATGTCGTCGGTCGAGAGACGCGCGGCAACGGCCTGCAGCAAGTTCCACCCCAGACCGGGCACATCCTCCACAGCCTCCTGCAACGCATCACGGGGCAGGGCGACGACTTCGATCGGAGTGAGCGCACTCACGGTCGCCGAGTGGTCACGTCGCAACAGCAGGCTCAGCTCACCGACCACGTCACCCGGACCCAGCTCTGCGATCGGCTGACGGTGGCGCCGGACCTCGACATGCCCGGCGACGATCACGTACGCCGCGCTCGACGGTGCTCCCTGCTCGAACACGTGCTCGCCGACACCGAGTTGGTGGTGTCGAGTCAGGCCGGCCAGATGACGCAGTTCGCGCTTGGAACAGCCGGCGAACAACGGAAGTGCCGCGAGGTGGTCGACGATTTCCTGACGCTTCAAACGTCGACTCGGCGTATGACCCACACTCGGGAATGGCGGGATCTGGTCGGATGGATTCATGGCGAAGCCGACGCTACCTCGGGCCACTCCTCGACGTCAGCGTGGAGCGGCCACGAACCCCCGATCGCTCTGATCGAGCAGCAGGTTTCCCGGAGGGTCGTGGCGGCGCCTCGTGCGTCACACGAAGATGATCTGTGCGCCGTCTGACAGCTCCATGAATTCGCTGACGTTGATGACATCGATGACCTCGTCGAAGAGGTCGTCCTTCTCGAGATCCATCATGTCGACCGACATCTGGCAGGCCCAGAGCTGAGCGCCCATGTCGGACAGCATCTGCAGGAACTCGGGCACCTCGGGCACGTCGAGGTCGGCGATCTGCTTCTTCAGCATCTTGGTCGCCATGCCGGTCATGCCCGGCAACCCGCCGAGGCCTTGAGGCATGTGCTTCTCCGACAGCTTGCCCATTCCGGGCGGCATGTGCATCGCCGCATTGCCGAGTGGGGTGAACTTGAGATCGTCCATGGTCTTCTTGTTGATCATGTCGAGACCCCAGAAGGTGAAGAAGATGTGGGTCTCGATCCCTTCGCCGAGCGCGCCGTTCGCCATGATCAGCGCTGGGTACGCCATGTCGAGGTTGCCCTTGGAGCAGATGAAGCAGATCTTGCGATCGCTGTCGTCGTCACCGAAATCCGGGACGACGGAGGTGGTGGTTTCGGTCGTGGTCTTGGTGTCGGTCATGTGTTCTCCTCGTTTCGTGTCGTGTCGTGCTCAGACGCAGCCCTTGGGCTTCGGGACTCCGGCGATGTAGGCCATCTTCTTGGCCGGCTTCTTCGGGAACAGGACGAACAGCTGCTTCGTCGGGATCCCCCCGACCTTGGTGACGCGACGCAGCGTCGGCGTCTCGCCCTGCTCGGCGAAGTCGCTGCGCAGAAAGCGAATGGCTGCCCAGTGATCATCGGTCATCTCGTCGATGCCGATCATCGAGGCCAGCTCGCGGCCGAGGTCCTCGTTCCATTCGTCGTACTCGGTCATGAAGCCCTCGTCGTTGACGCTGACCGACTGACCGGCGATGGTTGCTGTGCTCACGTGTTCTCTCCTTCGAGTGGTGGGGTGGGTTGGGTTCGATCGGCTGCTGCCGACGGGGCGGCGTGGGGCCCGGTCTCGGCCGAGACGGCCCGGAGCGTGTGCAACGCCCGCGCCATGCCTCGACGGACGTCGGGGTCCCGGACCTGGCGGGCGAGCGCCCACAGGCCGGGGGGCTCGGCCGGCTCCATCTCGACGGCCTGCTGCTCGGCCTGCACGGCGTCGATCATCCGCGTCAGGAACGCCAGCATCTCGGGCTGGGTGACGTCACGGAGTGCCTCGAGCATCGCCACGACGTTGTCGCCGAGCTGCTCGACATCGCTCTCGTCGAAGCTGGTGACGACTCGGTCGGCGACCCCGACCGCGGCGCCGGCCATACGGAAGTAACCCTTGCGCTCGAGCTCGTCGAGGCGGTCGGTCAACACCACCATCACGTCGGAGCCGAGGGGCGCCACGTCGTCGACGAGGGACGTCGCGGCGCTCAACCCGACGAGCGCCCGTTCGAGGGTCGGCGCCACCTCGACCAGACGACGAAGGAGCCGGACGGTGTCGGCGAGATCAGCCGTCCGGGACAGCGTCTCGAGCTCCCGGGTCGCCATCGCCATCGCATCCTCCGAGACCCGGGTGAGATCACTCGTCAGATCCTCGAATGACTCGCGCTGGCGACGACGGAGCCCGGCCTCGGCCGTCAACACCGCCATCTGCTCGGTCAACAGGTCGATCTTGGTCTCGAGCGCCTCGAGCCGATCGACCGGGAGTTCGGTGATGCTCATGACGACGCCCCGACGGCCCGCTCGACACGTTCCTTACCGGCCATCGACATCTGCGCTGCGATCGGCAGGTCGCGTCCGGGAAGCAGGACGTTCCAGTACGTCCACTTGAACATCAGCTTGCCCCAGTGGTTGGCCTCGGTCTCCTTGAGGAGCGAGAACGGCCCGATGCCGGGCAACGGATACTTGCCGGGCAGCGGCTCGACGTCGTAGTTGAAGTCGATCAACAGGCCCTTACCGTTCCCGGACTCGATGAAGCAGTTGGCGTGCCCGTCGAACTTCCCGGTCATCGGCCGACCGGCGATGTGTTGCAGAAAGTTGTCGACGAACACGTCGACCGCGAAGTGCGCCACCGAACCGGCTTTGGAGGTCGGGATGTTCGAGGCATCGCCGAGGGCGAAGATGTTGTCGTGGTCGTCGGACAGGAACGTGTGCTTGTCGACCTCGACGTGGTTCAGTTCATCACCGAGGCCGGAGCGCTCCACGAAGTCGGCACCCATGTTGACGGGCACCGTGACCAGGAGGTCGTAGGGGATCTCGCGCTCGTCGTAGCTGACGAGCATGTTGCGGTCTCCGTCGACCTCCATCGTCATGAAGTCGGGCTCGAGGGCGATCTCACGGTGTTCCAGCATGGCCCCGAGGTGCTTCGCCGCGACCGGCTTCGTGAATGCGGCATCGAGAGGCGTGACGTACGTCAGGTCGACGCGATCCCGGATGCCACGTTCGGTGAAGAACGCGTCGGCCAGGAACATGAACTCGAGCGGCGCAACCGGGCACTTGATCGGCATCTCGACGATGTTGACGACGAGGCGGCCGCCCTCCCACCCGTCGAGCACTTCGGCCAGTCGAGTCGCCCCTTCGAGGGTGTAGAAGTCGTGGACC
The DNA here is from genome assembly GCA_963792905.1 of uncultured Acidimicrobiaceae bacterium. Classification (GTDB taxonomy): domain Bacteria; phylum Actinomycetota; class Acidimicrobiia; order Acidimicrobiales; family Ilumatobacteraceae; genus Ilumatobacter. The sequence continues at coordinate 11,012 of CAWBYE010000017.1, forward strand.
GTGATGCCGTACTGGTCGCCGTCGAGACCCTCGGTCTGATCGCGTCGGGGGTGGGTGCCGGTTGCGATGATCAGTTGGTCGTAGGCGAGCTCCCGACCATCGGTGAGGACGACGAGTGACTCGTCGGATTTCACGACATCGACCTCGCCCATCAGCAGGTCGACGCCATCGGTGAGGAGGGTGGCCTTCTGTTTCACCACCTCGTCGGGCTGATAGGTCCCGAACGGGATGAAGAGGTAGCCGGGCTGATAGTGGTGCTCGGGCGTTGCGTCGACCACCGTGATCGCCCATTCGTCGTCAGGCAGATGGGGCCGCAGCTTGTTGACGGCCATCGTCCCGGCCGTGCCGGCTCCGAGTACGAGTAGTTGTTTCATGATCCGTCCCCTCCTTGGGGAGTCGAGTAGTCGTTGGTGTGCGAAGTGCCGGTGCCGCCGAGTCGTGCGGCGAGCAGATCGATCGGTTCGCCGAGCCGACTTCGTGCGGAGGCGAGCTGCGAGACGAGATCACCCATCTGCGGGAGGAGGCGGAGCACCCGGCGTTGCTCGTCGATGTCGAGGCGGAACGTCTCGTCGACGGCGTCGTGCAGCACGGCGTGTGGAACACCGACCTCATCGGCGATCGCTCCGACGAACTCGGACGCCGGTGGCCAGGCCGGCGGACTGACGCCGCCGACGACGATCATCCCGACCGGCTTCAGGTCGACCCAGACGAACGTTCTCGCGCACAGGAAGCCCAGATGTGTCCGCACCCAACGCGGAGCGACATGAGGTTCCTCGGCGAACAGCCGCCACTGCGACAGGCAGGCCTCGACGGCGCCCGGCTGATCTGCGATCGCGGCGTAGTACCCGCAGGGGTTCGCCACCGCCGTGATCGGGACGCCTTGCATGTCGGTGATCACGACCATCACCCCGAAGAGCTCACCCATCAGATCGGCGATCGATTGTGCGACCTCCGGCTGGAGCAGTCGAGTGAGATCGGCGGGACGGGCCCCAGGCGGCGTCGGCTCCGTGGCAGATACGGCGTCCGCCGGGTCGGACAGCCCGAACAGAGCCGCGACCCGGTCGGCGGGGAACCGCCACTGTCGTCCGACCTTGACGGCAGGAAGTCGCCCGTCCTCGGCCATGCGGTAGACGGTGGACCGGTCGACGCTGATCAGGTCTTGCATCTCCTGGCTGGTGAGGAAGTTCGTCATGCGGATCCCGGCTCGTGCCTGCTTGTGCCTACTCCTGCAGCGTACGCCTGACCGATTTGACCCATCAGGGTCGAAAGTCCCGAACTCTGCAACGAACAACGCCTCACCGTGGTGGTTGATGCAGATTGGGACCAAAGTCTGTACCGCATCACCGCGCGTCGGCGCACCATGGATCGATGGAGGCCTCAACGACGCGGCCACCAGAAAGGGGCGGATGACATGATCCGCAAGATGATGTGGGCCGTACTCGCCGTGGGGGTGGCTTTGATCGCCGCTCCCTTCGTGATGGGCCTCCCGGACAAGGCCGACGGTGGCCAACAGATGATCGACGCGTTCGGGCCGATCATGGACGAGCAGAACGTGCAAACGACGGCCGACTACTACTACGACGTGTTCGTGCCGCTCGGCGACGTCGTTCCGGCGATGACGCAGGAGAACATCGACAAGTTCAACGGCTACCTCGCCGGCTTCACTGCCGTCGGTGTCGACGCCGAGAACATGGTGCCGGCGCTCTCTGAGGCGATGGGTATGCCCGAAGAAGACGTGCAGGCGTTCATGGCTGCGCAGTTCGTCGGCATCACCACCATGATCCAGCAACTCCCGCAGATGGAAGAAGACTTCGGCGGCCTGCTCGGGCTGATGGAGGCCAACGTCGCCATCTTCGAACAGGTGCCGGCCGGGCTCGACCACTACGAGCCGCTCGTCACGACCATGCAGGAGCAGCAAGTGAACTACGACAAGGTGTCGAGCCTGCCGGACTTCACACTGTTCACCTGGTTCTTCGTGATCCCCGGCGTGTTGCTGGTGGCCCTGGCGCTCACCGGGCTCTTCGTCGGGCGGAAGACCGACGAAGACTCGATGTCCGACCAACACTTCACAACCGCTGCCTGACCTCGTACGCAGGCCAGCCACTCGACGACGGCATCCGCACCGGACAGCCGCCGTCGAGTGGTGTCTCCGAGGTCACGCATCGTCCACCCCGGTCGGCGCACGCACACCGAGTCCGGCGGACGGGTTGAATTCCCGATGCCCGACCGTGCCGCGCTGCCCAACGAGCTGGTACGAGGTCGACGCTCCTCGGTGTCGGACGGGACGACAGGACGTTCACGCCGGGGGGTGAAAGATCGCCATCCCGGTCCCGGCATCGAAGACGTGGATCCGGTCGCGTGGCAGCGCGAGGTCGAGCACCGTTCCCGGCCGGGGCGGACGGCCGGACGTGACGCAGTCGATGCGCACGCCGCAAGGCGTTGATGCGTTCACCATCGTCTGATAGCCGACCGGCTCCGTCGTCTGCACGTGCACCTCGACGCTGTCGGTCGTCGGCGCTCCGGCCACCAGGTCTTCGGGGCGCACACCGATGAGCACCTCTCGCCCGTGATATCGGTCGATCTCGGTCGTGCCGACCGGAAGGGGCCGGCCGAGCACCCAGACACGACGCGACGAGCCGTCCGCCTCGACGAGACCTCTGACGATGTTCATCGACGGCTCGCCGAAGAACCGGGCGACCGCTGCCGTCGCAGGTCGTTCGTACACGTCGGCAGGCGTGCCGTACTGCTCGAGGCAACCGTCGAACAGAACGGCGATCCGATCACACATCGCCATCGCATCGTGTTGGCTCGCAGTGACCATCACCGACGTCAGCCCCCGGTCGTGGTGGACGCGCACGATCTCACTGCGCAACCGCAAGCGCACCTGGTCCTCGAGGTTCGCGAGCGGCTCGTCCATCAGCAGCGCCACCGGCGCCCCGATCACCGCCCGCGCCAGCTGTACGAGGCGTCGCTGCCCCTCCGACAAGGTGTTCGGGCGCCGACCGAGCAGATCCGCGATGCCGAGCCGCGACGCTTCACGTTCGAGCCGGCGATCGATGTCGGAGATCGTCGTCGTGTGATCGGCCCGAACCTCGAGCGGGAAGCTGATGTTGCGGGCCGCCGACAGGTGTGCGAGCAGCCGATTCTGTTGGGTCACGAGACCGAAGTGCCGGTCGCGCGAGTCGAGCCCGGTGATGTCTCGTGCGCCGAGCAGGACACGCCCCGACGTCGGACGGTCGAAGCCGGCGAGCATCCTCAGCACCGTGGTCTTGCCGCATCCCGACGGACCGACGATGCCCACCAGCTCGCCGGCTCGAACCGCCAGATCGAGATGATCGACCGCAGGCGCAGATCCGGGCCACGTCTTGGTCACGTCGTCGAGGACGATCTCCTGCACGGAAACGTACGGTACCGACCCCTCTTCCGCCTCGCCAGGCGTGCCCGCCGGCCACAAACGACGGCACCCGCTCGATCGCGTCCGAGCGCCACCGCTGCCCGTTTCGTCAGATGTCACCCCGTCAGGCACAGATGGCCGAGGACGACTCCGTGGGCGGTCGAAGCGGGGGTCCACGAACCCGGCCTGACCGACCCTGGCGTCGTGGTCGACGGGGATGCTCCCGAGGCGTCTCGGCATCAGTCCCGGTGAACGCCGACGCGTGCGTCCGATCTCACGACCGCTCTCAGAGAATCTGGATGCCGTTCTGGTGGGAGTACCGCAGAGCACACTGGCCCACCTAGATGATTGGTTCCAAGGGGTCGGTGGGTTAGTGGTCGTAGGCGAGGAGTGATCGGGCGGGGCCAGCGATGTTGGTGGTTTCGTTGTGCCAGATCGCGGCGGTGAGCGCGAGGAGTCGTTGGAGGATGCGGGCGCAGACGCCGGCGGGTTTGCGGCCGCCGTGGCGCTCCAAGTCGAGTTGGGCTTTGAGGGTTTGGTTCACCGATTCGATGATCTGACGGAATGGTTTGAGGAATCGGGTGAGCGGTCGGCCTGCTTTCTCCGAGCGGATGGTGGGGCGGATCAGGGTGATGCCGCGGGCGTTGAGTTCGGCCTCGAACGTGGCTGAGCGGTAGCCCTTGTCGGCCATCAGTACTTGTCCGGGTCGGTGGTCGAGTGCCGGGTCGAGACCGATCATCGCGAGGGCGGTGTCGCGTTCGTCGACCTTGGCGCTGGTGAGGGCGTAGGCGATGGGCAGGCCTGACGGGGTGGCGATCAGGTGGAGCCGGAGTCCCCAGAAGAATCGGGAGTGGCTGGCGCAGTAGCCGTAGCTGGCGAAGCCGGCCATGTCGGATCGTTTCACCGTTTCACGCGAGCGGCCGCACTCGACTGGTGTCGAATCGACGAGCCACAGATCGTCGTGGAACGAGGGGCAGTCGCGGGCGAGGGTCGCGATGATGTGTTGCATCGTGGTCGCGGCGTTGCGGAGTCGTTTGTTGTAGGCGGGGCGCTGGGGCAGATACGGAAACAGTGATCGTAGGTGTGTGTTGGCGTGGCGCCAGAAGCGGGCTTCGGAGGTGTAGCCGAGGAGTGCTTGGATCACCGCGAGGGTGATGAGTTCGGCGTCGGTGAGTTTCGGGGCGATCCCGATCTCGGGCCGCTCGGGTGCCCACTGTGGGTGTTCGAGCAGGAGGTCGTCGATCGTGACGTAGAGTCGGGTCGCGAGGGTGTCCAGATCAGGGTTCATGCGCTGTGTCCTTCGGGATCAGGGTTTGTATAGGCCCCCTGATCTTGGACACCCTTGTGAACCAGATGGTGGATCATCGCGCGGAGCGCGCGAATCCCTTGGAACTAATCATCTAGGTTGTTGTCGACAGGACACAGGCCACATTCGAGTGGTCGAGACGTGGTTCGAGGAGGACGGACGAATGAGTTCCGAGCAGCGCACGTTGGTGGTCGGAGTCGACGCGAGCGACGAATCCGACCGAGCGCTCCAGTGGGCCCGGAACGCTGCCGGCCCCAACGACCGGATCGTGGCGGTCCACGCCTGGGACATGTCGACCGCAGTCGGCCTCGACGACTATGCGATGGTCCCGTTCGACCAGGTCGGCGAACTCGCAGAGAAGGGTGTCGGCGAACTGATCGAGCGACAGAGCGACCACCGCATCGAAGGAGTCGCACGGCAGGGCCACCCCGGTCGCGCGCTCGTCGATGAGGCGAACGAACGCGACGCCGACATCGTCGTGGTGGGCCACAGCGGATCAGGCCGGGCCTCGGTCGTGCTGGGCTCGACTGGCCACCACGTCATCCACCACACCGAACGCCCGGTGGTCGTGGTGCGTGGCGAACGGCGCGACGTCCCCGAGCTGATCGTGGTCGGTGCCGACGACCACGACCTGGACGACAACGGCGAGAACGAGTCCGTTCGTGCGCTTCGATGGGCATACGGCATCGAAGGCGCTCGCATCATCCTCGTTGCCCACGCGTGGTTCGTGCCGTCATTCCTCGCCGGCCGCTTCTCCAATCCGGGCGCCGACTTCGAACAACTCGACCAGGAGGCGATCGCGATCGCCGAGCGCGTCATCGCAGCGGCCGGCGAAGCGCCGGCGGCCGTTGATGTCCGTGCCACGGCGCTGAACGGCACTCCCGAGTTCGCGCTCATCGAGGCGTCTCGGGACGCCGATCTCACGGTGGTCGGCTCACGCGGTCGCGGTGGGTTCTCGGGCCTCGTCCTCGGCTCGACCAGCCTCCACGTGTCGTCGAACGCCCACAGTCCCGTCGCCATCGTTCGCTGACGAGGCTGCGGGCGACAGCAACACCGCAACGGATTGAGCGTCGACTCGATGCCGAACGTGCACGCGCTAGCGCAGTGGTGAGATGACCTGTTCCGAGAACCGCAGGATCGGCTCGGTCGACGTCGGATTGCCGAAGTCCATCACGAAGTGATCGACACCGATCTCCCGCCACCGTGCGACGACGTCGTGGAACTCCGCCGACTCGGCATCCGTCTCGGGGAGCGGCCGCTCGATCGTGATGCCCGTTTCGATCGCCGCCGGATCCCGTCCGGCCTCGGACGCTGCTCGACGAACGATGTCGAGCTTGTGCAACCACTGCTCCTCGTCGCGACCTCCGTTGTGCCACATGTCGGCGATCCGGCCGGCGAGCGGTAGACCGATCTGTTCACCGTTCGCACCGATGCACACCGGCGGTGTCACCTCCGGCAACGGGGGCGCCGCAGCCTCGGTGATCGAGTAGTACTCACCCTCGAAGCTCGGAAGGTCCTCGGTCCACATCAATCGACAGATCTGCACCACCTCTTCGAGCTGTGCGAACCTCACGGACGGCCGAGGAAAGTCGTATCCGTACGCCTCGTACTCATCGCCACGCCAACCGGCCCCGATACCGAGCATGAATCGATTCTCCGAGAACACCTGGAGCGTCGCTGCCATCTTCGCGGTGAGCGCGGGTGGACGGTAGCCGTGGCCCAAGACGTGATGGCAGAGCAGCACGTCCGGAAACTTCGCAGCCAGCCACGTGAGCGACGTCCAGGCCTCGACGAACGGGTCGGTCTTCGCATCGAATCCGTAGAAGTGGTCGGCCACCCACATCGAGTCGAAGTGATCGTTCACCGTCGGCAGGATGTGCTTGGCCTGTTCGACCACGATCGGCCGATGGTCGCTCCAGCGGTTCCCGATGCACGGTGAGAGCCAACCGAATCGCAACGGATGTCTGTGCTCCATGCCATGAACCTAACGACGGCGAGCACCGAGAACGCCACCGACCCTCCCCGTTGCGATGCCGGCTGCTATCCCAGGGGGTCGAGGCGGAACACCGCACGATCGAGCGGATAGATCGACCGGTCGCGCCGGAGGTAGATCGAGTCCTCGTCGGCAACCGGCACGATCGGAGTGTCATTGCTCCACCCGGGATCCAGCGTGCACGCATCCGGCTGCACCTCGTCGAAGCTGACATCCATGGCCGAGTCGTCATCGGTCAGTGACCACGAGCCACGACAAGCGTCGATCTGAAAGAGCCCTCGTCGTCCGATCTCGATCGAACGCTCACCGCTGACCCACTCGCCGGCGACATCGTCCACCGCCGCCGGCTCGCGATCAACAAGGGCGACCGCTCGGATCTCGACCATGTCGGAGTCGATGCGCATCGTGCCCCCATCGACACTGACGTCCCCGCCATCAGGCAGGTATGTTTCGGGCCAATCCTCGGGACATGGCAGCGTGGTCTGCGTCTCCCACTCGATCTCGAGCTGTCCCGACTGCTTGTCGTACCGCCAGACACCGGACGCAACGTTGCAGTCGAGCGTGGCCCTGATCTCGCCCGTGCCGTCGAGCACGAACGTCGACGCCGTGCCGAGCCGATTCGTTGCCGGCTCGCCATCGACCTCGGTGATCGCCCACTCACGTCCGCCGAGCTGCATCGTGAGATCGTCGGGCCGGCGGATCCACCAGATCCCGACACCGATCACCAGCAGCACTGCGAAGGCCAGCAACGTGCGAATCGAGTTGCCGAGCGGCGCACGTACCGGAGCGCCCCTGGCATCGCGCTGCACTCCATCGGGACGAAGGAGTGGGTCGGAGATCTGGCGGTCCGGCGGCGACCCCATCGACCACAGCTTGCCACCTTGCCCCACCCGTTGCAGATCGGCCGGCCTGGCGAATCCGGCGACAGCGACGCGAACGGCGTCTGCGTCGCAGTCGCGCGGCGCTCGGATGCCACACTGGATCATGGACGTCACCGCCGATCAACTCGCCGCCTCGGTCGCCGAGCTCGTGCAGATTCCGAGCGTCAACCCGCTCCAGGCCGGACCGGTGTCGACCGCCCACGGCAGTGACGGCGAGCGCAGCCTCGCCGAACACCTCGCTGGTCGGTTCGACGCTTTGGGCGCGGGCGAGGTGGTACTCCACGACGTGCTCGATGGGCGTCCGAACGTGTACGGGTTCTTTCCTGGTCGCACCGATCGCCTCGTCGTACTCGACGTGCACACCGACACGGTCACCGTCGAGCACATGACCGATCCTCCGTTCGACGGACGGATCGACGACGGCCACGTCTGGGGTCGGGGAGCCCTCGACACGAAGGCATCGCTCGGGGTCATCACCTCGCTCCTGGAGTCCTGGCAGCGAGCGGGGCTCCGACCGGAGCCAACGCTGCTCGTCGTCGGCTCGATCGCCGAGGAGGCCGGCGGGCTGCTGGGAGCGATGCACTTTCGGCCGTGGGCCGACGAACGCGGCTTGGAGATCGACCAGCTGATCGTGTCCGAGCCGACGCAACTCGCTCCGATCCACGGCCACAAGGGCGGCGCAGCTCTCAAGATCACCGCGATCGGCGAATCGGCCCACAGCTCGCTCCCCCATCTCGGGAAGAACGCAATCCAGGCGATGGCCCCGGTCATCCTCGCGATGCAGGCCGAGAACGAGCGCCTTCAGAGACTGGAGCCGTCGACCGAACTCGGCAACGGGACCGTCTCCGTGACGATGATCGACGGCGGGACCGGCGCCAACGTGATCCCTGCGAGCTGCACGATCGTCGCTGGACGGCGCATCGTCCCCGGCGAGGATGCGCAACAGGTGTACGACGATCTTGCCCAACTCGCTGCCGACGCCTGCCCCCTCCCGACACACATCGAGTCAGCCCTCAGCACCGGTCCGGACGGACGCCCGGGGTCACCCGCGTTCTACCAGGCAGCCGATACTCCGCTCGTCGCCGACCTCGCTCGTTGGGCCGGCACCGAACCCACCGTCGCGCCGTTCGGCACGAACGCGCTGCGCTACTCGGGCTTCGCACGCGAGATGGTCGTCTTCGGACCCGGCTCGATCGACGACGCCCATCAGGCAACCGAGTGTGTGGCGATCGACGACCTGGTCAGCACGGCGAGGGTCTTCACGAACTGGCTCTCGCCGACCTGAGAACACGGGGCCCGAGAACGCCGGCGCTCGGTCAGAGCAGGCCGCGGCGGCGGACGGACGGTCGGTCCTCGACGACGACAGACCCGTCGGTGGTCGTCACCCACCCCAGCTCACGCATCTTGCGCAGGGCCTTCACCACTACCTCTCGCGACAGGCCGCACCACTGTGCGAGTTCCGTCTGCGTGATCGGCAGATCGATGTGCACGCCGTCGAGATCGTCCGTTCGGCCGTAGCGACCGGCGAGTTCATCGAGTCGCCGGCACACACGCCCGAGCGCGTCGGAAGTCGTGAACTCCAGCTGCCGCCGATTCGACAGACGCAACCGCCGCACGGCGACGGCGAGCAGCGACCCCATCGACGACGGGTTCGCCTGGAGGAAGTCGAGGAACCGGTCGACCGGGATCGAGGTGAGTTCGACGTCGGTCAGCGCGGTTGCGGTCGCGGAACGGGACGCTCCGTCGATGGCCGACAGCTCACCGAGCAGTTCGCCGGCGCTCAGGACCTCGAGCATCGTCTCCTGACCGTTGAGGGCTGCGGTCACGAGCTTGATGTCCCCGCGCTCGATGATCATCAGGTCGTAGTCCTGATCGGGGGACGGGGCGGGTCCCACGATCAGGACGTCCGATCAGGACGTCCGACGCGACGAGCCCTAGCGTTCGTGGATGTCAGAGTTTTCGGATCGAGTCATCGTCGTCACAGGATCGTCCAGCGGGATCGGCGAGGCCGTCGCCCGGCGCTTCGCTGATCTCGGTGCCAGCGTGGTGGTGAACTCGTCGTCGTCGGTCGCGGCCGGTCAACTCGTCGCCGAGGAGTTGGGCAACCGTTCCACATACATCCGGGCCGACATCAGCGACCGAGGGCAGGCCCGACAGCTGATCAACGAGGTGATCGACCGGTACGGCCGACTCGACGTGCTCGTGAACAACGCCGGCTGGACCACGCGGGTCGACCATCGTGATCTCGACGCGCTGACGGACGAGATCTTCGAGAAGACCTTCGACGTCAACGTGTTCGGTACGTGGTGGCTGACGAAGGCGGCGCTGCCACACCTCGAGGAGGCCGACGATGGCAACGTCGTGACCATCACGTCGATCGCCGGGATCCGACCTGTCGGTTCATCGATCGCTTACTCGATGTCAAAAGCTGCGCTCAACCAGATGACGCTGCTGCTCGCCAAGTCGCACGGCCCGACCCGCTTCAATGCCGTCGCCCCGGGTCTGGTGGCCACACCGTGGACAAGCGACTGGGACGACCAGCACGCCGCCATCGCCGCCCGGAACCCGGTGCCGCGTTCCGCGACTCCGGACGACTGTGCCGAGGCGGTCCTGGCACTCGTGCGAAATCGGTACGTCAGCGGTGAGATCTTCGTCGTCGACGGAGGCGCCACGCAGACGACCTGAACCCCGGCGAGTACCACTCGATGACCGCTGGGCGTCTAGCATCACAGCCACCACGAACGAGGGGGCACGGTGGCGAAAACTCGTATCACGAACATCTGCGGCAGGTACCGCTGTTCGCTGGGCTGGACGACGACGAACTCGACGCCGTCGGGCAGACGGCGACCGAACTCGACTACGAGGCGGGCCGAGTGCTCATGCACGAAGGTGCCCGGGCGCACGAGATGTTCGTCGTGATGAAAGGCACCGTCGAAGTGACCCAGGACGGCGAGCACGTCGCCGACATCGGTGCCGGCGGTTTCGTCGGCGAAATGGCACTGCTCGCACACTCGTCGCGCAATTCGACGGTGACCGCCACGAGCGACATCGTGGTACTCCACATCGACGGACGTGAGTTCGGCACGCTGCTCGTGCGGGTGCCGGAGATCGCCGCCAAGATGCTTCCCATCGTCGCGACCCGCGTCGTCGACAACTCCGACCACCACAGTCACTGACGACCCGAACTCCGACCACCAAGGTCACCGACGACCCGGCGGCGACCCACAGCCGACCCGGCTTCAGGCCACGAGTCCGCGTTCGGTCGAACCGTCGGCGTGCCGCGCGAAGCGTTGCCCGTCGTTGCCGTGCACCGGATCGTCACGATCCCAGGGCCAGCCGCCGAACTGGGTTCGCCGGTAGTCGTCGAACGCCTGCTGGATCTCGGCCTTGGTGTTCATCACGAACGGGCCATACTCCGCGACGGGTTCGCCGAGCGGACGACCCTGCAGCATGAGAATCTCGACTCGGTCGGAGGTCGAGAGTTCGACCTCCGAGGTCGCCTCGACGACGACACCCGTCGAGGCGGGAATGTCCTCGCCGGCGATCGAGAGGCCCGAACCCTCGAATGCGTAGAGGGTGCGGACGGCGTCGTCGTTCGCGGCGGGCGGCAACGTCCAGGTCGTGTCGGCGTCCATGACGATGTGCCAGATCGACACGTCGGCCTCGGTTCGCGATGCCCACGAGGCAGGAGGAGGTGACGGTGGCACGGCATCCCCGAGCGACCCCGCGATCACGGTCACCTCGACGGTGCGGCCCGCATCATCGGTGACGACGTGACGTGGGATGTCGCGATCCCAGAACATCGAGAAGTGGGCGTCGACCATCTTGTCGGAGGCCGGGAGGTTGATCCAGATCTGGAACATCTCGAGTGTGTTCGGACCGTCGCGGTCGATGAGAGGAAACATCTCGCTGTGCACGATGCCGTTCCCGGCGGTCATCCATTGCACATCGCCGCGTCCGTACCTCGCGGCGGCACCCAACGAGTCGGCGTGGTCGATCAGCCCCTGGCGCACGTAGGAGATCGTCTCGAAGCCACGGTGTGGGTGCGCCGGGAATCCGGGCACGACCTGGCCGTGATACATCCTCCAGCCGTCGCGCTCCTGGAAGTCCTGCCCGAGGGGCCGGTCGGCGAGCGACGCCGAAGGTCCGAACTCGGCGGTGCCGGCCGGATACCGGTCGAGATGGTGCACGCAGAACAGGAATGGATCGACCGTCTGCCACTGGAATCCGAGCGGCACGGTCTGCAGGACGGGTGAGGCCATGACGTCATGGTACGCCTTCGAACGCCTGTTTCCTTGCTCGCGCAATGATTAACGGCCGCTCGTGGGGCAGTACCGCCGCTGCGTGCCAGCCGGGCCGCGTCGATCGGCAACGATGGCCGAATGGACACGCCGCTCGAGGGTCTCATGGTCGCCGACTTCACACGCGTGCTCTCCGGTCCGCACTGCACCCGAATGCTCTCCGACCTCGGCGCGAACGTCATCAAGGTCGAGCCGCCGGCCGGCGACGTCACCCGGTTCTCGGCACCCCGACGCAACAGCATGCCCTCGTACTACGCCCAGCAGAACACCGGGAAGAGGTCGATCAGCATCGACTTGAGCCAGGCCGAGGGCAGCAAGCTCGCGATGCGGATCTGCGAGCGTGCCGACATCCTCGTCGAGAACTTCCGACCCGGGGTGATGCGGCGATTCGGACTGGACTACGACGCGGTGGCCCGTCGCAATCCGCGGATCGTGTACGCCTCGATCACCGGCTACGGCGCGACCGGACCGTGGAAGGATCGCCGGGCCTACGCGCCTGTCGTCCAAGCCGAGACAGGATTGACGAAGTCGCAGGGCGACCATGGCCGCGACGGTGTCTATCGGACCGACCGCCACAGCCACGCCGACGTGTACACCTCGCTGGACGCAGCGGCGGGCATCCTCGCTGCGCTCTACCAGCGCGAACGCACGGGCCGCGGTCAGTGGATCGACGTCGCGATGGCCCAGGTGATGCTCTACGTGAACGAGCACGTCCACGACGAACTGTGGGACGACGAGACCGATCCGCACTGGGTACGGAGCTTCGGGAATGCCGCCCAGCCCGTCGTCACCGTCGCGAACGGCGACGCCGTGGCGATCGCCGGCCATCCGGCCGCGAAGGGCAACTTCGAGATGTACGCCGCGCTGATCGGGAAACCGGAGCTCGCTGGCGACCCACGGTTCACGACCGTCGCGGACCGGCAGGAACACATCGGCGACCTGCAGACGTACATCGCCGACTACGCCGCCACGGTGCCAGATGCAGAGACGCTCGAAGCGCGGTGTGCACAGTTCAAACTGGCCGTCGGTGCCGTCCGTTCGGTAGCCGAGGTCTGCGACAGCGATTGGGCGCGGGAACGTGACGTCGTGGCATCGGTCGACGACCGGGGCGGCGGACGGCTCCGCATCCCGAATGCACCTTGGAGGTTCAGCGACGCGCCGGGCGTCGGTGTGACCGGCACGCCCCGGTATCGCGGCGAGGACAACTCCGAGGTGCTCCACGAGACACTGGGTCTGTCCGACGAGGAGATCGCAGAGCTCGCCGAGGCAGGGATCCTGTCCTCCCACTCGCCGAGGTGATCGAGTGCCTCTGACGTTCCCGGTCTCGCCGATGAAGGCCGGCCTGGGCGCACTCCCGACCGACGACGAACGGTGGGCGTACGAGATCAAGTACGACGGGTACCGGACGCTCGCATTCGTCGACGGTGGGACGCTGCGGCTCCAGTCGACCAACGGTCTGGACGTGACGGCGAAGTACCCCGAACTCGAAACCGTACCGAACGGCGTACATGCCGATGTCGCGATCCTCGACGCCGAGTTCGTCGTGCTCGGCGACGACGGGAAACCCCGGTTCGACCTGGTGCAACGCCACGAGCGTGCTGGGGCCCTGTACATCTTCGACGTCTTGCGGGTCGACGACCACGACACGATCGGCCTGCCCTACGAAGACCGCCGCAGACTCCTCGGACAGCTGATCGAACCGGGAGCGAGCTGGCTGGTGCCCGCCCATCGCGTCGGTGGTGGAACCGAGCTGATGGAGGCGACCGAATCGCAAGGCCTGGAAGGCATCATGGCGAAGCGCCTCGGCTCGCCGTACACGCCCGGCAAACGTTCACCGAACTGGCGCAAGATCAAGCACCGCCGCCGAGTCGATGTCGTGATCGGGGGTTTCACGGCGGGAGACGGCAACCGGACGAACACGTTCGGCGCCCTCCTCGTCGGACGGCGGGACGGGGACGCTCTGGTCTTCGCTGGTGGCGTCGGCACGGGATTCACACAGGCAGTGCTCGACGAACTGTCGGGTCGTCTCCATGATCTCGAGGTCGACGACTGCCCGTTCGACGCTGCGCCACCGCTCCCGTACCGTCGCGGCGCCCACTGGGTCGAGCCGGTGCTGACGGCGACGATCGAGATGACCGAGTTCACCAACGACGGCCTCGTCCGCCATGCCAGCTTCATCGGGCTCACGTAGCCGAGCGATCGGACGGCGTTCAGACGTTCGGCATGCCGGCGCTGCAGATCTGGACGGAGCCGCGTCCGCGGTCATCGAGCTCGCTCGCGCGCCGTGGGCCCCGGCCAGCTCGCATCGATCGGCACGGTCGAACGATGTGCCGATCCACGCCCGGCGTGGTGAAGCTGCCGACGAAGAATCAGATCGTGCAGTGCGTCGATGAAGACCGATCCGAAGGCGAACGACGCGACAGCCAGCCACGGGAAGGCATTCCAGTGCTCCGTCGACCACCGCTCGGTGTCGAGGAATGCCACGCCGCGGGCCACGTCGGCACGAACCTTCACCTCATCGCCCTTGGCTCCCCCGCCCTTGAAGACGGCAGTCGACCCTGCTGCTCATCGTCCCCCCTCCCGGACGCCATCGTTGCGCAATCGATCGGGATCGTTCAACGGAATTCGCTTCGGACTGGCGGAATCCGCGGCGGCCGTGCGATCGACGAAACGGTACAGGCAGGGCGAACCGGCGCCGGTCACTCCCACAGCGAAGGTGCTCGCGCCGTCGATCGGCAGCAAGGTGTCGAGTTCGGGGATGCGGTCACAGTCGAGCGAGCCGACGAAGACGCCGCCGCGACGACCGGCAACCCGATGCGATCGGGCCGGATGTCCGGGGCCGCCGCTTCCCGGCACCGACCGTTTTCGGCACGATCGATGCGAGCCGACGCCCTCGGGTGACGACGTGGCGTGCCACGATGGAACGACCATGAGTGAGCTGACGCAGACCGCCAACGATCTCGACGCCGCCGACCCTCTCGCGCACTGGCGGGATGAGTTCCACATCGTCGATCGCGACCTGGCGTACCTCGACGGCAACTCGCTGGGGATGCCGCCCAAACGCACGCTCGAGCGCATCGACGCCGTGATGCGTGACGACTGGGCGACCGGGTTGATCAGCAGCTGGGAACACTGGGTGGATCTCCCTCAGCGGGTCGGCGCACAACTCGCACCGGTGATCGGCGCCCGTCCCGGCGAGGTCGCCCTCCACGACAGCACCACGATCAACCTGTACCAGCTCATCCGGGTGGCACTGCGCCTGAGACCCGACCGAACGACGATCGCAGTCGACGACGGCGATTTCCCGACGGATCGCTACGTCGTCGACTCGATTGCGAGCGCCGACGGTCGAGAGGTGCAGCGCGGCTTCGACGACCTCGACGACGTCGCGGTGGTCGTGCGGTCGATGATCGACTACCGG
Organism: uncultured Acidimicrobiaceae bacterium; assembly: GCA_963792905.1. Taxonomy (GTDB): domain Bacteria; phylum Actinomycetota; class Acidimicrobiia; order Acidimicrobiales; family Ilumatobacteraceae; genus Ilumatobacter. The sequence goes on from CAWBYE010000017.1 coordinate 26,308, forward strand.
TCGGCCGAGGTCGTGGACATCGCGGCCGAGACCGCCCGCGCCAGCGCGTCCGGAGCCGTCGTCGTGTGGGACCTGTCACACGCGGCCGGGCTGCACCCGATCGGGCTCAACGACGCCGGTGCCCAACTCGCTGTGGGTTGCACCTACAAGTTCCTCAACGGTGGACCCGGCGCGCCCGCGTTCACCTACGTCGCCGAGGAGCTGATCGGCCGGATCGACGAACCGTTCCACGGATGGTTCGCGCAGACGAACATGTTCGAGATGGGGCCGACGTTCCGGGCACGACCCGACATCGGTCGCGTGCTCGCGGGGACACCCGGAATCCTCGGGTTGGTGGCAGCGCAGGCCGGCATCGAGGTCACCGCCGAGGCCGGAATCGCGGCGGTCCGAACCAAGTCGATCGAGCTCGGGAAGTTCGCGCTCGACTGCTGCGACGCCCTCGGACTCGCCTCGACGACACCACGCGACGGCGAACGGCGCGGCGGACACGTCTGCGTCAACCATCCGGATGCGAAGCGCATCGTGCAGCAACTCGCCGATGAACGCAACGTGCTCGCCGACTTTCGTGAACCCGACGTCATCCGACTCGGACTGTCACCGCTCACGACGAGGTTCCGAGACATCGCCCGAGCGGCCACGGCGATCGACGAACTGGCCTGACGGAGCCGACTCGTCCGCTCCACCCATGTCGGCACCCGGTCGTCGCATCTCCGGGGAGAATTGGAGTGGGAGCGCCCCGCCCGGCGCTCCCACGTCTCCAGTGTCCGGCCAGGGTCTCGCTCGTGTCAAAGGATTTTCGGTCTGGCGGTGGCAATCGGTCGAGAGTTCGTGCGATCCGTGGCCGATCGGCCACGCGGCCCACCTGCCCGTCAAGAATCTTGACGGATCACACGGGCCGATAGGTACCGTCGAGCGTCGGCACGTCGGCATCGATCACCACCAGACCCTCCTCGACGAGTTGCTCGAGATGCGCCCAGACGCTTCGGCCGGCGGGCTTGTGCAGTTCGGGTCGGACGTCGGCGTAGAGCACCGAGACGATCTCCGGGATCGTCGACCGACCCGACCGGACCGTGTCGAGCACACCTCGCTCCCGCTCGAGCCGATGCTCGATCAGCGCCGCCACATAGGCTGCGGCATCGTCACGGGGAGGGCCGTGGGTCGGCCAGAGCACGGCATCGTTCCTGCCTGAGACGCGCCGCAGCGAGTCGATGTATGCCGCCATGTTGCCGTCAGGAGGTGACACGACCGTGGTGCTCCACCCCATCACGTGGTCGCCGGTGAACAGTGCCCGTTCGTCGGCGAGGGCGAAGCAGGTGTGGTTGGACGTGTGCCCAGGGGTGTGGACAGCGGTCATCGTGATGCCACCGCCGTCCACCACGACATCGCCGTCGACCGCGAGCACGTCGGGCCGGAAGGCATAGTCGGTCGATTCCTCGATCTCGACGTCGTCGTCGGGCGTTTCGACCGGCTCGGTGGCGGGGTCGGGACGAGGATGCGGCCCGAAGGCGATCGTCGGCGCACCGGTTTCGTCGCTGAGCCACCTCGCGAGCGGCGAATGATCTGCGTGGCAGTGGGTGACCAGGATCGCCCGCACCCGCTCACCCGAGAGCGCAGCGGCGAGCGCCTCGCGGTGCGAGTCGAGGCGCGGCCCGGGGTCGATCACCACGACGTCGCCGTGGCCGACGATGTACGTGCCAGTGCCGCGATAGGTGAACTTCGACGGGTTCTCGGCGACCACGCGCCGGATCAGCGGACTCACCTGTTCGGCGGTGCCGTATGAGACGTCGTCGAGTGTGCGGAACTCGGGACCGCTCACGGTCAGGCACCGAAGGTCGGGCGCACCCGGCCGACCGGTTCACCGTGGCCGAGGATGGGTGTCCCGAACTCGTGCGGATCGACGTCGATGCCGATCGTCGTGAGCGCAGCGGCCAGGACGATCCCAGCGGCACGCTTGTTGCCGTCGGCAATCTTGACGGCCGCCGCACGGCCGTCGGGCAGCGCGGCCGCGAAGACACCCTCGGCGCCGTCCTTCGACATCAGCTCGGGAACGGCGCGCATCAGCCGGGTCACGTCTCGTCCCGGCCCGCCGACCAGGTCGGGATGTGAAGTCATCGCGGACCACACCTCGCCGCGATCGATCGCGAGCGTGCGGAACGCCCGGGTCAGAGCCTCGAGCGACATCACGTGAGCCGGGGCGCCGCAACCGTCGACGCCGATGTGCACGACCTCGCCGGCGAGGTCGCCGATGTGCTCCGTGATCGCCAGCTGGAGCGGGTGCTGCTGCTCGAGGTACCCCTCGATCGGCCAACCGTTCAACCGACAGGTCGCGATCATGGCCGCGTGCTTACCGGAACAGTTCATGAAGAGGGGTTCCGCCGTGCCTCCGGCGGCGATCACCGTGTGCGCCGACTCCCGATCCAGCGGAAGGTCAGGCGTGTTCTGCAGGTCGCCAGGTGTCAGATCTGCCTCGTCCAGCGTCGAACGCACGACGTCGACGTGGCGCGGAGTGCCGGCGTGGCTCGCGCAGGCAAGAGCCAGCTGCTCCGGTACGGCCCGCCATCCGTGCCGAAGCATCGCATCGGCCTGCATCGGCTTGTTGGACGACCGCGGGTAGATCGGCGCGGCGATGTCACCGATCCGCGTGACCACCGACCCCGAGCGGTCGACCGCGATCACCGCGCCGTGATGACAGCTCTCGTCGAGCCCGGATCGGTCGGTGATCGCGACCAGCTCGACGTCAATCATCGCCGAAGCTCAGATCGTCGCCGTCGGGGTCGTCGATCACGCCCAACTCGACCAATTCGTTCTCGATCACTTCGTGCCGTTCCCCCCACTCGCTGATGATGGCTTGTGTCATCGCTGCTGCGGGCAACGCCAGCAGCGCGCCTGCGGCACCCAACAGCGAGAACCCGGCGAGCGCGGCACCGAATGCGACGGCCGGATGGAGTTCCATGGTGCGCGCCGTGATGCGCGGCGCGAAGAAGTAGTTCTCGATCTGCTGGTACACGACGATGAAGACGAGCACGATCACGGCCCGACCCGGGGAATCGAGGAATGTCAGCACCACGGGAAGTACGCCAGCGATGTAGGTGCCGACGACGGGGAGGAACTGGCTGACGAGGCCCACCCAGATGGCCAGCGGGATCGGCGCTTGGATGCCGACCGCCTGGAACACGATCCAGTGGAAGAACGCCGAGAGCAGCGCCAGGAGGGCACGCGAGTAGAGGTAGCCACCCGTCTTGGTGATCGCGAGCTCCCAGGCTGCGAGCACCTGGCGTTGACGATCGGGCTGCAGCCGTGAACAGATCGAGCGACGCAGACGTGGACCATCGGCGACGAGGTAGTACGTGAACAGCATGATCGACAGCGCCGCCAACATCCCGCTGAGGGCCTGCAGCGAGAGCTGGACCACGTTGTCCTGCTGACTGTCGATGAACCGCTGGACCGGTCCGTCGTCCCGGTTGAACTCGTCGACGACCTCCTGTGGGTCGAGCGATGTGTTGAAGGTGTCGTTGATCGTGTCGACCGTGTCGCGGATGTATGTCTCGGAGTTCTGAAGCAGGTCGGCGATCTGCGTACCGACGAGCGTGCCCATCGCACCGACGAAGACGGCGACGGCGAACAACACGCCGAAGAGGATCAGGGCAGTCGCGCTCTCCGCGCCGCCAGCCGCGCCGTCGGTGCAACCGGTTGACGCCCGGTTCGATCGCCAGTGAGAGGAACAGCGAGATGAGGACCAGAAGTCCGAACCCGGCCAGACGATCCCACACCCGGCCGAGCATGGAGACAGTGATGTAGCCGATCCAGAACAAGGCGATCGCACGGATGACCCACGGCGGAATCCGCTGCTGTCGGTCGATGTCGGTCAGGCCGGCGCGTCCCAGGGTGTTGGCACCGCTGTGGCGTTCGTCGGTGTCCCGATCATCATCCGACGGATCGGTCGGGAACGATGAATCCGTCGGCACGTCCAGCGATCGTAGTTGTTGCGTGTCACCATGGAGCGATGGCCACGAGCGAACGGGTGCGGACTTGGCTCGCCGGTCAGGTGCGCGATCGTGTCGTCGGGCCCGAGGCCGCCGAAGTTCGCGCCGACATGATCGCGTCCAACGGTGAGCGGTGGTTCGAGGAAGGCTCTCCGATCCAACGCATCCACGCCGACAGCTCGATGTTCGTGGGCGGCCTCCGCGCACTCCTGCTGCAGTCCTTACATCCGCTCGCGATGGCGGGCGTGGCCGACCACAGCGACTACCGCCACGATCCGTGGGGAAGGCTCCAGCGAACGGCCCACTTCCTCGGAGCGACAACGTTCGGCTCGGCCGATCAGGCCGAGCAGGCCGTGGACCGAGTGCGAACCGTCCACAGGCACGTCGTCGGGTGTGCACCCGACGGTCGGCCGTATGCCGCCAACGATCCGCACCTGCTTCGATGGGTTCACGTCGCCGAGGCCGACAGCTTCCTCGCGGCGTACCGACGGTACGGCGCCGAGCCACTCACCGACGCCGATGCCGACGAGTACGTGCGCCAGATGGCGGTCATCGCGCGGGCGCTCGGCGTTCCGGCGCCACCCGAGTCAGAGCGGGGGCTGCACGACCAACTGCGATCGTTCCGAGGCGAACTGCGTGGCTCGGCAGCAGCCCGCGACGTCACCCGCTACCTGCTGTTGCAGCCACCGATGTCGCCCGCGGCGCGAGCACCGTACGGCGTGCTGGCCGCAAGTGCGGTGGCACTGTTGCCCCGGTGGGCACGACGCCCGCTACGACTGCCCTGGTTGCCGGTCGCGGAGGTCGTGGCCGTCCGCCCGGCCGGCGAAGTCGTCACTCAGGCGCTGCGATGGGCGCTTCAGCCACCGCCCGACCGAGCGCCCGGCTGAGGTCACCGCGCTGGCCGACCTCGATTCGGTCGAGGCCGAGCCATCCGGCCATGAGTGCCAATTCGGCGGTGAGTTCCTCGGCGGTCTCCGCCTCCGGAACGCCGGGTTCGGCCCAAGCACTCTGTACGAGCAACGCACCGGCTGCGCGGTCCGCCTTCAAGTCGACCCGCCCGACCAACTGATCGCCGAGCAGGAACGGCAGCACGTAGTACCCGTACCGTCGCTTCGGCTCGGGGACGTAGATCTCGATGCGGTAGTGGAAGCCGAACAGGCGGAGCGCTCGGTCGCGATACCAGACGACCGGATCGAACGGACTGAGCAGCGCACGTGCGGTGATCCGCCGCGGGATCGTCGCATTGGGATGGAGATAGGCGGGCCGGTTCCAGCCCTCGACGTCGACCTCGAGCAGGCGACCCTCCTCGACGAGCTCGACGATGAGCGACCGAGTGTGGGCGAGACGGTGGTAATCGGCGAGATCGGCGGCGGTTCCGACTCCGTGGTACTTCGCGGCGAGCTCGAGCAGCCGCTTCTTGGCATCGTGCTCGTTGGGCGCCGGGGCGTCGCGGTATTCGGCCGGGATCACTCGTTCGGCGAGGTCGTACAGCCGTGCGAAGTCGTTCGACCGTCGAGTGGCCGCGACCTCACCGGTGCGGAACAGGTATTCGAGTGCGAGCTTGCCGTCGTCCCAGTCCCACCACGACTCCTTGGGCCGGTCGCGGGCCTGGAGGTCGCTCGCGACGATCGGGCCCTCGTCGCGGACCCGGTCGCGGACGGCGTCCACGAAGTCGGCGCGTTCTGCGGCGAACTTGCGGAAGCCCTTCCATCGCGGATGGAACTCCATCGCCCAGCGGTAGATCGGGTACTGCTCGACCGGCACGTGGCAGGCCTCGTGGACCCAGTACTCGAACAACTCGCCGGCGCCGGTGGCATCGCCGATCAGTGAACGCGGGTGCGCTCCGAGTCGGGCGAACAGCGGCAGTTCCTGGCTTCGCACCAACACGTTGACCGAGTCGATCTGGATGAGACCGATCCGGTTGAGCACTCGACGAAGGTGCCGTCGATCGACCCGGCCCGTCGGTCGCTTGTCAGCGAACCCCTGCGCGCCCAGCGCGATCCGCCGTGCCTGCGCGAGTGAAAGCGAATCCCGCCTCCGTGCCATGAGCCTGCATCCTGCCAGAGCGGTGTCGCAGAGCAAGTGCTCGGTCGTCCTGCCCGGTCGTCCTGCCCGGTCGCCCAGCTCGGTCGGCGTACGTCGAAGCGGGACGCACGTGCCGATGGGCGAACGCGACGGCAGTGATGTGTGGTCCGACGACGACTGCGCCGGCCGCTGCGTTCAACCACGAGGTGCCCATCCTGCTCGTGCCACCATCCGGATCAGCGAGGTCGCAGACGGCAGCAGGTAGACAGCGAGGTGTCGTTCCACGGGAAACGCGGCCATCGCCGAAACCCAGGGCTAGGTACTCCAGCAATCCGACAACGAAGAGTACGAGCGGTCCAAGGTGTTCGAAGCTCCGAGGGAGCCAGAGCGGGCCGTGGACGACGACGCAGGGACGAGTGGGCCTGACGCGCGGGCCGCGCACGCCGGCCGGCGCTCAACCGGACGGAGCGACGTCGTCGGCGCCTGCGTCGTCCGCGTGTCGGGTGGCGGCCCGTCGCCGCGCCCGAAAGGCCTGGAGCCCCCACTCGAGCACCACGAGGACGACGATGTAGGAGACCGCGTTCTCTGCGCCGGCCTCGGCGACCCGGGAGCGCCAGGTCTCCCCGTCGATGCCCGCCGAATCGAAGAGGGCGGCAGCCAAGAGGGCGATCGGGACCATCTTGGCCAGCTCCTCGGCCGGGTCGACCCACACGTTGGCGAGGATGCGGACCGCAGCCACCACAGCGGCTGACAGCGCATACACGTCCTCCACCTCCCGGGCGGGCATGAGCGCCACGTTCATCATGCTCAACACCGCTGCGAACCCACAGACCAGCGCCGGCACGCCCACCCAGGTCCAGGTGAGCCGCCACCGCTCGATGACGATCGCGGAGGCCCCGCCTCCGGCCGAACGGGCGTGGAGATACGCGGTCCCCGGTTCGGGATCGCGAAGCACCCGGTAGAAGCCGACGGCGAAGAACGTGTAGGCAGCGAACGCCGCAGCCGAACCCAGGAAGATCCACGTCGTCTCTTCCATCACGGTTGCTGCCGGCCGCTTCGTCGATGTCGCGCGATCTGCCGAGGGTACCCGGGACGCACACCGCCGTGAAGCAGCGCAGTCTGCTGCGGGTAGCGCACGGCTCGAGGATCGATCACCGATCGCGCCCGTCGACTCCGGTCCTGGGCGGTGCGCCCGCCGAGATCGCTCCCGACTCAGTCGTCGTGTTGGGTGACGGTGACGGAGTTGATGACGACATCCTGCTTGGGGCGGTCGCCGTTGCCCGTCGGGACGTTCTGCATCGCGTCGAGCACGTCGAGGCCCTTGACGATCTTGCCGAACAGGGCGTACTGGGGCGGCAAGCCGGCGCCGTTGGGCCCCGAGATCAGGAAGAACTGGCTGCCGTTGGTGTTGGGGCCGGCGTTGGCCATCGCAACCGAGCCGATCTCGTACTCGCCGGGCCGGGGCAACTCGTCGTCGAAGCGGTAGCCGGGGCCACCGCGACCGGTGCCGGTCGGGTCGCCGCCCTGGCAGACGAAGCCGTTGATGATGCGATGGAAGACGATCCCGTCGAAGTAGTGGTGCAGTGCGAGGAACACGAAGCTGTTGACCGTGTTCGGCGACTTGATCGGGTCGAGCGCGATCACCATCTCGCCCATCGAGGTACTCATGGTGGCGGTGTAGCGCTTCGACGGGTCGATGCCCATCTCGGGCGGCTCGGAGAACTTCTGTTTCTGGGGCGCGGAACCGTCGAACGGCGGGAAGGGAGTAGCCATGTCGAGCACCCTACCGACGCGGATCGGCGGGGCGTCCAGTCATCCGTCGCGTTCGTCGACGGCGCTCACCCCGACCGGCGCGGCGTCGAGAGAACGTCGACCGAGGGTGCGAACAGCGAGCACGGCTCGATGGCCGCCGCGGCCGAGGAGCTGGCGGGCAGCTCCTCGTGCGATCGTCGAGTACGGCACCGAACACATCTCGAACGTGGGCGTGTCGAGGTGCCTGGTGACGGAGTCAGTCGGTCACGGTGATTGCGGGATAGAACGCGACATGGTCCTTGATGTTGCTCGCCGCCTCCTTGGGATCGACGTAGGTCCACGCGGCGTTCGCGCTGCGCTCACCGTCGACCACGACGTCGAAGTAGCTGGCGTCGCCCTTCCACGGGCAGTGCGTGTGGCGATCGGTCGACACCAGCAGCTCGGACGAGACCGACTCGGGCGGGAAGTAGTGGTTGCCCTCGACGACGACGGTCTCGTCGGACCGGGCGATCACGGTGCCATTCCAGGTAGCGGTTGCCATGTCGGATTGAACCCACCGTCGACCGCGATTGTTCCGTCCCCGATTCGGGGCGTCCGGGAGTTCCCGACGGCCGAGGGCGGGATCCGGCCGCGGTTCAGCACTGGTCGGTGGAGACCATCGCGATCTCGACGAGGTTGGCGCCGGATGGCTGCGCCGATCGCCAGCGTCGCCGGGCCGCAACCCAAGCCCACCACCGGCCCGTGCTCGGTGCGCAACCGGTCGAGAACGGGCTGCGGGTTCCGGAACATCGCCATCGGCAGCGCCGGCTGCTTCTGGACGGGCGGGTGGGGCGGAGGTGAAGTCATGAGACGCTTCCGGTCAGGCGGGTGTGAGGTCCGGGCTCTTGCGTCGTGTGTTCCTGTTGGTGCGGATTCGATGGCCGAGCGTGATCAATCCCAAACCGATGCTGTAGATGACGAGGTTGACGATCCCGTACGCCCAGACGTCTCCGTTGTCGTAGTCGGGGAAGGGCCCGAACGCTTCGGTGGATCCGTTCGCCCACTCCATGACCAGTAGCGCCGTTTGGAACGTGAAGACGAATGCGTGGATCGCAACGTACGCGATGTAGACGGCGACGAGACTCCGGACCAGGAGGCCGAGCGGGAACGGGACGAGAATCATGACCATGAGTTCCATGCCGTCCAACGTAAGGATTGGCAGTGCTGAGCCGCATCGTGGAAATCACTGAGATCGGCGGATTCGTCAGGGACACTGACGTGGAGTCCTGGCAGCACCAATCATTCCGAACTCGCTGCGACAGGAGCCAACGCAATCTCTCAACGCCGGTGCTCGTTCAGGACGATCGCCGCGAGCTGGGTGCGTGATCTCACGTCGAGCTTCTGGAAGGCGTGGGCGATGTGGGTCTCGACGGTGCGGCGCGACACGTAGAGCGATTCGCCGATCTCTCGGTTCGTGTGACCCTCGGCCACGAGTTCCGCCACCACCCGCTCGGCTGGCGACAGCGGTGCGAGCCGGTTCGTCGGTTGCTCTATCGCCGGCTCGGCACCGGTCGGGGCTGCCAACAGGGTCCGCAGAGCGGTGCTGGTGAGATCGCCGTTCTCGATCCAATCCGTCGGCGGAGGGTGTGCGGGCTTCGTCTGGGGAGGCCGCCAGGGCCTGGGCCGGGCGACGGCGCCGAGGTGGGAACGGATCGCAATGGCCGCTCCGGGACTGCATCGGGGTCGACTTCCCTGTGCCCGGCCTTGGCGATGGTGTCGGCGAGACCATCGAGGGCGTCGGCCACGCGAACCGGTAGCGCAGTGTGGTGGCGTCGAGCAGGGCTTGCCGGTATGCGCGTGCTGCTTCCGCGACCGAGCCGAGCTCGACGGCGGCCGCGCCGACCAGGAGTTGGGCGTCGATTGCGAGCGATCGCATCGGCAGGGCGTTTGCGGTGGGAGTTCGCAGTCAGCCGAAGCGTCATCGCCCAGTCGGGGGCACCGGCCGTGAGTCGGCGAAGTGCGGTGGCGATGTCGGCCTGGATGTGGATGACCGAGTTGCCATTCGGTCGCCGTCGAGATGGATGCGGTGGGCAGGCGGCTGGCGCGGATCGGCCATCGCTGCCAGCCAGTCGGCTTCGACAAGCAGGTCTCGATCACCTCGTTCGAGCGTGTCTATTGCGACCTGGTGCGCTGCCGATACGGCGATCGCTCTCGCTCCGCGTCGAGCTCACACGTGCCAATTGCCCTAGGGCGTAGCCGTGGAGCCAGGTCAGAGATGGTGGCACGTCACGAACGACCGCCTTCACCATGACCAGGGCGTCGTCGAGTTCGCCGGTTTCGAGAGCGACGTCAGAGAGGATTCTCGTCGCTGTGTGACGGGCGATGTCGTCGCCAGCCCGCTCGGCGCTGTCGATCGCGGGCAGGTCGTGTAGCTGCGAGCGGCTGAGCTGAGGTCACCGCTCTCGAAGCTCAGGCCGGCCCGGAGCGACTCGATCCGGCT
>CAWBYE010000018.1:0-566848 GCA_963792905.1 uncultured Acidimicrobiaceae bacterium
GGGAAACCGAGCTGCTGCGCGATGCGATCGGCTGTTTTGAAACCGATGCCGAAGATGTCGGACGCCAGTCGGTAAGGATTCTGTTTGACCACCGCGATCGACCGGTTGCCGTAGCGCCTGAAAATTTTGGTGGCGTACCCCGAACTCACGCCGTGGGACTGCAGAAAGATCATGACATCCCGTATTTCCTTCTGCTCGTCCCAGGCCGCCTTGATCATGGCGATGCGCTTTTTGCCGATCCCCTCGACTTCGGCCAGGCGCTCGATGCCCCCTTCGATAATCTCCAGGGTGTCCCGGCCGAATTTTTTTACGATCCGGCGGGCCATTACCGGTCCGAGGCCTTTGATCATGCCGGATCCAAGGTAAATTCGAATACCGTCAGCGGTGGCGGGGATGCTGCTTCGATACTGCTCGACCCGGAACTGTTCGCCGTACTTGGGATGGCGCTCCCATTCACCGGTCATTCGGAGAACTTCACCGGGGGTCGGGGCCAAAAGGCCCCCGACGACCGTGATCGAATCCCGCCGTCCCTCGATCTTTACCCGGGCGATCGTGTAGCCGGTTTCTTCGCTGGTGTAGGTGATGTGCTCTATCTGACCGACGAGATCGACTGGCATGGCTGTGTTGTCGGCGGCAATCCCCGATGGCAAAAACCCGCGCAAGGTTATTGCCAGTTGGGAACCTTGACCGGCCCTTCGTCGTCCAAGGGGAAAAAGGATTTGATGTCGATGACCGGTGAGCCGTCAAGGGCATCGATTTGATCGACCAAAATGCCGTCGAGAGTGACCTCTCTGATGCGACATCGCGACAGGGCGATAGGGTTCGGCCGGCGCGGCGAATGGGTCGCAAAAACGCCGGTCAGCGGATTGGCGGGATTTTTGCGCGGCTGAACCTGCAGGATGCCGCGCGCCTCAGGCGTGTCGTTGAGGTGCAGCCAATACAGCACGTTGATGTGTGAAAACTGCTCCAACCCCAGCAGCCCCGCCGTGTAAGGAGGGTAGATCTCGATCCGCACCTCGTCGTCGGTGTTGTGGATCACGCCAATCGGATGAATTATGAAGGCTTCGGCCATGATGACCTAATCCTCCTGCAGCTCCTTCAGATTTCCGTAAAATTCGAGGACGTCCGGATTGCTCAGGGCATCGCGATTGAGCACCGGCTTGCCCTCGATCATTTTCTTCACCGCCAGCTCCACCTTCTTCATGTTGAGGGTGTAGGGGACGGCCGGAACGCTGATAATTTTCTTCGGCACGTGGCGCGGCGAAGCGTTTTCGCGGATCATGCGCAGGATTTTGCCCCTGATGTCGTCGGTCAGCTGGCATCCCTGCGCCATTTTGACAAACAGGATGACCCGCACGTCATTTTTCCAGTTCTGTCCCACCACGACACTGTCTTCGACCTCATCGACCTGCTCTACCAGGCGGTAAATTTCAGCCGTACCGATCCTCACCCCGCCGGGATTCAACGTGGCGTCCGACCGGCCGTAGATGGTGACCCCGCCGTGATCGTTTATCATGATGAAGTCCCCATGCCGCCAAACATTGGGATACACGTCAAAATAGGCGCTACGGTATTTGCTGCCGTCCGGATCATCCCAGAAGTAGATCGGCATGGATGGAAACGGCTTCGAACACACCAGCTCGCCCTGCTTGTCGATCACCGGACGGCCGTTTTCGTCGTAGGCCTCCACTTTCATGGCCAGCCCCCGGCACTGCAGCTCGCCGGCGTAGACCGGGCCCATCGGGTTTCCCAGCGCAAAACAGCCGTTGAGATCCGTGCCGCCCGAAATCGACGCCAGCTGCAAATCGGATTTGACTTCGGTGTAGATAAAATCGAATCCTTCGATCGAGAGCGGCGAACCGGTGGAAAGCAAGGCCCTGAGGGGCTTGAGGTCATACACTTTTCCTGGTTTGATGCCGGCATTCTGAAGGGCGGCAATGTACCCGGCGCTGGTGCCGAAGACCGTGACCTTTTCGTTCTGGGCCATCTCCCAGAGCGCACCGGGGTGGGGGTGAAACGGGTTGCCGTCGAAGAGTACCACGGTGGCCCCAACGGCCAAGGAACTGGTCAGCCAATTCCACATCATCCAACCGCAGGTGGTGAAGTAAAAAATTCTGTCTTCTCGCTTCAGGTCCGTGTGCAGCATCAGCTCCTTCAGATGATGGACCAAAATGCCTCCGGTGCACTGGACCATGCACTTGGGCAAACCGGTGGTGCCGGAAGAATACATGATGTACAGCGGATGGTCGAATGGCAGCTGTTCGAATTCGATGTCGAGATCGGTTTCCGGGGCGATAAAATCGCTGAACATCACCGCATTGGGCACGCCGCTGATATCAGGATCCATCTGTGTGTAGGGAACCACGACGACTCTTTCGATGGACGGAAGCTGTTTCAGGATGGTGCCGATCCGCTCCAGCGAGTCGAGCTGTTTGCCTTTGAAAGAATACCCGTTGGCCGTGAAGAGCACTTTGGGCCGTATCTGTCCGAAGCGGTCGAGAACTCCTTTTATGCCGAAGTCCGGCGAGCAGGAAGACCAGACGGCCCCCATGCTCGTTGCCGCCAGCATGGCAATAATCGCCTGGGGCATGTTGGGCATGAATCCCACGACCCGGTCGCCGGCTTGCACTCCGGCCTGTTTGAGCGATATGGCCAACCGCGACACCTCGCGATAGAGTTCAGCATAGGTCAGGTAGACGGCCTCCTGAGCCTCGCCCCTGAAGGCCAGGGCCAACCGGTCATCCCGATAGCGCAGGAGGTTCTCGGCGAAGTTGAGCCGGGCCCCTGTAAACCATTTGGCCCCCGGCATTTTGTTCAGATCATCGATCACCTGCTCGTAGGGTTCAGAGGCGATGACGCCGGCGAACTCCCACAGAGTGGCCCAGAAATCGGGAATGTTATCGATCGACCACCGGTATAGGGCCTCGTATTCCGTGAAATTCCGGCCGAAGCGCTCATTGATCACCTTCATGAAACGATACATGTTGCTGGCCTTGATTCTTTGCTCCGATGGTTGCCACAAGAGTTTGCCCATGATCTGCTCCCTTTTATCGAGGATGTCGCATCGTTCTTAATCTCGGCGCTGCCCGTCATCTTCCCGCAACCGGAGTGAACAAAAGGCGCACTCCGGCAACCGAATCATCAGGCTTGCCGCATTATCCCGTTTTTTTACGACGGGACCCCCTTGACCCTTGCGGTTAAAGGTCTGCCGCTTGATTTCGAGAAATTCGTCTCGCATCAGGATCGCTTCAATGGCCTGGGCCGTGAGATCCGTCGAAGCGCCTCATGCGAGACACTCTTTGCACAAGCTTGCGTTTTCTATTACACGGTTCCCGAACGGTTCGTCAAGGAGCGCGTTGAAACCAGAAGCGATCCTCAACACGTTTCGGTGCGAAATTTCTTGTCGGCAGGCCCGATATCCTATAATGAGTAAACGCTGAAAATGCGACCAAGCGAGCAGAGGAGCAGGAAATGAGCAACCGACGAGTCGACCTGAGGTCAGATACGATCACACTGCCGACGTCATCGATGCGCCAGGCAATGGCAAAGGCGGAAGTCGGAGACGATGTCTTCGGCGAAGACCCCACCGTCAGGCGTCTAGAGGAACTGGCGGCCGAACGGCTCGGGAAGGAAGCCGGGCTTTTTGTGGCCAGCGGGACGATGGCCAACCTCGTCAGTCAGTTGAGCCACTGCGGTCGTGGAGACGAGATGGTTTTGGGCGACCAGGCGCATATATTCTACTACGAACAGGGTGGATCGGCCGCGGTCGGGAGCATCCACCCCCGGACCGTCCCCAATCAACCTGATGGAAAAATCCTTGTGGATGACATCGAAGCGGCCATCCGCCCGGACAACGTCCATTTTCCGCGAACCCGTCTGATCGTCCTCGAGAACACCCACAACCGCTGTTACGGCAGCCCGCTGGACACCGCCTACCTGCAGTCGATCCGCCAACTGGCGAGCCGCTTTGGTTTAAAGGTGCACGTGGACGGGGCGCGGTTGTTCAACGCCGCAGCAGCACTCGGCTTAACGGCCGCAGAGCTGTCGGCTCCGGCTGATTCGATCAGCATTTGTTTGAGCAAAGGACTGGCAGCGCCGGTCGGTTCCGTGGTCTGCGGGACCCGTAAATTCATCGAGAGGGCCCGCAGGGCCCGCAAAGTTCTCGGCGGCGGTATGCGCCAAGCCGGGGTGCTGGCCGCCGCCGGCATCGTGGCGCTGACGGAAATGACGTTGCGGCTGAGCGAAGACCATGCCACAGCCCGGCGCCTGGCCGAGGGCCTGGCCGAATCAAGGGGCATCTCCATCGATATCGAACGCGTGAAAACAAACATCGTTTTTTTTGACAGCAAAAGAGACGATCTGCCGGCCGATCGCCTATGCGCTATGCTCGCCGCGGAGGGAATCCACGTCCTTCCCACCGGGAAGCGACGGCTCAGGGCCGTCACCCACTACCACATCACGGCCGAGGACATCGATTACACGCTGAAGATAGTCGATAAGGAGACGGGTTAGCCGCAAGAGGACTGTTCGTGGACATAAAAGCGACGAAAACAAATTTACAAATCAGGGATGTGATCGTATGAGGTATGAGGACAGCTTCTGGCCGCCGCCTCCAGTTTGATAGAAGAGGAAACGGTTAAGTTTCGGTGAAAAATTCCAAATCGCAAATAACAACTGATCGGTTCCAGGGTTCAGAGGTTCTGGGTTCTGGGTTCAACGTTCAATGAAAGATCTCACTCCTTCAACCCTGAACGGGGAACGGTGAACCTTTAAACTTATATCGCTTCACTCCTTATGACAAACCTGTTTGGGTCATTGGATATTGTCATTTGGAATTTATGTGTATTTTGGTGCTTGGGATTTGACATTTCCGAAGTCCACAATACCCGAGATAGTATCTCTAAAGACTACCTTTCCAATGGGTATCGTACCGTGAAGTTTCATTCGAGAAACAGGAACCGTATCTATACTGATGGAGGTGTTTTATGCGCGCTCTGATCGTTGGAACAATCGCTCTTCTGTTTTCCGCCAATCTTGCTTGGGCTGACATTGTTGCCACCTGGAAAATGAGTGATGGTGCCGTTTCCAAGCTCAGTATTCGTGACGACCAACACGTTCGCATCGATACCAGTGAAAAGGACACCTACATGCTGCTGACCAACCAAAAAGTATACATGGTGCGCAAGGAAGAGGGAAAATGGTCGGCTTTTGACATGGATCAGATGTCCGGTATCATGAAAGGCTTTGCGAAAGTTGCCAAACCATCGGGCGCACAAAGCGATCAGCAGAAATTCACGGATACGGGCCGTTATGAAACCATTGCCGGCTATAAGGGCAAAGTATATGAAGTCGAGGATAAGGACTCCTCGGGAAAAACACAAAAAGAAGAAATCGTGTTGAGCCGTCATCCAGACATTCTAAAAATTCATCAAGGCTGGATCGTGTTCGCGGCGCGCATGGCGCAGATGCTCGGTCAAGATTCCGCCCGCAGGCTGGATCAATCCCTCAAGTCCGCTAAAATGGAAGAGCGCGGCGGCGTGCTGCGGTACGGAAAAGACATGACGCTCCAGAGCGTCGAGAAGCCATTCTTGAACATGGCCTATTACCAACTGCCGGAGGGTGTCAGCATGATGGAAATGCCGTCTATGGGCAAAATGCCCCCTCGCCAGACCCCGCAGCCGGCCCAGAAAGAAAAGGATGATTTCTTGACGGACACGACGGACAAAGCCGGCGACGCGGCCAAAGATCAATCCCAGGATTCTATTGTAGAGGGCGTCCGGGAAGGGGTCAAAAGCATTTTCAAAAAAGTTTGGTAATCGACGAACTCATATCGGTCTGAAATAAGTGGCGTTGTGCTGAGCAGGCTTTCGTGTTTAGTCACACATAATTGGCAGTGTGTTGGCCCCTTGGGGCATCACGGTGATGGTGGGATTCATATTTTCGCAACGTGCGTAAGCCACCTCGAGGGCTACGTCCATGTCGACCACCGGCTCCATGTGAGCTTTGGCGGCCAATTTGAGATTCGCCGGGTCGGTAACGAGGATCATGCTCCCCATCTGCTTGTACTCCAGCTGCTTGACGGCCAACCAGCCTGAGATAAGAAAGTTTTCGCGGGCAGCCTTTTCCAGTGAATACAAGTCCTTGTGATCGAACCATTCGAAGAATTCGGGTGGATCCTGGATCAACGGGCACTGAGCCAGAATAATTGCCACTCCACCCGTTTTCATGGCATAGGTGGCATTGTCGATGGTTTTCTGGGACTGGTAGAGGTTGATATCCCGGGGATAGCCGCCGGCAGAGGCGATGACGATGTCGGCCTTTTCCTCGATGATCACGCCGTATATATCCGCCACCAACTGGCACGCCTGCAACCAGGCCGAGACCCAGTTGCCGGCAAAGATACCGGCGATGTCGCCGTCCAGGTTGGGCACCACGTTGATTAAAAAGTCCGGTCTGGCAAAGGCGGCAATTTCCATCATGTCTTCGTGCATCGGATTTCCGTTGGTGACGGCGCTTGCCGACCTGGGGTTTGTACCGCCGCCCACCCGGTCGGTCAGGGCCAGCAAATGGTTCTGCTGGATGGTTTTCAGCGCAGCCACACCGGGGAGGATGCTTTTACGTCCCCCGCCGAAACCGGCCATGTAGTGATAGATCACCCCTCCGGTGAGAATCAACCGGTCGGCTTCGGCCGCGATTCGATTTACCGCGACCTCGGTCCCGCGACTGGTTTTGCCCAGATAAACCATGTTTTCGATCTCCCAGGCGTCGTGGTTTATCACCCTGACCCGGTGGCAAATCTCCCTGGTACAGAGCTCGACGAATTCATCTCTGGTATTGGGACGGTGGGCCCCCACTCCGATAATGATGATAATATCCCGGTCTCTGATCCCTGCCCGGTTGAGGTAATCGATGAGCAGGGGCAGTGTTTCGTCGTTTCGTTGCCAGGCTCGGGTGATATCGCTCACCACGATGGCGACCCGCTCTCCCGGTTTGACCCGTTCACTGAGCGGCGCCGAGTCGATCGGGTGATCCAAAGCGTAGAGGTAGTCCTGTACCAGGTCGGAAACGGCCGGGCGGTTGGAACCGACCAGTTCGTACAGGAGTCGGTTGGCGGGTATCTCGAAAGACAAGGTTCCCTTACCGTATTTAAGAGTGAATTTTTTACCGGTCATCTCATCCTCATTTTAGCCGATTTATTTGGCAATTGTTGAGATCAATGATGGGTGTGCCCGTTATGTCAGCCAATTCGCAAGCGGTTGTTCGCCGAACGAACGGGTTTTTCGTTTGACAATTCGACAGGTGTCAAGGTAAAAAAAAATCGGGTACCCGATTGAAAATATAATATGGTGGTTAACGCCGTTTCCATGGTGATTGCAAGCTTTGATTCAAAGCTGGGGTTAGCAGGAAAATAGGGGTCCGCCTTCGGCGTGAACGTGAGGGTTTGTTCTGGAACCGATTTTATTGATGCGACTTCGGATTTGTTTTCAAAGTGAACACAAGAAGGTCGGATACTTTGGAGACTGAAAAATGCAAACCGTAGGTAACTATCTCAGGCAAGAGAGAGAAGCCAAAAATATCAGTTTGGGTGAAGTTGCCCAATTAACGAAGATCTCAGAATTTTATCTGGATTTCCTCGAAAAAGATGACTACGAAAAACTCCCCCAAGGGCCTTACATAAAAGGGTATATATCGTCTTATGCCAGATTGATTGGAAGTAACGCCGATGAGGCCATCAAGTTGTACAATTCTCTGCAAGAGCAGATGAATGAAATCGAAGCGGCCCAGTCCAAACAAATTGAAGCTGCCGCGAAACCGGCACCGCTTGCTTCTTTACAGGAAAAAATAGGACCTTCGATTAAGGCGCTGTCCGCATCTTTTAAAGCCAAAACCGCCCCTCTGAAGATCGGCACTCCTTCATCTGAAGCCCTTGTCGTCCCATTTAAAAAAATCGCGACCTTGTTGAAAACAGCCGGATCAGGCCTGAAGGCCGTAATCCCGTCTTCCGATGCCGTTGCCCCGTCATTAAAGAAAGCATTAAAGACAGCCGGCGTGTCAATAAATTCGATTGGCCTTTCGATATCGAAAGCCAGCTCCTCTCTAAAAAAGATCGCCCCATTTCTGAAGAACACCGCCGCCACACTAAATATAAACCGCCGGCTGTTCAATCCGCGGATGTGGTTGACTGTCTGTTTGGTTTCGGTATGCGCCGGCATTCTGGTTCTGGCCGGTTTCGGGTTCTATCATCTGTTCATCTATCAAAAAAATCCGGCACCGGTAGCGAACATGCAGCCGCTGCAGAATGAAGGTGCAAAAACCACGCATGCCGCGGATACTGTCAAAACCGCCGAACCGTTGCAAAAACAAAATGCGTTCAAACCATCCGACCAACCGGTAGACATTAAGAAAAACAAGGCGCTTTCGCCGCTCATAGAAGTGCCTGCCGGTCTGAAAAATCCATCGCCGCCCTCCGCCCCGGCCGCGGGGGTATCCCGTGACACACCGGTTTCGGAAAATACCGGTATTCCTTCCCGAAGCGCATCCGGTAACAGCGCTCAGAAATCAAATACAGAATTGCCGGCTTCAAAAACTGCTTCCAGGGAAGCGACTGCCGATAAAGTCATAACCGCAGAATCCCGTCAGAGATCGATTGCGGCCCCACCTACGAAGTCAACCTCGACCTTGGCCAATCTAAGCGTTGCAGAAGCGATCATCTGTGAAAATGTAAAAAACAGGATGCCCGCCGGCGCACGAAATTCTTTTCCCTGGTCGATCCCGCGCGTCTATGTCTGGAGTCTGATTAAAGCCGAGAAAAGACATATGGATCGTCAACGTCGATGTCGGTCAGATCGAACAGGTGTTGCTGAATCTTTATGTCAACGCATGGCAGGCCATGCCGGGCGGCGGCGAACTGCGTCTGGAAACCGGCATCGTCTACCTTGACGAGGGCTATGTCTTTGCCGCCTTTCGATATCAAACCAGGACGGTACGTCAGAGTTTCGGTGACGGATAACGGCATCGGCATGGACGAGGGGACCCACCAGCGGATTTTCGACCCGTTTTTCACGACCAAGGAAAAGGGCCGGGGAACGGGATTGGGGCTGGCCTCCGCTTTCGGCATCGTCAAAAATCACGGGGGCGTGATCACCGTTCACAGCGAACCCGGTCGCGGAAGCACATTCGACATCCATTTGCCGCTGTCCGCAAAAAGTGGCTCCGGAAACGGTGGCGGAGACGGGTTCGACCGCCGGAAACGAAACCATTCTTCTGGTGGACGATGAAGATCTGGTCGTCGATGTTGGTGGCCATGTTGGAAAAACTGGGATATCGGGTTGTTGCGGTTAACAGCGGTCAGGAGGCGGTTGACGTTCTGGGGACCGGGGAAACCGGGATCGACCTGGTGATTCTCGACATGATCATGCCTCAAGTGAGCGGAAAAGAGGTGTTTAACCGGTTGAAAAAAACCGATCCTAACGTACGGGTGTTATTGGCCAGCGGCTACAGCATCAAGGGCCAGGCGCGGGAAATCATGGACCGGGGATGCGGTGGCTTCATACAAAAGCCTTTTGACTCGGGTGGAGCTTTCCCGTAAAATTCGGGAAATCCTGGATGCTGCCAACTGAACCAATAATAAAAAAACGAGTTTTGAAAAATCCATTGGTCGAGAGCATTTGCGGCGGTTTTGCAAACCGGTCTTCCCCATGCCTCATTCAGGATACACATCCTTCGATGAGCCATCACTCCAATACGAAACTGCAAGAGCGGGAATGAATTTGTTTTCGATTCTCGCCGAACAGGCACAGCCTGACGAGTAGGCGCTTTGAGGTGGGTTGCGGCGCCCGCCCGCGGTCGTTTTGTCCAAAATCAAAACAAATGTGAATCGGTTGACACAGCGAGTAAAATCATATACAATTCACACCTTGTATTGTATGTAATTTAAATGGCTTATCTGGTGCGGACACGCTCCCTGCTTCACTTTCTCGGTTCAAGAAAGGAATGATGTTATGGCGTTTTTCAAGGACAAGTTTTCCGCGCTGAAGAGAGATTTTATCGTGATTTTTAAGATAATCCTCAGCGGTTTGACCGCTGGATTCCTGATGTTTTTCATTTCAGCGTTGAGCGGAACCGACTTGAAAAAGAATACCGAGATGATCAAGGAGCTGGAAGTTATGTATGCGGAGATAAATACGGAACTGGAAACGGGGGAATCGACAAACGACTTAAGGCATTGGGTGAGGTTCCGGAAATCAACCCATACCGGAAATTTTTTTGCGGTCTGAAATGGCCAAATAAATTCACGATATCTCCTATCCTGACCGAAAAACAAAAGATAATGTTCGATGCGTTCAATGTGCGTGATTTTCGAGTTCAAGGCTCAACAACTGGTATCTTATTCAGACGCGTCAGATTTGAAATCTCTTTCAATCGGTCTTGAAATTGTCAAAAGAGAGCTAAAAAGTTCGGCTAACCTGGTTGCCAAAAAACAGAAAATCCTGATGAGACAGAGGACAGCCTACATCGTCTTTTTTCTTTCTGCTGTGGATTGTGGTCTACATTTATTACAGTAGAGGAATAATCAAGAAATACGGACAATGATGAACGATTTAAAACAGTTAGTATCCGATACTTCCATGGGCATGTCAATTGAGGACCGTCCAGCATTATTGTTGTTTTTCTTCGCCACTCTTAACGTTATGGATTCACATCCAGAAGCGTGAATTTTTGACCTAAATTAAGCGATTGTCGAGGCTTGCCCGCCTTTGGCGATGTTGCCGCAGATCCTGAAGTTTCGCAATAGTTTCCTTCGCGGAACGAAAACTGACGCCGTAGATGCGGCAAATTCGGCAATCCCAGAGGGTTTCAAATTTTAAAATAAAGACCTGACAGAATTCCTTACAAATAATAGGGTTCCCCCCCTTCTTTTAAAATTTAAAACGCTCATTTTAGGTTTAATAAAATCCAGAGAGTAATCGCATGTTTCTTTCATTTTAACAATCTGAAGCGGAAGCCTTTTGAAATTACGCGTTGATTCCGATTTCCTCTGATGGCTGAGGCGAAAAACACAAAGAGGCCCTGGCGACACTGGAGTATGGTATCCGGGAGGACAAAGGGTTTGTATTACTCACCGGCGATGTCGGTACAGGCAAAACGGTTCTGATCAACAGCCTGGTAAGAAACATAGAACTGAAGTCGATTATATCCACCGTGCCGGACCCGGGACTCGACTTGCTCGATTTCTTCAATTTTCTGGTGGCCACTTTCGGATTCGGCCGCACGATCAAGAGCAAAGGGGAATTTCTGGCCCTGCTCAAAAAGTTTCTCATCAAGGCCGAGGCCACCGAGGCGTAAGGCGTGCCGCTCTCGTTGAGGAGAGCCCAATGTTCCGAGAGTCACAGTTTATTGGAGGAAATTTGGTTACTTTCTTAGCATTGAAATGGAAAATCGAAAACTGATCAAGCAATTTTTCGTGGGTCAGACGGATTAATCATGTCTTACTGGAACCCCGCAATAGAGCCGTGCGCCAGCGCATCGCCGTCGGATATCAGGTTGACGTTCTCGGAGCGGGTGGCGACCATCGTGATCGCCGAGCTGGCGTGCGTGTGATCGGTCCCGTCGTCGTGGCCTGCGTGGTCACTGTGCCCAGCGCCGGTCTCGGGCCGGCGGAGGAGGGTTCGGCCTGCTGGGCCGGTGGTTCAGGTGGGCGGGGACGGTTGCTCGGTGATCGTCAGCGTACCGGTGCTGTCGCGGCTGACGAAGATCCAGAAGGTCACTGAGTCGCCCGAGTCGAATGTCTCCGTGAGCGGGAACCCGTAACCGCCGAGTTTCTCCGCTGAGACGTCGTCACGAACGATCTGAGCGATGTTCTCGAACTCTCGGAGGAGCGCAGCGATCGACTCACGGTCGTACACCGCCCCGCCGCTGGCGACCCAGGTGCCGTTCTCGCCGAGCGATTCCTCGATCGGGCCGAACTCCGCCGTGTCGAAGGTTCCGGCGATCGTGTCCACGATGTCGGCCGTCTCCGCCAGCGTGATCGGCTCCGTCTCGGTGGCCGTCTCGGTGGCCGTCTCGGTGGCGGCGACCGGGCTGGTCGACTCGACCGTCGTCGACTCGTCGCTGTCGCATGCGGAAAGCGTGAGTGCGGCGATCGCCAGACTCCGGAGTCCATGACCTCTCGAGTGGTGTGTCGTGCCCAACTCTCCTCGTTCCTGGGTGTACCCCTCGGCCCTGGGTGTACCCCTCGGCGGCCCCGCGCTCCCGAATGATGTCTGAACCGTCGGCCGGTGGCCAGACTCGCCGGTCATGGTGGTGAGGAGATGTGGAGCGGGTCGACGGGTCTCCTGCCTGGTCGGCCGCGCTCGCCGGGGCGATCACGTACGTTGGGCGACGTGGAAGGCGACCATCGCACGATTCTTCATGTGGACATGGACGCGTTCTACGTCTCGGTGGAGTTGCGAAGGCGGCCGGACCTCGTGGGGCAGCCGGTTGTGGTCGGGGGCACGGGGAATCGTGGCGTTGTCGCAGCTGCGTCGTACGAAGCGCGCCGATACGACGTGCACTCGGCGCTGCCGTCGGCGGTGGCGCGGCAGCGGTGCCCGCATGCGGTGTTCCTGCCAGGAGACCACGAGCTCTACTCAGAGGTCAGCAACGAGGTCCACGAGATCTTCGGTCGCTATACACCTTTCATCGAGCCGCTGTCGCTCGACGAAGCGTTCCTCGACGTGAGCGGCGCCACCCGACTCTTCGGCGAAGGTGTCGAGATCGCGCATCGGATTCGCGCCGCCGTACGCGACGAACTCGAACTCGGATGTTCCGTCGGCGTCGCACCGAACAAGTTCCTCGCCAAGCTGGCCTCGGTCGAGGCGAAGCCCAGGGCGTTGCCCGATCGAATCGAACCGGGGAGGGGAGTGGTCGAGGTCGCGCCCGGCTCCGAACTCGACTTCCTGCATCCACTCCCCGTCAAGCGGCTGTGGGGTGTCGGGCCGGTCACGATCGAGAAGCTGGATCGGTTGGGGATTCGCACGGTCGCAGACCTGGCCGGGTTCGATGAGCGCACCGTCGTCAACGCGCTCGGGCAGGCCAGCGGCAGCCATCTATTGGCGCTGTCGAACGCCGTCGACGACCGACCCGTCGAAGTCGGCCGTGACCCGAAGTCGATCGGGCACGAGGAGACGTACCCGCAGGACCTGCACGATCTCGCGGACCTCGACCGCGAGCTGGTCCGTCTGTCGGATGCCGTGTCCTCACGACTTCGAAAGCACGGGTACGGGGCGCGCACGCTGACCTTGAAGGTGCGCTTTGCCGGGTTCAGAACGGTCACCCGCTCGATCACGCTCGACTCGGCGGTCGACACCGGTCCGGACCTGGTCGCAGCGCTGGGACCCCTGCTCCATGCGCTCGACGTCTCGCCTGGGGTTCGTCTGCTCGGAGTGTCCACCAGCAATTTCGCTCCTCCGTCGCAGCAGCTGAGCCTGCTCGACGCGGCACCGGAGGCGAGGAAGACGGCGGGGGCGATCGACGAGATCCGCGAGCGATTCGGGAACACCGCGATCGGGCCGGCCAGTTCGATCAGCCAGCGGGGGCTCAGGGTCGTGCGCAAGGGAGCCCAGCAGTGGGGGCCGGATCAACACAGGAAGCCGTCCGAGAACGCAAAGGAAAACCGTCGGTCGCGTTGAGGATTGGCCTCGGACGTGCGATGATGCATCTTGATGCCGCTGTCAGAAGATGAACAACGGATTCTCCGTCAGATCGAGCAAGAGCTCGAGGCTGACCCGACGTTCTCCGAACGCGGCTACCGAGTCTCGCGCAAACGGCTCGCGCTGCTCACGGTGGGTCTCATCGGCGGGCTCGTGCTCACCGTGGCTGGGCTCGCCGTCAGCTTCTGGCTCGCATTCGCAGGGTTCATCGGTGTGCTCGTGATGGCTGTTCTGCTCGAGCAGGAGATTCGGGTCGTCGGCCGCGAAAAGCTCGGCAACCTGCCAATCAATGCCTGGCTCGCCGGCGCCGGTCGTCAACGACCGCCTGAGTGACCCACGGCACCTGATTCTGGCCGGCCGGATTCGCCCGTTTCGTCGTTGGCGGCGTGATCACGGTCGGGTCGATCGACGTGAGCATGTGGCGATGCGCAGCCGTCACCGTGAACAGTTGGACGCGTCGGTGCGGGCTGCCGCCTATCGCCAGTCGGTGAAATAGCGCTTGATCCGCTGCGGCGTGGTCTGCGTGTCACCGGCGATCCGGGTGACCTGGTTCGACCACAGTTCACAGTCGTGTCGAAGCGTCGAGCCGTAGGCGCCGGCGTGTTCCAGATCGATGGAACCCGGCGGAGCGAAACTGACGCGGTCGACGATCTCCGCCAGCGATGCCATCGGTCGTGCCGCGACCGGGAGCTGCGCACCCGTTGCCGCCGCCCACTCGCGCGGGGTCATCGACGGAACGCCACCCACTCCGGCGAGCTCTGCGGCAGTCTTGGCGCGCCACCACGCGACACGCACTCGTTCAGCGGAATCCAGGGAGCGGATGGAGCGTCGCTTCCACCATCGTGCGACCGCAGGCATCGACAGGAGCGCCACGAGCGCTGCGATCGCCGACAGCAGCATCCACGGAATCCCGCCTGACTCGGCGGCACCGCTCCCGTCGACGAGTTCTCCACCGAAGTTTCCGCCATCAGGCAGCGGTGGGACTGCGTCGCCGTCCGACGCAGGCACGGTCGACGATGTCGCGCCGTCACCCACCGTGGTCGGCGGTGCCACGACGGTCGACGGCGTGGTCGGGAGTGGATCTCCGGCGCCGTCGCCGCCGTCGCCGCCCGCACCGCCACCGGCCTGCTGACCGGACTCGTCCTGCTCGGCCGGCACCCCTGTGTAGGCCTCTGCCCCGGGAGCTCCGCGACCAGGTGTCGGCTCGAAGGCCACCCAGCCGATGCCGTCGAACCAGAGCTCGGGCCACGCGTGTGCGTTCTTGCCGAGCACGCTGTACCAGCCGCCGCTGTTCTGCACCCCGGGAGTGAACCCGACGGCCACTCGCGACGGGATGCCCAGCGTCCGCGCCATGGCGGCGAACGTGGCGGAGAACTGTTCGCAGTAGCCGACGCGTTCCTTCAGGAAGCTCTCGATGGCATTCGTGCCGTGTCCGGACTGCACGTCCAGGCTGTAGTCGAATTCGCTCCTGAACCAGTCCTGCAATGCCACCGCCTGCTGGTACGGCGTCTGGGCGTTGATCGTCACGGCCTGCGCCGTCTCTGCAGCGACCGACGGCAGGTCGTCCGGCAGTTCGGTGAAGATCGGGTCGGGCGCGTTCGCCACGGACGCCGCGTTCAACAGCGACGGGTCGAGCTCGGGCGCAGCCGACACGACCGTGAACAGGTCACCCGCCTGCATCTCCTCGCGTGCGACGAGCGTGCTCGTGTCACGGTTCAGATTGAGTCCGAGCTCGGTGCCACCGGAGAAGCCGCTGGCCTGGAACGGGTCGGCCGCGGCGGGCACCAGCTGACCGCCCAGCGACAGAACCTGTATCTGCTGACGTATCCGTGCACCCTCGGCGGTGTCGAATTCGCCGTCGATCCGCTCGAGGCTTCGACGCGGCAGCCGGAACCGGCGGCCGTCGAACTCGGGCAGCGTCGTGACTCGCCAGTACGCCGGCGCATCGGCATTCACGCGGAACAACTCGACATTGCCGCGGTTGGTCAGGCGTGAGCGAATGTCGACGAGCGGGCTGATCAACGTCGTGTCACCGCCGCCGCGACCGCGGGTCTCGTAGAGCGGTTCGGCCTGCGCCCCCGGAAGCCGAGGGCCGACGACACCGGCGAGCAGCGCCACCGCCGCCGCCGACGCCACCACCGTCGGCACCACGAGCGAGGGCGTCCGTCGACCGGTGAGTTCGACCCGCCGCGACCGGTCATGCAGGCTCCGGAGCGCAGTGACGGCGACGATGCCGGTGCCGATCAGGAGCGCCGTCGCGACGATGCGCAGGCGGGGGCTGCCGAGCGCGGCGATGAACACGAACAGCACGCCGCCCGGGACCAGCGCCTCGCCACGAGCCTCGGCGCGGAACGCGAACGCGTCGGCCATGACGACGGTGACGATCACCGCGAAGCCGGCCAGGGTTGCCCAGCCGGTGCCGTAGATCACGGGCGCGATCGCCGTCTGGAACTGATCGCGGACGAGCCTGAGCTCCAGCTCGAGGAGGTTCCACGTCGCGTCGGTCGGGAGCAGCCAGCTGAGGGTCTCTCCGTACTGCAGCGCCACGAGCACCCACATCAGCAGCAAGGCGACGCCGGGGATCGCGATCCATCCGCTCACCCGCGCTCGGCGAAGCAGGAACGAGACTCCGTGGCCGAGCACCACCAGGAGACCGAGATCGATCAGGAAGTCCCAGCCGGCGAACACGCGGACGAATCCGAACGCAACAGAGAACGAAAACAGAGTGAGCGCGCCGGTTGCGACGATGTCACGCTCGAACGACGTCTGTTCGGTGGTCACGGCGTTGCCCCGGTATCGACCTCGGTCACGATCTCGCCGTCTCGGACGATGCGGTGCAGACCGCCCGTGCCGGCGAGCCGCCCCCAGCTGGTGCGGAACGCCTCGACCGACGAGGCGTCGACGCTCAGTCGGCCGGGCTGCGATCCGCCGGTGAACACGCCGATCCTGGTGAGCGTCGGGTCGACGATTCGTTCGGTGCGACGCCATGCATCGGTCGCAGGCGACGACGTGACGACCACCACGAGCCCGAGGCCCTCGCTCGGGTCGCGCTCGAGTTCGCTGAGCGCCGGACCGATCGTGATCGGGGCGAGCAGCCTCAGCGTGTTGGGGGCGACATCGGGGCCGCGCAGGTCGATGCCGCCACCGGTGAGGAAGCGGGTCGTGAGGCCGACCCGGTCGGCGCTGAGGACGAGACTTCCTGCGGCCGTGATCGCACGTTCGAAGACGTCGGCCTCCGCTTCGGTCACTGGTGCCGGATACGCATCACCGTCGCGATCGAGCACGATGATGCACCGTCTGACGCCCTGCGCCTCATGCTGGCGGACCTTCAATTCTTCCGAGCGTGCCGACGCCCGCCAATGGATCGAACGAGGCTCGTCGCCGACCACATAGTCCCGCAGGCTGTGGAATTCACCCGGCCCGACGCGTTGCGAGAGCGCGAGCAGGTGGCGTCCGAGTACGCCATGGCCGAGCGCCGGCATCGGAAGCTCGAAGGTCTGCGGCGCAACCGTCAGCTCGGTGGCGCCGACCGCGACCAGGCGCGACGACGCGAGACCGAGGAGATCGCGACGCTCGATCTCGGCCGGGCCGACGGCAAGCACTCCGCGGCGGCTCGCAGGCACCCGGTATCCGGCGGTGACCTGGTCGCCCGACCTCAGCGGAGCGATCGTCATGTGTGCGGTGTTCGTCGTGCCGACGGGCTCGGTCAGGTCGACTCGCGGTGATCGGAACGCGGCTCGGTTCTCGACCAAGAGATCGACGCTGTCCGGTGTCACCGACCGTGAGGAGCGATGGGTGCGCCCACCTGGTGATCGCCAGTCGGGGCTCATGGATTCTGACGATCAGCACCGCGATGCCGACGGCAACGGCGAGCCCGGCACCGATCACGAACAACTCGACGATCCCGAACACCCGGCCGGTGATGAGCGCTGCGAGAGCACCCACCAGGATCGTCCAGCCTTGACGAGTCGGCATCAGTCGGGAACCCGCTGCATCGATCAGATCTTCCTGAACGAAAGCGTCATCGCGCCACCGGGACCGGAACGTCGGCGAGGAGCTCGCGGACGGTGTCCTCGGCGGTGGACCGAGCATTACTGCCCGCCTTGAGGACGAGGCGATGGGCGAGAGCCGCGGCGGCGACCGCCTTGACGTCGTCTGGCGTGGCGTAGTCGCGGCCCCGAGCGGCGGCATAGCTGCGCGTCGCCGCGGCGAGTTGCAGCGTGGCGCGCGGTGACAATCCGAGCTCGATCGCACTGTGCCGGCGGCTGGCCTCGGAGATGTCGACCATGTAGGACTTGAGGGCGCTGGCGAGGTAGACCGTCTTGACGGTGGCGACCATGCCCAACAGTTCCTCGGACGACACGACCGGCTCCAGCTCGCGCAGTAGTGGACCGGCACCGTCGCCGTCGAGGATCGAGATCTCGGCCGTGCGGTCGGGGTAGCCGATCGAGATGCGCAGGAGGAATCGGTCGAGCTGGCTCTCGGGGAGTCGGTAGGTGCCCTCCTGCTCGACTGGGTTCTGGGTGGCGATGACCATGAACGGTGGCGCGAGCTGGTGGCTCGTGCCGTCGACGCTGACCTGCCGTTCCTCCATCGCTTCGAGCAGAGCCGACTGCGTCTTCGGCGACGCACGGTTGATCTCGTCGGCGAGCACGATGTTCGCGAAGAGCGGGCCCTGTTGGAAGCGGAACTGCTCGGACGAGCGCTCGTAGATGCTCACGCCGACCAGGTCGGTCGGCAACAGGTCAGGCGTGAACTGGACACGCTTCCAGGTGCAGTCGACCGACGCCGCGAGAGCCTTGGCGAGCGAGGTCTTCCCGACGCCGGGCACGTCCTCGATCAGCACGTGTCCCTCCGCCAGCATCCCCATCAACGCAAACTCGATGGCTTCGCGTTTCCCTTGCACGATCGTTGCGATGTTGCTCGCAACGCTGTCGAACAGCGTCGAGAAAGTGGTCGTCGCTTCTGCAGTACCCGTCACGGTCCGGAAGGGTAGACGCTGGCGGGGTTCTTGGCCCCGCGCCGGGCTACGGTGCCGGGCGTGAGTGCAGGTTTCGTGGCGATCGATCTCGGACCGACACGCCTCGCGGCCGGGATCGTGGACGGCGACGGGCAGGTCGTCGTGCGCGACCGCCTTGCGACCCCGACGCGCAACGTGTGGCCGGCACTGACCCAGCTCGTCAAGCGGGTGCTCGCGGCCAATCCCACCGACGTGACGCCGGAATGGGCCGGCGTGACGTGCCCAGGGCCGATCGACCGTGGCACCGGTGCCATGAAACCGATTGGAATGCCGACGTGGCACGATTTCCCGCTCCGGCGCGAGCTGGGGGCGATCACCGCACTCCCCGTTGACATCGAGACCGCGGGCCGCGGTCTCGCGCTCGCTGAACTGTGGCAGGGCGAGGCGTCGCTGCTGCCGGCGACCGAGCAGCAGTTCGCAACGTTGGTCCTGGGCGATGACGTCGACGGCGCGCTCGTCGTCGGTGGTCGGCTCGCCGAAGGCCTCACCGGCAATCTCGGCCAGTTCGGCCATTTGATCGTCGAGCCGGCGGGTGCCCAATGTGTGTGCGGTGCCGTCGGTTGCCTCGCCGCATACGCGAGCGCACGCGGGATCGAGGCGAGCATCAACCGCGATCTCCGTCGGACGCCGGTTGCGATCGTCGAGCGCACCGGGATCATGGTCGCCCGCGCGTGCGTGTCGATCGCCGCCCTGCTCGACGTCGCCGACATCGTCGTCGGTGGTTTGGTGCCGTCGGTGCTCGGCGAGCCGTTCTTCGACGCGCTGGCCAAGGAGTTCGACCAGCGCTCGGGGCTGGCTCATCTCGCCGATCTTCGTGTCCGGGGCGTCGGCAGCGCCAAGGTCGGTCCGCTCGTCGCTGCTGCCGCCGTCGCGCGCCGGGCGCAGCAGGTCCGTGCCGACGACACGCCCCTCGACGAGCCAGTGGGGCAGCGGCCGGTGGTCGCCGGCGACGGACCCTCACGCCGATCTACCCGCGAGTAACCCCGAGCGGTAGGGTCGCGTCCATGCAGCCCACCTACTCCGCAGATGCCGACGCGTACCGTCAGAAGGTCCAGGCGTTCCTTGCCGAGAAGCTCCCGTCCAACTGGGCCGGGATCGGTCAGCTCGACGGCGACGCGCTCGACGGCGTTCGTCGCCGAGTGGCGGGCGACGCTCTACGAAGCGGGGTATCTCGCTCCCGGGTGGCCGGTCGAGTACGGCGGCGCCGGTCTGTCCGCGCTCGAACAGGTCATCCTGGCCGAGGAGTTCGCCAAAGCGGGCGTGCCCACGGGTGGCCCGAACGACGTGTTCGGCATCCAGATGCTCGGCAACACGATCCTCCTGCAGGGCACCGACGAGCAGAAGGCGCACTATCTGCCGCGGATCTTGTCCGGGGAAGACACGTGGTGTCAGGGGTACAGCGAGCCGAACGCAGGGTCCGACCTCGCCAACGTGGGTCTCAAGGCCGAGCTCGACGGCGACCAGTGGGTACTCAACGGGCAGAAGATCTGGACGTCGGCCGGACACCTCGCCGATCACATCTTCACGCTGGCGCGGCACCGACCCGGACGCACCGAAGCACAAGGGCATCTCGTTCCTGCTCGTCGACATGCGCCAGCCCGGTGTCGAGGTCCGTCCGATCAAGATGATCTCGGGTGACAGCGAGTTCAACGAGGTCTTCTACACCGATGCCACGTGCCCGAAAGAGAACGTGGTCGGTGGCGTCAACGACGGTTGGCGCATCGCCATGACCCTGTTGGGTTTCGAGCGCGGTGAGGCCGCCGCGAACGGGCCCGATCCAGTTCCAGGCCGAGGTCGACCGGCTGCTCATGCTCGCGAAGGAGCGTGGCGTCGCCGGTGATCCGATCGTCCGTCAGAAGCTGGCTTGGGCCTACGGCCAGGTGCAGATCATGCGGTACAACGGCATGCGCGTCCTGACTCAGTTCCTGCAGGGTCATCATCCTGGTCCCGACGCTGCGATCTCGAAGCTGTACTGGAGCGAGTACCACAAGATCGTGACCGAACTCGCGCTCGACATCCTCGGAGCCGATGCGATGGTCCCCGCCGGGCGGCATCCCTCGTCGGCGTTCTCGACCGACGACGCCGGCGCGCCCAACTCATCGATGTCATGGGTGGCGACGTTTCTCAACGCCCGCGCCGGAACGATCTACGCAGGATCGTCACAGGTGCAGCGCAACATCATCGGCGAGATGGTGCTCGGACTGCCCAAGGAGCCCCGTCCGAAGTGATTCGCATTGCGATCGCGGTCGCGGGTCGACCATCGCTGTGGCCGACCGCACTCCGTACGGCGCGTCGCACGGCAACACCCGGTTGGTGGCGTCGTCGCCCGTTCCTTCCCGTGCCATCGGGTGACTACCTGCGCTTCCGGATGGTCACGCAATACGGCGAAACCGATCGTCAGCCCGATCCGTCCGATGTGCTGGACTATCTGGCGTGGTGCCGCGACTGGGATCGATCGGCCGGCGCGTGACACCGGCGGGGGAGTGACCGTCCGTGCGTCGCGCCCTCGTGCTCAATGCCAGTTTCGAGCCCCTCAGTGTCGTGTCGTCACGTCGTGCGATCTGTCTGTTGCTCGCGGACAAGGCCGAACTGCTGGAGGCCGACGATGCGGTGGTGCGCTCCGAGACCCTCACGCTGCCGAGCCCGGCCGTGATCAAGCTGTGCTACATGGTGAGGGCTCCCCGTCGACGCATCGCGTCGGTCTCGAGGCGCTCCGTCCTGGTCCGCGACGACTACCGCTGCCAGTACTGCGGTGGCGGCGCCGATTCGATCGACCACGTGCTGCCGCGTTCTCGCGGCGGAGGCGACGGCTGGGACAACCTGGCGGCCGCGTGCCGCTCCTGCAACTCGACCAAACGCAATCGCACGCCGTCGGAAGCGGGTATGCGCCTCCTGCGTCCGTGCCGTGCGCCGCGGGTGAGCGCCTGGACGATCGTCGGGGTGAGCGGCGTCCCCGACACCTGGAAACCGTATCTGGCGATCGCCGGCTGATGTCGACGCGTCGGTAGCGTGATCTCGTGATCGAGGTCGTCGAGCGAGTGGGGACCGTTGCGAAGTTGCATGCGCTCGATCCATTCGACGATGCGGATCCGATCGATCCGGTGGTGTGGTGGTGTCGTCCCACCGATGATGCGATCGTCCTGGGTTCTCGCCAGAGCGATGACCTCGTCGATCGGCCGGCCTGCGACCGAGCGGGTCTGGTGATCGTGCGGCGTCGGTCGGGTGGCGGTGCCGTCGTGTTGCGTCGCGCATCGATCGTGTGGGTCGACGTCGTGCTCCCGTCCGGATTCGCACCCGATGACGTCCGTGGGTCGATGGTGTGGATCGGGGACCGTTGGCGAGATGTCGTCCAGCCGCACAGCGATCTGCCGCTGTCCGTGCACCGCGGCGGCCTGTCGTGCTCGGACTGGTCTGATCGAGTGTGCTTCTCCGGTATCGGGCCGGGCGAGGTGCTGGTCGGCGGTGACAAGCTGGTGGGCCTGAGCCAGCGCAGGACCCGGCGGGGCATCCGGATCCAGGGGCTGGTGTACACGGCCTCGGTGAGCGCCGAGTATCGACCCGTTCTCCGTGGCGAGGTGCCGGCGACCGACCCCCCCGGGCAGGCATGGCTGGTTCACCTCGATGGCGCGGTGGTTGCTGCCGCGCTCGCAACACGTCTCACATCCGTCTAATTCGCGCGTGAGCGCGCGAGCGGGCCTGAGCAATCGTCAATTCCTGGTCAACTCTCTGACCAGGGGTTCTGGGGAGAAATGGGGAGGATTGGTTTGATTAGGTTGACATCGGTGAGACGTCAACGCCATACTTGCCGCCACGAGGGGTGCTCATGGCTCTCGGGTGAGGCAGCAGGTCCATGAGTTCTGATCGGAAGGCTCGGCACGAATCGTGTTCGTCGGTGAATACGACCGCAGTGTGGACGGCAACGGCCGTCTCGCCCTGCCGTCCACCTTCCGCGACGAACTCGGTGACCGCTGCTACGTCACCACCGACCCCGGCGGCTACATCGCGATCACGACGGTCGGGAACTTCGAAGCCGATGCGGCGATCCTGCTGGAGGAGGTCCGCAACGGGCTCCTCCCCGAATCCGCCCTGCGCGACTTCGGCGTCAATTTGTCGGTCGCCTCGATCGACAAGCAGGGGCGGATCACACTCGACGAAGCCAGCCGTGACCACGCCGGCATCCGAACCGGATCCCAGGCGATCGTGGCCGGCGCATTGAGCAAACTGGAGGTGTGGCGGCCGTCCCGGTACCGCACCGTTCGGAACGAGGACGCCGTGGTGCAGCCGACACGGGTCTGGGCCGACGACGACGCCGAGGACGAGGCATGAGCGACCGGGACTTCGAACACGCGCCTGTGATGCGCCAGGAGATCGTCGACGCCATCGGACCGGCTCCGGGCGGCGTGGTGTTGGACGCGACCCTGGGCGGCGGCGGGCATGCCGAGGCATTGCTCGAGTCCCGCGACGACATCCGCATCCTCGGTCTGGATCGCGACGGCGAGGCGCTTGCGTTTGCGCAGCGTCGCCTTTCCGGTCACGGCGATCGGGTCATGACCCACCGCTGCCGGTTCGATGAGCTCGACGAAGCGATGCGAGCGAACGACGTGCACAGCCTGAGTGCCGCTCTCTTCGACCTCGGAGTGTCGTCACCGCAGCTCGATCGCGCCGACCGGGGCTTCTCGTATCGGCACGAGGGCCCCCTCGACATGCGGATGGACGGCGATGCACCCTGGTCGGCCGACGACGTCGTCAACGGCTACCCCGAGTCTGAACTGTCCGGCATCATCCATCGCTACGGCGATGAACGATTCTCCCGTCGGATCGCCGCGGCCATCGTCGCCGCCCGACCCATCGAGTCGACGACGCGGCTCGCCGAGGTGGTCACCTCCGCGATCCCGGCGCCCGCCCGCCGCACCGGGGGACACCCGGCCAAGCGCACGTTCCAGGCGATCCGGATCGAGGTCAACGGCGAGCTCGACGTGCTCCCCGACGCGCTGGACCAGGCAATCGACGCCCTCGTTCCGGGTGGACGTCTCACCGTGCTCTCGTATCACTCGGGTGAGGATCGGATCGCCAAGGAGCGAATCCGTGCGGCGGAGACCGGTGGGTGTGAATGCCCGCCGGAGCTGCCGTGCGTGTGCGGCGCCGTACAGACCGTCCGCATCGTGCGCGGCATCCCCAAACGCCCGAGCACCGATGAACGAGAACGCAACCGCCGCGCGACCTCGGCGCGGTTGCGGGTTGCCGAGAAGATCGAGCCGACGTCGAGGAGCGAGAACTGATGGCGATTCCCCTGTTGCATCCGGGTGCACCCAAGCAGCCGAAGCGTCCTGCCGTTTCGTCACAGGCGAACCCGCCACGTCGTCAGCTCGTACTGGTGCCAGCGTGGCGACGGTTCGCCTGGTTTGCCGTGTCACTGACGGTCCTCGTGTCGGCCGTGATGATGGGAGCGATCGGGCTCCACACCAGGATCGTGGAGCGCCAGCTCGAGATCGACGCGCTCGAACGGTCGGTTCGCGGTGCCCAGGAGGACTTCGACGTGCTGCGGTCGCAGCGTGCCGAGCTCCGGTCACCCACGCGGATCGCCGCGGAGGCGGCCGCGATCGGCATGGTCGTCGGCTCCGAGAGCGAGTTCGTCGCGGTCGACCCGATGCTGGTCGCCGTCACCATCGCTCGAACCGGTGAGAGCCCGGCCGCCGACGAGATCGTGATCGGCTCGAACCAACAGCTCGAACCACTCGACCAGTTCCGACTCGTCAAGCGTGTCAGCTCGGAGACGCCGTGAGTCGCCGAACTCCGCCGGCCCGGCCGGTGCGACGTACTGCCCCCAAGGTTCGGCGCGCCACCGACGGTACGCGGACTGCCGCCCGCCCGATGCGCCGATCGGCGTCGCCGTCAAGGGATCGTTCGTCGGCGCGTTCGACCGGTGGCAGCGGCCCCCGATCCCGTTCGGCCGATCGGACGGCAGGCTCGACCGCTGCCCGCAAGCAGAGTCGGACCGGGACGAGTGCGTCGTCGCCGAAGCGTGGGGGCGCAACGGCCGCCCGTCGACGTCGTGAGGTGACGATGCGCGAGCAGGTTGCGAGCCCGACGCGCCGCCACAGCGGGGTTCGGCGATCGGTCAAGCGCAGGGTCCTCGCACCGGAGCCTCGGGTCGTGCGTCGGAATGCGCCGCGTGGCATCGGTTCGTCGTCACTCCGCCTCCGACTGCTGCTGGTCGTGCTTCTCGCGGTGCTCGGGTCCGTGCTGTACCGCGTTGCACGCCTGCAGAGCGCCGGCGGGGAGTCGCTCCGGGTCGCCGGCGCCGAGCAGTGGGAACGTGTGCGTCCGCTTGCCGCCGACCGCGGCACGATCTTCGATCGCAACGGCGAGGAACTCGCCATGTCGATTCCTGCGTACTCGATCAGCGTCAATCCGAAGCTCGTCGTCGACGAGGCGGGAACGGCCCAGGTGCTCCAGTCGGTTCTCGGCCTCGACGACGTCGAGACCGCCGAGCTCTACCAGACGATGGTCGCCAAGGAGACCGGATTCGGTACGTCAGTCGCGAGGTCGGCGTGGCCGCTGGTGAACAGTTGGCGAATCTGCGCCTCACCGGAGTCAACGTCGACGCCGAGGACAAGCGGATCCTGCCCGGCGGAGACACTGGTCGCAGCGTCATCGGTCGGACCGACATCGACGGCATCGGAACAGCCGGCCTCGAAGTGCAGTACGACGAGTTCCTCACGGGCACAGCCGGGTCGCTCCGAAAAGAGATTGCTCCCGGAGGGCGGTCGATCGCGGGCAGCGAGCAGATCATCTCGACGCCGGTGCCGGGCAACGACATCATCCTCACGCTCGACCGGTCGATCCAGTTCGCCGCTGAAGAAGCACTGGTCGAACGGGTCACCGAGCTCGGTGCACAGTCGGGCACGATCATCATCATGGACACCGACACCGGCGACATCTTCGGGATGGCGTCGGTGCAGCGCAACGATGAGAGCGTCGTGGAGATCACGAGCGGCAACTACGCCGCGGTCAGCGTGTACGAGCCGGGTTCCGTCGCCAAGGTCGTCACGATCGCTGCTGGCCTCAACCAGGGCGTCGTCACCCCCGACAGCACGTTCGTCGTGCCGTGGCGGAAACAGTATGCGGACGACCTGCTGACGGACTCGCACCAGCACCCCGACGACCTGATGACCGTGCACCAGATCCTGGTCGAATCGTCGAACATCGGCACGATCATGGTGCAGCAGGAGCTCGGTGGCGACGACTGGGACATGGCGCGTCAGACGCACTGGGAGTACCTCCGTAGCTTCGGATTCGGCGAACGTACACCGCTCGACTTCCCGGACGAGTCGGAGGGCATCCTCAAGCACTGGACCGACCTGTGGGGATCCGAGCGTGTCACGGTCTCGTACGGGCAGGGCTTCGCCGCGTCGTCGATCCAGATGGTCACTGCGATCAACGCCATCGCCAACAACGGCACATACGTCGCGCCCCGGCTGGTTGCGGGCACCGTCGGTCCTGACGGTGAGGTCGCACCCGCCGAGCCGTCCGAGACCCGTGAGATCGTTCGTCCCGAGATCGCCATCCAGGTCCAGCAGATGATGCGCGCGCCGTCGTCTGTGACCCGGCGGGCACCGGCAAGCGGGCCCAGCGCGGTCTCGAGACGTTCAGCGTGGCGGGCAAGACCGGTACGGGTCTGAAGGCCCAGCCGAACGGCACCTATCTGAACGCAGCGGGCGATCGGGTGTACTACGCCCAGTTCGTCGGGTTCTTCCCGGCCGAGGATCCGCAGATCACGGTGCTCGTCTCGATCGACGAGCCGCCAGCCGGCGACATCAACCGTTTCGGCGGAACGGCTGCCGCTCCGGTGTTCCGTGAGCTCGTACCCACGATCGCCCACGAGACGAACGTTCAACCCCCGCCGTACACGACGCCGTGCGAAGCCCAGTGATGGGTGCTCCGGTCGAGGCCGGCGTCATCGCTGCCGCGATTCCGTCCCGGCTGCTGGTCGGTGTCATCGGTGATGTCACCGTCGCGGTCACCGACCTGACCCACGACTCTCGCGACGTGCAGCCGGGGTTCGGCTTCGCCTGCGTCGTCGGCGAGCGGGTGGACGGCCATGACTTCGCAGCCTCGGCGGTGGGAAGCGGTGCTTCGCTGCTACTCGTCGAACGTGAGCTGCCGCTCGACGTCGCCCAGATCGTTGTCACCGATGTACGCCGGGTGATGGGGCCCGCGGCGGCGGTCGTGCACGGCCACCCGTCGAGATCACTCCGCCTCGTGGGGATCACCGGCACGAACGGCAAGACGACGACGGCCCAGATGCTCGGCGCGATCCTGAGCTCACAGGGGCTCACCGAGCGCACGTTGGGCACCTTGTCGGGAGTGCGAACGACCCCGGAGGCGCCCGACCTGCAGCGACAACTCGCGGCGTTCGTCGCCGATGGCGTCGACGCGGTGGTGATGGAGGTGTCGTCGCACGCCATGGTGTACCACCGTGTCGCCGGCACCGAATTCGACGTCGTCGTCTTCACGAATCTCGGTCGTGACCACCTCGACCTCCACGAGTCCATGGAGTCGTACTTCCGGGCGAAGGCGTCGCTGTTCGACGCCACGCTCGCATCGGCGGGCGCCACCAACATCGACGACCCCTACGGCCAGTTGCTGCTCGACGCCGCATCGATCGAGATGACCGGCTTCGGACGCAACGATCTATCGGAGGTCGACGTCGGCGTCGGGCATCACGAGTTCACGTGGCGTGGCGTGCGGGTTCGGGTGCCGATCGGTGGCGACTTCAATGTCATGAACTCGCTGGCGGCGCTGACCGCAGCCGCGCTCGTCGGTGTCGCGCCCGCTGACGCCGCGGCGGGGCTGGCCTCGGTCGCTGCGGTGCCCGGGCGATTCGAGACCGTCAGCGACCCACTGCGTCACTCGGTCACGACTGTCGTCGATTACGCCCACACACCCGACGGGCTCGACGAACTGCTGCGTGCCGCACGCCGGCTGGTGGGTGATGGTCGCCTCGTCGCCGTGTTCGGGTGCGCCGGCGACCGCGACGTCGAGAAGCGTGCGCCGATGGGCGCGGTCGGCGCCCGCCTCGCCGACGTGGCGATCGTCACGTCGGACAATCCACGTGGCGAGGACCCCGGATCGATCGTGGAACAGGTCGTCGCGGGTGCGGATCCGGCCGACCACCACAAGGTACGCGCCGAGATCGACCGCCGGGCCGCGATCGCCCGTGCGATCGGTGCTGCACAGCCGGGAGACCTGGTGGTCGTCGCGGGCAAGGGCCACGAGACGACACAGACCATCGGCGATGAATCACGACCGTTCGATGACAGAGTGGTGTGTCGCGAGCTGCTCGACGAGCTGGCCGCGATCGACATGACTGGAGAACCTTCGTGATTGCCGTCTTGATCGCCGGCGCCGTGGCGACCTTGATCTCCCTGTTCGGGACCCGCTTTCTCATCATCTTCTTCCGCACACGCGGCCAAGGTCAGCCGATCCTCGGCAAGGAAGACCACGGACCCGAGCACCACATGGTCAAGCAGGGCACCCCGACGATGGGCGGCATCGCCATCGTCGTCGCCGCGTTCGCCGGATGGGCGGTTGCACATGTCCGCGACATCGCATTCTCCGACCAGGCGATGATCGTCTGGCTCGGCATCCTCGCGATGTCGTTCATGGGCTTCCTCGACGACTGGATCAAGGTCCGCAAACGACACAATCGCGGCATCTTCTGGAAGCAGAAGAACTACATCACGATGGCGGTGGCCATCGGATTCGCCTGGTGGTTGTCGGCCGCCACCGGCATCGACGAGTCGATCACGCTCGTTCGCGCCGGTGACCTCGGGTTCGAGGTGCCGACCGTCCTGTGGGTGCTCTGGGCGGGAGTCATCGTGTGGGCAACCACGAACGCCGTGAACGTCACCGACGGCCTCGACGGCCTCGCCGGCGGCTCGGCACTGATGGGCTTCGGCGCCTTCATGATCATCGCCTACTGGGCGTTCCGAAATCCTGAGCTCTACTCGCCCGTCGCCGGCGGCGGAGTCGTCAATCCGCTCGACATGGGCGTGCTCGCGGCCGGGTTCGCCGGCGCGTGCCTGGGGTTCCTGTGGTGGAACGCCGCCCCGGCGCGCATCTTCATGGGCGATGTCGGAGCGCTCGCAATCGGTTCAGCGCTCGCGTTCCTGGCATTGACACTCAACACGCACCTCCTGTTGATCCTGATCTGTGGCATCAATGTGATCGAGGCCGGCTCGGTCGCCGTTCAGATGGGTGTGTTCAAAGCCTCCGGCCGGACCCGACGGTTGTTCCGCATGTCGCCGATCCACCATCATTTCGAACTCGGCGGCTGGCCGGAGACCACCGTCATCATCCGGTTCTGGCTGATCTCGGCGATCTGTGTCGCTTCGGCGCTGGCGATCTTCATCGCCGATTTCACCCGGGAGGTCGGGTGACCGTGCGAGTGCTCGTCTACGGCCTTGCGATCGCTGGAGAGTCGGCGGTCCGCGCCCTCCAACGACGTGGCCACGACGTGGTGGTCGCCGATGATCACATCGATGACGCCAAGCAGGATCTGGCGAACGCGTTCGGGGTCGAGCTGCTGCCAACACCCCTCGACCCCGGCGTGTTCGCCTGCCAATTCGACCTGATCGTCCCGGCTCCCGGTGTGCCCGAGACCCACGACATCGTCATCGCCGGACGCGAGCACGACGTGGAAGTCGTCTCGGAGATCGAGCTCGGCTACCGGTGGGAGCAGGAGCGCCCCGGTGGTCCTCGCCCGATCCTGGCGGTCACGGGAACCGACGGCAAGACGACCACGACCGACATGGCCGTCTCGATGCTGCGCGCCGGCGGGCTCCGTGCGGATGCGGTCGGCAACACCGACGTCCCGTTCGTCGACGCGCTGGAGAGCGATCTCGACGCGTTCGTGATCGAGTGCAGCAGCTTCCGGCTTGCGTGGACCGCACAGTTCCGCGCCGACGCCGCCGTGTGGCTGAACTTCGCTCCCGATCACCTGAACTGGCACTCGACGCTGGCCAGCTATGAGACCGCGAAGGCGCGCATCTTCGACCTTCAACGGCCCACCGACGTCGCGGTCGGGTTCGCCGACGACTCGGTCGTGATGCGTCATCTCGCGACCGCCCCCGGACGTCGCATCTCCTTCGGGCTCGATCGAGGCGATTACCGACGGGTGGGATCACAGCTCGTCGGGCCGAGCGGTCCGATCGTCGACGTCGACGCGATGGGCCGAAGCCTGCCGCACGACATCACCAATGCGCTCGGTGCGGCCGCACTCGTGCTGGAGACCGGCCTCGCGGACGTTGGCGCGATCGTGGCAGCGCTGGCCGGGTTCCGTGCCCAATCGCACCGCCTGGAGGCGATCGGTGAGGCCGATGGGATCACGTGGTACAACGACTCGAAGGCCACGACGCCCCATGCTGCGGCCGCCGCAATCCGCGCCTTCGGCTCGCTGGTGCTGATCGCCGGTGGGAGTCGCAAGGGGGTCGACCTGTCGCCGATGGCCGATGAGTCGGCGCACGTTCGAGCCGTGGTCGCGATCGGTGAAGCCGCTCCCGACATCCGTCACGTGTTCGAAGCCACCACGCCAGTGCTCGAGGTCTCGTCGATGTCGGCAGCCGTTGCGGCCGCGGCCGACCTCGCCCGCACCGGTGATGCCGTCGTGCTCTCGCCGGGTTGCGCCAGCTTCGACTGGTACGGCGGATACCCCGAACGTGGCGACGATTTCCGCGGCGTGGTCCGTTCCCACCTGACGACGACGGCGTCGCACAGATCATCCGGTCCTGCCGAGGCAACAGCATGACGGCCGAATCGCTCGAGAAAGGTGGTCGATGACCATGACCTCCACGTTGAATCCCCTGTCGGCGAACTCCGACGTTCGTGCTCGGCGCCAGGCGGCGCTGGACCGTCT
The DNA here is from genome assembly GCA_963792905.1 of uncultured Acidimicrobiaceae bacterium. Taxonomy (GTDB): domain Bacteria; phylum Actinomycetota; class Acidimicrobiia; order Acidimicrobiales; family Ilumatobacteraceae; genus Ilumatobacter. Next base: position 30,629 of record CAWBYE010000018.1, read on the forward strand.
CCACGGCGGCGCCAACCGCTCGAAGCGGGCGCGGCGCGCCAAGCCGTCGCGACACGCGGTGCAGATGAAGGAGCCACGAGCCCGCGAGCAGCTCGGTCCGACGCCCGGGGTCTTCTATGCGATCATGGTGATCGTCGCCGTGTTCGTGATGCTCGGACTGGTGATGGTGTTGTCGGCGACGTCCGCCAACCAGGTCGGCGGTGAGGACTCGCCGTACTCGATCTTCAACCGGCAGCTGATGTGGGCCAGCCTCGGCCTGGTCGGAATGCTCATCGCGCTCAAGGTTCCGTACCAGCGCCTGCGTTCGTTCGTGGTCGTCGGCACGATCCTGGCCGCCGGCGGCATGATGCTGCCGTTCGTCCCCGGGCTCGGCGCCACGATCAACGATGCGAATTCGTGGGTCCGCTTCGGTTCGTTCGGCTTCCAGCCCTCCGAGTTCCTGAAGCTGGCCGCGATTGCGTTTCTCGCCGACATGTTCGCCCGTCACCGAGAGGAGCTGCACGAACCTCGACGGGGTGTGATACCGCTCGCTGTCGTCGCCTTCGGCTGCGCCGGCGTCAGCTTCGTGCAGGGAGACCTCGGGTCGGCGATCGTGCTCGCCGCTGTCGTGCTCGCGGTCGGCCTCATCGCCGGTATTCCGATGCTGCACGTCGCCACCATCGGCCTCGTCGGAACTCTCGGTGCGACGATCGCGGTCGTCTCCGACCCCCGTCGCTTCAACCGTCTCGCGGCCTTCCGCGACATCGAAGGCAACAAGGAGCACCTGGCGTGGCAGTCGTGGCAGGGGTTGCTCAGCATCGCCAACGGCGGCATGACCGGTTCGGGGATCGGTGGCAGCAACTCGAAGCTCGGGTACCTCCCGCTCGCACACAGCGACTTCATCTTCGCGGTGGTCGCCGACGAGTTGGGGTTCGTCGGGTCGGTCGCCGTCATCGGCGGCTTCGCGCTCCTGGTCTGGTTCGGAATCCAGACCGCTCTGGCGGCTCCCGACCAGTTCGGGCTGATCCTCGCCGGCGGGATTGCGGCGTGGTTCGGTGTCCAGGCGATCGTCAACTTGGGGGGCGTCGTCGGGCTGATGCCGGTCACCGGTCTCACGCTGCCGTTCTTCTCGGCGGGCGGCACCTCGCTGTTCACGTCGATGGTCGCGGCTGGACTGCTCCTCAACGTCGCCCGGCGTGCGGTCACGGCATCCCGGCCGACAAAGGGTTCGACGTCCGAGCGAGGCTCGGGGACGCGGCCGATGCGACGGCATGCGCTGATCTCGCGGTGACCGACACGTACGCGGTCGTCACGGGCGGCGGCACGTCGGGACACGTCCTCCCCGCTCTCGCCGCCGCCGAGGCGTTGGTCGCGGCCGGTCACGATCCGGTGTCGATCCACTACGTGGGCGCACAACGCGGGATCGAGACGCAACTGCTGCCGGAGACACCGTTTCCGCACACGTTCTTCGACGTGGTCGGCCTTCAGCGCAGCCTCAGCCGCCGGAACCTCGGGTTCGCACCCAAGATGATCCGGGCCCGGCGGCGCGCCATCGCGCTGCTTCGGGAGTTGCGGCCACGCGTCGTGGTCAGCGTCGGAGGATATGCCAGCATGCCGGCCGTGTTCGCTGCCGGGGCACTCGACATTCCTGTGGTCGTGGTGAGCTACGACCTGCTCCCGGGTCGAGCCAGCACGCTCGCCGCCAAGCGCGCCGCTGCGTGCGCCGTCGCCTTTCCCGATTCTCCGCTGCCGAGAGCGACGCTCACCGGGGCGCCGGTTCGGCGGGCGATTCTCGACATCGATCGGCGACGGGACCGCGCGACGGCGCGGCACCGGCTCGGGCTGCCGTCCGACCGGTTCGTCATTGCCGTGATGGGCGGATCCCAGGGGTCGGGCGTGCTCAACGATGCGGTGGCCGCGATCGTGACCGCTCGCCGCGAGGATGCGTCGATCGCTCTCCGCCACGCCGTCGGCGCGCGGTTCCTCGACGCCGCCGAGCCCACGAGCGAGGGCACCGGGGGACTCGTGTACCAGCCGGTCGGCTACGAACCTGACATGCCGCTGGTCTACGCCGCCGCCGATGTGCTCGTCGGGCGAGGCGGTGCCGGCACGGTGCACGAGGTCGCGGTGACCGGGATCCCTGCCGTACTCATCCCGTGGGCCGGGTCGGCGGAGGACCACCAGACGCTCAACGTCAGGTGGTTGTCCGACGCCGGGGCCGCGATCCACCTCCCCGAGCACGACATCGACCGCCTCGGTGACGTCGTGCGCGAACTCCAGTTCGACCACGAACGACGGGCCGCCTTGACCGCACGCGCCCTCGAACTGGGCCAGACCCACCGGAAGGGCGCGTTGGCCGAACTGATCGAGTCGGTGGCGTTGCCGTGAGGGCCGTCCGTCGACGGTCGAGATCGACAGCATGGCGCCCGTCGGCGGTGGCGGTCTCCTAGCCTGAGATGTGCTGTGAGCACCGTTGCCGCCACCCCCGTCGCACCGCTGGATCTGTCATCGCCGCGCCGTCTCCACGTCGTGGGAGCGGCGGGTCCCGGCATGAGTGCGATCGCCATCGCGCTCGCTCAGATGGGCCACAACGTGTCGGGCGTCGACCTGCGCGAGCGTCAGGTGCTCGACCGACTCCGGGCCGCTGGGGTCAACGTCAACATCGGCCACTCGCGATCGCACGTCGTCGGCTGCGATGCAGTGACGGCATCGACCGCGATCCCGTCGAACCTCAACGAGCTCGACGAGGCGCGCAAGCTCGACATCACCGTGTTGAGCCGGGCCGGAATGTTGGCATCGATCTGTGCCCAAGCGAACTCGCTGGCCGTCGCCGGCACCCACGGCAAGACCACCACGACCTCGATGCTCATGCTGATCCTCGCCGAGGCCGGGCTCCGACCCGGCTTCATCATCGGCGGCGACGTCAGGGACATGGGCACCGGTGCCCAGTGGACCGGTAGCGAGTGGTTCGTGGTCGAGGCCGACGAGAGCGACGGCACACATCTCGAGCTGCCGCTCCACGGTACGATTCTGACCAACATCGACGTCGATCACCTCGACCACTATGGATCGCTCGACGAGATCGAGAAATCGTTCGACCGGTACCTCGGGCAGATCCCCGGTCCGAAGGTGGTGTGCATCGATGGCGAGCGAGCAGCACGGGTGGCCGGCCGCCATGAGGGAGTGATCAGCTACGGGTTGGGCGAGGGCGCCGAGATCCGAGCTGTTCGGCTCCGACCGGACCACGGATCGTTCCACTTCGACGTCGAGCTCGGCGGCACGACCGTCGCATCGGTACATCTGCCCCTTCGCGGTGAGCACAACGTCGTGAACGCCACCGGCGCACTGGCGATGGCGATCGCGATCGGGGTCGATGCCGACGTCGCGGCCGACGCTCTGTCGCGATTCGGCGGTGTTGCGCGCCGATTCGACATCCGCGGTCAACATGGCGGCGCCACGTTCGTCGACGATTACGCCCACCTACCAACGGAGATCGATGCCGTACTCAGCGCCGCTCGCCACAGCGGCGACGATTGGCGTCGGGTGGTGGCGGTGTTCCAACCGAACCGCTACAACCGGATGGCCGAGATGTGGCGCGACTACGCCGGCGCGTTCACGGCTGCCGACCTGGTCGTGCTCACCGACATCTATCCGTCCGGTACACATCCGATCCCTGGTGTCACGGGCAAGCTGGTCGTGAACGCCGTCCTGGACGAACACCCCGAGACGAGGGTCGTCTGGCTCCCTCGGCGCGACGAACTCACCTCCTACCTGGCGAAGCACGTCGGTGACGGTGATGTCTGCATCTCCATGGGATGCGGTGACATCGCATCGCTCCCCGACGAGGTGCTCGCGGCGCGAGGTGCCGGATGACAGTGGTCGCCACCGAGGCCGCATCGCGGATGCTCGTCGACCGGATCGGCGACCGGGTGGGTCATGACGTGCCGTTGGCGGCGGCGACGACGTACCGGGTCGGTGGTGCCGCGGCGATCTTCGTCGACGTCACCTCGTTGCAGGACCTCCGGGCGATTGCCGAGGTCCGCGCTGCGACCGGTGTGCCCGTGTTGGTCGTCGGGCGCGGCTCCAACATGCTCGTCGCCGACGGCGGCTTTCCCGGCATCGCACTCTCGGTGGCCGACTTCGCGGACCACATCGAGCTCCCGGGTGACCGGACGTCGCCGAGTGACCAGGTGGTGACCGCTGGCGGTGGTGTTGCGCTGCCCGTGCTCGCGCGCCGAACGGCCGGTGCGGCGCTCACAGGTCTGGAGTGGGCGGTCGGAGTCCCAGGATCGGTCGGCGGCGCCGTTCGGATGAACGCCGGCGGTCACGGATCAGACATGGCCGCCTGCCTCGTCGACGTGGTCGTCTACGACATGGATGCCCCGGAAGCCGGTCTGCAGCGACTGCGTGGAGATTCGCTCGGTCTCCGGTTCCGGGCGTCCGACCTGGCGCCCGCGCACATCGTCTACGAGGCTCGGCTGCGGCTCGCTGCCGGTGACCGTGAGCGGGCCGAGCGAGAGATCTCCGAGATCGTGCGCTGGCGGCGCGAGCACCAGCCCGGTGGGCAGAACTGCGGGTCGGTCTTCGTGAACCCGGTGCCGGGCGAGGTCACGGCCGGTGGCCTGATCGACGGATTGGGTCTGCGCGGATTCACGATCGGGACGGCGTCCGTTTCGGAGAAGCACGCCAACTTCGTCCAGGCGACGGACGGTGGGCGTGCGGCCGACGTGAGGGCCGTGATCGAGCACGTGAGGAAGGTGGTGGCGACCGAGACGGGATACCGGCTTCGGAGCGAGGTGCGGCTCGTCGGTTTCGACGACACCGATCCGCTGTCCTTCGCGGAATCGCAGGTGCACGATGTCTGACCCGCACGATCACCAGCCCGATCCGGCGGCGCTCGACGAGTTGCAGCGTGCGTTCGGCGGCGGGGCGGACGACGCCGAGGAGCCGGCGACCGAGCAACCCGGCGATCGCCCAGCTGCCGACGAGGATCCGAGCGGCGATCCCGACGGTCCGCTCGGGTCGCCGCGAACCGGCGGAGATGCCGCCGAACCGAACGAGGTGCACGACGAACCCCCGCCGGCTGATGGTGAGGATGTCGCGGATGACGCGACCGATCGCCGCCGCGAGGTGCTCAGCGCGCTCGGCATCGATGACGACGTGATCGACGACCTCGACCCTGCCGTCTCCGCCGACGAACCCGCTGAGGTCTTCATCGTCGAGCAGGAGCCACTCGTCGACCCGACTTCGACGCCGCTGACCCCGCCCGCTGTGATCCGCATCGACGACTACGGCGGCAGTGTGGTCGTCGACGCCCCGCCGCCGGATGCCCCGGACCCACCGGCATCAACTGGAGCGGCGGCGCTGCCCGGTCACGACCGGCCCGTCGTGATCGGCATCGATGACGAGGATCTCCCCGACGCCGCCTACGTGGAGGGCGATCTCGACGGATCGGGTGCCCGGAGAACGGTGTTCATCGACGACGACAACACGGGCGACGCGATCGCCCCGGAGATCGATCGAGACGTACGCCGAGGCATCGAACCGCGACTGCGTGAGCGGCGTGCTGCGGTGAAGCGTGCACTCGGGCGCAAGCGACTGCGATGGCTGTTGCTCGGCACCGTCGTCGTGATCGTCGGCGTCGGCGTGCTCGCTGTGCTCGGTTCCGGCCTGTTCGCGATCCAGGAGGACAACGTCACCGTGACGGGCGTCGTGTATGCCGACTCGGACCGGGTCGATGCGGTCGTCGACGATCTGGTCGGCACCCCGGCGTTGCTCGTCGACATCCAGGCCGCCGAGGACGAGTTGGAGTCGATCCCCTGGGTCGATCAGGCCCGGGTCAGGGTCTCGTTCCCGCACACGGCGACGATCGAGATCCGCGAGCGGGCTGCGATGGCGACCTACCAGGGACCGGATCAGAGGTATCGGGTGCTCGACCGCGACGGCCGGGTGCTCGCCGTGCTCGACGGCTACCCGATCGCATACGTGTTGATCACCGGTCCCGACCCGGTCGATCTCGACAGCGGTCAGTTCACCCCTCAGGGCTACGCCGCGGCGTCCGAGCTGGCGAAGAACCTGACGGACTCGATTCGGGGACGGGTGGAGCGAATCGACGTGACCGCCGATGGTTCGCGGCTGATCCTGTTCCTCGACGACGGAACAGAGGTTCGCTTCGGCGCGGCCCGCGACCTGTTCAACAAGCAGCTTCGCCTCGAGGCAGCGTTGGCCAACAACCCCGAGCGGGAGCCTGGTGTGATCGACGTTTCGACCAGCGAGGTCACCCTCTGATCGAGGGTGACCCCTCGTGCCGGCGGGCCCACGATGTCGCAGCCGTGACAGGGTCGGCCTCCCGGCGGGCTAGCATCACCGCAGCTGTGGGCCTTCACGTGCCAGGATGTCGCGTTGAGACGTCGATCGCAGACTTCAGAACCATGACTTCACCCACTCGCACTTTCACGCCCCACCCGCTCCGACGGAGGAATCACTGATGGCCGGCGCACCCACCAACTATCTCGCTGTGATCAAGGTCGTCGGCGTCGGCGGTGGCGGCGTCAACGCTGTCAACCGCATGATCGATGCCGGACTCAAAGGCGTCGAGTTCATCGCCGTCAACACCGACGCGCAGGCGCTGCTCATGAGCGATGCCGACGTCAAGCTCGACATCGGTCGTGACCTCACCCGTGGTCTGGGCGCCGGTTCCGACCCCGAGATCGGTCGCTCGGCCGCCGAAGCGCACGACGACGAGATCGACGAGATGGTCAAGGGTGCCGACATGGTGTTCATCACCGCCGGCGAGGGTGGCGGGACCGGTACCGGCGCAGCACCGGTGATCGCCGAGATCGCCCGGAACGCCGGTGCGTTGACGATCGGTGTCGTGACCCGTCCGTTCGCGTTCGAGGGGCGTCGCCGTGCAGTGCAGGCCGATAACGGCGTCCAGCGGTTGAAGGAGAAGGTCGACACGCTGATCGTCATCCCGAACGATCGGCTGCTCTCGGTGGCGAACGACAAGACGAGCGTGCTCAACGCTTTCAAGATGGCCGACGAGGTCCTGCTGCAAGGCGTGTCGGGCATCACGAACCTGATCACCACACCGGGGCTGATCAACACCGACTTCGCTGACGTCAGGATGGTGCTCTCCAACGCGGGTTCGGCGTTGATGGGGATCGGCCAGGCGAGCGGCGACGAACGCGCGGTCTCCGCCGCCAAGCAAGCGATCTCCAGCCCACTGCTGGAGTCGGCGATCGACGGGGCGCGTGGCGTACTGCTCAACATCACCGGTCCGTCGAGCATGGGCCTGTTCGAAATGAACGCCGCAGCCGAGATCATCCACGCCGTCGCTCATCAGGATGCCAACATCATCTTCGGTACCGTGATCGACGACGAGATGGGCGACGAGGTGAAGGTCACGGTCATCGCCGCCGGCTTCGACCGGCTCGATTCGTCGTCTGGGTTGAGCCTCGGCAACGGGGGCAGCTCGACCCGCATCACCGAGCTGTTCGCCGAGCCCGACGAACCCGAGCCGATCGACGATGACGACGACGACTTCGACGTCCCGTCGTTCCTCAAGTAGCGACCGCGGGGTCGTCATTCGCTGTTCGGCGCGAGCCGACGGCGATTTTCACCTCACCGGGCAACCCTTCGCCGAGCTCGATCGTCGCCGGCGATCGCTGGTCGACCTCCCTTGGACCATGGCCGACCAGCGGCACGGTGTCGGGGTGGTTCGCGTCGAACAGCCCGGTGGTGGTGACGGTGCGCCAGGCGACATCGTGATCACCGATCTCGATGACATCGTTCTCGGCTGTTGGGTCGCCGACTGCGCGCCGCTCGTGCTGATCGGCGACGCCGGCGAGTTCGCCGTGGTGCATGCCGGATGGCGTGGTCTCGCCGCTGGTGTCATCGACGTCGCGGTGGCTGCCTTTCGGCAACCCGTGGTCGACGTCGTGCTCGGACCGGCGGTCGGTCCGTGCTGCTATGAGTTCGGAGACAATGACCTCGAAGCGGTCGCGGCCGGCGTGCACGCCCATGTGTCGGTTGTCCGGGCGACCACGTCCGATGGCTCCCTGGCGCTCGACGTGCCAGCGGCAGTTGCATCCGCCGTCGACCGGCACGGGCTGGGTCTGTCGCGGGTCGGCGGCTGCACCGGTTGCGAGTATGACGGTTTCTCCCATCGCGCCCGCCGCGAGCCCCAACGCCACGTCGTCGCCGTCTGGCGAACCCGGGAGACAGCATGAACGACGCCGAACAGGTTCGAGAACACCTCGCCGGGATCCGTGACCGGATCACTGCGGCCGGAGGCGGCGCCGATGTTGCCGTACTGGCCGTCACGAAGGGGTTCGGTCCGGGGGTGATCGAGGTGGCTGCCGCGGCCGGTTGCGGGGCCGTCGGTGAGAACTACGCCCAGGAGTTGCTGTCCAAGCGTGACGCCTTGGCCGCTCGTCCGGCGCTGGGCGTGCACTTCATCGGGCAGCTGCAGAGCAACAAGGTGAGGCAGATCGCCGGCCTGGTGACGATGTACGAGACGGTCGATCGTGCACGGTTGGCCCGTGAGATCGCGAAACGCGACCCCGGTGCTGCCGTGATGATCCAGGTCGACACCTCGGCGCTGACCGGCGAGGAAGCGTCGGGGAAGGGCGGCTGCGCACTGTGCGAGCTCGATGAACTCGCTGACGGGGTGCGAGCGCTCGGCCTCGATCTACGGGGTTTGATGACGGTCGGCCCGACCGAGGGTGGTCCCGCGGCCGCTCGGCCCGGCTTCGAAGCCGTGCGCGCGGCGGTCGATCGCCTGGGTCTCGTCGAGTGCTCGATGGGTATGTCCGCCGATCTCGACGTCGCCGTCGAGTGTGGATCGACGGAGGTCAGGATCGGCACCGCGTTGTTCGGTTCACGGCCTGTCCCCGTTGAGCGTGAGCAGGGGCGATAGGCTCCGCGTCGAGGAGGGAAAGCCGGCATGTCTTTCTGGAAGCGAACGATGGACTACTTGGGTCTCGGTCCTGACGACGCCTACGACGACTATGACGTCGAGGAGGAGTACGAGCCTGCCCCGCGTAGCCGGCGGCAGGACGCCGAGCCGCGGGCACAGCGCCATCGTGATGAGACTGGCTCGGAGGGCGTGGTGCGCACGCTGCCGAGCCGGCCGACGTTCCCCTCGCGCGACTTCGATCCGTCGCAGGCTCGGAATCGCCCGACCGAACGCGATGACTCCGGTGTGCAGCCGAAACCGCAGCGCAACGGACGCACCGGCAGTGGCGGGCACGAGCCGGCGACCGTGAAGCCACGACGGTTCGACCAGGCCCAGGAGGTCGCCGACAAGTTCAAGGAGGGCAACCCGGTGATCATGAACCTGGAGGGTTCGGATCGAGAGGTCGCCCGGCGTCTCATCGACTTCGCAAGCGGTCTGTGCTACGGCCTCGACGGTTCGATGGAGAAGGTTGCCAATGGCGTGTACCTCCTGAAGCCGGCCGTCGGGCGTGGCCAGCGGTACGACGAATACGACGACTGACGGCTGCCATGGAGATGTCTCCCGCTCAGATCGCCGAAGCGACCTTCCGGACGGTCAGGAAGGGGTACGACCCCGACGAGGTCAATCTGTTCCTGGCCGACGTGGCCAAGGCGCTGGAAGAAGCTCGTCAGCAGGCGACGGCGATGGAGGCGCGAGCTCGAGCCGCGGTCGCACGTCTGCAGGAGGCGACCGCCTCCGAACCCAGAGCCGTTGAACCGAGAGCTGGCGAACCGCCACCGAAACCTGAACCGACGCCGAAACCCGAACCGACGCCGTCACCGGGCCCGCCCGAGATCCGGATACCTGCGGCCGAGGCCGAGACGATCTCACGGACGCTGCTGCTCGCTCAGACGACCGCCGACAGTACGGTCGCCGAGGCCCGCATCGCGGCCGACCGGATCATGAGCGAGGCCACGACCGAGGCGGAGACCACGATCGATTCGACCCGCGAGATGTCTGCCAAGATGCTCGAAGACGCTCGGCTGGAAGCCCGGCGGGCATCGGAGGCCGAGCGGCAGGAGGCCGAGAACGAGGTGGAGGCGCTCGTCGCCCGACGCGAGTTCCTGGTCGGCGACGTCGACCAACTCGAGCGGTTCCTCATCGACCAGCGCGATCGGTTGCGGGGAGCAGCCCGCCAGATCGAAGCATTGTGCGAGCGCGTTCCCGAGGGACTCGGTTCGGTTCGGCCTCCGGTGCTCTCTGCGTCCGATGACGACGATCCGGGCGACCCGACGCAAGAGCTCTCGCGGCCTGATCCGGACATCCAGACGGCGGCCTCCGAGCCAGACGGAGCCGCCGAGGACACCGACGGCGCCCGCGACGCGTGACGGCTCCGCCGAACCGGAGCGAATCCGGCGTGTCGACTGGGTAACATCTCGTCAACGGCGTCGACGAGGTCATCACCTCCGAGCTTCCGGAAGAACGGTTGTGGTCCGCCACGGCTCAGTAGAACCGGACGGGTCCAGCCCGTCATCGTTGGCGAATGCGAGTGGTCGGGCCCCGCGGGGCTCGACAATCAGGGTGGTACCGCGGGCTCCGGCTCGTCCCTGGCCGAGAGCCAACATCGCCAGGAGCCATTGTGAACACCACCGCCTACCCCGTCGTCCCGTCGCAACCGAAACTGCCGGGCATCGAGCGCGCCGTGCTCGACCGATGGGAGCGTGAGCAGACGTTCCGAACGTCGGTCGATCGTCGTCCGGCCGGTGACAACGGCGACAACGAATTCGTCTTCTACGACGGACCGCCGTTCGCCAACGGACTCCCGCACTACGGTCATCTGCTCACCGGCTATGTGAAGGACGCGGTGCCGCGCTACCAGACGATGCGCGGCCGCCGCGTCGAGCGTCGGTTCGGGTGGGACTGCCACGGGTTGCCCGCCGAGGTCCAGGCGGAGAAGGAGCTCGGGATCGCAGGACATCCCGAGATCACCGCATTCGGCATCGACCGCTTCAACGACGCGTGTCGAACGAGCGTGCTCCGGTACACCCAGGACTGGGAGGACTACGTGACGCGGCAGGCACGCTGGGTCGACTTCGACAACGACTACAAGACACTCGACATCGACTACATGGAGTCGGTCATGTGGGCTTTCAAGTCGCTGTGGGACAAGGATCTGATCACCGAGGGCTTCAGAGTGCTTGCGTACTGCTGGCGGTGTGAGACACCGCTGAGCAACACCGAGACTCGGATGGATGACGTGTACCGCGATCGCCAAGACCCGGCGCTGACCGTGGAGTTCCGTCTCGACGATGGCTTGCCGGGCGCCGAGGACGTGCCGACGTCGCTCCTCGCTTGGACGACCACGCCGTGGACGCTGCCGTCGAACCTGGCGCTGGCTGTCGGACCCGACATCGACTACGCCGTGATGGAGCAGGACGGTCGAAGGTACGTGCTCGCGGAGTCTCGTCTGGGCGCCTACGAGCGGGAACTGCAGGGGTCAGAGCGGGTCGGCTCGGTGACCGGTGCCGAAGTCGTCGGGCGCCGCTACCGCCCGATGTTCAACTACTTCGCCGACACCCCGAACGCATTCCAGGTGCTGAGCGCGGATTTCGTGTCGACCGAGGACGGTACCGGGATCGTGCACATGGCCCCTGGTTTCGGCGAGGACGACCAGATCGCCTGCGATGCGGTCGGTATTCCCACGATCTGCCCGATGGACGAGCACGGGCAGTACACCGCAGAGGTGGCCGACTACGTCGGTCAGCACGTGTTCGACGCCAATCCGGCGATCATCCGTGCGCTCAAGGACGAGGGCGTCGTCGTGCGCCACGACAGCTACGACCACACGTATCCGCACTGTTGGCGGTGCGCACAGCCGTTGGTCTACCGAGCGATCTCGTCGTGGTTCGTGAAGGTCACCGAGTTCCGTGACCGGATGGTCGAACTGAACGAGGAGATCACCTGGGTTCCCGAGCACGTCAAGCACGGCAGCTTCGGAAAGTGGCTCGAGAACGCCCGAGACTGGGCCATCAGTCGCAACCGGTTCTGGGGGTCGCCGATCCCGGTCTGGAAGAGCGACGATCCGACGTACCCGCGAGTCGATGCGTACGGCGCGATCGACGACCTCGAGCGCGACTTCGGTGTCGAGGTCACCGATCTGCATCGCCCTGCGATCGACCACCTCACGCGGCCCAATCCTGACGACCCCACCGGTCGATCGACGATGCGTCGTGTGCCCGAAGTCCTCGACTGCTGGTTCGAGTCCGGTTCGATGCCGTTCGCACAGGTTCACTACCCGTTCGAGAACGCCGAGTGGTTCGATCATCACTATCCCGGCGACTTCATCGTCGAGTACATCGGCCAGACTCGGGGGTGGTTCTACACGATGCACGTGCTCGCCACGGCGCTGTTCGATCGTCCTGCATTCTCCAGCTGCTTGAGCCACGGCATCGTGCTCGGTGAAGACGGCCGCAAGATGTCGAAGTCGTTGAGCAACTACCCAGACCCGAACGAGATGTTCGACGTCCACGGGGCCGATGCCATGCGTTGGTACCTGTTGTCGTCGCCGATCCTGCGCGGCGCCGACTTCTCGGTCACCGAGAGCGGACTCCGCGACACCGTGCGGCACGTGATCCTGCCGTTCTGGAACGCGTACTACTTCCTGACGTTGTACGCCAATGCCGCCGATCGTGGCGGGACGTTCCGTACGGACCAGACCGACGTGCTCGACCGATATCTGCTGGGGGAACTCCGCGGACTGGTCGAGGGCGCCACCGAACGTCTGGACGTGTACGACCTGTACGGGGCCTGCGAGAACGTCGCCGTGTTCCTGGACACGCTGACCAACTGGTACATCCGGCGGAGCCGCGATCGATTCTGGTCCGGCGACCAGGACGCGATCGACACGCTGCACACGGCGCTCGTCACGCTCTGTCGCGTTGCTGCGCCACTGCTGCCGCTCGTGACCGAGCACATCCACGACGGCCTCACTGTTCGCTCCGGGGGCGAGAGTGTCCACCTGGCCGACTGGCCATCGGCCGAGCAGTTTCCCTACGACGCAGACCTGCACGCCGGTATGGCACAGGTGCGCGACGCCTGTTCGACGTTGCTGTCGTTGCGGAAGGCCGAAGGTCTGCGGGTTCGGCTGCCGCTCGCCAAAGCGGTGGTCGCCACACCCGACGTCGAACTCTTGGCACCGCATCTCGAGATCCTGCGCGACGAGCTCAACGTGAAAGACGTCGAGTTGACCACCGATGTCGATCGTTTCGGTCGCCGCGAGCTCGTGCTCAATCCGAAAGCGCTCGGACCTCGGCTCGGTGGTCGAATGCAGGAGGTGGTCAAGGCACACCGTGCGGGTGAATGGACCGTCGACGGCGATCGTGCAACCGTCGGCGGCGTCGAGCTCCAGGACGGCGAATTCGACTTCCGGCTCGTGTCGGGCGGCGGCGGAGGTGCGATGTCGACCTTGAAGAACACCGATGGACTCGTCGTCCTCGACACGGAGGTCACCAGCGAGCTGGAACGGGAAGGCGCGGCGCGTGACCTGATCCGCCAGGTGCAGCAGGCCCGACGCGACGCCGACCTCGACGTCAGCGACCGCATCAGGTTGACGGTCGCGGGTCCCGCGGCCATCGTCGATGCCTTCGACGCCCATCGGGAGTTGGTGATGGGTGAGACGCTCGCGGACGAGGCGTCGGTGACGGTCGCCGACGGTGAGGTGGCGATCGTCGTGGAGCGCGCCGGCAGCTGATGGCGCTGTTGACCATCCGTGCGCAACCGAACGCCCGTCGAGACGGGTTCTGTGGGTGGTACGGCGAGCTCCCTCGGTTCGCCGTGCGCGCGGCGCCCGTCGACGGTGCGGCGAACGCTGCGTTCGAACACGGGCTTGCGAAGGCGCTCGGTCTACCGCGCCGATCCGTCCGGCTCGTCGGCGGTGCCACCGCCCGGACGAAACGGTTCGAGGTCGACGGTCTCGACAGGGTGACGCTCGATCGGCTCGTCGGCCAGATCAACCCATGATGGTCTCGCCGTATTCGGGCAGGAAGACCCCCACAAACGGGAATGAAAGCGCTAGAGTCCGGCGTTCACATTCGCCGGGAGGTTCACCGACGTGGCTGTAGCGAAGAAGAAGCCGACCGCCAAGAAGGCGGCCTCGAAGAAGACTGCTACTCAGCGGGCTGCGCCCAAGCAGGCCGCTGCCAAGAAGACCCCGGCCTCCAAACAGGCCACTGCGAAGAAGTCTGCTGCCAAGAAGACCCCGGCCAAGCAGACCGCCGGCAAGAAGACCCCGGCCAAGCAGACCGCCGGCAAGAAGACCCCGGCCAAGCAGACCGCCGGCAAGAAGACCCCGGCCAAGAAGACCGCCGCCAAGAAGACACCCGCCAAGCAGACCCCAGCCAAGAAGACCCCCGCCAAGAAGACCCCAGCCAAGCAGGCAGCTGTCGAGAACTCCTCGACTCGGAGTCCCCGACCAGGCCGGGCGCCGGCAACACGATCGGCCCGAACGAGCACATCGACGACAACCCCCCGTTCCTCCGCACGGAAGGCAGGCACGACACCCACCATGTCAACCAGTACGGCGAAGACCGACGATTCGGTCGAACTCCCCAAGCCGCGCTTCAACAAGGACGGCTTCGGCTACACGAAGGACTTCGATCTGTCGTTCGTGAAACAGATGCACGACGCCCTCCAAGAGGAGCGCGTCCGGCTCACAGGACAGGCCAAACGGCTCGAAGACGAGGCGCACCAGCTGGTCGAGGAAGCCGAGATGGGCGATGTCCAGTTCGACGACGAGGGCGGCGAGGGCGACACCATGGTCGTCGAACGCGAGCGCGATCTGGCCCTCAGCGCTCAGGCGCGTGAAGCCGTCGAAGAGATCGACGCGGCGCTCCAGCGAATCGTCGCCGGCACCTATGGGTACTCGGTCCTCTCGGGCCGCCCGATCCCACGCGAACGGCTCGAAGCGATTCCGTGGTCGACCGAACTGGTCGAAGAGAAGGTCGGCGGCATCGGCCGCTGATCGACCGACGAGCACACCGATCGGCCTGTCGATGACGCGGTTGGACGGCGTGCGCCTCGGGTGGGCGCCCATCGCCGTTGCGGTGGTGGTCGCCGACCAACTGACCAAACACTGGGCGGTCAACGAGCTCGTCGACCGAGACATCGACCTGTTCTGGACGCTTCGGCTCAACCTGTCCTTCAACACCGGTATGGCATTCAGTCAAGGTGAGAATCTGGGACCGGTGATCGGCGTGCTCGCACTGGGTGTCGTCGTTGCGCTCCTGCTCAGCCTCAAGCGCCAACCGGGGCGGCTGACCGACGTGGCGGTCGGACTGATCATCGGCGGGGCGATCGGCAACGTGATCGACCGGCTGTTCCGGCAGGAGGGCTGGCTGCGGGGGGGTGTCGTCGATTTCATCGATTTCCAGTGGTTTCCCATTTTCAACATCGCCGACATGGGTGTCACGATCGGCGGTGCACTCCTCGTGATCGCATCGTGGCGGGTCAGCAGGCAGCCGATCGAACCAGTCGAAGCGGCAACCGATCTCCCATGAGCGACGAGATCGTCGAAACGGTGCCTGCGGCGCTCGCAGGAGAACGGCTCGACCGGATCGTGGCACTGCTCCTGGACATCAGCCGCTCGGTCGCGACATCGGTGATCGAGTCTGGTGGCGCAACGGTCGACGACGAACCTGCGCCATCGGGCAAGGTGAGGTTGGAGGAGGGGCAGGTTGTCGCCGTCGATCCCGACGCAGTGCCGGTCGACGAGCCGCCGCAAGCCGACGCGGCGGTCGAGTTCGGGGTCATCCACGAAGATGACGCGATCGTCGTCATCGACAAGCCAGCGGGGCTCGTCGTCCACCCGGGCGCCGGCAACGTGACCGGAACGCTCGCCAACGGCCTGCTGGCGCGCTACCCCGACATCGTCGGCGTCGGCGAACGGATCCGACCGGGCATTGTGCACCGCCTCGACGCCGGGAGCTCCGGTTTGCTCGTGGTGGCCAGAACACAGGTCGCAGCCGATGCACTGATCGATCAGTTCGCCGATCACTCCGCGACCCGTGCCTACCTGGCCCTGGTCTGGGGGCACCCCGACGCCGCCACACGGGGTGATCGACGCACCGATCGGGCGATCACGTCGTGATCCGCTGCGCATGGCGGTCGTTGCCGACGGCCGGTGGGCACGGACCGAGTACCGCGTGCTCGATCGGTTCGACAGTCCGGCCGAATTGGCGCTGCTCGAGTGTCGTCTCGAAACGGGGCGAACGCATCAGATCCGCGTACACCTCAGCTCGATCAACCATCCACTCGTCGGCGATCCGACGTATGGCCAACGGCGACCCAAGCTGCAGGTCGAGCGTCCGTTCCTCCATGCAGCAGAACTCTCGTTCGTTCACCCGACGACCCGCGATCGGGTCACGTTCACGAGCCCGTTGGCGGCCGACCTGGCCGATCGCCTGAGCAGTCTCCGGCGTGTCGACCCCGGCTGAAGATCGCACTTCGCACCTGTGCGCACCGATTCGACGTCAGTCGGCCGCCGTCGCCGGTCCGCCCGACCCGGCAGGCCACGGCGCATCTCCGCGGGCGACCTCGGCGATCGAGGCCAATGTGAACCCGTCGAGGTGCTGGCGCATGACCTCGCCGGCCTGATTCCAGATCGCCAGCAAGACACACTGACCCTCGTGATCGCACGCCCCGTCCTGATGAGGTTGTCCGAAGTCGCCGAGCGTGATCGGTCCGTCCACAGCCGACAGGATCTCCGACAGGCGGATGTCGGCGGGCGGTCGGGCCAGCGTGTAGCCGCCGCCGACTCCGCGTTTCGACCGGACGAGCCCGGCACCCTTCAACGCCAGCAGGATCTGTTCGAGGTACGGCTGTGGAAGGCCGGTCCGTTCGGCGATGTCGCGCACCGATGTCGGGCCCGTCTCATCGACCCGCAGCGTCAGCGAGAGCAATGCTCGGCACGCATAGTCGCCTCTCGTGGACACTCGCACGGAGCCAGCGTAGGTGAACGTGCCTGCCGCGCTTGGCCTCGACCATCGGAAGGTGGTGGACTAGCGGTTGCGTGATCGACAACGACGAGCAACCCATCCTGCCGGACTACGGCGGCGCCAACGTGCGCGGGATCGTTCCGGCGCTGCTCGGGCCCCAGCCGTGGAGCACCTCGCTGCCGACCTGGATGCCGTCGATGATCGCCGAAGCCGGCCAGGTCGTGCTGTTCGTGCTCGACGGCCTGGGCTGGGATCAGCTCGAAACGCATCGGGAGGCTGCGCCGACGATCGGTTCGCTCGTCGGGGGACCGATCACCACCGTGGCACCGACGACGACCGCAACCGCCTTGAGCTCGATCGCGACGGGGCTGACACCCGGAGAGCACGGTCTCGTCGGCTACCGCATGGTGCTCGCCGGTGAGGTGATGAACGTGCTGCGTTGGGCGGTCGATGGCGAGAACCGCCGTCGGTCGAATGTGCCGAGCGACATTCAGCGGTTCCCGGCGTTCATGGGCGAGACGGTGCCGATCGTGAGCCCGGCCGAGCTCAGCGATTCGGCGTTCAGCGAGGCACACCTTCGTGGTGGTCGACCCGTCGGCTATCGGTCGACGTCGTCGATGGCGGTCGATGTCGCCGATCAACTGGCAGCCGGCGAACGGTTCGTGTACGCGTACTACCCCGGCGTCGACAAGATCGCTCACGAGCGCGGCTTCGGTCGCTTCTACGATGCCGAGCTACGTGCCGCCGACCGGCTGGTCGCCGACCTCCTCGAGGTGCTGCCGCCGGGTGCAGCGCTGCTGATCACCGCCGATCACGGTCAGGTCCACGTCGGGGACAACATCGTGAAGCCGACCGACGCGGTGCTCTCGCACGTCGCCATGCAGTCGGGTGAAGGGCGGTTCCGCTGGTTCCACGCTCACCGCGGTGCGGCAGATGACCTGCTGGCGGCCGCCACCGAGGAGTTCGGCGACACCGGCTGGGTCCGCAGTCGCGATCAACTCGTCTCCGAGGGCTGGTTCGGTCCGACCGTGTCGCCGCAGGTGGCAGCTCGGCTCGGTGACGTCGCGATTCTCGCTCGCGACGACGTGAGCTACTTCGATCCAGACGACAGCGGTCCGTTCGAACTGGTATGCCGCCACGGTTCGATGACGTCTGCCGAGGTGTATGTCCCGCTGTTGGCGGGAATGCCTTGCTGACGACCGGGTTGTACACCACGAGGAGAACACCATGACCGATGCCCCGCAGATGACCGACACAGCACCCGACGAGCTGGCCGATGTCGATGCCTCCGATGGGGCTGCGTCCAACGCTGCGGGGGATGTCGCCCCCGTCGAGCACGGCGAATTGGTCGATGTACCCGCCGCTGGAGAGGAGCCCGAGCCGGAGATGAACTCGGTCACCGAGCCCGCCAAGGTGATGCGGATCGGCTCCATGGTCAAGCAGCTGCTCGAAGAGGTCCGACAGGCGCCGCTCGACGAGGCGAGTCGTGAGCGTCTCGCCGAGGTCTACGAACGGTCGGTCGTCGAGCTGTCCGAGGCCTTGTCGCCCGACCTCCAGCAAGAGTTGAAGATGCTCACGCTGCCGTTCGACGACGATGCCGTGCCCAGCGAAGGCGAACTCCGAGTCGCTCAGGCCCAGCTCGTCGGCTGGCTCGAAGGGCTGTTCCACGGCATCCAGGCGACCTTGTTCGCACAGCAGCTCGCCGCCCGCCAGCAGTTGGAGCAGATGCGTCAGCTGCCGCCGGGAGTGCAGGGTGAGCCTGGCATGCCCGGTCAGATCCCGCCACAGCAGGACCGGCCCGGCACCTACCTCTGACGACTCGGTCCGGAAGCACCCGGCACCAACCGCTCGAGAGGACGTCGTACGTACCGTCGTGATCGGCAGCATGAGCAAGACGCACACGTTCGAAGCCGGTGGCACCGGTCGCGCCCGGAGGAGCGAGGCAGACGCCGCAGCCCACTCGAACGCGTGGTCATCCACATCGTGAAGCCGTTCGGCTGCTCGACGCCACCCTCTCGACGCCACCCTCTCGACGCCACCCTCTCGACGCCACCCTCTCGACGTGGTGACGGCGATGTCCGGTGCACCCGCGGCGGTGTGCCTGGCAGAACGTCGGCCGGGGCGCGGCGCCGCAGCCGGCCGCCCCGGGCCGCGAGGGGCCCCCTGACCAGCGCCGGTGCGAACACATCGAGGCGGTTCTCACCGCCATCGAAGGACGAGACGAGAGGTCGCCGCCCGGGCACTGCGACACGGAGGCTCAGAACAGGGAAGTCTGACCGTGCATCTCGCCGTGCTCCGCGACCGGCGCCGGCTCGGGTAAGGCTTCGAGGTCGGGCACACACTTGCCGATCGTCGCGTGAAAGCGGCGCGCGACGGACGGCGACTCGAGATTCTCGGGCTGATGCACGAAGACGAACGGTCGACGGCCCTCGGCGAGCCAGTCGACGATCTGATCCGTCCATGCGCCCGCGCCGGCGAGCGTCTCGTCCGGGTCGTCCGACCCGATCACGCGCACGATCGGTTCGTCGCCCATCACCTCGGTCACGACCGGCAGCTTCGGCTTCGTGCGGCGCTCCTCGACCGCCGCCTCCGAGCGGGGCGACGACGCGTACAGGGATCGTGTGTCGAGCACGACTCGTCCGACACCGGCGGACCCGAGTGCCTCGTCGACCCGACGGTGGGTTTCTCCTCCGTCGAAGAACGCCGGATGGCGCAACTCGGTCACCCAACGGTGCGAGGTGGGCAACCCGACCACGAAGTCGATGAGTGTCGACAACGATTCCGGTCCGAACGATCGTGGCAGCTGAAGCTGCACGGGCCCGATCCGGTCGCCGAGCGGCTCGATCGTGCGCAGGAATCGGGCGACGTCGCGGTGTGCGCCCGTGCGCAGCCGCTGCTCGTGGGTGACCGTTCTCGGAATCTTGAACGCGAATCGGAAGTGGTCAGGTGCCTGCTCGACCCACCGGTCGATCGTCCTCGGCACCGGGATGCCGTAGAACGTCGTGTTCCCCTCGACGGCGTTGCACCACCCGGCGTATTCGGCGAGCTCTCGACCCTTCCCCGATGGCGTCAGGAAGCGCCCGACCCACGGCGGATGGGCCCACATGGCACACCCGACCCGCAGCACCGGCGGGCCGGGGGAGTGAGAGCGGTCGGACACGACGATCAGTCTGCCGGTTGGACGGGAGTCCGATGGTTGGTTGGACGGGAGTCCGATGGTTGGGGTCGCCCGGGCGGACCTCACGCCGCCGGGCCGGGTGTCTGCGACGAATGGGTGGTCGAACCCCGGCAGGCTCGGCCCGACGCGAGGATCGAGCTCGCGGTCGACGAGCGCTGTCATCGCTCGGTCGATCGAACATCTCCGAGGGCTGGATCGCGCGGCCGACGGTTCTGGTAGGTTCGCGAATCACGTTCTTGTGATTCGCCGACCCGCCCGCACCCTCGCCGAGCAGTGACTTCCGACTCCTTCACCCACCTTCACGTCCACACCGAGTTCTCGATGCTCGACGGGGCCGCGCGCCTCGACGAGATGGTGGCGAAGGCCGTTGCCGACGGACAACCCGCAATCGGGATGACCGATCACGGCAACATGTACGGCACGCTCGAGTTCTACAAGGAGTGCCAGAAACAGGGCATCAAGCCGATCATCGGCACCGAGGCCTACATGGCCCACGATCACCGCTCCGAACGGCCGACCCGGCACGGTCGGCGTCGACGACTCCGGCGGTGACACCGAGGGCGGCAAGAAGCTCTACTACCACCTCACACTGCTGGCCGAGAACGAGATCGGCTACCGCAACCTGATCCAGCTGTCCAGCCTCGCGTTTCTCGAGGGCTACTACTACAAACCCCGGATCGACTGGGAACTGATCGAGAAATACTCCGACGGGCTGATCGCCACGACCGGATGCCTCGGTGGCCAGGTGCTCCAGTCGATGCTCAACGGCGACGACAAGGGCGCTCTGGAGAAGGCGGCCCGGCTGCAGGACATCTTCGGCCGGGACAACCTCTTCGTCGAGTTGCAGGACCACGGCATCCCCGCTCAGCACGAAACCAACCCCAAGCTGCTCGAGATCGCCGAGAAGATCGGTGCGCCGCTGTTGGCGACGAACGACAGTCATTACACCCACCGAGAAGATCACGAAGCGCACGACGCGCTGCTGTGCGTCCAGACGGGTGCGCTGATCTCCGACCCGAAGCGATTCAAGTTCCACGGCCACGAGCACTACCTGAAGACCGCCCAGGAGATGCGGTACCTGTTCCGTGAACTCCCGGAGGCGTGCGACAACAGCCTCTGGATCGCCGAGCGAGCCGAGCTCGACATCCAGTTCGGTGATGCGCTGTTGCCGAACTTCCCGCTGCCCGAGGGTTTCACGAGCGATGCCCAGTACCTGGAGCACCTGACCTGGGAAGGCGCCAAGCGACGGTGGGGCGACAACCTGCCGAAGAGCGTGATCGAGCGGGTGTCCTATGAGCTCAAGGTCATCAACGACATGGGGTTCGCGTCGTACTTCCTGATCACCTGGGACCTGATCAAGTACGCCAGGGACGCCGACATCCGCGTTGGTCCTGGGCGCGGCTCGGCTGCCGGTTGTGCGGTCGCCTACTGCCTCTGGATCACCGATCTCGACCCGATCAAATACGACCTGCTCTTCGAACGCTTCCTCAACCCGAGTCGGATCTCGATGCCCGACATCGACATGGACTTCGACTCCCGGTACCGCGATCAGATGATCCGGTATGCCGCCGACACGTATGGCCGCGACCATGTCGCTCAGATCATTACGTTCGGCACGATCAAGGCCCGCAACGCGGTGCGCGACGCAGCGCGCGTCCTCGGGTACCCGTACGGGGTGGGCGACAAGGTCGCGAAGGCGATGCCGCCGCTCGTGATGGGCCGCGACACGCCGCTGAAGTACTGCTTCGAACCCAGCGACAAGTACGCCGACGGATACAAGGCCGCCAGCGACCTGCGTGCGATGTACGACACCGATCCCGACATCAAGAAGGTCGTCGACGTCGCCAAGGGCTTGGAGGGCCTGAAACGGTCCGACGGAATCCACGCCGCAGCCGTTGTGATCACCAAGGAACCGGTCACGAACTACCTACCCATCCAGCGCAAGCCCGAGTCGGGCCAGGATCCCGAGGACGCGCCGGTCGTCACGCAGTACGAGATGCACGGTGTGGAGGAACTCGGGCTCCTCAAGATGGACTTTCTCGGGCTGCGCAACCTCGATGTGATCACCGACGCACAGGCGATGATCCGAGCGAACCGCAGTCCGGAATTCGACATCGACACGGTCCCGCTCGACGACCAGGCGACGTTCGACCTCCTGTCGCGCGGCGACACGATCGGCGTGTTTCAACTCGAGTCTCCTCCGATGCGACAGTTGCTCAAGGCGATGGCGCCGAACAGCTTCGAAGACGTCTCCGCTGTGCTCGCGCTCTATCGGCCCGGCCCGATGAGCGTGAACATGCACTACGACTACGCGGACCGGAAGAACGGTCGCAAGCCGGTCGAGTACTTCCACGAGGACGCCAAGGAAGTCCTGGACGACACCTACGGCCTGATGATCTATCAGGAGTCGGTCATGCGCGTCGCGCAGAAGTTCGCCGGCTACTCGCTCGCCGAAGCCGACAATCTCCGAAAGGCGATGGGCAAGAAGGTCCGCGAGGTGATGGCGGCGGCCCGAGAGGGCTTCGAGGCCGGCGTGGTGAACACGGGCTACGAAGCATCACTCGGCGAGGACTTGTTCGACATCATCGAGAAGTTCGCCGACTATGCGTTCAACAAGAGCCACACGTTCGGATACGGCCTCGTCACGTACCAGACGGCCTACCTGAAGGCGCACTACCCGGTCGAGTACTTCGCGTGCCTGCTCACGAGCGTGAAGAGCAACCTCGACAAAGCGGCGGTCTACCTCAGCGACTGCCGCTCGGCCGGCATCAAGGTCCTGACGCCCGACATCAACCGTTCGGTCATGAACTTCGACGCGATCCAGGCCCAGCGTGTACCCGACGACGTGTCGCTCGCCGTCGGCAGTCCCGGGGCGATCACGTTCGGGCTGTCCGCAGTTCGCAACGTGGGGGAGGGGCTCGTCGAACTGCTCCTGGCCGAGCGTGACGACAACGGCGAGTTCGAGTCGTTCTACGACTTCGCCGAACGCGTGCCGGAGCAGGTGCTCAACAAGCGAACGGTCGAATCACTCATCAAGGCCGGAGCGTTCGATCGCCTCGGCCTGCCTCGCCGCGGCCTGCTCGCGTCGTTCGAACAGATTCTCGACACCACGATCGATCGGCGGCGTGAACGCGACCTGGGGATCATGAGTCTGTTCGGCGACATGGACGACGCCGACGACGGCGACGACGGATTCAACGAGCGCATCCCGATCCCCGAGATCGAGTTCGACAAGGGCGACAAGCTCAAGAACGAAAAGGAGATGCTCGGTCTCTATGTCTCCGACCATCCACTGTTCGGCGTCGAGGCGGCGCTCAAACGCAAGGTCGATCATGCGCTCATCGACCTGACCGAGATGGACGACGGTGTCCAGCTCAAGGTCGGTGGTGTGATCACCAACTTGGCGCGCAAGTTCACCAAGAAGGGCGATCAGATGGCCGTCTTCGTCCTCGAGGACCTCGAGGCCTCGATCGAGGTGACGGTGTTTCCGCGGACGCTGCTCGAGCAGGGCCACAAGCTCGAAGACGACATCATCGTCACGGTCAAGGGCCGACTCGACAAGCGCGACGAATCGCGATTCGGCCTGATCGCGCAGAACATCGACGTGCTGTCGGGCCTCACCGACGGCCCGGCACCGCCGATGAGGCTGATGCTCCCCAGCCACGCACTCGACGAGTTGAAGATCCAGCGGCTGAAGCGCATCCTGCGCGATCATCCGGGTGACTCCGTCGTGCAACTCGACATCGGGCACGGCAAGCTGCTTCGACTCGCGGACGAGTTCCGCGTCGACATCGACCGTGCGGTCGGCGAGCTGCGCATGGCGTTCGGCCATGACGCTGTCCTTCTCTGACTGCTCGAAGAAACCCCTGCTCAGCATGGTCGCGGTCCGCACCAGGCGGTGGTCTCGTCGACGCCGTTTGTGAATCCGTTCCGAATCGGTGGCACAATGGAGGCTCGAAATCTTCCAGGAGCAGAGGACAGATGCCGCTCGAAGTCATCACCAATGACGCCAGTTCACTGACCGACGCCGATCTCGACGAGATGGGTTCGATCGAAGGCGCGTTCGATATCGGTGCCATCTCCAAGGCCAAAGAGGATTGGGTCCTCACGACCGCCGCCCGGATCGACGGCAAGCTCCATGGATTCATGTTCTCGACGCTCGAGCGGATCGGCGGCACCCCATGTGTGTTGATCGGCATGCTCAGCGTTCGCCGGCACTCGAAGCGTGAGACGGTGATGCGCGGCCTGATGGGTGAGGCGTACCACCGTGCACTCATGGCGTTTCCCGACGAGGACGTCGTCGTCGGATCCCGTTTCGTGTCAGCGGACGGTCTCGAGGCATTCGACAAGCTCGACGAGGTCACTCCGGCGCCTGATTCGCGTGCGGTCGGTGAGGAGCGGGCATGGGGTCGCCGGCTCGCGAAGCGATTCGGTGTCGACGCGAAGTACGACGCGAAGACGTTCGTCGCTTCGAACGGACAGTCCGGCTTTCTCGACATCGAATCGTCCAAGCCGGAGAAGCTCGACCCCGACGTGGTGGAGATGTTCTCCGTGCTCAAGCCGAAGTCGGGCGACGTATTGATCGCCTACGGCTGGACCATGGCCGAAGACCTCGTCAAGCTCGGCAAGCGCTGACTCGCCGCCGTGTCCGACGCGGCGTCACGTTCGTTCGCCGACGTCGTCCGGTCACGTCGGATGACCCGTTCGTTTCGCGACACGCCGTTGCCCGACGGTCTCCTCGAGGCGATCGTCGACCTCGCCAGCCGTTCACCGAGCGCCGGTAAGGCACAGGGCTGGCATCTCGTGGTGCTCCAAGGTGCCGACACGGCCACGTTCTGGGACATCACGCTGCCCCTCGAACGACGGGCGGCATTCAGATGGCAGCGGCTGCTCGCCGCCCCGGCGATCCTGCTGCCACTCGCTGATCCTCAGGCGTATGTCGACCGCTATGCGGAGCCCGACAAGGCTCGGACCGGTTTGGGTACCGGAACCGACGCATGGCCGGCGCCCTACTGGATGATCGATGCGTCGATGGCCGCGATGACGCTGCTCCTCGCGGCGGAGGACGCAGGGCTGGGTGCGTTGTTCTTCGGGGTCTTCAACGGTGAGCAGGAGCTCCGAACGAGGCTCGGTCTTCCCGGCGACCTCCAGCTCCTCGGCGCGATCGCTCTCGGCTTCGCTGCAGAAGAGCCGGAGGCGGTGGGTTCGGGTCGCAGCGCCGGTCGTCGTCGCCGCTCACCCGAGGAGATCATCCATCGATCGAGATGGTCGCGCCGTCCGGGAGCGGGCGGCCCGTGATCTTCTCGTAGAGCGCCTCGGGTGTCGACACCGGGAGATCGCAGACCCCGTTCCGGCAGACGTAGGCATGACCGTCCGAGCGGCCGTCCCACAGCGGTGAGTCGTGCCGTTCGCCCCAGACCGTCAAGGTGTCGGGACGCCAGATGGTTTGTGCGACCCTCACCATCGTCGGTTCGTCACCGACCACGACGATCTCCATCACCCCGCGGTGTCGGATCTCGAGGGCCAGGAGCGCGTTCGAGACGGCTCCTGGTGCGTGCTCGGCGACGGCGCCGAGCAACTGGAGGATGCGGTCCGCGTGGTTGCGATAGCGACTCTCGCCGGTCAATGCCGCGAGCCGGTAGAGGCCGTTCGCTGCGCTGGAGTTGGCCGACGGTGTGGCGTTGTCGTGGACGTCCTTCTGCCGGACCACGAGTTGCTCGCCGTCCTCGGGTGTGGTGAACAGCCCGCCGTCGCCCGGGTCCCAGAACCAGTCGAGCATCGTGTCGGCGGTCGACCGAGCCGCCTCGACCCAGCGTGCTTCGCCGGTCAACTCCGCGAGCCGGATGAATGCTTCGACGAGCGCGGCATGGTCGGCCGCCAGCGCTCGATGGCGGGCACGAGGAACGCCGTCCGCATGCCAGGCCCGGAACCAGCGGCCGTCATCGTCGCGGAGTTCGCGAAGCAGGAACTCGCCACTCGAGACGGCGGCCGACTTCCAGTCGTCGCGCTGGAACGTCGCCGCCGCATCGGCGAGCGCAGCGAGGAACAAGGCGTTCCACTCCGTGAGTACTTTGTCGTCGAGGCCAGGGCGGGGGCGCTGCGATCTGACGACGAGCAGCCGCCGGCGCGCCTCGTTCATGCCGGGTCGCCGTTGGAGTTGGCCGCGGGCGTGCAGACGGTTCGGAATCGATCGTCCCTCGAAGTTGCCGTCGTCCGTGACACCCCACCACTCGATCGCCGAGTCGATCGTCTGGGCATCCATCCCGGCCAGGGCGTCCCGAAACTCCGCTGGTGTCCAGGTGTGGAACAAGCCCTCGACACCGTGACCGTCGGCGTCGGGCGAGTCGGCGTCCTCGGACGAGTAGAAGCCACCGTCAGCGTGGCGCAGCTCGCGCAGCACGTAACCGATCGTCTCGTCGACGACCTGTCGGTACGTGTCGATGCCGAGCACCGAGAACGCCTCACGGTAGGTCCGTGCGAGCAGTGCCTGGTCCGGGAGCATTTTCTCGAAGTGCGGCACCAACCACTCGCGATCGGTGGAGTAGCGCGCGAATCCGCCCCCGATGTGGTCGTACATGCCGCCGGACGCCATCGCATCGAGCGTGGTGGTGAGGACCTGCTTGGCGCCGTCGCCGCCGGACGTCATGTACGCCCGCAACACCAGTTGCAGGTGGTGCGGAGATGGAAACTTCGGCGCCTGTCCGAACCCTCCCCACTCCTGGTCGAATGCGCCGGCGATCTGCTGCAGCGTGTCGTTGACGAGGTCGATGGACGGAATGTCGTCGCGAGGCGAAATCGCCCGACTGATCGCCCCGATGATCGAATCGGCATTCGTGGCGAGTTCGTCACGCTTGGCGTGCCAGGCATCCTGGATCGCGTCGAGGAGCTCGAGGAACTGCGCCCTCGGGAGATACGTGCCCCCCCAGAACGGCCGTCCCGCAGGGTCGAGTGCAACGGTCATCGGCCAGCCGCCCCGACCGGTCAGAGCCTGCACGGCCGACATGTACAGAGCATCGACGTCGGGTCGTTCCTCCCGGTCGACCTTGACGTTGACGAACCGCTCGTTCATCACGGCGGCCACGTCCGCATCCTCGAACGACTCGTGCGCCATCACATGGCACCAGTGGCATGCCGAGTAGCCGATCGACAAGATGATCGGGACGTCACGCTCGCGAGCAGCCGTGAATGCATCGTCGCCCCACGGATACCAGTCGACCGGGTTGTCGACATGTTGACGGAGATATGGCGATGTCTCGCTCACGAGCCGGTTCATCGCTGCCGACCCTAGCGACCGGTCCGGCAGCACCCGTCGGGTTCGTGAGGGTGACATCGCAGCGGACGACCGTCCACTCGTGGAGGATGTGCCACGGGACGCCTCGACGACGTCCGAGGCGATACCGAACGCTCGTCCGCGCAGCGTCGCTCGGATGTCGGTCGTCGACCCTCGACGGCGCGCGCTTCCGATGTCGTTGGTGACCACGAGCGAGGTCTCCTGGGCGCACATCTGTGACCGGGGGAGTCGATGGCATATTCGGAGCATCACGTCGAGCGGTCTCGCTACGGTCGGCGCGACTCGATCACGGAGGTGCGTCATGTCAGTGTTCACCAGGCGGCGTTTCATCGCCGCAGCCCCGGCCACCGGTCTCGCGGTGGGCGGTGCGCTCGCGCTCGGTCCGAACGCGGCGTCAGCGGCTGTGTCGGGTCTCGTCGAGCTCGTCACCCCGTTCCGCTTGCAGGACAGCCGCGTCAACGAACCCGACAAGTACCACACAGCGGCGCAGGACAGCTTGGCCGTGCCGGGGATCGACGGCAAGAACGGCGTCATCCTGAACGTCACGGTCACGGAGACCGAGGGTGCCGGCTTCTTCCGGATCGCCGACGACTTCGAGGCGGTGCCGACCACGTCGAACATCAACTGGTACGGAACCGACCAGACGGTTGCGAACATGGCGATCGTCTCGACGACTGCGCCTGCGGCGGGCATCACGGTGCAGGGCGGTGGGAACGGTCGGGCGCACCTCGTGATCGACGTGCTCGGCTTCGTGGTCTGAACCCGACCGTTTCAGTGGCCGCATCGCGTGGCATCCTCGTCGAGTGCCCGTGTTTGCAGCGATCGTGTTGTTGTTCGGCGGGCTCGTCGGTCTGTCGGCGACGTGGAACGCCGCTCGGCCGCTGGTCGATCCGACTCGCCGGTATTCGCCAAGGTGGCTGCCGGCGATGGTGGTCACCGAGCTGGCGCCGTTCTGGCTGCTCGTTCACGGTGGCGTGCTCGTCATCGGGCTGCTTGCCGGTGGGTGGTCGAACTGGGGTGGTCGCTTCGGCGCCGTGCTGCTGGTCATGTCGATGCTGCTCCTCGTGTGGATCATCGTCCGGTCGGTACTCGCGATCCTGAAGCTGCGGCGGATGGTTGCCGGCCCGATTCACGGAACCAGCGGCCGGGCGCGCGTCGTCGGCGTCCCCGTGCCCACACCCTCGGGGGTTCGCGAATTGCGCGACGTCGTCTGGCGGGAGGACCTGACCCTCGACCTGATCCGGCCGGATGATGATCGCCGCGAGCTTCCGGTCATGGTGTATGTGCACGGCGGCGGTTGGACTGGCGGCGACCCCCAACGCCAAGCGCGCGATCTCTATCACGCGCTGGCGCTCGACGGTTGGGCGACGCTGGCGATCCGGTACCCCTTCACGCCCCACGTGAGCGTCGAGCAGCAAGTCGGCGCCGTGCTCGCCGCGGTCCGTTGGGCCCGTACCGACCTGGCCGACCATGGCATCGACGCCACCCATGTGGTCGTTGCAGGAGGATCGGCCGGAGCCCACTTGGCCACGATGGCAGCACTCCAGTCGGATGACGAACCCCACACCGTCGCCGCATGTGTCGGTCTGTACGGCGTCTACGACCTGGCCAACCGCAACGGGATGCGCGCCCACTGGGCCAAGATTCGCGACGAGGTCATGCTCGCCACGGTGTCGGACGAGCCGGACCGCTACGACGCGCTCTCGCCGCTGGTCAGAGTGACCGATGACTCGCCGCCGATGCTGATCGTGCACGGTGCGCGCGACACCCTCGTGCCGATCGGCGAGGCCGAGCAGTTCGTCGCCGCATTGGTGTCACGAGACCGCCCGGTCGAGTTCGTTCGGGTCGACGGGGCAGAGCATGCGTTCGACGCCGTGTCGTCGCCGCTCGTGAGAACCACTGCGGCAGTGATCCGTGACTGGTTGCGAGCAACGGTGCTCGTCGACGAGCCGGCCGACTCGTTCTGAGGTGCCGACGGCGGCCGAACCAGTGCTCTCAGGCCCCCATGGCGTGGTAGCCGCCGTCCACGTGGATGATCTCGCCGGTCGTGGCCGGGAACCAATCCGACAGCAGTGCGACACACGCACGAGCGACGGGATCCGAATCGTGCACGTCCCAGCCCAGGGGCGCCCGGCCGTCCCACGTGTCCTCGAACAACTTGAATCCCGGGATCGACTTGGCAGCCATCGTCTTGATCGGGCCGGCGGCGACGAGGTTGCACCGGATCTGCTGGGGCCCGAGTTCGCGGGCCATGTATCTCGACAGGCTCTGCAGGGCCGACTTGGCGACGCCCATCCAGTTGTAGGCGGGCCACGCCTGCTGGTTGTCGAAGTCGAGCCCGACGAATGAACCGCCCCGGTCCATCAACGGGACGAAGGCGTCGGCGAGAGTCTTCAGCGAGTACGTCGAGACCTGCATGGCCACAGCCACGTCGTCCCACGGGGCATCGAAGAAGTCGTCACCGAGACAGGATGCTGGTGCGAAACCGATGGCGTGCAACACACCGTCGACGCGGCCCCATTTGGCGGACACGGCTTCGCGAACCGACTCGACATGCTCCGGCACGGTGACATCGAGTTCGAATACGTCGATGTCGCTCCCGTTCGACTGGCCGAGTTTGCGGGCGGTGCGCTTCGTCAGGCTCAGGGCCCGTCCGGCGCCCGTGAGCACGATGTCGGCCCCCTCGTCCAGGGCGATCCGGGCCACGCCGAACGCCAGCGAGGCATCGGTCAGGACTCCGGTGATCACGATCTTCTTGCCGTCCAGCATTCCCATTCCACGGAACGTAGTCGGCGCAGCGACACCCGCCGCACGTTTGCCCGCCCTGTGCGACCAGGGACGCAGCGGGCTGCGTGTGCAAGGCTCGAAGGATGCGAATCGGTGTGATCGGCGGCAGTGGCCCGGCCGGAAGCAGCCTGGCGGCCCGGCTGGCCAGTGTCGGGTACGAGTCAGTGATCGGCTCACGCTCGAAGTACCGGGCGATGGAGAGCCGCGACTCGTTCGTCGAACGATTTCCCGATTTGGCGGAGAATCTGGGCTACGGCGACAACACAGCCGCCGCGCAGTGCGACATCGTGGTGATCGCGACACCGTGGGATTCGGCGGCGACGATGGCGCAGGACCATGCCGACGACCTGCGCGGCAAGATCGTGATCAGTATGGCGAACGCGTTGATCCGGGTCGGCCGCGAGTTCCAGCCGCTGGTACCCCCTCGGGGAAGCGTCGCCGCCCACGTCCAGGCTGCGGTACCGGACAGTCGTGTCGTCGCTGCGTTCCACCACCTCCCCGCCACCGAGCTCGGCCACATCGGCGAGCCGATCGACAGCGACGTGCTGATCTGTGCAGACGATCCGTCGGCCGTGACGACGATCAGCGAAATGGTGGCGAAGATCCCGGGTTGCCGCCCGCTGGATGCCGGCGAGCTGTCGAACGCAACCGCGATCGAGGCGTTCACGGCCGTGCTGCTCCAGCTCAACGTGCGGTACAAGACCCGGGTCGCCCCGAAGCTGACGGGAATCAAATCGGATCCCCGCGCGTTGAAGCCCTGAGCATGTCGATCCTGCAGTTGTATGACACGGCGCGGCGCGCGATCGTGCCGTTCGAGCCGGACCAACACGTGCACATGTACATCTGCGGGATCACTCCGTATGACGCGACGCATCTGGGCCACGCCGCGACCTTCGTCTCCTACGACGTCCTCAAGCGACACTTGATCGACAAGGGACACACCGTGCAGTGCGTTCGCAACGTGACCGACGTCGACGACCCGTTGTTCGTCAAGGCCCGCGAGCTCGGCGTGCACTACCTGGACCTGGCGGCCGCCGAGGAGGCCAGGTTCGAGCGCGACATGGTGGCGCTCAACGCCCTGCCGGTGTCATCGTCACCGCGTGCGTCGTCGGCGATTCCCGACATCCGCGGGTTCATCGGTATGGTGCTCGACCGGGGTTTCGCCTACGAGGCAGGTGGATCGGTCTACTTCGACGTGACACGATTCGAGTCGTTCGGATCGCTCAGCAACTACTCGGAAGCCGAGATGCTCGAGCTCGCCAGTCAGCGGGGCGGCCACGTCGACGACCCGAACAAGCGTCACCCCCTCGACTTCGTGCTCTGGCACCCGTCAGCGGATGACGAGCCGGCCTGGGACACGATGTGGGGAGCGGGGCGACCCGGATGGCACATCGAATGCAGCGCGCTCGTGCTCCGCGAACTCGGGACGACGATCGACCTCCATGGCGGCGGCACCGATCTCATCTTCCCTCATCACGAGTGCGAGCGCGCACAGTCGGAGGCAGCGACCGGTGAGCCGTTCGTCAAGCACTGGATGCACACGGCACTGATCAGCATGGACGGGACGAAGATGTCGAAGAGCCTCGGCAACCTCGTCTTCGTCGATGCGCTGCGCGAAGAGTTCGAACCGGCCGCGATCAGACTCGGGTTGATCGAGCACCACTACCGCACCGAATGGGAGTGGGACGATGGCCTGATGCCGCAGAACCGGGAGCGGCTTGCAGCGTGGCGGGCGGCCGCTGACGGTGAGGAGGGTGACGTGATCGACGAAGTGCGCGCCCGACTCGATGACGATCTCGACTCGCCAGGAGCAGTGGCGGCAGTCGACGGTGCTGCCCGCCGAGGTGAGTCGACCCGCGCTGCCGCCGACCTCCTCGGCGTACAGCTCTGACAGCACCGCACGCGACGTTCACGAAAAAGTCGATCTGCGGGCGACTCATCGTCGCCGCCATGTCCTACAGTTCGGTGGATGGCCGAACGTCCGGGTGCGAGCAAGCTCCAGTCCCGAACGCGCACCGTCGTTCGGCCGCTTGCGAACTTCGCATGGGACATCGACCGAGTCGGGTACGAACGGCTCCCGGCCGACGGCCCCGCGATCCTCTGTCCCAACCACATCAGCTTTCTCGACTCGGCGATGTTGATGCTCACGGTGCCCCGCAACATCAGCTTCGTGGGCAAGGCCGAGTACATGGATGATTGGAAGACCAAGTATCTGTTCCCCGCTCTGGGGATGATTCCGATCGATCGTTCCGGAGGAAGCAAGAGTCAGGCCGCCCTCGACGCGGCCGAGCAGGTGCTCAAGCGCGGCGAGTTGTTCGGCATCTACCCGGAGGGAACCCGAAGCCGTGACGGCGACCTGTACAAGGGACGCACGGGCGCTGCTCGACTGGCGATGACCATCGGCTGCCCGATCTTTCCGGTGGGCATCACCGGCACCGACGAGATCCAACCGATCGGCTCCAACGTCCCGAAGTGGGGGAAGTCGTGCCGGATCGAGATCGGTCGGGCGATCCGACCGGAGCGGTACGCCGGGCGTGGCGCCGAACATCTGGCGTGGAGATCGATGATCGACGAGGTGATGTTCGAGATCCGCGAGATGACGGGCCAGACGTACCACAACGTCTACTCGGGCGAGCGTCACGACGAGAGCGCGCCACCCGCTGGCAGGGTCGGAACGGTGGCTGACGAGCCGGGGCCCGATCGCGAACTCGAACTCGCAGGTGTTGGCTGATGACGCCTCGTTCCACGTCCGACCGGTCGTGACGACACGTCACCGCCCTTCACCGCCCGTCTGACTCATCACATCTCCTCGTCGGCCGCTGCGAGCACGTAGACACGGATCTCACGGTGCTCCGCCCGTTCCCGATACTTGGCGTAGCCCGGGTAGATCTGGGCCGCCGCGGCGAAGGTCGTATCGGTCTCGGTGTCGTCCGCACGTCTGGCCGTCACGTCGACACTCACTCCGCGGTACTCGATCGTCGCCTCGGGGAGAGCCTCGAGGTTGTAGACCCAGCCGGGGGTGTGTTCTTGGCCGAAGTTCGATCCGATGACCGCGAGGTCGTCTCCCGACGGGATGGCCAGCAGTGGCATGGTCCGAGGTTCGCCGGACCGACGGCCGGTGGTGGTCACCATCACGACCGGCAGACCGGCCAGCACCGACGGCAACGTGTATCTTCCGCCGCTCAATCTGAACAGCGGTCTGTCGACTGCGTACATGAATTTCGAGAAGAGCCAAGCGCCCGGCTGGGAGGCGACGGCGTGTTGCAGCGAGCGTTGGACCACGTTCGTCTCGCCGGGTTCGTATCCGAGTCGGCTCATCAGGCCCATGGTGTCTCCTTCCAGTCAGGCACGGTAGCTGCCAGAACCCTGCCGAGAATCGACCGGGCGCCCTCGTAGACTTTTCCGGGTCATGTCGAACATCACCATCTCCCTGCCGGACGGATCCGAGCGAGAGTTGCCCGAGGGTGCCACGGCACTCGAGCTGGCGGCCTCGATCGGGAATCGACTGAAGAAGGCGGCGGTCGCCGCCACGGTCGACGGCACCGAGACCGACCTGACGGCGCCGCTGCGCGACGGCAGCGAAGTCGGCATCATCACCAACGACACCGACGAGGGACGCCACGTGTTGCGGCACTCGACGGCGCACGTGTTGGCGCAGGCTGTGACGCGGCTGTTCCCCGGTGCGAAGTTCTCGATCGGTCCGGCGATCGAGAACGGGTTCTACTACGACTTCGATCTGCCCGACGGCCAGACCTTCAGTGACGACGACCTCGAGGCGATCGAAGCGGAGATGCGCGAGATCGTCAAGGCGAACCAGCCGTTCGTTCGCAGTGAGATGTCGATGGCCGACGCCAAGGATCTGTTCGCCGATCAGCCCTACAAGGTGGAGATCATCGAACGTGTCGAATCGGCCGCCGGCGATCAACTCGATGCCGGCGAAGTGGCGGATGACGGCGTCATCAGCGCCTACCGAAACACCGACGAATTCGTCGACATGTGTGTCGGCCCGCATGTCCCGTCGACCGGCCGCTTGGGGCACTTCAAGCTGCAGCGGGTCTCCGGCGCACATTGGCGCGGCAACGAGGACGGCATCATGTTGCAGCGCATCTACGGCACGGCCTGGGAGTCGAAGCAGGCCCTCGCCGAGCATCTGCACCGTCTCGAGGAAGCTGCCAAGCGCGACCATCGAAAGCTCGCCAACGAACTCGACCTGCTGAGCTTCCCGTCCGAACTCGGCGGTGGGCTCGCCGTGTGGCACCCGAAAGGCGCCATCATCCGCAAGCTCATCGAGGACTACAGCCGGGAGCGGCACGAGAACGGCGGCTACGAATTCGTGTTCACGCCGCATCTCGCGAACGGCAAGCTCTTCGAGACCTCCGGACATCTCGAGTGGTACGCCGACGGCATGTACCCGCCGATGGAGATGGACAACGGCACGTACTACATGAAGCCGATGAACTGTCCGATGCACTGCCTCATCTTCAAGAGCCGGCAGCGCAGCTATCGCGAGCTGCCCCTCCGCCTGTTCGAGCTGGGCAACGTCTACCGCTACGAGCGTGCCGGAACCTTGCACGGCCTGCTGCGCATCCGCGGCTTCACGCAGGACGACAGCCACATCTACTGCACCAAGGAGCAACTCGCCGACGAGATCGCCTCGCTCCTCGACTTCGTGCTGTCGGTGCTCCGGGCATTCGGTTTCGACGAGTTCACCTTCAACCTGTCGACCAAGAATCCGGACAAGTACGTCGGATCCGACGAGATCTGGGTCGAGGCGACCGAGGCATTGCGCCAGGCGCTCGACACCCACGGCCTCGACTACGACGTGAAAGAAGGCGATGCGGCGTTCTACGGCCCGAAGATCGACATCGACGTCCGAGACGCGATCGGCCGATCGTGGCAGCTCTCGACCATCCAGGCCGATTTTCAGCTCCCCGAACGATTCGACCTCGAGTACGTGGGCGCCGACAACGAGCGGCACCGACCGATCATGTTGCACCGGGCCCTGCTCGGTTCGGTGGAGCGCTTCATGGGTGTGATGATCGAGCACTATGCGGGGAATTTCCCGACATGGCTCGCACCGTTGCAGGTACGGGTGCTCCCCGTGGCGACCGCTCACGAGGAGTACGCAGAGACCGTCCGCGAGCGGTTGGCGGGTGCCGGACTCCGCGTCGACGTCGTGGCGGCCAACGATGCCCTCGGCAAGCGGATCCGCTCGTCGAAGATGGAGAAGATCCCCTACATCCTCGTCGTCGGCGACGACGACCTCGCAGAGACGACGGTTGGTGTCAACCCGCGCGGCGGAGAGGTCGAGCGGGGCGTCGGGCTGAGCGAGTTCGTCGGCCGCATCACCGACGAGGTCGCTGCGAGCACCGAGCGAGCGCTCTCGGGGTGACCGCCGCGGGTTGGCCATCCCACCCGGGCGAAACGCCTCAGCTTCGACGACGGGCCGATGTCACCGAACGCCCGAACGGGACCCGCTCACTCGACGGCTGTGAGCCACCGACCGATGTCGACTCACGGGTCGTCCGGAACGGTCACGAGATTCACGACCCCGACGGCTGACCGTACGCACGTCCGTCGGCGATGCGGTGCTAGACATCAAGGACATGACCGGCTTCGAGCGAATGTGGAACGGGTGGCGCTCGTCGTACGTCTCGTCGGTCGGCTCCGCGACGGCGAGGTCGGCGAGGTCGGCGAGGTCGGCGATGAACCGGGCAGCGTGTTCACGAGCATTCTGCGGTCCGGTGAGCCGGACGAGGTCACGAACATCGTCCATCGCAGCGAATTCGTCTTCGCGATCCTCAACGCGTACCCGTACGGGACGGGCCACACACTGGTGCTGCCGTACCGCGAGCTCGCCGACCTCGAAGCGCTCGAGCCCTCGGAGACCGCTGACCTGTGGGCAACGGTCACTGATGCCGTGAGGGCGGTCAAGCAGGCGTACTCGCCGGACGGCGTGAACGTCGGTGTCAATCTCGGGCGTCCGGCCGGCGGCTCGGTGAGTGAGCACCTCCACGTCCACGTCGTGCCCCGCTGGACCGGCGACGCCAACTTCATGACGGCCGTCGCGAACACGCGCACTCTGCCGGAACCACTCGACGAAACGGCGCGCAAACTCCGAGCTGCGTGGCCGTAGGACCCCGATCGCCGAGTCGTCGATGATCGGCCAGGGGTGGCCGGGAGCGGGCCCCGTGCCGGAAATGGAACGTCGGCGCAGCGACCGCCGCGCCGACGTCCTAGGCTGATTTGATCATGCAATCCTCCGACTCGGTCGACGACCTCCGCGACGAGCTCCCCGACGACATCAACGCCGCCGACTTCGTCGGCGCGTACAGGTTTCCCGACAATTCGCGCCGGCGGATCCCGGGCTACATCTACATCGCCCTGGCCGTCGGCTGCCTCGCCGTGTTCCTCACCAGCCGTGACTCGTCGCCGCTCGTCAACGGCGGTTTCGCGTGGGCTGCCGTGGTACTCGGCGTGGCCGGCGTGATCAGCATCACATCGGGTTGGCGCATGCACATCGACGAGAAGGAAGCCCTCGTGGAGGCTCAGCAGGCGATCGGGTTCCCCGTTGGCCATGCCTCTGCACAGCAGGTCTGGCACGGCCTGCGGAGCCGGCCGACCTGGCGGGTGCTGTGCTACTCGACCGAGGAACCGCCCGAACGGCGCGGTCTCGTGCTCGTCGATGCGGTCGACGGCCGTGTCATCCAACACCTGGTCGAGGACAACCCAGAACAGTTGCGTCCATCGGCATCGGACACCTGATGGTCTTCGACGGGAAGTTTCGCAAACCGGTCGACGCTGCGGTCAAGCCGATGGGCGCGGCGCTCCGAAAGACCGGCCTGACACCCGACCATCTCACGATCGTCGGGCTCGTGGTCGGGGCATGTGCCGCCGTCGCCGTCGGGGCCGGCCGGCTCCTCCTCGGTCTGCTGCTGGTCATTCTTGCTGCGTTGCCCGATCTGCTCGATGGTGCGCTTGCCAAGGCGTCCAACACGTCGAGTCAGCGAGGAGCATTCTTCGATTCGACGATCGACCGGGTCACCGATGCGCTCCTCCTGGGTGGGATCGCGTACTACTTCGCAACGACCCAGGACCCGCGCCTGGCCGTGCTCCCGTACGCCGTTCTGGCGGTGTCGTCGATCGTGTCGTACCAGCGTGCGAAGGCCGAGTCGCTCGGACTCGAGGCGAAGGGCGGGCTGATGGAACGCGCCGAGCGGATCGTCGTGCTCTGTGTCGGGCTGCTCCTCGAGTCGTTCTGGGAAGGTGCGCTGGTCTGGATCCTGTGGGGCATGCTCATCCTGATCTCGATCACTGCCGTGCAGCGATTCGTGAAGGTGTGGAAACAGGCCGAAGTTGCTCCGGTGACTCAAGCTCGCATCGACCTACGTCGCGAGCGGAAGGCGTCGCGCCGTGAGGCGCGTACGACCCGCCGGAGCACGCGGGTACCACTGCGAGCGCGCGTGCCCCGCCGACAGGATTGATCGGCGCCCTGGTGGACCGAGCTCGTTCGCGTGTCACCGATGCGGCTGCGTTCGGGGGATATCGTCTCGCCGCGCTGACCGCTCGTGGTCTGCCGGGTTTTGCTGCACAAGGATTGGCGCCCGTGCTGGGCCTCGGTGCGAACTGGTCGAACCTCGACCGTCGGGCGATGATCGAGCGGCACCTTCGTCGAGCCGATCCGACGATCGGCGGAGCGCGGCTTCGGCGGACCGTTCAAGAGGCGTTCGACTCGTCCACCCGGTACTGGCTCGAGAGTTTTCGGCTCCCACACCTGAGTGGCCCTGCGGTGGAGCGCGGGATGCGAGTGCACGGGTACGAACACGTCACCGAAGCGCTCGAGGGAGGCAACGGGGTGATCCTCGCGCTCCCTCACCTCGGTGGGTGGGAATGGGCAGGTCGCTGGCTCGTCGAACGTGGTCACGGGATCACGGTCGTGGTCGAAGAGATCGAGCCGCACGAATTGTTCGACTGGTTCGTCGATCTCAGGCAGAAGCTGGGCATGAACGTGGTGGCACTGGGGCCATCGGCAGGTCGGGAGGTGCTGGCCGCGCTCCGTCGCAACGATGTGGTGTGTCTGCTCAGCGATCGTGACATCCAACGCAACGGGATCGAGGTCGAGTTCTTCGCAGAGCGCACCACCCTGCCGGCGGGCCCGGCGACGCTGTCGCTACGGACGCGAGCGCCACTGCTTCCGACCGCCGTCTACTTCACCGACCGGACCGACGGGCACCTTGGCGTGGTCCGGCCTCCGATCGACACCACACGATCCGATGACGGGCTGCGGGCGGATGTGGCCCGCGTGACCCAGGCGCTCGCCCACGAACTCGAACACCTCATTCGGCGCGCTCCACAGCAGTGGCACCTGTTTCAACCGAATTGGCCGTCTGATCCCGGCTACGACAGCTGACCGGCACGGGGATCGGGCGTCGTGGTGGCCGTCGTCGGGCTCAACTCCGCCCCGTGTCGTACCGATGAACCACTTGATGAATCGGCCCTTCGTCGCGCCCCTCGGCTTCACGCTGTTCGGCTTGGTCTCGATTGCCGCGTACCTGTTCGTGTCGCCGTCGAAGTCCTCCGAGCTGATCGCGGCGTCGGCGCCGGTGTTCGCCGCGATCGCCGTGATGGTCTCGGTCCTCGTCTTTCGGCCGGTCCGGCCGGTCCCGTGGCTGCTCTATGCCGTCGGAGTCGGCATGCTCGGACTCGCTCCCCTCATCAGGGCAGCCGAGTGGTACGGCGACACCGGAGTCGGCTTTCCGTCCGGTTTCGAAGCCGTGACCGCACTCGCCTACCCGTCGCTGTTCGTCGCCACCATCAGCATCACGTCGGGACGGCGACATGCACGTGATCTGTTGGCCGGCTCCGAACCCATCATCTATGCCATCGCCCTGACCGCGCTCGTGTGGCTCGGCGTGACCGGTCCGTATGTCGACGAGTCCACCATGCGCCTGACCCCCGACGCATGGGTCTGGACGTTCCCTCTGCTCGACGGTGTGCTCGCAACGCTCGCCCTGCGCCGTACCGATCGGAGCGATCCGGCTCGGTCGGTCTTCCAGATGATGGCGCTGGGCTTCCTGCTGCTCGGCGCGGCCCACGCGGCGACGGGTTGGGCGTCGTCCGAGGGGGAACTCGTGCTGGGCTCTCCACTCGCCGCCACCTTGATGATCGGGCCGCTGCTCCTCGGCTTCGTTGCGACGCTGCCGTCGCTGCGAACGCTCGTCGTGGCAACCGGCGATCCGTTTCGTGTCCACTGGTCGCAGATCCTCGGGCTGCTCTTCGCAGCGCTCGTCCCGCTCGCCGCGCTCATGTTGATGCTTGCCATCGGCTTGTCGTCGACATCCTCGTTCGTCGTGGTCTCTCTGGCCACCGTGAGCGTCGTCGTCTTGGCATTGGCGCGGATGTGGCGGCTCGTCGACCAGGTGCGATTGCTCACCGAGCAGCGCGGCCACGCCCGACTTGCGGCGATGGTCGAGCATTCGAGCGACGTGGTGATGCTGGCTGACGATCAGGGGCGGGTCAACTACGCCAGCCCAGGGTTGCGGGCGACGCTCGGATACGACCCGGAGAGCTGGTCCGGCCGTCACCTGGTCGACGTCGTCATCGACGACGAACGCGACGACGCGCTGCGCCAGTTCGACCGCCTGGTCGAAACGGGCCATGGCGGCACCGTCGAGTTCGAGACGAGTCTGCTCCACGCCGACGGGCAGCACCGCAAGGCCAACGTCGTCGTCGCCAACCTCGTCGGCGGCGCTGCGGTCGACGGCATCGTGGCCACCTTTCGTGATGTCACCGAGCAGCGCAACCTCGAGCGTCAGTTGAGCCATCGAGCGTTCCACGACGAGCTGACCGGACTGGCGAATCGGGCGTTGTTCCTCGACCGAATGGACCATGCGCTCCGCGTGACGAGGCCGGTGAGCGATCCCGTCGTCGTGCTGTTCGTCGACCTGGACGACTTCAAGTCGGTCAACGATGTGCTCGGCCACGCCGTCGGGGACCAACTGCTCAAGACCGCCGCCGACCGAATCCGACGCGCGGCGGGCAGCGGCGACACGGCGGCGCGGCTCGGCGGCGACGAGTTCGCCATCCTGCTCGAGGACCGTGGTGGTATCGAGCGGGCGATCGATGTCGCAGAATCGTTGCTCGACTCCCTTCGCGATCCGGTCACGATCGCTGGGTACGACGTTGCCGTGCTGGCGAGCGTCGGTGTGGCCGTTGCAGCGCCGGAGATGAACACAACGAGCCTGTTGCGCGACGCCGACGTCGCGATGTACGAGGCGAAGCGGGCCGGGAAAGGGCAGATCCGGATCTTCGACCCGGCGATGCGCCTCGTGGCGACGAAGCACCTCGAGTACCGCAGCGAACTGGCCGCGGCGCTGGAGGAGCAACAACTCCGACTCGTGTACATGCCCTTCGTCGATCTGCGAACCGGTCAGGTGACCGGCGCAGAAGCGCTCATCAGGTGGCATCACCCGGACCACGGCGACATTCCTGCCAGCGAGTTCATCCCGATCGCGGAGCGGTCCGGTCAGATCGTGCCACTCGGCTACTGGGTGCTGGAAACGGCGCTCGCCCAGGCTGCGTCGTGGCGACCTGGGATCTATCTGAGTGTCAACGTCTCAGGCGTGCAGATCCGTCAACCCGATTTCGTCGAGCGGTTGATCGCTGCAGTGGACCGCCATCACGTCGACCCGAGCGCGGTGGTGCTCGAGATCACCGAGACGGTGCTCGTGGACGAAGGCGACCGAGCCACCGAAACCATCAAGCGTCTCCGGGAGGAAGGCTTCAGATTCGCGGTCGACGACTATGGCGCCGGCTACTGCTCGCTCAGCCATCTGCAGCGTCATCCCGTCGATCTGCTGAAGATCGATCGCGCCTCGATCGAGGAGTTCGGCAACGATCCTCTCGGCAACACCTTGACTCGCACCATCCTGCAGATGGCCGATTCGCTCGAGCTACTCACGGTCGCCGAGGGCATCGAGACGTCGAACCAGCTCCGTGAGCTTCGTCGCTTCGGCTGCGATCTCGGGCAGGGCTACCTCCTGTCGAAGCCGCTGGAGGCGGACGATCTTGCGCAACGCTTTCGACAGATCGATTCCGTCGCCGTGATCTGACCGGCCGGTCGTCCGACCGCTCAGTCAGCTACCGTTCGCCCGGTGATCTCCACAGGCGGCCGCCAGCGCAGCGAGACCGGACGAGTGATGTCGCCGTGAGCATGGCACCGCAACTGATGCGGATCGGGATGGTAAGTCCGTACAGCCTGTCGATCCCGGGCGGGGTTCAGGCGCAGGTGCTCGGTCTCGCCCGCGAGTTGCGGCGCCAGGGACACGAGGTCCGCGTGCTCGGCCCATGCGACGGCCCGCCGCCCGAACCGTTCGTCACGCCGTTGGGCGACAGCCTTCCGGCGTCGGCGAACGGTTCGGTGGCGCCGCTCGCTCCCGACCCGTCGGCGACGTTCCGCCTGCTCCGTGCGCTGCGCGAAGAAGCGTTCGACGTGGTCCACATCCACGAACCTCTGGCGCCGGGTCCGCCGATCACGTCGGTCACCCTGCACACCGCACCGACCGTCGGGACGTTCCACGCCGCCGGACGGTCGTCGATGTACCGATTCCTCGGGCCGGCGCTCAGCCGGATCGCCGATCGTCTCGACCACCGGGTGGTCGTGTCGAAGGACGCTCTGGCGCTCGTGCAGGGCTACCTCGGTGGCGACTACGAGATGCTGTTCAACGGAGTCGACACGGCCCACATCCGCTCAATGGTGCCGTACGAGTCCGTTCGGCCGGCGATCTTCTTCGTTGGACGCCATGAGGAACGCAAGGGTCTCGGAGTGCTGTTGGCCGCCCTTCGTGACACCGATCTCGACGCCTCGTGCTGGGTCGCGGGCGATGGACCCGACACGCGGAGGCTGCGCGCCGAGTTCGGCCGCGACGACCGAATCGAGTGGCTCGGACGCATCTCCGATGCCGACAAACTCTCCCGCCTGCCGCGGGGCATCGGTGCTCTGTGCGCCCTCGCTACACGGCGAGTCGTTCGGTGTCGTCCTGATCGAGGCGATGGCGGCGGGGACACCGGTGGTCGCGAGCTCGCTCGACGGATACCGGAACGTAGCGACCGACGGTGTGGACGCGTTGCTGGTGCCTCCTGGCGATGTCGGCGCCTTGTCGATGGCGCTCCGCCGTGTCCTCGGTGACGCCGAGCTCGCCCGGGCGCTCGTCGCCAACGGTGCCGACCGGGCCGGCGAGTTCGCGATGTCGACGCTGGCCGAGGCCTATGTCGGCATCTACGGTCGGCTCACCAGCGGCGGCATAGACTGACGACCATGTGGTTC
Organism: uncultured Acidimicrobiaceae bacterium; assembly: GCA_963792905.1. Lineage (GTDB taxonomy): Bacteria > Actinomycetota > Acidimicrobiia > Acidimicrobiales > Ilumatobacteraceae > Ilumatobacter. The sequence goes on from CAWBYE010000018.1 coordinate 73,118, forward strand.
CTCATCATCGTGCTGATCCTGGTGGTGGCGCTCGTCATCTACCTGATCGGCGCCTACAACGGACTGATCCGTCGCCGGAACCAGATCGAGAACGCCTGGTCGCAAATCGACGTTCAGCTGAAGCGTCGGCTCGATCTGATCCCCAACCTCGTCGAGACCGTGAAGGGTTATGCCGCTCACGAGAAGGAAACCCTCGACGCGGTGATCCGGGCCCGGAACGCCTCGGTGGCAGCGTCGACGCCCGGCGAGCAGGCACAAGCCGAGAACATGCTCGAAGGCACGTTGAGCCGGCTGTTCGCACTCGGTGAGGCATACCCCGACCTCAAGGCCAACCAGAACTTCCTGCAACTCCAAGAGGAGCTCACTGCAACGGAGGGGCGAGTCGCCTACGCTCGCCAGTTCTACAACGACAGCGTGTTGGAGTACAACAACAAGCTGCAGCAGTTCCCGACGATGTACTTTGCGAAGATGCTCCACTTCGATCGTCGCGAGTACTTCGAGGCCGACGAGGCGGCGCGCACCGTGCCGACCGTCGAATTCCTGATTCTTCACCATTCCCCCCGACATGCATGAACTGATCCGTTCGAACAAACGCCGAAGCGCGCTTCTCGTCGCCGGCTTCGTGGTGGTGGTCGCCGTGGTCGGCGCCGCATTCGGTCTGGTACTGGGCGGTGGTGCGCCGGCCACGCTGATCGCCCTGATCGTTGCGGGAGCACTCGCGTTCGCGAGCTACTGGAAAGCCGACAAGATCGCGCTGGCCGTGAGTCGCGCCAATCCAGCCGACGAGCGTGAATACGCGCGCCTGCACAACATCGTCGACGGGCTGTGCATCGCGAGCGGCCTGCCCAAACCGGGTGTCTACATCGTGGATGACCCGGCACCCAACGCGTTCGCCACGGGCCGCAACCCGAAGCATGCGTCGATCGCTGTCACGACGGGGCTTCTGGAAAAGATGAACCGGGTCGAACTCGAAGGTGTGGTCGCCCACGAGCTCAGTCACATTCGAAACTACGACATCCTGGTGTCGACCCTGGCCGTCACCATGGTGGGCGCCGTCGCCCTCCTCGGAGACATGTCGATCCGCACGATGTGGTGGAACGGCGGCCGGGTCCGTCGTGCCGGCGACCACAACAACGGCAACAACCCCTTGGCGCTCGTCGGGTTCGCCCTGCTCATCCTGGCTCCGATTGCGGCCAAGGCGATGCAGGCGGCGATCTCTCGACAGCGCGAAACGCTGGCCGATGTCAGCGCGTGTCAGATGACGCGCTACCCGCCGGGTCTGATCTCGGCGTTGGAAAAGCTCCAGGAAGACACGACGGTGACACATTCCGCGTCCACGGCTACGGCACACTTGTGGATCGAACAACCGATGAGCGGTGTCGGCGACACCGGTCGTCTCGGCGGCGCCCACCGGATGTTCGACACCCATCCCCCGCTCGAAGAGCGCATCGCCCTGCTGAGAGAACTGTGAACCGAACCACCCCTGCCCTGGCCCTGTTCGTGACGGCCGGCCTGCTCGTCGCTGCCTGTTCGGGCGGCGACGATGATGCCGCCTCCGAGACCACTGCGACCGCAACGGTCGAGTCGACCCGCGAGGAGACCACGACCACCCGAGCGACCACGACCACGACGTCACCGACGACGTCCAGCCCGCCGAGCAGCGCGCCCGACGTCCTGCGGATGCCGTTGACCGGCGAACCGATCGACGACCCGGCTGACATTCCTGATCGACCTGCTCTCGTCGTGAAGATCTCCAACGCGCCGCTCAGCGTCGTACCCCAGGCCGGTCTCAACAGCGCCGACATCGTGTTCGAGGAGGTCATCAACGATTCCGCCACCCGGCTCGCCGCGGTCTTCCACTCAGATGACGCCGATCCGGTCGGACCGGTCCGGTCGGGGCGCAACCAGGACATCAACCTGCTGCTCTCGCTCCAGCGCCCATTGTTTGCGTGGAGTGGCGGGAACCCGGCGGTGACGCAGGCGATCCGTGAGTCAGACCTGATCGACCTCAGCGCCGTGAATGGATCGTCGGGCTACTACCGACGTTCTGGCCGTCGAGGCCCGAACAATCTCTATACCGACACCGAAGCGCTGTGGGCGCAGACCACCGAGGACACAGGCCGGCCCACTCCCGTCGTTCGGTACCTGCCGGCCGGGGAGGAACTCGTGGGTGCGCCGGCGTCGCGGATCGAGGTCGTCATGGACAGCCTCGACGTCACGTGGGAGTACGACGAGGACACCGACGGGTACTACCGCACGCAGAACGGACAGGAACACACGACCGAGACCTCCGACGACGTCGAGCCCGTGTGGGCCAAGAACGTCGTGGTGATGCTGGTGGACTACGGGCGCAACCCGGCTGACGGCAACCCGGAGGCGCAGGTGCTCGGCTCGAACCCCGTGTACGTGTTCAGTGGTGGTCTGGTGCAGGAGGGCGAGTGGCTCCGGTTCCTTCCGGAGGATCCGTTCGACTTCTTCGACAACTTCGACGACCTGAACCCGTTGCCGGTCCAGCCGGGACGGACCTGGATGGAGATCCCGCGTAATCTCGACGACGTCGTGTCGTGGGAGGAATGACGCGTGGGAGGAATGGCGACGGGGTACTCGGCCTCAGGAACCGAGTGACCGAGCTGCTTCCACGACGACACTGACGGCTGCGGTTTCGACCTGATCGTGGACGGCGTCGTCGGGGATCTCCTGGGCGTTGCGGTTGACGAGCACGCCCGCGACCATTCCTGCCCGCCACCCGTTGGCGGCGCATTGCGTGAACAGCGTCGCACCCTCCATCTCGTAGTTGAGGACGTGCAATGCCTCCAATTCGGCGCGGCTCCCGGCAAATCGCCGGTTGACATACCCCGAGACCGTGTCGTAGCGCTCCTGTCCGGGGTAGAACGTGTCGGATGACGCCGTGATCCCGACATGACTCGTGATGCCGAGCCGATTCGCAGCCGAAACGAGCGCTTCGGTGCATGCGAAATCGGCGACGGCCGGATACTCGAGCGGCGCAAAATGCCCGCTCGCACCGTCGAGGCGGACGGCTCCCGTCGTCACGATGACGTCGGCGACCGCGATGTGCTCCTGGATCGCGCCGGTCGTTCCGACTCGGAGGAATGTGCGGACGCCGAGCTGTGCGAGTTCCTCCGTCGCAATCGATGTGGAAGGGCCTCCGATCCCGGTCGAACAGACCACGATCGGCTGCTCGCCGGCGAACGCCAGAAAGCTGGTGAACTCTCGGTTCGACGACAGGTGGGTCGGTCGGTCGAGGTTCCCGGCGATCTTCGGCACCCGCGCGGGGTCTCCGGGAAGGATCGCGATCGAAGCGCCCTGCAATCGATCGCGGGTGAGGTCGAGGTGGAACACGTCCGACATGACCTCACCGTACCCGGCCCGCTGTGCGAGGGCGTCGCCGGGTCGGCGACGTCAGAACCGGCCGCCGTCGACCAGGAACTGCTGCGCGGTGCAACCTCCGCTGTCGTCGGCGGCGAGGAACAGGATCATCTGGACGAACTCGTCAGGCATGATCCGCTTCTTGAGGGCCTGATCGCGCATCGTGCCCGCTTCGCCGTCTTGTGACCACCACTTCGTGAGTTGTCGTTCGGTCGGTACCCAGCCGGGGAGCACCGTGTTGACCCGCACGTTGCGAGGGCCGAACGTCCGAGCCATCGTGCGGGTGATGCCCTCGACGCCCGACTTGGCGATCGCGTACCCGGGGAAGAAGTCCTCCTGCATCATGTAGCTGCTCGACCCGACGTTCACGATCGATCCCAGCTCGGCCTCGAGCATCTGCGGCGCCAGCGCCTGGATCGCGAAGAAGTAGTGCCGGAGGTTCACGTCGAGCCGGTCGTTCCAGTACTCGACGGTCATCTCGTCCCAGGTGTGGCGGTCGTCGCTGGCGGCATTGTTGACGAGCACCGTGACCCCGCCGAGGTCGTCGATCGCTTGTGCGCACGCCGACTGGAGCGCCTCGATGTCGCGGAGGTCGACCTCGTAGAACCGCGGCGTGTGTGATACGCCCGCATCGACGCAGCGTCGGATCGTCGCCTCGGCGTACTCGGGATTGATATCGACGAATGCGACCTTGCTGCCCTGGCGGGCGAAGTTCTGGACGGCTGCGCTCCCGATGCCATCGGCGCCGCCGGTGACGAACACCGTGCGGTCGACGAGGGAAGGATAGTGAGCGTAGTTCTCGACATTCATCTGGGCTCCTGACGATGTGGGTCCTGCTGGTCTGATGCGCTGGTGTCTCCGGTGTCGGGCGGACCGATCGGTTCGAAACCGTAGATCTCGACGGGGTTGTCGACCAGCACTTGCCGGCGAGTCGCGGCGTCCGGCAGCCAGCTGTCGAGCAGTGCACGGAGCTGCGGAGGGTCGAGCGGGTCGTCCTGGCCGGGGTGTGGCCAGTTCGTCGCCCACAGCATCCGGTCGGGCGCCCGGTCGACGAGCAGCTGTGCGAGCTCGGCGACGGCGGGGTAGTGGGGTGCACCCTCGTGCGTCGATTCGTACGGTGCCGAGAGTTTCACCCAGCATCTTCGGCTGTCGACCAGCGTGAGCAGCGCACGGAACGCCTCGTGGTCGGGAGCGACCGGTGGCATGAACCGGCCGACGTGATCGATCACGAGCGACGTCGGCAACTCCACGAGCTCGTCGAGCCGGCGGGGCAAGTCACGCCCGTTCAGCTGGAGCTGGATGTGCCAGCCATGGCCGGCGATCCGTTCGGCCACGCCCGGCATGTCCTCCCACGTGACCGCACCGCCGGGCAGCATGTGGAATCGTGCTCCTCGTGCACCCAGGGCGGTCAGTCGCTCGAGTTCGGGGTCGGTCACGTCCTGGTCGACGACGACGACGGCGCGCGCCGACTCGCCGAGCTGCGCGACGGCGTCGAGCTGAAGCCGGTTGTCGAGGCCGTACGTCGTCGGCTGGACGATCACGACGCGGTCCAGACCGAGTTCCGTACGTACTCGGGTGTAGTCGGCAAGTGTGAAATCGGGCGGCCGAAGCAGGGTGCTCGGGCTGATCGGATACCGCTGGTCGTAGACGTGGACGTGCGTGTCGCAGGCGCCGCGCACGTCGGTGCTCACTGCGTCCACCGAGCTCGTAGCCGGGTTGCATCCCCGGGATTGACGCTGCGGGGAGGCAGACCGCCCGCGGTCATTGCCCGCACCTGGTCGACGGCACTCTGCGCCTGTGCGTCGGCGTTCTCCGGGGTCAGACCCCCGAGGTGTGGCGTAGCAACGACTCCGGGCCGGGCTGCGAGCGTTGCCGACGGGCGTTGGTCGGCGGCGCGACCGACATCGACCCCCAGTCCTCCGAGGTGCCCGGTGTCGAGCGCCCGAGCGACCGCGTCCTCGTCGAGGAGCTCACCGCGGGAGACATTGACCAGCATCGCGCCGGGTTTCATCATCGTGAGTGCGGTGCCGTCGATGAGATCGGTGGTCTCCTGGGTTGCAGCCGCCAGCGGCAACACGAAGTCGGACCGGGCGAGCAACTCGTCGAGTTCGAGCTGTTCGAATCCGTCGCTTCCGGCGTCGGCATACGGGTCGCTGACGATGACGTCGACTCCCAGGGAGCGAAGGCTTCGAGCGAGATATCTGGCGATCGAACCGTACCCGATCAGCCCGGCCACCTTGCCTCGAAGCTGGAAGCCGGAGCGTTGGCTGGGTTCGACGCCGTTCCGGTAGTCGATCGTCGACTCGCTCACGTTGCGGGCCAGATCGAGCATGAGCGCGAGCGCGATCTCCGCTGTCGACGCGACGTAACTCTTGTCGGCGTGGGCGACCAGCACACCATTGCGCGACGCCGCCGCCACATCGACCGTCGAGATGTCGACGGCGGTCCGCAGGAAGGCCAGCAGGCTGGGTACGCCGGCGAAGAGAAGCTCGTCGCCGGGCGTCGAACGGTGCGCGATCACGACGTCGCAGCCTGCGGCGTGCTCGACCAACTCTGTGGCCGTGAGATCCCGGTCGAGCGGGTTGACGGTGACGTCGGCGATCTCGAGGAGTTCGGGCAGCGCCCGGCCGAAGTACGCCTCGAGGTCTTCGGGGTTGTGGGTCACGAACGCGTGGAGCACGTCGGCGAACCTAGCGACTTCGGCAGCCACTGGTACCGTCAGGTCGATGGGCCGTCACGCAATCAAGACACCACCGCACCACGACACCTGGCAGGTGTTCCTGGACACCTGGTTGGAGGCCGACACGATCGACGTGTTCGAGTCGGCATGGAACTGGGACCACTTCTATCCGCTTGCGCCCCCGTATGACGGACCCAGCCTCGAGGGGTGGACGATGCTCGCGGCACTTGCGCAGGCCACGACGCGGATCCGCATCGGTGCGATGGTCAACGGCATGCACCATCGTCACCCTGCTCTCTCGGCGAACATGGCGGCGACCGTCGACATCGTCTCGGGCGGACGGCTCGAGCTCGGTCTGGGCGCCGGCTGGAACGAGATGGAATCGAATGCGTACGGCATCGAACTCGGCACCCTGAAGCAGCGCTTCGACCGCTTCGACGAGGGTGTCGAGATCATCCGGTCGTTGCTCGACAACACGGTCACGAACTTCACCGGGGAGTACTTCACGGTGACGGATGCATGGTGCGAACCCAAGCCGGTGCAGGCGAAGCTGCCGCTCGTGATCGGTGGGAAGGGGAAGCAACGGACGCTGAGGACCGTCGCCCGCTGGGCCGACCAGTGGGACATGACGTTCCCCGAGTCGCCGGCCGCCTGGGCAGAGCTCGACGTGGTGTTGCGGGACCATTGCGAGGATGTGGGACGCGACCAGGGCGAGATCGCCCGGTCGGTGCATCTCGCGTACGGGGAAGACGACGACCCGGCCGAGTTGTCCGATCATGCGGCGGGCTTCTTCGGCGCCGGCGTCGACATCGTGGTCTGGTCGATGCGCGGAGCGATTCGACCGGAGCGGCTCGCTCCGTTGGCCGAAGCGCTGCGCTGAGAATCAGGCGCCGAGCGGGCTCACGTCGGCGACGGCGTACCGGTGGAGATCGCGGCCGGTGATCGGGAGGTCGCGTGCCCGCTCCTGCCACTGGGTCATGTGGTCGGAGGCGAAGTGACCGGCCAGTGCTTCCTCGTCGTCCCAGAGCTCCCACAGCCGGATCAACGTGGCGTCGTCGGGGTCGGGTGTGAAGGCGTAGGCGCGACAGCCCGGCTCGCGCCGCGTGGCGCGGACCATGGGCGCGACGGCAGCGAAGAAGTCGTCTCGGGTGCCGGGTTCCAGACGGATCTCGCCCGCGATGATCAGCATGCCCAGACGGTAGCGACTGGGGAGCAGCTCATCTGGCACACTGGTCCGATGCCGATCGAGGGTGAGTACGAGCCGAGCGCATTGGAGTGGGTCCGCGATCAGATCGCCGAGTACGAGAGCTCCCGGGGCCAGCGGGCCAACACGCTCCGCGAGACGGGGATCCCGGTGATCATCGTGACGATGCGCGGCCACTCGTCGGGCAAGGTTCGCAAGATCGCGTTGATGCGCGTGGAACACGATGGTGCCTACGCACTGGTCGCGTCGTACGGCGGGAGTCCGAATCATCCTGGCTGGTACAACAATCTGGTCGCCGACCCGAACATCGAGATCCAAGACGGTCCGGAGCCGCACGACTATCGAGTTCGTGAAGTCATCGGCGACGAGCGAGTCGCCTGGTGGGAGCGCGCCGTGGCGGTGTTCGGCAGCTATGCGGACTATCAGGCAAAGACCGACCGGGTCATCCCGGTGCTGGTGGCCGAACGGACCGACTGAGCCGCACCGGCCATCGTCCCCAGGCCGTCCACACCCTCGTCCACACGGATATTCACACGTTTTCGGGGGTGACGTTCCACAGGCTCTCTCGTTCACAATGGCCTGATGGCCTCGAGCGTCCTCAGCCCATTGCCCCGTGCCCGCCAGCACGGCGCCGTGCTGCAACCGACCGCCCGTCGCGATCTCGAGCGCGCTGGTTGGCGGACCACGCTCGACTACCGCGAGAATCACGTGCGCGGCCTCGACGGCCGGCTGCTTCGGGTCGAGCCCGTGTGGACTGCGGAGGCTGAACGTTTTGACGGTCCGCTCGTCGTTGCGAGCGCCACGGGTCGGTCGTCCGAGGAGGCGTGGGCCAATCTGCGCGCTGACGTCGAATCCGCGCAGGTCACCACACGCCGCAGCGTGCGCCTCGCTCCGCTGCGCTGACCCTCACACGTACAGCGTCGGCCGGTCCGGCGTCGCCACGGCCACCGTCTGCCCGGAGACGAACGACGCGAGGATCGCATCGACGGCGGCTTGCGCCGCAGCTCCGTCCCAGGTCGACGGTCCGGTGCAGATCTCGGCCCGGACCGATTCGACCCAGGCCTGGTCCTGGATCCGATAGGCGTCGGCGAACCAGCCGAACCAATCGGAGCCGACGCGGACGTCGACCGAACCGGATCGACGACGAACGGGCCGAACCGGAGCTCCGGTGACCACGTCGCCATCGGACGTGAGCACCTCGACGCTCACCTCATAGGCGAAGCCGCCGTCGTCGAACTCCAGCACAGCGTGCCCGCCGCTCGACAGTCCACAGAGGGCGACGATGTGGCGGAAGGAGTCGTCGGAGGCGCCTGACCCCGAGGCTCGAACCCACACGATCTCCGCACCGGTGAGATGGCGCAGAGTGTGGATGTCGTGGACCATCGACTGGCCGACGATCCGATCGAGAGGTCGACGGACACGATTGGCGTTGCGGTGAACCGCCCGGATGTAGTCGACCTCTCCCAGGTCGGCCATCGCCTCCCGCACCTGACGATGGGCCGGGTCGTATTCACGCATGAACCCGAGCTGGACGAGCCGACGCCCGGCCGCGACCTCGGCATCGACCACACGCCAGGCGTTGGCGGCATCGGTTGCCAGCGGCTTCTCGCACAGCGTCGGAAGACCCCGACGGACGGCGGCGATTGCGAAGTCGGCGTGTGTCTCATCGGGGGAGGCGATCACGAGCCCGTCGATGTCGGCGGCTGCGATCAGGTCGAAGGGGTCGTCGACGACGGCTGCTCCAACCCGATCTCCCACGGCCTGTGCGTTGGGCTCGTGAAGATCGGCGACCGCACTGACCGTCACGTCGGCCAGTGCGGTCAGCGTGTCGGCATGGAATCCGCCCATGCCGCCGACGCCGACAATTCCCACGCGTACCGTGTTCATGCCGTCGAGTGTGGCAGGCGACGGGCACTGACCGATGTTCCACCATGCGGAACCGGTCCGTATTGCGGAACAGTTTGGCGAATCGATACAGTGACAACGGCACGAAGGGGTGCCGAGGAACAATCGTGGGGGTTGGGTATGGAGCTGGCCGAGCGGCTCGGACGACTGGGAACCGAGACGGCGTTCGCCGTGTCGCAGGCGGCAGCCGAGTGGGCGGCCGCGGGGAATCGGGTGTACCCGTTCCACCTCGGCGACATCAACCTGGCGACCCCGGCGAACATCGTCGACGCCATGAATGCCGCGATCGCCGACGGCAAGACCGGCTACTGCCCGGCCGCCGGTATTCCACCGCTCCGCGACGCCCTCGCCGATGACATCGGGCGCGGACGGGGCATCGACCTGTCGGGGGCCAATATCGTCGTGCAGCCAGGCGGGAAGCCGGTCATCACCAAGTTCATCCAGACGCTCATGAACCCGGGCGACGGAGTGCTGTACCCCAACCCTGGCTATCCGATCTACGAGAGCCAGATCGACTACTTCGGCGGGCGAGCGCTGCCGTACCGCTACCACGAGACCGAGACCGGATTCGGCATCGACCTCGACCAGCTGCGAGAGCTGGCGCCCTCGGCCCGGCTGCTGATCTACAACAATCTCCAGAACCCTCTGGGCTGCGAGAGCACGCCGGAGGAGATGGACGAGATCGCCCGCATCGCCATCGATCACGATCTGATGGTGCTGTCCGACGAGGCGTACTTCGAGATGCGGTACTCGGGCACGTCGACGTCGATCGCGTCGCTGCCGGGGATGGCCGAACGCACGGTGATCCTCTACACGTTCTCCAAGAAGTTCGCAATGACCGGATGGCGGCTCGGATGTGCAGTGGCCCCCGTCGGCGTCGCCGATCAGATCGCGAAGCTGAACACCAACGACGAGAGCTGCACCACACACTTCGTGCAGGTGGCCGGCGTCGAGGCGCTGTGCGATCCATCCGGAGCGGCGCCGTTGCTCGCCGAGCTCGAACGCCGCCGTGACGCGGCGGTCGCAGGTCTCGGTGCGGTGCCGGGCGTGTCATGCGCCACGCCTGAATCCACCTTCTATCTGTTCCCGAACGTCACCGCCGCCGTCGAGCGCTCGGGGTTCGGCTCGGTCAGCGAGTTCGCGACCGCCGCCCTGCACCAGACCGGCGTGTCGTTCTGCACCCGGCACCACTTCGGGTCGGCCCAGCCGGGCGAGACGGAGCGCTTCATCAGACTCGCCTACTCGGGCATCTCGGTCGACGACATCGACGAAGGACTGGGCAAGCTCGCAGCATGGGTCGGAGCGGCATGAACCGGATCGTCGTCACCGGCCGGATCCCCGACGCCGGGCTCGAGATCCTGCGGACGGCGGGAGACGTCTGGGCGTGGGACGGCGACGAGCCGATCCCGACCGACCTGCGTGATCGGCAACTCGCCGACGCCGACGCGGCCGTGACGTTGCTGACCGACCGTGTCGACCACGGGTTCCTCGACGCGGCACCTCGCCTCAAGGTCGTCGCCAACGTTGCGGTCGGGTACAACAACATCGACGTCGCCGCCTGCCAAGCCAGAGGCGTGGCGGTCACCAACACGCCCGGCGTGTTGACCGATGCCACCGCCGACCTTGCGATGGCGCTCACCTTGATGGTGACTCGCCGTCTCGGGGAGGGCGAGCGCCTCGTCCGGTCGCAGGAACCGTGGAAGTGGGGCATGTTCATGATGCTTGGCGCCGGGCTCCAGGGGCGGCAGCTCGGGATCGTCGGCATGGGTGCGATCGGTGAGGCACTGGCCGTCCGGGCGAGGGCGTTCGGGATGCAGGTCGTCTACCACAACCGGCGGGCTGTCGACGCTGAGACCGAAGCGCGTCTCGATGCCCGGTTGGTCGGGTTGCACGAGCTGCTGGAAACGAGTGACATCGTTTCGGTGAACTGCCCGTACTCCGACGCGACGCATCACCTGATCGATGCAGCTGCGTTGGGTCGGATGCGGTCGGATGCGTATGTGATCAACACGGCGCGCGGGCCGATCGTCGACGAGGCGGCCCTGGTCGAGGCGCTGAGCAGTGGCCAGATCGCCGGCGCGGGGCTCGATGTGTTCGAGCACGAACCCGACGTGCATCCGGGTTTGATCGAGCTCGACAACGTCGTCCTGATCCCGCATCTCGGGTCGGCCACCATCGAGACCCGAGAGGCGATGGCCAGGCTGGCGGCGCGAAACGCAGTCGAGGTCGTCGGTGGCCGACAGGCGCTCAGCCCGGTCAGCTAGCGCCGCCGCTCGGTCCTGTGCCCGCTGACGTCTCGCCCTGCTGCTCGGTGCGTCATCACGCGAGTGACGGACCCTGACCCAGACATCGGCGCGCCGAGCTGTGCAGGCGGCTCGCCGCTAGCTGTTGCGGAGCGTCTCGGTGTGGCCGTCGACCGCGATCGCCTGGCCGGAGATCTTGGATCCTTGCGGAGACGCCAGGAAGCAGATGGTCTGGGCGATCTCGGAGCTGTCGATGAAGGTGCGCATCGACACCTGACGTTCGAAACCGGCCCGAACGTCGGCAGGTGGTCGGCCGCTTGCGTCGGACTCGAGGTCGACGACGTGTTCCATCCTCGGCCCGTCGATCGAACCGGGGCAGATCGCGTTGCACCTGATTCCGAACTCGCCGAGTTCCATCGCCATCGTCTTCGTGAGGCCGATGACCGCCCACTTCGCCGCTGCGTAGGCCGACCGGTTCGGGAAGCCGAATTGGCCTGCTGTCGACGAGAGGTTGATGATCGAACCCCCGCGATGGGACCGCATCATCGGGACGGCGTGGCGCGCCGTCCTGAACATCGACGTGACGTCGACGTCGAGGGTGTGAGTGACCTTCTCGGGATCGATCGTCTCGACCGGGCCGCCGGGCCCGGCGATGCCGGCGTTGTTGACGAGCACGTCGATACCGCCCATCGCCGTGAGGCTCTCGGTCATGAACGCGTCGACCGAGGTGGTGTCCCCGACGTCGGCGTGCGCCGAGTCGATGCCCGAACCGTCGAGGCGAGCGAGCGCATCTCGGTCGATGTCGCACACCCACACGTGCGCACCGTTGGCGGCGAACAGTTGGGCGGTGGCGAGGCCGATGCCGGCGCCTCCAGCGGTGACGACGACGCGCAGGCCGTCGAGATCGATGTTCATCAGATCTCCGGCAGGGCCAGCCACTCTGACCACGGGACGTCGATCCCGACGTAGCGGGGATGGACGAACGGCCAATGGTCGGCGATCCACCTCGGAACGAGGCCGTCCAGTTCACGTTCGACCTCAGAGCCGACCAGACCGTCGATCACCCACCAGGAGACCTCGGCATCGGCGCCGATTCGCTCGGGCGGGTCGATGTACAGGCATCCGAGCAGGACCGTCTCGGCGTGGTCGAAGAGTGCGTAGTTGAACGACTCGTTGCGCGCCATCTCGTCGGCGTGGCGGGCCAGGTCGGCCCGATCGGCATCAGCGGTCATGTCGGGCGGTGGCCAGCCCCACGGCGCGCCATAGATCGACCAGAGGCGTTCCTGCGAGCCCATCACTGCGACCATGTCGAGGTCGGTGTCGTCGGGGTGGATCGGACGCAGATGGTGATCGCCACCTCGAAGTTCGACCCGGGAGGGGGCCACGAAGTCGGTCGGCAGCCACGTCATCCCGGAAACTGTAGGCGCAACACCGGTGTCGCTGCGGCGGGGAACCGGGTTCGATCGCGTTCTGGGACGACCGAGATGCCACACCTGCAGTCACCGACTCCTGGCCGGAGCTGATCGTCTTCTCGGCCCGGGACCGGGACCGGTCGGACGTCGCAGCTATCCTTTCGAGCCGATGAGGAAGCGCAGGGGAACCGCTCGGAATCCGGATCCGATCTCAGCGAAGACGGCAGGCGACTTCGAGATCGTGTCGCGAGTCGATGGCCCGCTCCGAGAGCTGGGCCGCCTCGAACGGTCACTGCTGTTCGCGGAGATTTCGATGTTGTCGTATCTCCCCGATGCGGAGGCCCAGCCGGTGTTTCTCGATCTCGGGTTCGATGCTGTGCGCTATATCGAGCGGGACGGGGCGCAGGCCTACGAGTTGATGAACGATGTCGACGTCGTGGTCGTCTGCCGGGGCACCGAGCCGAACGAGTGGAACGACATCAGGGCCGACGCCAATGCGCTGACCGACCTGGCCGAGACGATCGGGCGCGTCCACCGTGGGTTCAAGCGTGAGGTCGACGACATCTGGCCGGAGCTGGAAGAGACCCTCGACGACGAGCGCCGCAACGTCTGGTTCACCGGACACTCGCTCGGCGGCGCCATGGCGACCATCTGTGCGGGGCGCTGCAAACTCTCGGACATCGCGGCCGTGCCGGTGGAGACCGTGACGTTCGGCAGCCCACGGGTCGGGACGATGCGTTACGTCCAGAACGCCGGCATCACGCACCTGCGGTGGGTCAACAACAACGACATCGTCACCCGGGTGCCCCCGACCTGGCTGCGCTACCGCCACACCGGAACCCGGATGTACCTCGACCGCAACGGCGACATCCGCACGTTCACGGCACGTCAGCGGGCCAAGGATCGCTGGGCCGGATTTGTCGACGGCATCAAGAACCGTCGCCTCGACCACTTCAGCGACCATGCCGTGGCGAACTACGTGGCACATCTCGTTCGGGCCAACGACACCGCCTGAGTCGCCGAGCGGCCGCACCCGATCGCACCGGTGCGGCCGTCAGCGGTTCGATCGACGCCGCAACCGGTTCCACCGGACCGGACTCGAGGTGTCAACTTTCGGGCGTGGTGCTTTTCGAGGCTGAGGCTCGGGCTGATCGGTGTACACCTCGCCGGGGTCGCCGTCGTACGGACTGTCGCTGGCACCGTCGCCGGGCCAGACGACCAACTGTGGGAAGGCGATCGTGATTCCGGCATCCGCGAGCGCATGGTGCACGGCGAGCATCAGGTCGTGCGTGGTGGCCAGCTCCGACGGCACGTTGCTCGTGTGCCAGTAGTAGATGGTGAAGTCGATGCTCGACTCGCCGAATTGCCGGAGGAGCACCTGCGGTTTCGGTTCGGTTCGGATGCGCGGCACTCGGCCGACGGCCTCCGCCAACACCCGCACTGCGTCCTCGAGGTTCGAGTCGTAGGCCACCCCAACGGCCAACTCACTGCGACGAGCGGAGTCGCGGGTCATGTTGACGATCGCCGAGTTCAGCACCTCGAGGTTGGGAATCCGGATCGTCGTGCCGTCCAGGCCGCGCAACACCACGGTACGAGCGTCGACATCGACGACGACACCGACGTGTTCCCCGAGCTGCACGGTGTCTCCCGCCGTGAACGGCCGACGGGTCTGCAGGATCACTGCCCCGAAGAAGTTCTCCACCACCTTCTGCAATGCGAGCGCCAGCACGAGGCTCGTGAGCCCGAGGAAACCGAGCAGTGGCCCCACCCGGACCCCGAGCGAGTTGAGCGCATACCCGAGACCCGTGAGGAAGATCAGGTAGCCGATGATGCGAGCGGTGATGATCGCCCCGAACCCGGCACCCGCCCATCGGGCCACGATCGCCCGGGCCCCGCGGTTGGCGGCGATCGCCACGGCGAGTGATCCGAGCAGGATCGCACCCGCCTGCAGCCAATCGGTCCTCGTCAGGCCGCCGTCGATGAGGTTCTGGATGTCGGTGTCGGTGTCGACCCGGAGGGGGACGAAGGTGAAGGAGCGGATCATGACGTGCGATCTAGTCTGGCGCGACGTCGACGACATCGGAGTGCATCGACGTCCGCTCGGTCGTATCGAACCACATCAGTCCGGCCGCGATCGCCGCCAGGCCGGCAGCGGCGAGCCACACCGGCCAGTATTCGCCGCTCTGATCGACGACCCAACCGGCGATCGGAGCCGAGGCCGAGAGACCACCGAGGAACCCGAGCATCACGATGCCCGACGCCCGGCCGGCCTGGCCCCTGGAGAAGAACATGATCACCGCGAGCATCGCCACGGCATTCCACGCCGCGATGCCGACTGCGCTCAGCGGCGGCGACAGATACAGCAGGTTCCGGGTGGACTCGTCGACGAATGCCAGGAGCAGGCAGTAGACGACGCCCACCATGGCAAGCAGACTGAGGAGGCGCGTCGGTGCGATTCGAGTCTCGGCCAACCGACCGACGTACACGCGAGCGCCCATGCCGAGCAGGCCCGCAGCGGCAGTCAGGAAACCAGCGGTGGCGAGGGAGAAGTCCAGTGATTCCTCCGCGAACAGCGGGAAGAAGCGGCCGACGGCACCGCCGGCGGTTCCCATGAGGAACGCGTACAACGCGAGGCGCCACACGAAGGGGTCGAGGCGCATCTTGTCACCGCGGGCCGAGGTCGGCCTGGTCTGGTGAACGGGCGAGACCGGATCTGGTCCGAGCGTCAACTGGACCGCGATCGCGAGCACGGCGAAGACGACGGCATAGGCCACGAAGGCACCGCGCCAGCCCCAGAGCCGCTCCAGCAGCGGCAGGGTGGCACCCGACAGGAACACGCCGAGTGTCACCCCTGATTGTTTGATCCCGGTGACGCTGCCGCGACGACCCGGAGTGACGCGGGTCGCGATCAGGCTGTTCGTCGCCGGGTTCCCCCAACCTTGGGGTATGCCGCCGACCGCGGCAGCGGCCACGAGCCACCAGAGGTTCGATCCCGCCGCCATCATCGCCATTCCGAGTGCGCTCAGGATCAGCAGCGTCATGACCGACCGCCGTGGCCCGATCCGGTCGGTGAGGCGGCCGGTCGAAGGTGCGGTCAGCGCGCCGACCGCAGTATTCACCGAACCGATCAACCCGAGTTGAGCCCGACTCAGGTCGAGGTCGTCGATGATCGGCGACGCAAGGATCGCGAGCGCGAACACTTGAAAGGCCGAAGCCGTCATCGTGAAGGCCAACGTGCCCGGAAACAGCACTCGCGACGCCGGGAGGGGCGCAACCTCAGATCGCGGCAAGAATGTCGTTCAGTGTCTGGCTGGGACGCATCGCCGCGGCGGCGAGTTCGGGATCGGGGAGGTAGTAGCCACCGAGGTCCACCGGCGAACCCTGCACGGCGAGCATCTCGTCGTCGATGCGGTCGGCGTGCTCGGCCAACTGTCCGGCAACGGGCGCGAACACGGCCGCGAGGTCGAGATCATCGGTCTGCTCGGCGAGCGCCTGCGCCCAGTACACGGCGAGCCAGGCGTGGCTGCCGCGGTTGTCGATCTTGCCCAGTCGACGTGCCGGTGACTTGTTCTCGTCGAGCACACGACCGGTGGCGGTGTCGAGCGTCGCGCCGAGCACCCTGGCCTGGCTGTTGCCGGTGACCTCGCTGAAGTGCTCCAACGAGACGGCCAGCGCCAGGAACTCTCCCAGCGAATCCCACCGGAGGTAGTTCTCCTTGACGAGCTGCTGGACATGCTTGGGTGCCGAGCCGCCGGCGCCGGTCTCGAACAGACCGCCACCGTTCATCAACGGCACGATCGAGAGCATCTTGGCGCTCGTGCCGACCTCGAGGATGGGGAACAGGTCGGTGTTGTAGTCGCGTAGCACGTTGCCGGTGACCGAGATCGTGTCCTCGCCGCGTCGGATTCGCTCGACCGACAACTTGGTCGCCTCGACGGGCGACATGATGCGGATGTCGAGCCCGCTGGTGTCGTGGTCCTGCAGGTAGCGGTTCACCTTGACGATCAGTTCGGCGTCGTGCGCCCGATCCTCGTCGAGCCAGAACACGGTGGGGGAGCCGGTGGCCCGCGCCCGGTTGACGGCGAGCTTGACCCAGTCCTGAATCGGCAGATCACGAACGTTGCACATGCGCCAGACATCGCCCTCGCCGACCTGGAATTCCATCGCGGTGTCGCCCGCCTGGTTCACGACTCTGACGGTGCCGGCCGCCGGCAGTTCGAAGGTCTTGTCGTGACTGCCGTACTCCTCGGCCTTCTGCGCCATGAGCCCGACGTTGGGGACGGTTCCCATCGTGGCGGGGTCGTACGCGCCATGGGCCTGGCAGTCGTCGATCACCGCTTGGTAGACGCCTGCGTAGCTCGAGTCCGGGATGACGGCCTTGCAGTCCTGCTGCTCCCCGGCGGTGTTCCACATCTGGCCCGAGGTGCGGATCATCGCCGGCATCGACGCATCGACGATGATGTCGCTGGGCACGTGCAGGTTGGTGATCCCGCGGTCGGAGTCGACCATTGCGACGTCGGGGCGGTCGGCCGTCGTCGCAGCGATCGCGGCGTGGATCTCGGTCTGCTGGTCGGCCGGGAGCGTCTCGACAACCGCGAGCACGTCGGCCCAGCCATTGCTGGGGTCGGCACCGGCGGCTCGGAGCACGTCGCCGAAACGCTCGAACACCGGTGCGAAGAACTCTTGGACGGCGTGGCCGAAGATGATCGGGTCGGAAACCTTCATCATCGTTGCCTTCAGGTGCAGCGAGAACAACACGCCTTCCGCCTTGGCGTCGGCGATCTGCTCACGCAGGAATTGACCGAGTGCTGCCACGGACATGAACGTGCCGTCGACGATCTCACCGGCCTGCACCGGCACCGACGCCTTGAGCACGGTGACGTTGCCGTCTTCGTCGACGTGTTCGATCCGAAGGTCGTCGGCTGCTTCCATCGTGATCGACTGTTCGTTCGACTTGAAGTCGTCGTGACCCATCGTTGCCACGTGGGTCTGCGAGCCGGCCGCCCATTCGCCCATCGAATGCGGGTTGTTCTTGGCATACTCCTTGACGGCCCGCGGGGCGCGACGGTCGGAGTTGCCCTCGCGGAGCACCGGGTTGACGGCAGAGCCTTTGACTCTGTCGTATCGGGCCTGGATGTCGCGCTCGGCGTCGGTCGACGGGTCGTCGGGGTAGTCGGGCAGGGCGTACCCCTTGGACTGGAGTTCGGCGATCGCGGCCTCCATCTGCGGCATCGAGGCCGAAATGTTGGGCAGCTTGATGATGTTCGCCTCGGGTGTGGTGGCGAGCTGGCCGAGTTCGGCGAGGTCGTCGGGCTGCTGCTGAGCAGGTTCGAGAAAATCGGGGAACTGCGACAGGATGCGACCGGCGAGGGAGATGTCCCGCTTCTCGAGTGCGACCCCGGCGGCTCCGGCGAATACCTCGACGATGGGCAGCAGCGAGTACGTGGCCAGGGCGGGCGCTTCGTCGGTGTGTGTGTAGATGATCTTCGAGTCGGTCACGCAGCGATCGTACCGGCGGGTCGGGGAGCGGGCCGAAATGGCGGTTGCCCTCGAGCCCCGGACGGTGATGAGGAGGGGGAATGCGTCATCGGGTCGACGACGCGGCCGGGCGGGCCCAGCCGATGCTCACCCTGCCCGGCTCGCCGTGCGGAACGATTCGTGCGACGCTCGGGGTGTGATCGAACCCGTGGACAGCCCCAGAGGATGGCAGCTCCTCCGCAACCGGTATCTGAACAAGGGGACGGCGTTCACCCGTGATGAACGTGACCGGCTCGCCCTGCACGGGTTGCTGCCGCCGGTCGTGGAGACGCTCGAGCATCAGCTGCAGCGGGTCGAGACCGAGTACCGCACCAAGGGCACCGACCTGGGACGCCACATCTTTCTCCGACTCTTGCAGGAGCGGAATTCGGTGCTGTTCTACTCGTTCGTCGAGCGGCACTTGGCCGAGGTGTTGCCCATCGTGTACACGCCCACCGTGGGCTTGGCCTGCGAGGAGTGGTCACGGATCTACCGTCAGGAGCACGGCCTGTTCCTGTCGTGGCCGGAGCGCGACCGCATCCCGGAGCTGCTCGACAACGTGTTGCGCGACCACGGCGATGTCGACGTGATCGTGGTGACCGATGGCGAGCGCATTCTCGGCCTCGGTGACCTCGGTGCCGGTGGCATGGGTATCCCGATCGGCAAGCTCGCGCTGTACAGCGCCGTCGGAGGGATCGATCCGGCACGGTCGCTGGCGGTGTTCCTCGACGTCGGGACCGACAACGAACAGCTGTTGTCCGACCCGATCTACCTGGGGTGGCGGCACGCTCGGGTGCGCGGCGCCGAGTACGACGAGCTCGTCGACGCCTTCGTGGCGGCCGTTGCGGAGCGGCTCCCCAACGTGTTGGTGCAATGGGAGGACTTTGCTCAGCAGAACGCTCGTCGCCTGCTCGATCGGCATCGGCGCAGCATCTGTTCGTTCAACGACGACATCCAGGGAACGGCGGCGGTCACCGCCGCTGCCGTGCGGTCGGGCCTGCACCGGAGCGGCGTGGCCGCGACCGACGTTCGTGTCGTCATCGTGGGGGCCGGATCGGCCGGCACGGGCGTGGCCGACGAGCTCGTGCGTTTCCTGGTGGGGGAGGGCATGTCCGAGTCCGAGGCGGTGGCTCGATGCTGGCTGGTCGATCGAGAAGGTCTCCTCCACGCCGACATGTCGGGCCTGCAGGACTTCCAGCGACGATATGCGCGGCCGGTGGACGAGGTGCCCGCCGACGGCTCGTTGCCGGCGGTGGTCGAGGAGGTCCGTCCCCACGCGTTGATCGGAGTCTCGGGCCAACCCGGTCTGTTCACCGAAGAGGTCGTCAGGTCGATGGCCGCAGGCGTCGAGCGGCCGATCGTGCTCCCGCTCTCCAACCCGACACCTCGTGCCGAAGCCATCCCCGCCGATGTGCTCGCCTGGACGGATGGCCGCGCCCTGATCGGAACCGGCAGCCCGTTCGCGCCCGTCGCCGTGCACGGGCGGGACGTCGAGATCTCGCAGGTGAACAACATCTCGATCTTCCCCGGCGTCGGCCTGGGAGTGGTCGCGGTGCAGGCCCGTGAGGTGACCGACTCGATGATCACGGCGGCCGCAGGTGCGGTGGCCGAGTCGGCGCTGTCGCTGCCGGGGGAGCGGCTGCTTCCTGCGGTGGACGAGGCAGGTCGGAGCGCCGAACGGGTCGCATTCGCCGTTGCCGCGGCTGCGATCGCCGGGGGAGTGGCACCCGATCAGGGCGACACCGACGACGAGCTGCTCGCACGAATCGAAGCCGCGGCCTGGCGCCCGTCCTACGACGCCCGACCGGCGCAACGCTGACACCGCTGGCGCAAGGCGGGCTCCTGTGTGGCACCGGAACTCGAGGAGCGGCAGCACGGTCCGACGGCTGTCGATCACGTCTGCTGTTCGAAGTCGACGCCAGGTCGTCGCCGCGCGGCGTTGTGGTGATGCGCCCGTCGATCAGACGGCCGCTGCTGCCGACGAGCCTGCGAGACACCGATGCGGCATCCGAGGGATCAGTGGCCGCCGCCCGTCGGTGCGGTGCGGCAGACATCGTCGCGTCGTGCGTCCGTCAGTACCGGCCAGGCAACGAGGCCGAACCGAGGAATACGATGCTGATCCAGTACATCGAAACCGGATCGGTTGAGCAGCTCGCGGAGCCGCCCGGGCGGACGCGCCCGAATCTCGTTGCCCGCGCTCGCCGTCGAGCGGCGCAGCAGGCGATCGCCCAGGTCGGTCACCGTGGCGATCGAAGCGATCAGCAACCGGCCACCGGGCCGCAGCATGATCGCGAGGTGGTCGACGACGCGGCGTTGGTCCCTGTACCAGTGGAACGATTCGGTGCAGACGACCACGTCGACAGACGCCGGAGCGAATGGAAGATCGTGTGCATCCGCTCGCACGAGAGTGACGGTTCCCGGCCCGCTCCGGCCCGTCCGAACGGCAGCCCTGGCGAGCATGCCGTCGGACAGGTCGACGCCGATCACCTCGGCGGCGGGAAACCGACGGATCAACCGACGCGTGAGCTGACCGGTGCCGCACCCGAGATCGACCACGGTCGACGGATCGACACCACGGAGGCGTGACATGACGGCATCGTGGACCGGTCGATACGTCGACCACTGCAAACCGGCACCGTCGTAGGTGGACGACCAGCGGTCGAACAGTCCCGAGTCGGTGGTCTGCGTCGTGGTCGAGTCGGTGGTCGGGTCGGTGGTCGGGTCGGTGGTCGAGTCGGCGGTCGCCACGGAGCAGTCAGCGTCAGTCACGAAGCATCTCGTCAGCGACGTCCGGATAGACGGCCTGCATCGCGTGCAGCAGACTCTCCAGCTTCATCGCCTTCGACTTGGAACCCTGCACCTTGAGTTTGCGGAACATCAGTGCTCGGCCCAATGGAAGCGTCCCCAGCAGCAGCTCGTGCATCGAGTTGGCCGACAGGTCGGCGCTGAGCGTCGCATCGAGGTCCTGTGTACCGAACGAGGTCTGAACGGGCTTGGTGCGACCGTCGACCCACAACTCGGCGACGGGCTCCCGGAGCTGGAAGTGGATGACCATCTGCTGATCGACGAGTTCGTCCATGCCGTCCGGGTCGTCCGTCTCGATCTGGTCGAACATCCGGGTGAACAGCGCTTCGAACTGGGCTGCATCGACGTACTTCTGGCTCATGGCCCGAACCGTATCGCCGTCGAGCCGAGTGCCACGGGACGACGCGGCGCGGCGTCGTCCTCGGAATCCTCGGCCGTCGGCGCGCGACCGCTACCGTGCCGACGTGAACACCCGGAGCCCGCTGGGCCAACTCGTCGTCTTCGTCCTCGCACTGATCGCGATCAACGTCGTCGCACAGCTGCTCGGGCTGAACTTCCGAATCTCGATCATCGGCAGCATCGTGCTCACGCTGATCCTGGTCGTCGTCATGGGCGCAAGCAGAAGTCGTTGAGGATCTGGGCGGGCTCCGGCGTGGGCCCGTTCAGGTCGTGGTCGGTGCCTGTGGGGCGCGAACAGGCTCGGGCTCGTCCTGACTCAGCACGATCGAGGCCAGCGCGCTGACGACGACCACGATTGCCACGATCTGGACTGCTGTCAGGGCTTCGTCGAGAAAGACCCATGCTGCGACGGCGCCCACCACCGGGATCAGGAGCGTCAGCACCGATCCGAGCCACAGCGGAACCCGCACGAGCGACCAATTCATGATCGAGTGGCCGAGGATCCCGGCGCCGAACGTGAGCGCGAGCAATGGCAGCCAGTCACCGGAGTCGGGCGGCGACATGTCCTGACGAAACACCAGACCGGCGGCCAGACAGATCACGGCGGTCCAGAGGCCGGTACCGGCGGTGTACTCCTGAGGTGAGATCACGCCCTTCGATCGTTTCGAGAAGATGAAGTAGCCGCTCCAGGCGAAGACCGCTCCGACCGCGAGCAGGTCGCCGAGCGGGTTCCACTCCGGCGTGCCGCTCGACTCGATCACGATCACCACGACCGCGCCGATCGCGATCAGCGCACTCACGACGTCGCGGCCTCTGATCCGCTCCCCGAAGAACTTGGCGGCGACGATCGCGACGATGATCGGCTGCAGCGCGCCGATCGTGGTGGCATTCACGACGTTCGTGAGTTTGACGGCGGAGAAGAAGAAGACGACGTCCAGTCCGAGGCTGACGCCGCCGGCGGACGATGCCCGAACGGCGCGCAGGCTCAGGCCGGCACCCCGGAATCGCATCCAGGTGGCGAGAACGAGGACGTAGATCAGGAATCGCCAGAAACCGATCGCGAGCCCGCCCATGTCGATCGCCTTGATGATCGGCCCGGAGGCGCCCCAGGCGAAGACGGCGACGATGATGCCGAGCAGACCGAGGTTGACATCTCGCCGTGACTCGACGATGCCCAGGTTCACTCGGTCGCTGCATTCACTCAGCCGCCGCCGACGATCTCGAATGCGGTGGCATACTCGCACCCGAACTGCTCCCCGACGGTCCGCGCCGATGTGCGGAGGAACGGGTCGGGGTCGTCGTGATCCGAAAGTGCGGAGAGGTAGACCTCGTGGCAGCGCAGCGAGGCGATACCGGCCTCGATGTGTTGGCCGACGTCGACGGCGTGGGTGCTCTGTGGCGACGCGTTGAAGGCCACGAACCTGGTGCCGTCCCACGGCTCTCCCGCGGCGGGGAACAGCCACCGGTTGCCTGCGTCGCGCATGGCATCGAGCAACGAACGTCCGACCGCCCTGTGGTCCGCATGGTTCCACGACGGCCCACCCCACGAGTCGTGATGGTTGATCGACACGATCACTTCGGGTCGGTGCCGTCGGATCGCGGCAGCGAGATCGCGTCGCAGATCCAGGCCCTCTTCGACCAGCCCGTCGGCGTGGTCGAGGTACTCGAGGACCTCGACGCCGACCGCGGCGCAGCTGTTGCGTTGCTCGACCTCACGAAGAGCGACGACCTCGTCCGGCGGCATCGTCGAGATGCCGGCCTCGCCGCGGGTCACGAGGAGGTAGGCGACCTCCTTGCCCACCGCGGTCCAGCTCGCCACGGCACTGGCTGCGCCGTACTCCATGTCGTCGGGGTGGGCGACGACCGCGAGTGCGCGCTGCCAGTCGTCGGGGAAGGGCAGCAGTTCGCTCATGACCGGATCACCGGCAGTTGGCCATCGAGCCAGGCCACGAGGTCGTCGAGCACCTCATCCTGCTCCGGCTCGTTGAACACCTCGTGGTACAGCCCGTCATAGTACTCGGCGGTCACGTCGGCATTCGTGGCGAGACGTTCGACGTCGCGGGAACCCTCGATGTTCGTGAGTCGGTCCTCGGTGCCGTGCATCAGGAGGATCGGCAGGGTGAGTGACGAATAGCGGTCGGGGAAGGTGTCCATCGCATCGAGGAGTGCAGCACCGAGACCGGCCGAGATCTTGCCGGTGAACACGAGCGGATCGGCCTGATACGCCGCCACGACAGCCGGATCGCGGCTGATAGCGTCGGCGCTCAAACCTTCGGGACGGAAACCCGGCGCGACCTTCGCGACCGCCTTGAAGATCGTGATCTTGGCCGGGGAGAGCTCGTCGCCCGCCTTCAGCGCCGGACCGCTGAGCACCATGCCGGCCACGCCGTCCTGATGATCGAGCACGTGGCCCATGACGAGATTGCCGCCCATGCTGTGTCCGAGCGCGAACAGCGGCAGTCCGGGATGTTGTCCTTCGACGATGGCCCGGAACTGGATCAGGTCGGCCATGAACTCGTCGTACGACTTCACGTAGACCCGCTTGCCCTCGCTCTTGCCGTGCCCACGATGGTCGAGTGCGTGCACGGCATACCCGGATGCGGTCAGGCGCTCGGCGACGTGGCTGTAGCGCCCCGAATGCTCGCCGAGACCGTGCACGAGCATCACGGCGGCCGTGGCCTCGTCGTCGGGAAGCCATGACTGGTGGTAAATCGTCAGGCCGTCGTATGAGGTGATCGTGCCTTCGTGGTGCTGCGACATGGTCGCAGTTTCGCACCTCTGCCGTTCAGAACCCCGATCGCCACGCGGCGATCGCCTCCGCAATCTCGGTCGGGCTGTCCTCCTGCAGAAAGTGGTTCCCTGGCAAGGTCACCTCCGTCTGGTTCGGCCAGGAACGACAGAAGTCACGCTGTGGCCCGATCAGGATCGCGCCGGGTTCGGCGTTCACGAAGAGCTTGGGCAGGTCGGAGCCCGAGAGCCAGTCTGCGTAGTCCTGGACGATCGCCGCCACATCGGCCGGTTCGCCGTCGATGGGGATCTCCCGCGGCCAGGTGAGTGTCGGCCGTCGCCGTTCGCCGTGTTCGGCGAACGGGCGGCGGTACTCGGCCATCTCCTCGGCCGCGAGATCGCGAATGATCGAGCCGGGCAGGACTCGCTCGACGAAGACGTTCTTGGCGAGGATCATCTCCTCGCCGGCGGGGCTCCGGAACGCCTGGAAGATGGGTGCGGCGGCTTCGGGCCACTCGTCCCACGTCAGCGGGCGGACGATGGCCTCCATGTAGGCGATGCCGGCGACACGTTCACGATGGCGATTGGCCCAGTCGAAGCCGAGTGCCGAGCCCCAGTCGTGGATCACCAGGGTCACCCGGTCGCCGAGATCGAGCGAGTCGAGGAGCACGTCGAGGAACGACCGGTGGTCGACGAACCGATACGCCTCCGGGCCGGTGTCACCGGTCGGCTCGCTGTCGCCCATGCCGATCAGATCGGGCGCGACGCAGCGGTACGAGCCGTTGAGCTCTCGAACGATGTTGCGCCAGAGGTACGACGAGGTCGGGTTGCCGTGGAGGAACACGATCGGGTCTCCGGAGCCCGAGTCGTGGTACGCCATCTGCTTGCCGGTGACGGTCGCGAACCGCTTGTCGAGTGGGCGGGGATCCATGGCCCGCACGCTAGGTCAGCCGAGTTCGGCCAGGATCAGCGGAAGCAGATCGTCGAACTCGTCGACGGCGGTGAATTGTGGGAACTCGGCGCGCACATTCGCCGGCGACTTGAACAGGAAGCCACGGTCGGCTGCGGTCAGCATGGAGGTGTCGTTGTAGGAATCGCCGGCCGCGATCACCCGGTAGTTCAAGTGCTGGAGTGCCTCGACGGCGTGTCGTTTCTGGTCGTGCTGGCGGAGCTGATATCCCGCGATGCGATCATTCTCGATCACGAGCCGATGACAGAACACGGTCGGCATCGCAAGGTGCGGCATCAGTGGCGCGGCGAACTGCTCGAACGTGTCGCTCAACACGATGACCTGCGTCCTGCGTCGGAGTTCGTCGAGGAAATCGCGGGCACCCGAGAGCGGCTCGAGGCCGCCGATGACGTCGGCGATCACCGGCATCGTCAGGCCGTGTTCGGTCAGGACGTCGAGCCGATACTGCATGAGAACGTCGTAGTCGGGCTCGTCGCGTGTCGTACGGCGCAGCGCGTCGATACCTGTCCGTTCGGCCACAGCGATCCAGATCTCGGGGACGAGTACACCTTCCATGTCGAGCGTGACGACGGTCTGGTCGTTCGGCATGCGCCCAGTCTGGACGACCGTGGACGGGAGCCGAAAATGCCTGGGACAATGCAACATGCCGACACGACCCCCCACCGCGCCGATCGTCGATGACATCGACGGCCGCCTGCGTCCACTCCTGGAACCGGACGCGATGGTCCGCCACCTCGCCGACGGTTGCACCTGGGCCGAGGGGCCGGTCTACCTGCCCGTCGAGGACGCGGTGCTCTGGAGCGACGTTCGAAGCAACCGCCGCATGCGACTCGATGTTGCGACCGGGCGGGTCACGGTCGCCGACCAGCCGGCCAATTTCTCCAACGGTCACACCCTCGATCGGCAGGGTCGCGTCGTCGCGTGTGAACACGGGACGCGCTCGGTGGTCCGCACGGATGCGGCGGGAGCGCGGAAGGTCGTCGCCGACCGGTTCGAGGGCCAGCGGTTGAACAGCCCGAACGACGTGGTCGTGGCGAGCGACGAATCCGTCTGGTTCACCGATCCGACCTACGGCATCGACAGTGATGCCGAAGGGCACCGCGCCGACAGCGAGATCGGATCGAGCAACGTCTATCGGGTCGACGGCGGCACAGCGGCGGTCACCGCCGAGATCACCGACATGGTGCGGCCGAACGGGCTGGCGTTCTCGCTCGACGGAACGTCGCTGTACGTGTCGGACACCGGCGTCAGCCACGTCGACGGGGGTCCGCGCCACATCCGGAGGTTCGACGTCATCGGGAGCCACGTCGCCGGGGGAGGCGAGGTCTTCGCAACCTGCCCCGAGGGGGTCTTCGACGGGTTCCGCCTCGACGCCGAGGGTCGGATCTGGACCAGCGGTCTCCAAGGGGTGCACTGCTACGACCCGGACGGCACGCTGCTCGGCACGATCCGCCTGCCGGAAGTGTGCGCGAACGTCGTCTTCGGAGGCGCGGGCGGACGCACGCTGTTCATGGCCGCCAACACCTCGTTGTACTCGCTCGAACTCCGGGTGTGCGGGGCGAACGTCGTGTGAACGGCGGCACCGGCTGTGTTCCGCGTCGGGTGCGAGCGCAGGGTCGCATCAGCGGGCGTTTCACCCGCATCGAGCGCTTCACATCTCTGTTCGGGTGGCGGTACCGATCGGCTCTGACGACCTCACGTAGCCGAGCAGCGGCGTGGCGCGTACCCGGGCCTGGGCGCCTTGCGGGGCGGCGCTGCGTTCGCTGGCCAGCCATGCGGTGACGAGTGGTCGTTTGCCGTCGTCGACGGCGAGATAGGTCGAGAACCGGTCGCGTTCGGCGAACGGCTTGACCACACTCGCCAGCAGGGGTGGGACGACCTCGGCGGGCCGGCGAGCCCTCACGATTGCGCCAACACGCTCACGGGTGGCGACCGAGTCGACCGCTCCGGCGATCATCGCCCACACGCCCCAGATGATGGGAACCCAGCACAGCGCAGACAGCACGTCGGCCAGCCGTTCGATCACATCGATCTGGCCCGGCACACGCTCGATCAACGACTCGAGTGCTTCGCCGGCTGCAACTCTGCCGAAAAAGCCCTCCAACCAACGGAACAGCAGGAACACGATCAGACCAGCCGGCAGCACGCGGAGCGGGTGTTGCCCGTACCCGGGTCGGATCGGATACCTGACCGCAACGATGTGAGGTGTGCCACCGGCCTCCGACCAGGCGTGACGGTGATCCTCCGGTGCGGCCGGGAGTTGATCGAGTACCTGTTCGGCCACGCCCATCACGGCCCCGTGGGCAAGTGCCACCTGCTGGGCCGGCGACCCGAGCACCGAGGCGTTCTCGGGAATCCGGGTCTGCAACCGCCGCCGATGGCCCATCCAGCGCGCCGTCCGCTCGAGACCGGCGTCGGTCGGGGTCTGCGCTGAGCCCATGGCCCGCTCGGCGGTTCGCCACACCAACAGCCCGATGGCGCCGAGCACGACGAACCACAGTGTTCGCGAGCGCCACGACTCGGAGATCGCAATGTCTTCGCCGCCGCGGACGGAAGCCCAGAGCGCGATCACGGCGATTGCGGAACAGACGGCCTGGGGTGCCAGCTCGACCGGAGAGTATCGACGGTGCGAGAACCCGAGTTCCTCGGCCCGCGTCGCCACGGATCGTCGGAAGCGTTGCCACCAGCGGCGGTCGAGTCGATGATGGGATGTGGCCAGTGTTCCGGCTGAGGTCACGTCGTTGAATGCCCGTGCGGCGAGATGGTTCATGACCTGCTGCTCGAAGGGAAGCAACGAATCTCCGGTTTGGCCGGCGCCACGCGTGACCACCACGAGTTCGCCGTCCGCAGTGGTCAGGCGGATCCACCCGCGCGCCGCCAGATCGAGTGCCGTCGCGGTGACCGCGCTGCGCGGCACGTCGTACTCGTTGGTCAGAAGCGCGACGACTGCGGGTGGCTCGATTCGGTCGCCGTCGATCGGGTCGGGACGCTTCGTGCCGACGGGTTCGAGGAGATCGGGACGCTTCGACCAGTAGAAGTAGAGGTGGCAGAGCCACCCGATGACGCCGAACACGATTGCCACCGTGAGCATGCCGCTCGCCGGACGGTCGAGAATTGCGGCCAGGGGGAGCTGGCTGGCCGTGGCCGGAGACATGACGGCCATGATGTCAGGTGGACTCGATTCGTTGGCGCATCAGCCTGGTCGAGCACCTGACTGATCGGCCTGCGTGTCGTCGTGGTCGACTCGCATCCATACGGTTCGTTGCGGAAACGGGATCTCGATCGATGCTTCGTCGAACACCCGCTTGACGTGCTGACGCAGAGTGCGCTGGAGGTCCCACTGCGACCCGGGAGTGACCTTGACCGTGAGCCGGATCGAGATCCCGTCAGCGGCCAGCGCCTCGACACCGAGGACCTGCGGAGGTTCCAGGACCTGCTCGCTGAACTCAGGGAGCTCGCAGATCTCGGTGGCGGCACGCTCGAGCAACTCGCGGGCCTGATCAAGGTCGGTGTCGTAGGCCACGTCGACGTCGAGCAGGGCCACCGACCACAGCTGGCTGCGGTTCCCGACCCGCTGGACCACACCGTTCGGAACATGCCAGACCGTGCCGTCGACCGATCGAAGTACCGTGGTGCGCAGGGAGAACCGTTCGACCACGCCGACTGCCTCGCCGAGATCAGCCACGTCGCCGACCCCGTACTGATCCTCGATGAGCATGAAGAGACCGGCGATGCAGTCCTTGACGAGACTCTGCGCCCCGAATCCGAGTGCGACGCCGGCGATTCCGGCGCCGGCCAGGAGCGGACCGAGCTGAATTCCGACGATGCCCAGGATCGTCAGTCCGGTGATGACCCAGATCACGACGATCGTGAAGCTGGTGAGCACGACCGAGATCGAGTGCGCTCGACCGGCGCGCCGCGGGTCCGGCTCGCTCGCGGCGAGCGTCTCGGGCAGATCGAGCCCCAGGTTTCGGAGGCGCTCGGTCGACGTGCGCTCCGGGGCGACGACTCGAGTGACGACGCCTGCCACCCAACGCCGTGCGACACGCGTCAGAATCCACCCGATCAGGAGGACGGCCAAGACCTGTAGCGGCTTGTCGACGAACCAGTGGACGGCGTTCGCGGCGCTTTCGTTGCCGTCGGTGCGGTCGTACACCCATGAGCACAGCGTCCCACCCTGCTCGTAGCAGGGTTCGGACGTGGTCGCGATCTCCACGAGGTTCGACGGTAGTGGGGTCCGTGCGTGCGGTCTGGGACCGTCGGTGTGGGTGCACTCGTTCGAACCAACGTTTGGGTCCTACACTGCCCACGCGTGTGGCGTCGACGAATGGTGAGGGCTCTTCGCCCTGAATCGTTCGAAGTCCGTCGGGATGAGCTCCGTCTGCTCGTGCGTCGGTCGCGGGAAGCCGTGGTGCTCGCCGCGATCACCGGTGTGATCACCGGACTCGCCGTTCGCGGTTTCGAGTACGTGGTCGAAGAGGCGTATCACCAGGTGCTCGAGGCGCCCGTCTGGCTCGCAGCCATCGCACCAGGGATCGGGCTCGCGTTGGCCGCTGTCATTCTTCGCATCGGCGGTGGAGCATCACCATCGACGTCCGACGAGTACCTCCGGGCGTTCCACGACCCGGCCTACCGGCTCCGGCCGCGCTATCTCGGGGCGCGGATCGCAGCCTCGATCGCCACGCTCGGTTCCGGTGGAGCGCTCGGCCTCGAAGGTCCGTCTCTGTACGGCGGCTCGGCGATCGGTTCGATGATCCAGCGTCGGCTGCCGAGTCCGTTCCGTGGCAGCGATCACCGCACACTGCTGGTTGCCGGTGCTGCTGCCGGTGTCGCGGCGATCTTCAAGGCGCCTGCGACGGGGGCGATCTTCGCCTTGGAGGTTCCCTATCGCGACGACATGGCTCGCCGAATGCTGCTGCCGGCGCTCGTCGCGAGTGCGACCGGGTATCTGACCTTCGTCACGTTGACCGACACCACACCGTTGCTCGCCGTCAGCGTGTTCGACATCCCGTCGTTCGAGTTCATCGACTTGCTCGGCGCGCTCCTCGTGGGTACGACCTGTGCCATCGGTGCCCGCGGATTCGCCAAGCTCATGCGGATTGCCAAGGGTGTCTCGCTGCGGTCATTGCCGCCGCGTCTCATCTTCAGCTCCGCATCGATGGTCGGCCTGTTCTTCCTGTCGCGCGAGCTCACCGGGCTGCCGTTGAGCCTCGGCGCCGGCTACGAAGTGTTGACCGATTGGTTGTTCGTCGAGCGCGACATCGCGCTCTGGTTGCTGTTTGCGGTCTTCATGATCCGCTGCCTTGCGTCGGCCATGACGACGGCCGGCGGCGGTGTCGGCGGAGTATTCATCCCCCTCGTCGTCGGCGGCGGGCTCGTCGGTCGTGGTGTCGCCACCGTCGTGCACCCCGAACGGTTCACGCTGTACACCCTGCTCGGTATCGCCGCTTTCCTCGGGGCGGGCTACCGCGTCCCGCTCGCTGCGGTGATGTTCGTCGCCGAGACCACCGGGAAACCCAACTTCGTCGTGCCAGCGCTGATCGCAGCCGTCGCGGCCGAACTGGTGATGGGGGAGCAGTCGATCACCGCCTTCCAACGCCGTCCCGGTCAGGACTGACTGCAAGGATCGGCGCATGGTCGACACCGTCAGCGTCCGATCGCAACTCCAGGGAACGATCGTCTCGATCGAGTACGAGGTCGGGAATCCCGTGCCGGCGGGTGCAACGCTCGCGCTCGTCGAGTCGATGAAGCTGCACCACGAAATCGCTGCTCCGACGGCCGGTGTGGTCGCTGCGGTGCCCGTCGACGTCGGGTCCACCGTGCGCCCCGGCGACGTGCTGTTCGAGCTCGGGCCCGCCTCGGAGACGGTGCCGAAGGCGACACGCGTCGACGACGTGGTGGCGCCGCAGGGCTTGGATCGTCGGGACCTGGCAGACGTACTCGCACGCCGCCGACTCGGCACCGACGAAGCACGGCCCGAGGCGGTCGAACGGCGCCGGTCCAAGAATCGCCGGACGGCGCGAGAGAACGTCGCCGATCTGGTCGACGATGGCTCGTTCGTCGAGTACGGACCACTGGTGATCGCCGCCCAGTCGAAGCGCCGGAGCCACGACGACTTGATCACGCGAACGCCGGCCGACGGGATGATCGGTGGCATCGGAACGGTCAACGGCGACCGGTTCGCGGGTCGCGACGCACGTGTGATCGCCGTCTCGTACGACTACACGGTGATGGCGGGTACGCAGGGTCATCGCAACCATCGCAAGAAGGACCGCCTGTTCGAACTCGCCGAGCAGCTCCTGGTGCCGATCGTGTTCTTCACGGAGGGTGGTGGCGGACGCCCGGGGGACACCGACACCGGTGGCGTCACGGGGCTCGACTGCCTGGCGTTCACGTGGTTCGCCCGGTTGTCGGGCACCGTGCCGCTGATCGGTGTCAATGCCGGCTACTGCTTTGCGGGGAACGCGGCGATTCTCGGTTGTTGTGACGTGGTCATCGCCACCGAGGACTCCAACATCGGCATGGGTGGGCCAGCGATGATCGAAGGCGGCGGGCTGGGCGTGTACGAACCGACCGAGGTCGGGCCGATGTCGGTGCAGCGGACGTCCGGCGTGGTCGACCTGGTCGCCCGCGACGAACAACATGCGACCGCCTTGGCCACGCGGTATCTGTCGTATTTCCAGGGACCGGCCGAGGACTGGACGTGTGGCGACCAGACCGAGCTCCGCGATGTCGTCCCGGTCGACCGACTGCGCAGCTACGACGTCCGCGAAGCCATCGAGCGCCTCTTCGACACGGGATCGGTCCTCGAGCTGCGGCGTGAGTTCGGCATCGGCATGATCACGGCCCTCGCACGGATCGAAGGGCGGCCGGTCGGTGTGATCGCGAACAACCCGGCCCACCTCGCCGGCGCGATCGACAGCGACGGATCCGACAAGGCGGCGCGTTTCATGCAACTCTGCGACGCCCACGAACTGCCGATCGTGACACTCGTCGACACCCCAGGAATGATGGTCGGCCCCGACGTGGAAGCCACTGCGCTCGTTCGCCACTGCAGCCGGCTCTTCGTGACCGGTGCGAACGTGAGTGTGCCGACGGTGTCGCTCGTGCTCCGCAAGTCCTACGGGCTGGGTGCCCAGGCGATGATGGGTGGGTCGACGAAGGCGCCGCTCGCTTGTGTGGCCTGGCCGACCGGTGAGTTCGGCGGGATGGGTCTCGAGGGTGCCGTTGCACTCGGTTACCGCAAAGAGCTCGATGCGTGCGAGAGCCACGCCGATCGGGAGGCTCTCTACCATGAACTCGTCGACCGCCTGTACGAGCGTGGCAAGGCTCTGAGCATCGCCGAGTACTTCGAGATCGACGACGTGATCGACCCGGCCGAGAGTCGCCGCTGGATCTCGACGCTGCTCGAGAGCGCGCCGCCGAGGGCGCCGGGAGCGCGTGTTCGACCAAACATCGACACCTGGTGACGAGCGACCGACGGTTCCGAGCCGACCGGTTCGTGTGGGATAGGTTGCCGCTCGTGGCGAACGACGACGCAGCAACCTCCTCGGTCGAGAGCGAGGCGTGTCGGTCGTGCGGGCTGTCGTCGGCGCCGGCATGGGACACGTCTGACGGCAGGGTGCGTCTCTGTCGTCCGTGTGCGGTGCTGCACGGCATCGGCTGCCCCTGACGGGGCCGGTCGATCAGCTGCCGAGGATCTGGTCGAAAATGTAGTTCGACTGCTTGACGGCGCCCATCGTCGCTCTCGAAGCGATCGAGTAGCGGTGGCCCGGGTACAGGATGATGTCGTCGTCGACCTTGGCGAGCCGGTTGAGGCTCTCGACCATCAACGAGGCGTCGCTGCCGGGCAAGTCGGTGCGCCCACAGCCATCGAGGAAGAGTGTGTCGCCCGACACCAGCTTCCCGTCGACCAGGAAACACTGGCTGCCGGGGGTGTGGCCCGGTGTGTGGACGAGCTCGATCTCGATGTCTCCGACCTGGACGACGTCGCCTGAATCGTGTCCGACGAGGTGAGCGTCGGAGATGCCAGACGATCGCAGGACCCAGGGGATCTCCTCGCGTTGCACGTGGATCGGGCACGACACCCGTTCCAGGAGGCCGGCGATGCCGGCGATGTCGAACCCCATGATCGATCCGCCGATGTGGTCGGCGTGGTAGTGCGTTGCCAGTACACCCGTGACCGTCATGCCGTCGGCCTCGACGGAGTCCACCAGGCCGGCCGGGTCGTACGCGGGATCGACCAGGACACACTCGCCGGTCTGCCGGTCACCGATGGCGTACACGAAGTTCACCATCTGTGTCGCCATCTGGTCGCCCACCGCAAAGTCGCGTCCCGACAGGAGTTGGCGAAAGTAGACACGGTCGTCGTTGGGCTCGGCCATGTGCCCAGCGTACGCTTCGACTCCATGTCCGACGACCACTTGGGGGAGCTGACCCCGGGTCAACCGATCGTGTTCGCCGGAAACCGCGTCACGCATGTTTCGGTCGACCTGGCCGACGCCTTCGCCCGCGGCGACCGGCTGATCGTCGACCCGTTGAGCGGGGAGCTCCTGCACGTCCCGCTGACCGAGCACGACCGCGCAGCCGCAGCGGTCGGACAGGCGCGGGATGCATTCGCCGGCCTCGCCCGATGCTCGGACGAGCAGATCACGGCGTTCTTCCACTCGTTCGCCGATCGGCTGGCCGACGACGCCTCGTTTGCCCCGATCCGTGAGGCCAACGAAGCCGATGTCGTCCGCGCAGCGGCACGGCACCGGTCGACGACACGGCTCGCGTTGTCGGCGTCGATGCGAACCGACATGATCGGAGGATTGCGCGGGTGGGCCGACGCCCCTGCCGCCCGTGATGTCGTCGAGCGCGAGATCCATCACGACGGTTGGACGGTCGAGGCGCGTCGGGCGCCGCTCGGTGTCGTCGGGTTCGTGTTCGAAGGGCGGCCCAACGTGTTCGCCGACGCCGCAGGTGTGGTGCGCTCGGGGAACAGTGTGGTGTTCCGGATCGGTTCGGATGCGCTCGGCACGGCCCAAGCGATTGTCGAGCACGCCCTCGGTCCGGCCCTGGCGGACTCCGGTCTCCCGCTCGGCACGGTGGTCCTGGTGGCATCCGCGGCGCACGCTGCCGGCTGGGCGCTGTTCGCCGACTCGCGGTTGTCGCTCGCGGTCGCTCGGGGCTCCGGGCCGGCTGTGGCGCAGCTCGGCGCCGTCGCCCGGCAGGCCGGTGTTCCCGTCAGCCTGCACGGGACAGGAGGAGCATGGGTGGTCGCCGATGACGAGGCTGACGCCGATCGGTTCGCGTCGGTGATCGAGAACTCGCTCGACCGGAAGGTCTGCAACACGTTGAACGTTTGCTGCATCGTTCGCAGTCGAGCGACCGAGCTCGTCCCCGGGATGGTCGCTGCGGTCGGCCGTGCGGGTGAACGACGCGGGACCGACGGTCGACTCCACGTGACCGAGGCCGCCGCGCCCTACCTACCCGCCGAACTCGGGTCGCGCCGATCGGCAGTGGTCCGTGCCGACGGCGTCCACGACGAGCCGTTCGTGAGTCCGATCGGGATCGACCGCCTCGCCCACGAGTGGGAGTGGGAAGGGTCGCCCGAGGCGTCGTTGCATGTCGTCGACTCGGTCGACGAAGCGGTCGAACTGTGCAATGGCTACAGTCCGCGCTTCGTCGTATCGCTGGTGAGCGAGTCGGCGGCGGCCCATGACCGGTTCTTCGCCACCGTCGATGCGCCGTTCGTGGGCGATGGATTCACCCGTTGGGTCGACGGTCAGTACGCGCTCGACGCACCCGAGCTCGGGCTGTCGAACTGGGAAGGCGGTCGCCTGCTCGGGCGCGGCGGGATCCTGTCGGGCGATTCGGTCCACACGATTCGATACCGGGCTCGCGTCACCGACCCAGACCTGCGTCGATAGCCACGGCATCCACGTCGAGGCGGGATCAGAGATAGATGCCGTTGATGTCGACGATCACGTGGACCGGTGCGAGCGTGAACACGCACAGTTCGCCCGACTCGGAGAGCTTCACCATCGCTCCGTTCGCAGCAGCAGTCTGGAACGGGAAGATGTTCAAGGTCGACGTGGCCGGACGTGTGCCGCACGGATAGGCCGTGAGGAACGACCCCGCGACCGCTTCGGTGGCGGTCAGGTTGACCGATACGGCCGCCGCCTTCTCGGGGACGCCGCGGGTGCCGGCGATCTTCAACCGCACGACCTGGCCGGCTCCGACGCGTGCGCCGGACGTGGCCTCGTTGAACGTCCGCACCGTCGACCGGCTGTCGAACAGGCGGATCGGATCGAGCGCCACGAAGTCGAGGCCGACGCCGTCCGAGAAGTACCCGGTGTAGTCGACGATCACATCGGTGTCGACCAGCGACCGGAGGCAGATACGGCCGGCGTCGTCAACCGGAACGACGACGCTGTTCGGTCGCGAGTCCTGTGCGGCATAGTTGACGTTCGAGATCTCGGCGCCGGCCTTCGACCCGCATGGGTAGACCCGGAGGAATCCGGCGGCGACGGGCTGATCGACGGTGACGTTGAGCGACACGCTGGTCGCCCCTGCCGGAGCGGCGAGGCCAGGTCCGGCGACCTCGAGAACTCGTTCCTCGTTGCCGCGGAGCCGTCGTTCGCCTGCTGCCCGGGAATCGAACAACCGCTTCGGCAACGTCGGCGTGAACGCACTCTCGGCGCCGTCCCGGAAGAATCCGTTGACGTCGACGACGACATCGGTCGAGACGACCGAGAACAGGCACATCTTGCCGGCCTTGAGCGGGACGACGGCCTGATTCGCGATCACGTCGCCGGGTCGGTACGTCAGCGTGCTCACCTCGGGACGGTCTGCCGTGCAGTTGTAGGCGGTGAGGTAGCCGAAGCCGTCCGGATTCACGACGACGAAGTTTGCGCTGACTGCGCTGACATCGGCATCCGACACGCTGATCTCGGTGACGCTGTCCGGCACGCAGTCGGGTTGTTCCCTTTCGATCTCGACTGTCGACCAGCCGGAACGGAGCAACGGGCTCGAAGCGCGCCTCGCCACCGGCGGCCGACGTGTCGATCGGCTCCGGTGTGGTGTCTGCCGACAACGGCGCGTCGCGATCGACGGTGAACGACCAGGTCACGTTGCCGCCGTTGCTGTCGACGGTCGCCGTATACACGCCGTCGGCGAGCACCTGGCGGGGCATCACGACGACAGCGTTGTCGCCGTCGAGAATCGACCGAGCCGTGCCGTCGGAGACGTTGCCCTCGTGCAGCGTGCACGTCTCGATCGGTCCGTCGGGACCGGTCAACGTCGCGTCGGCGTCGGTTGCGTCGCTCGGCATCATGGCGATGAGCGGTAGGCCAGCGCTCCCGGTCCAGCCGCACATGGCGAGTGGGTTGGGGAATTCGGTGATGAAGCTGTGGAGCGGCACCGTGGCGCCGTTCCCTGGAAAGACGATGGGCGTGGACGGGCGCTGGGCACTCGAGTCGATGCCGCGGATGACGTCCAGCGTCCCGCCGGAGTGCCACGGGGTCGGCGTGTCGTTCTCGGCGCACCGACCGAACCCGCTGGTACGGAGACTGTGACGGAGCACCCCGATCGCATGGAAGGGGCCGGTCATCCACAGGTCGATGTGGTTCCGGTCGGTCGCAGCGACCGAGCTGCTGACTGCGACGTTGCCCGAGTTGCCGGCTGTGTCGCCACCAGTCGTGTAGCCAGGGCTGCCCGGGATCTCGTCGTGACTGATGCCGTTCTGGAGCATGTAGCAGGAGTGCGCCTTGGCCTGCGCCGACCAGGTCGCATTCTCGGTCACCGGCTGGAGACCGGACATCGAACGGTATGCGTTGACCGTTCCGAGCCAGTCGTCGTCCGAAAGGGCCGACACCGCGTCGCCTGGTGGTGTGGCAATGAGACCGGCTGCGAGGGCGACGGCACCGATCAACGTCCCGCGAGCGACTCGGAACCGGCGGCGTCGACCCGGGCATGAGGGGATGGTGGCTTCGGTCACACGGTTGCATCGGTGGTGCTTCACAGGGCCTTGACGCACCCCGCGGAACTTGAGAGAACCTTGCCGGGAGGCATCCGCGGGGAGCGGTCTGCCCGCGGTCGCCACCGGCCAGTTGGTGGGTACCGTTGCGTCGTGCGGAGCAGGACGACGGGACCGTTGAGCGTCTCGCTGAGAGGAGCCTGGCTGGCGATTCTGGTCGTCGGTGGGCTGGCCTGCTCGAACGTCTCACAACCCGTGGTGTTGGATGCTCGCCCGACCGCTTCGAGTCGCGACACGAGCGAACGACCGACCTCCACCTCCGAGTCCTCCGGGTCGGCAACGGCGACGACCTCCGAGTCGGCGACGACCTCCGCTCCGGCGACGACCTCCGAGTCGGCGACCAGGACCGAGCCTTCGACCGCGGTGTCGCGCAGTGTCTCGGCCGGTGATCGCAGGCTCCCCCAGCTCGGCTCCGCCGACATCGATGTCACCCACTACGACGTCCGGCTGACCTATGACCCCGCTCTGCAGCGCCTCGCCGGGACCGCGACGCTGCAATTGACCACGACGGCCGACACCGATCAGGTGGCGCTCGACGCCGACTCGCTCGAGGTTCGATCGGTCCGCGTCGACGGTGGCGAACGACCGTTCGTCACCGAGAGTCGCGAACTCGTCACCACACTCGGAAGAACGGCGTCGGCGGGCAGTGAACTGGAGATCGTCGTCACCTACACGGTCGATCTGGGCGGTGACATTCCGGTCGAACTCGACGGTGGGGTTCACCTGACCGCTGACGGACTCTGGTCCGTCAACGAGCCACAGGGCGCGAGTACGTGGATCCCGGCGAACGACCATCCAACGGACAAGGCGACCTGGACGTTCGCCATGACGGTTCCCGACGGCGATACCGCCGTGTTGAACGGAGCATCTGCCGGCGCAGTCGCCAACGGCGACGGGTTCACCACCTGGACCTGGGAGCAGACCGAACCGATGGCTCCGTACCTGATCCTGTTCCTGGTCGGCGACTACGAGCTGGTGGACGGGGGCGTCACCTCGAGCGGAGTCGAGATCCGGCATGCGGCGATCGAAGGAGCGGACCGCACGATCGGTCGGTACACGGCCGCGACGATCGAGCAGTTCGAGTTCTTCGAGCCGCTGTTCGGTCCGTATCCCCTCGACCGGTATGGGCTGGCAATCGCCGATTCGGTCCCCGGTCTCGCGATGGAGACGCAGGGATTGTCACTGTTCAGCCGCGACGACCTCGACGGATCGCTCGGATATCTGCAGCACCTCTTGCTCGCCCACGAGCTCGCCCACCAATGGTTCGGCAATGCGGTGTCGCCGGCCACGTGGGACGACATCTGGCTCAACGAAGGCTTTGCCACGTACGCCCAGTGGCTGTGGCTGGACCACATCGGGATCAGTCCCCTCGAAGCGGCGGCGGCGGGGGCACTCGCGCAGTCACCGACCGACCAAGGAGCCGTGGCGCGCCCCGATGAGTTGTTCGGCGCGGTCGCCTATGACGGCGGAGCCACGGTGTTGCATGCGCTGCGGGCGACGATCGGCGACGAGGCGTTCTTCGACGGGCTCCGGTCGTGGGTCGTCGATCACCGCGGCTCGAATGCGTCGACCGCTGACTTCGCTGCGCACATGTCACACGTCTCCGGGCTCGACCTCGATCGCTTCTTCGAGGAGTGGGTGTACGCCGAGGATCGACCCGACCGTTACCCCGACGGGGACACTTCGGCGATCGATGCCTGAGCCGACGGACTGATCGACGTCGGGAGCACACCACGGCGTGGAGGAGTCGGCCTCACGGCCGGCGACTGCGACCGTTCCCTCCCTCGGCACGATCGGCCAACCGTGCGGCCGCGCGTCCGGCGGTGACTCCGATCCACCGAACGGGCTTCGGAGCCCAGTGCGGCGAACGATGGCCGACCCGCTCCAGGCGTCGGTGTCAGGTCGCAGCCATGATCCGACTCCAGTGGGGCGTGAACGACATGCCGCGGAGTGCCGGGAACGTCTCGACGAGCGCCGGTCCGGGTTCTGGACCTCGTCGTGCGGCACGGTGTCGGTCCCGAGGGATCGTTCCCGTCGGCCGGCCGCGGCCGTACGCTCATCGCACCACCCACCGGGTGCTTCTCCGACGATGACCAGCCTTCCACCCCCGACGACAGCGCCAGCCGGCTGGTATCCCGACCCGGTCGGCCCGGGCCATCGCTACTTCGACGGACACGCCTGGGTCGAGCAGCATCCCGGTTTCGTAACACCCGACGATCACCCGAGCCTGCCGTTGGGTGCGGCGATCGGTGCGCTCGTCGTGCTGGTCGGGTCGTTGCTGATCGGCAAGGGT
This sequence comes from uncultured Acidimicrobiaceae bacterium, assembly GCA_963792905.1. Taxonomy (GTDB): domain Bacteria; phylum Actinomycetota; class Acidimicrobiia; order Acidimicrobiales; family Ilumatobacteraceae; genus Ilumatobacter. The sequence goes on from CAWBYE010000018.1 coordinate 112,682, forward strand.
CTCGTCGACTGGTTGGTTCGGTACGACTGGCCGGTGATCGTGTACGTGGTCGTACTCGCCGTGGTCGGTTACGGGCCGTCTCTGGTGTGGGGCGCCTATGTGCGTCGGCGCTGGGGCGCCAAGGATCTGTCCTCGTTGGGCTGGAGGTTTCGATGGTCCGACCTCGGATGGGGGCCGCTGACCTGGCTCGCTGCGATCGGTGCCCAGATCGTGATCGGCGCGGTGGTCCTGGTCTTCGACATTCCACTCAGTAGCAACGTCGATTCGGCGTCAGACCTCGACGCCGACCGGGCGTACCTGATCGCAACGCTCGCGACGGCGGTCATCGCCGCCCCGGTGATCGAAGAGTTGGTGTTCCGGGGGCTCGTGCTCCGTGGATTCTTGAGCCGGATGGGGCCTGCGCTGGCGATCGTGTTGCAGGGTGTGCTGTTCGGCGTCGCGCACATCGACCCGGTGCGTGGGTGGGGCAACGTCGGCTTGGCCCTCGTGCTGTCGGGAGTGGGCATCGTGTTCGGTGTCTCGGCGTATCTGACACGCCGCCTCGGTCCAACGGTCATCGCCCATGCGATTTTCAACGGGGTCGTGCTGGCGATCGTCCTCAGTGGGGTCCTCGACGATGTCGACACGGACCTGGGCGCACTCGCGGCCGTGTCACTGTTCATCCAGTAGCACGTTGTCGATCAGGCGGACATCGCCGAACCACGCCGCGGCGGCGATGCACGCCGGCGGTGCGACCCGCGCGACGGGTTCGAGCGTCAGCGCATCGATCACATCGACGTATTCGAGTGAGGCCAGCGGTTCGGATGCGATTCGGTCGACCGCGATCGACCGGAGGGTTTCCGACGCGCGCTCGCCCGCATCGAACGCATCACGCGCCGCGACCAGAGAACGAGAGATGATCGCGGCGGCCTTCCGGTCGTCGGTGGTGAGGCGGACGTTTCGGCTCGACACTGCGAGGCCGTCTGGCTCGCGAACGATCGGGACACCGAGGACTTCGACCCCCATATCGAGGTCGCGGACCATCCGTCGGATCACCGCGAGCTGTTGGAAGTCTTTCTGACCGAATGCTGCGACGTCGGCCATCGTGGCTCCGAGCAGCTTGGTGACCACGGTCGCCACACCTCGAAAATGGCCAGGTCGCATCGGTCCCTCGAGACGACCGGCGAGTTCGCCGGGTTCGACGTGGGTCTGGAAGCCGGGCGGGTACATCGCCGCAGCGGTCGGGGCGTAGACCGCGTCGGCTCCGGCTTCACGACACGACCGGAGATCGTCGTCGATCGGCCGCGGGTAGCTGTCGAAGTCGGACGACTGGTTGAACTGCAGCGGGTTGACGAAGATGGTCACGACGACGGCATCCGATCGTCGACGGACGGCGTCGATCAGCGCGAAATGGCCGCCGTGCAGGGCGCCCATCGTCGGGACGACTCCGACTCGTTCGCCATGTGTCTGGCGTTCACGAGACCAGTCCCGCATCGTCAATGGGGTCGTCAGGACGTCCATCGCCGAAGAACCTACTGGGCACTCGGACACACGGTGAGATAGGTCGGGGTGGGTCCGATCACCGATGCGGTGAGGACGGCGTCGACGCACGCCACCGCGAACACGTCGGCAGAAGCCGCGAACAGTTCGTTGAGCTGCGCGGCTCGTGAGTCGTCGCCGCGGACGATCCCGGCGACCGCGTCAGCGATCGGTTCGGCGCCGGTGGACAGGCCGAAGATGGTGTCACCGTCCATCAACGAGTGGGCGGGTCGGATGGCTCTCGCGAGGCCGTCATGGGCGGATTGTGCGAGCCGACCCGTCTCGGGCCTGGTGAGCGCGGCACTGGTGGCGACGACGCCGATCGTCGTGTTCAGTGGTGCCCCCGCGGCCGCCACGACCTCCTTCAGCCGTTCTCGCTCGGAACGAACCGGGCGGCGGAGTCCAGCGAGGCCGATCCACGGCGAAGCGGTTGCCGGATCGATGGCCGAACCGCTGGAGTTGACGACGGCGAGTGCGGCCACGCTGATCGTCGCGCCGCCGATCGATACGGTCGTGCTCGCCATCCCGACGCCGCCCTGCAGGCCTCCCGACCGGGCACCTGTTCCAGCGCCGAGGGTGCCGCGAGGCGGTCGGCGTTTCGCCGCCTTGAGCGCTCGTGCTCCGAATTCCGGTCCCGGCCGGTGAGCGAACGAACCACCGCGCCCGAGATCGAAGATCACGGCCGTCGGCACCACGGGGACGACGTGGGCGGTCTCGGGGCCGACTCGAACTCCGAGCCCGCGATGCTCGAGTTCGGCCATGACCCCGTCGGCGGCCGCGAGCCCGTAGGCGCTCCCTCCGGTCAGACAGATGGCATGCACGCGGTCGACGAGATTTCGCGGATCGAGTGCGTCGGTCTCACGCGTGCCGGGGCCACCTCCGCGAACATCGACGGCGGCGACCGCTCCGGCGGGGGCGCTGATCACCGTTGTCCCTGTCTGCCATCCTCGGCTCCGTCGCTGGTGGTGACCGACGAGCAGGCCGTCGACATCGGTCAGTGAACCGTGGTGGAACGAGTCGAGCGTCACGGCACGACGGTACCGAACCCGGCGGTATCGTTCGCACGTGCTCGGCCGAGAACCAGCCCCCGAAACGGCATGGGTCCGGCTGGCGGGTCACGCGAAGCAGCGTGCGGGTGATGCGATCCATCGTGCCAACGACATCGCCGCGAGTTGGGCGGCGATCGGGCCCGGCTCGTCGAGAGCCCGCCGGTTCGCGGCATTCGGTGAGGGCAGCGTCATCTGCCACCCGCCCGCGACCTTGATGAACGTCGAGTGCATCCGGATCGGTGTCGGCTCGGTGATCGGACCTCACGTCTCGCTGTCGGCAGGCATGGTGCCGGGGCAGCAGTGTGTCAGCGACTCGGTGGTGACGATCGGAGATCGGTGTCTGATCGGACGGGGGAGTGGCATCGTCGGCCACCTCTCGATCGAGATCGGAGACGACGTCTGGGCCGGACACCACATCTACATCACGGACCAGAATCACGGTTTCGACGATCCGGACCTCCCGATCTCCCAACAGGTTCAGCCGGAGCGTCCCGTTCGCATCGGGGACGGATCGTGGATCGGCCATGGTGCCGTGATCCTGCCGGGGTCGCACATCGGACGGCACGTGGTGATCGGTGCCAACAGCGTGGTGTCGGGCGACATTCCCGACTTCAGTGTGGCGGTGGGCGCCCCGGCCAGGGTCATACGGACCCTCAACGGGTGAGATCGCGTGGTGGTGCACACGCCGGCATCTCGTTGTCACCAGCGAACGTCTCGAGCCGCTCGCTCACCGGGATGCCGTCGGCGGTTTCGTAGAACGGCAGGTTCTCGCCCGACTCGCGTATCTGCACCGCGTAGCGGTACCGGTCATCGAGGTACGTTCGATACTCCGCTTCCCACTGCGGCACGATCGCAAGGCCCTTCGGGTCAGTGGGTGGCACGGCGACGACGTCATCGAGCATCGCGACGAGAAGGTCGGTGGACTCCTCGACGATGATGGCTCGTTCGCGGATCAGCTCGGGCCCACCCTCGGTGATGACCCGGAAGTCGGCCAGCTCGAGCCGTTGCGCCGTCGCCGATTGACAGATCCCTTCCGCTCGCTCGGCCCAGGCCCGGTCGTCGATCTTGTTGACCGCCTCCTTGGATGCGAAGAACAGGGCCCACGTCCAGAACACGGCGAACGATCCGATGACGACGACCAGGATCAGCCGAACGGCGATCGATCTCGAACGGTCGCCAGTCGTCGTTCCGTCGCTCGTCGTCGTCGACCCGGTGTCCACGTCGACCACGCTACGAGCGCAGCGACGAGACCGGACGGCGCTCAGTCGACGACGCGGCCGGCGACCGGGTCGATCTCGATCCCGTAGGGGAACGGGCCCTGGACGACGACGTCGGGTCGGCAATCGGAGAGGACTGATGGGGTGGTGACCACGGTCGCCCACTCGACGGTCTCTCCGCCATCGACGGCATCGACGACGGCGACTTCGGTGCGGCCGCCGACCTCGACGAACACCGTGTACTCGCGGCGTTTGTCGTCGAGATTGGTGATCGTGCCTTCGACCCGTGCTCGTCGGCCGTCGATCACGCACTCGGTCACGTCCGTCGAGACGGGGCCCGGCTCGACGAAGGCGACGACTTCGTTCCACACCATCACCGAGAGCACGAAACCCACGACGGATGCGGCGAGACCGAGCCCGCCCATCGTGAGGCCCGCGATCGAGGCACCGCGACCGGCCCCGCCGGTCTGCGAGCGACGCAGGCCTCGGACCCCGTACACGATCGCCAAGATCGCGAGGACGAACCCGGCGACCACGACGAACGGAACGAACGCGATGGCGAGCCCGATGGAGCCCATGACCACTGAAGCGGTTGCCGAGCTGTTGCGCGACCCGTCGCCGGTTGGCCCGGACCCCGACCCCAGCGGGTCGACGAACCGTTGTCCGTCAACGCTGACATCGGACGTCCAAGATGTGCCGTTGAAGTAACGGTGTTCGTATCGACCGAGCGGGTCGGGGAACCACCCCGACGGAGGCGCAGACGGATCGTACACGGGGTGTGAGAGTACCGTCACGGCGGTGGAGATCGTGTTGATACGTCATGGGCAGCCCGAATGGACGAAGGACGGGCTCAACGTCGTCGATCCGCCCTTGACCGAACTGGGCCGGCACCAGGCCGAACTGATGGCCGATGCGTTGGCCGCCGAGGAGTTCGACGAGGTGCTCGTCTCGCCGTTGCAGCGAGCACGCCAGACCGCGGCACCGCTGTACGAACGGCTCGGTCGCCCGGAATCGGTCGAGCCATGGCTCGAGGAGATCCGTGACCCGAGTTGGCACGGCACACCACGTGAGAAGGCCGAGCACGCATACGACGAACTGAAGTCGCGTCCCGCCGAGCGACGGTGGGACGGACTGGTGGGCGGGGAGTCGATCCGGGAGTTCACCGAGCGAATCCACGTCGGTGCCGCCGAGTTCCTGCGCCGACGTCACATCGAGCGGGTCGAACACGATCTGCCGATCTGGTCGCCCGGCAGGGTCGGCACACGAATCGCGCTCGTGGCGCACGCCGGCACCAACTCGGTGACGATCGGCCATCTTCTCGGGCTCGATCCGACGCCGTGGGAGTGGGACCGGTTCGTCATCGGGCACGCGTCGATCAGCCGGGTCGAGGCGCTCCCGCTGCGTGACGGCTGGACGTTCAGCCTGACGTCGTTGTCGAGTTCCGAGCACATCCCGCGAGAGAGCCGTAGCCGCTGACGATCCGGCCGGTCCGCTTCGGTACCGTTGAGGATGGCTGACGACGCCCAACAACGCCTCCGGCAGTACTCGTTCGAGGTGTACTCGAAGCTCGAGGGTGCCTTCACGGCCGGAATGATCCACCTCGGTGACCGGCTCGGCCTGTACCGGGCGATGGCCGAAGCGGACGGGGCGATGACGAGTCACGACCTCGCAGCCGCAACCGGGTTGCACGAACGATGGGTGCGCGAATGGCTGCACAACCAGGCCGCAGCCCGCCTCATCGAGTTCGACGACGGTGACGGCACCGACCGGTTCGGCCTGTCCGGCGAAGCGCGGGCGGTGCTCGCGTCCCCACACCATCCGGCGTTCGGTATGGGCATGTTCCACCGGTTGCCCCAGTCGATGCAGGCGCTCGAACTGATGCCTGACAGTTTCCGGACCGGTCTGGGTCACGACTACGACAGCCATGGGCCCGAGGGGGCACTGGGCATCGAGCGCAGCTTCGAACCCTGGAACAACCACAACCTGCTGCGCAAGGTGCTGCCCTCGATGGACGGCGTGGTCGAGCGCTTGGAGGAGGGTGCTGCCCTCGCCGACGTCGGGTGCGGCGCCGGGGGAGCGATCCTGCTCATGGCCGAGGCATTCCCCAACAGCACCTTCGTCGGCTACGACATCTCCCATCATGCGCTCGAGCGTGCCAATGCCAAGCTCGCCGAGTCCGGCCTCTCCAATGCCCGCTTCGCCGACCCCGGCACCTCGCCGCTGCCGAGTGACGGTTCGGTCGACGTCGTCACGACGTTCGACTGCCTGCACGACATGGCGCACCCGACGCCCGTGGTCGGTGCGATCAGGTCGGCCTTGGCGGCCGACGGGCATTGGCTCCTCGTCGACATTCGCGCGGGGGAGACCCTGTCGGACAACATCGAGCAGAACCCCATGGCGTCCCTGCTGTACGGCGTCAGTGTGCTGTCCTGCATGTCGTCGGCGCTGTCCGAGCCGGGCGGTGAAGGGCTCGGCACTCTGGGGCTGCCGGCGTCGAAGGCCGAGGAGATGGCCACGGATGCCGGGTTCACCAGGTTCCGCACGCTCGACGTCCCGCATCCGATGAACGCGTTCTACGAAGTTCGGCCCTAGTACGCGTAGTCTGGACATCGCATGCAGATCTCCCCGCAGCGCTACCGGCACATCACGATCGCCGCGCTGGCGGCGCTCGCGATCATCATCGTGACCGGTGCTGCCGTGCGGCTGACGAACAGCGGGCTCGGGTGTGACGACTGGCCGAACTGCTCGAGCGAACGCTTCGTCGACGTGTCGTCGAAACACGCAGCGATCGAGCAGATCAACCGCCTCTTCACCGGTGTGGTCGGCGCGGCCGCGATCGCTGCCGTGCTCGGAGCGTTCTTCCGCGTTCCTCGTCGACGGGACCTCACGGTGCTGTCCCTGCTCATCGCCGGCGGCGTGGTCGCCAACGCGGTGCTCGGTGGCATCTCGGTGCTGGTCGACCTGCATCCCCTCGCCGTACAGGGGCATCTGCTCCTGTCGATGGCGTTGATCGTCGCGGGCACCGTGCTCGTGCGGCGGGCCGGAGAGCCTGATGGTGTTCCCCGGGAACCGTCCGTCTCGGCGGTGGGCCGGCGCCTCACGTGGTTGCTGTTCGGCCTGACCTGGGTGGCGATCTTCACCGGAACGCTGGTGACCGGCGCCGGCCCGCACGCGGGCGACGAGAACGCGGAGCGGCTCGATCTCGACATTCCGTCGGTCGCCAGGGTGCACGGTGTCACGGTGATCGCCACCATCGCGGTCGCCCTCGTGATCGCCGGGCGCATCCGCCGCGCGCCACGCACCGACGATGCTCTGATGTCGTCGATCACGACCTGGTTGTTCGTGGGCGTCCTGCAGGCGGCGGTCGGCTACGTCCAGTACTTCAACGACGTGCCGGAGCTCCTCGTCGGAATCCACGTCGCGGGGGCGACCCTGGTCATGTGGGCCACGACCCAGGTCGTGCTCGACACGACCCGTCTGTCGGCGAGCGCAGATGAAGATCTGGTGTCGGAACCGGACTCGGGGCTAGTGTCACGCCCTTGATGACCACCACCGACCATCCGCGGGGACGGATGCAGTCCAATCGTCGTCAGCGGATCATCCGTCTGCTGGTCGTCGCCGCGGGCGCGCTCCTCGTTCCCGGGCTGTTGGCTTCGGCGGCACACGCCCAGGACGACGGACCCGCGATCTTCGGGTCGTTGACGTACGAGGACCCGGATTCCGGCGAGGACGTGCCGACACCGGGCGTGACCGTGGACGTCGAGGGAGTCGGGTCGGCCGAGGCCGATGACAACGGCGACTTCCGAATCCTCGTTCCCGAACCGGGCGACTACGTCGTGACGCTGCTCGTCGATTCGCTGCCCGAAGGGGTCAACCTCCGCAACCCCGACAGCAACCCGCTCACGACGACGGTGAGCGAGAACCGGGATCGTCGGGTGCTGTTTCCGCTGGTGCTCGGCGAAGAGGGTGAAGGAGGGGGAAGCACGAGCGGTGGTATCACGGCGCGCCGAGTCGCCCAGCTCACGGCCGAGGGTCTGAAGCAGGGGCTCTACCTGGCGATGGCGGCGATCGGTCTGTCGCTGATCTTCGGCACGACGGGACTGGTGAACTTCGCCCACGCCGAACTGGTCACGTTCGGGATGATCATCACGTACGGCTTCAACTTCTACGGATTCGCGGGGATGATCGGGTTCCTTGCGCCGCTGCCCGGCCCGTTCGGAGACGGTGTCAATCTGATACCCGCGGCGATATTCGGCATGATCGCGGGCGGCGTGATCGGTTACGTGCTCAACCGGTTGATCTTCCGACCGGCGCGGTCGGCCGGCGTCAGCCTCATCGCACAGCTGGTGATGACGATCGGCCTCTCGATCTTCCTGCGCTACCTCATGCTCTACCTCTTCGGTGGGGCCCCGCGCACGTTCGGTGACTACTCGGCGCAGCGGGCTTGGACGCTCGGACCCGTCGAGCTGACGCCCAAGGATCTCGTTGCGATGGGCCTGTCCATCGTCATCCTCGTCGGTGTCGCGAGCTACCTGGAGCTGACCCGCATGGGGAAAGCGATGCGAGCCGTCGCCGACAATCGGGAACTCGCTGAATCCACCGGTATCGATGTCGAACGGGTCATCACCCTGGTGTGGGTGTCCGGTGCCTCGCTCGCGGCGCTCAGCGGTGTGTTCTTCGGTCTCGACCAGGTGAAATGGGACTTCGGCTTCCGGATCCTGCTGCTCGTCTTCGCCGCCGTGACCCTCGGGGGGCTCGGGACGGCCTACGGAGCGCTCGTCGGCGCCCTCGTCGTCGGACTGACCATCAACCTCTCGACGCTCTTCATCGACGCAGAGGTGAAGAACATGGTCGCGCTCCTGATCCTCGTGGTGACATTGCTGTTCCGGCCACAGGGGATCCTCGGCAAATCGGAGAGGATCGGTTAGGCGATGGACTGGGGATTCATCTTCGAGCGCACGCTGTCGACGATGTTCGGCATCGAGGTCGTGGTGTTCGCGCTCGCAGCGGTCGGTCTCAACGTGCAGTTCGGGTACGCCGGACTGCTCAACTTCGGCCAGGTCGGTTTCATGGCCGCTGGCGCCTACGGGCTCGGCGTGACCGTCTACTGGCTCGAGTGGAGCTTCTGGGTCGGCATTCTGTTCGGCATCGTGTACTCGATCGTCCTTGCGTTGCTCCTCGGCCTGCCCACGCTGCGACTCCGGGCCGACTACCTGGCCATCGTCACGATCGCCGCGTCCGAGACGATCCGGCTCTTCGTGCGATGGCGGCGAATGAAGGAAGTCACCGGGGCCTCGGAAGGAATCGGCGAGTTCGCTGACAGTTTCTACGATCTGAGCCCGTTCGGCGAGGGTGAGTTCTACGCGTTCGGCCCCTTCAGCTACCTCGGCCGAGACCTCTGGGTGTTGCTCGTCGGATGGACGATCCTGCTCCTGTCCGTGCTCCTCGTCTGGCGTCTGATGTCGTCGCCGTGGGGCCGCGCGCTCAAGTCGGTCCGGGAAGACGAGGATGCGGCCCGCGCCTTGGGAAAGAACGCCTACTTCTACAAGCTCCAGGCGCTGACGCTCGGCGGCGTCCTCGCCGGCATCGCCGGCATGCTGCAGGTGGTCCAGAAGGGCTCGATCCAGGCGGACACGTTCAACCCGGTGATCACCTTCACGATCTGGGCGATCCTGATTCTCGGTGGCCCGGGTCGGACGTTCTCGCCGATCATCGGTTCGATGATCTACTGGTGCCTGATCGTGTTCATCGAGAACTTCCTGCGTCAGCTCCCGGCGGGGCCGGCCGGCTTCCTCGAGGACACGATCGAGCTGAGCGTGCTCAACATCAGCCAGCTCCGCTTCATGCTCGTGGGTCTCGGGTTGTTGCTGCTGGCGAGATTCCGCCCGCAGGGGATTTTCGGCTCCAGGGAGGAGATGGCCCTCGATGACCGATGAACCGCGGCCCGCAGGGGTCGAGCTCGGCAAGACCGCCGGTGGTGGTGGCGCCGCGGGCGTCATCCAGGACCACCCCAACCCGGCTTCCGGTGCGTTCGAGGGCGTGTCGCCGACCCCTGGGTCGGCGAAGCCGGACCCGATCCTCGTCACCGACAGTGTCACGAAACGGTTCGGTGGCCTCGTCGCCGTCGACGTCGATCACCTCGAGATCCAGCGAGGCGCGATCACCGCGTTGATCGGCCCGAACGGAGCCGGCAAGACCACGTTCTTCAACCTCCTCACCGGGTTCGACAAGGTGAACTCCGGCAAGGTCAGCTTCGACGGCGAGGACATCTCCGGTGTCGCCCCGTACCGCTTGGCCAAGCGGGGTATGGTCCGTACGTTCCAGCTGACGAAGGTGCTGTCGCGCATGTCGGTCATCGACAACATGAAGCTCGGTGCCACGAACCAGATCGGCGAGCACTTCTGGAGAGCGCTGACGCCGATGTGGAAGGGGCAGGAACGCGAGGTCGAGCAACGGGCGGATGCTCTGCTCGACCGCTTCAACCTGACCCACATGCGTGACGAATACGCCGGAACGATGTCGGGTGGACAGCGCAAACTGATCGAGATGGCTCGTGCACTGATGACCGAGCCGCGCCTGGTGATGCTCGACGAACCGATGGCCGGGGTCAACCCGGCGCTGACGCAGTCGTTGCTGGGCCACGTCAAGGGGCTGCGCGCAGAGGGCCGGACGGTCATCTTCGTCGAACACGACATGGACGTCGTCCAGGACATCTCCGACTGGGTCGTCGTGATGGCCGAGGGCAGGATCATCGCCGAGGGCACGCCGGGTGACATCTCCAAGAACGACGCAGTGATCGATGCCTATCTCGGCAGCCACCACGGTGCCGATCTGTCCGAATGGGACGATGACGAGCCGGCGTCGACCGCCGAAGCTGAGCCGATCGATGAGGGAGGTGCCCCGGATGAGTGACGAGTTCCTGGTTCACGTCGACAACATCCGGGCCGGCTACGTCCCCGGTGTCGACATCCTGAACGGCTGCTCGCTCGAGCTGCGACAGGGTGAGTTGATCGGCATCATCGGGCCCAACGGCGCCGGCAAGTCGACACTCCTCAAGGCGCTGTTCGGTCTCCTCGACGTGCGTGACGGCCAGGTCGTGTACCGGGGTGACGACATCTCGAACGCCTCTGCTCACGAGCTCGTCGACCGCGGGATCAGCTATGTACCGCAACGTGACAACGTCTTCCCGGCGCTCACGGTCGAGGAGAACCTCGAGATGGGCGCCTTCCTGCGTCCCAAGACGTTCCGGGAGCGGGTCGACTACGTGAGCGACATGTTCCCGAGACTCGCCGAGCGCATGAAACAGCGAGCCGGCTCGCTGTCCGGCGGCGAGCGGCAGATGTTGGCGATGGGGCGGGCGCTGATGATGGACCCCGAGGTGATCCTGCTCGACGAGCCGTCGGCAGGCCTGTCACCCGTGCTCCAGGATCAGGTCTTCGTACGCACCCGTGAAATCAACAAGGCCGGGGTCTCGGTCGTCATGGTCGAGCAGAACGCCCGCCGCTGCCTGCAGATCTGCCATCGGGGCTACGTGCTCGACCAGGGTACGAACGCATACACCGACACCGGGCGGAACCTCCTCCATGACCCCAAGGTCATCGAGCTGTACCTCGGCACGCTGGCCCGCGCCACCTGAGCCGGGTCGTCACGTCGTCTGCAGGCGAAGTCACCGGCCGAGTCTCGCGTGCCGGAGATGCATGGTGCCGCCGGTTCGACACGGCCATCTCCGGACGCGAAAGGGCCCGCCGCTTCGAACGAAGCGACGGGCCCTCTCAGAACGTTCAGGGCGTCATCTGCCCTGACTGCTCGGTTCAGCTGGCGAACACGTACGTGTCCAGCTCGGGATTCGGGTCGGAATCGCCGTCGTACACCCAGATACGGAAGCTCGCCGCAGCCGGTTCACCCTCGTCGGCGAAGTCGTACGGGCCGCCGACACCGTCGTAGTCGATGTCGGTGCCGGCATCGACGAGTGCGATGCAGTCGGCGAACGTCGTGCACTTCTCGCCATCCTTGGTGACGCCGTTGATCTCAGCGGCGATCGCCGAGGGGTCGTCGGATCCCGCAACCGCTGCTGCGAGTGCCACGATGATCACCGAGTCGTACGTCTCGGCACCGTAGCTGTACTCACCGCCGGCACCGTTCTCGTCGAGACGAGCGGTGAAGTCGGTGATCGTTGCGAGGTCGACCGAGGGCACCGTGCCCTTGAGGCCGACGAGGATGCTCGGGTCGTCGAGCTCGCCGCCGATGCCGATGTTGCCGTCCACGCCGTAGACGAGTGTGTCACTGGTCGGGCCGATGCCACGCTCGTTCATGGTCGTGAGGATCGACGCCGATTCGGCGAAGCCGACCACGATGATCGCATCGGACCCGGCGGTGACGAGTGCGTCCACCTCGGCGTCGAAGCTCTCGGTGTCGACGGCGTAGGCGAGGAACTCGTCCACGGTTGCGCCGTTGTCCTCGAGGTTGGCCTTCAGTGCCTCGGCGATGCCGATGCCGTAGCTCTCCTGGCGGTACAGGATCGAGACGCTCTCGGCGCCGTCATCGAGTACGACGTTCGCCAGGACGCGGCCCTGGAGAATGTCGGACGGCGCGGTACGGAAGTACAGGCCGTTGTCGTCGTACGTCGTGAAGTCCGGCGACGTGTTGGCCGGGCTGAACTGGATCGTGCAGGCGCCGGTGATCTTGTCGATCACGGTCTTGGACACGGCCGACGAGGCGGCACCCATGATGGCGTCGGCGCCGGCGGCCAGCAGGCGGTCGACCTCGAGGTTCGCGGTATCGGTGGTGGTGTCGCCGGAGTCGCCCTGCTCGAGCACGACGTCGACGCCGAGCACGCCGCCGGCGGCGTTGATGTCAGCGGCTGCCATGTCGGAACCGGCGATCTCGGGTGGTCCGAGGAACGCGAGGTCGCCCGTCACCGGGAGGATCGTGCCGATGGTGAGCACACCGTCGGAATCGCAGCCCGAGCCGGCGGCCTCTCCGGTGGCCTCTTCGGTGGCCTCTTCGGTCATTTCCTCGGTGGCCTCTTCGGTCATTTCCTCGGTGGCCTCTTCGGTCATTTCCTCGGTGGCCTCCTCGGTCATTTCCTCGGTGGCCTCTTCGGTCATTTCCTCGGTGGCTTCTGCGGTGGCCTCTTCGGTGGCCTCCGGAGTGGAGTCGGCGACCGGGGCATCGTCGTCGTCGCCGCCGCACGCAGCAGCGACGAGAGACAGACCCACGATCAAGGCGCCGACGCGGCGCACACGTGATTTCTGCATGATTGGTTTTCTCCCCCTGTTTCCGCGGAGCGGGTTTGCCCCGTCGGTTCTAGGTAACCGCGAAGGTTACGGCACTGGGTAGGCGCAGAACAACCACCCCGTCGGACCGCCCCGCCCCCGTTGCTGGCTGTGCCTCGGTACGATCCGCAGGCGTGCGAGGTGGTCGACGACGAAACGACGAGTCCGTCGACCCTTGGGAGGTCCTCGGGCTCGATCGAGGAGCGAGCGCGGAGCGCATCGCTTCCGCCCGCAAGGCACTCGCCCGATCGCTCCATCCTGACGCGGGAGGTTCCGTCGGGGCGATGCAGCGATTGAATGCCGCTGCGGACGCGGCCCTCGCCGAGATCGGTGCAGGTTCCCCGTCGCCGCCGGTGCGTTCCCGTGACCGGCGCCGCAGCGATCAGCGTGGCACCGCGCGGCGAGGTGTACGCCACGACCACCCGTCGTTCACCATCGAGGCATTGCCGGCCGAGGCGTTCGAAGGTCTGCTGTTGGCGGCAGGAGTGTTGGGGGAGGTGGTCGACGACGATCCGCCGTACCTGATCGAGGTGGTCATGGCCGACCCGGTCGCGGCGTGGTGTCGGTTGGAGCTGGTCCCGGATGCCGGTGCTGCGACCGTCAGTATCACGACCGCTCGGGTCCCCGGACATCCGACGCCCGATGTCGTCGACGTCCGCGACGGCTGGATCGAGGCACTCAACCAGCTGGACTGGGCGGAGATGAACGAGCAGCAGCCGCCTTCATGATCCGATCCCGGATCGCATGCCCGATCCCGGTTGCCGGGGGCAGCACCACGACGAGCACGTCGAGCCCTCCGTCGTCGGCGGCCCGCAAGTCGGCATACAGGCGCTGGGCAGCCACGACGAGATCGTCGGTTCGGTCGAGTACGCCGACCCGTCGACCATCGACCCGCCGTTCGGTCGCCAACTTCTCGGCGGTCTGCGGATCTGCGGCCGGAACGATCTCGCAGTCGGGCGCGTAGTGAGAGGCAAGCATCCCGCTGGCCCGGCTCGGGCCGGCGGCGTCCGAGACGTCGCGGTGCAGGATCCGGTTGAGGTCGTCCCGGCTGATCGCTCCTGCCCGCAGGATCTGTGGGGGTGACACGGTCAGATCGACGATGGTGCTCTCGACGCCGACCGAACTCGCTCCACCGTCGAGGATCAGGTCACGGGCAGGATCGAGCCGGTCCCCGATGTCGGCGAGGACGTGTTCCGCGGTGGTCGGGCTCACCCTCCCGAACCGGTTCGCCGATGGGGCCGCGAGCCCGCTCCCGAATCTTCCGAGGAGCTGCTGCGCGACGCGATGGCTCGGAACACGAAGGCCGATGGTCGGCCGGCCCCCCGTGACGATCTCGTCGACGCCGGTCCGGCGCTGCAGCAGCATGGTGAGCGGACCCGGCCAACACGAGTCGGCGAGCCGGCCTGCCGACTCGGGAACGGCCGACGCCCAGGAGGGCACGTCGCTCGCTGCCGCGAGGTGGACGATCAACGGATGGTCGGCGGGTCGGTCCTTGATCGCGAAGATCCGCGAGACGGCGTCGGCGTCGGTGGCGTCTGCTGCGAGGCCGTAGACGGTCTCGGTGGGCATCGCGACCACGCCGCCGCGGCGGAGCCGCTCGACGGCCAGGTCGACGTCGTCGGAGATCATCGAGGTCACGAGGCGTGATCGGTCATGCCGGAACAGCGTCAAGGAAGTCGAGCGTCGCGTCGATGAAGCCGAACGACTCCGGCGTCGCGAAGTGGTCGGTACGGCGCAGCGTCACGAACTTCGCGTCGGGGAGAGCGTCGACGAGTTCGTCGGCGGGGAGCACGAAGTCCTGGTCGCCGACTGCAACGAGGACCGGGACCGAGATCGCCGTCAGATCCGACGGCTTCAGTTGCGTTCCGCTGCTGCGCTTCATGATCGCCGCCAGTGCCACGGGATCGTTGCCGGGCTGGTGCGCATACTGGGCGAAGAGTCGGGCCCGGTTGTCGTCGGTGTCGCCACCGCTCTCGATCGCCTGCACGATCCGCGCCGCGGCCTCGTCGTCGCGCTCGAACACGTTCCGACCGATGCCGGCCAGGACGAGTCGCCGAAACCGCGACGGATGGGCGATCGCCGCGCGGAGCAACGTGAGTGCGCCGAGCGAGAACCCGACGGCATCGACCGGGCCGTCCGGGAGCTCGGCGATGATGCGTTCGGTCAGGTCGGCGTAGGCACCAGGTTCGTGTGGCTTCGGGGCCGACCCGTGCCCGAGCAGATCGACGCCGATAACGGGGCGTCCGGCGTCCGCGAGCAATGCCGTGAATCCGGATTGCTCCCAGGTCGTCGCGAAGGAGCCGCCCCATCCGTGTACGAGCACGATGGGAATCGGTGTGGTGGTCGAGTCGACGTCAGTCACCACATCAGCGTATGCGACCGGTCCGCAGCGTTAGCCTGTGGCGGCTCAGGAGAAGCTCCCATGAAGATGTTGCACCCCGAAACCGTCCACGACCTCACGTACAACGATGTGTTCATGGTGCCGAGTCTGTCGTCGGTCGGTTCGCGGTTCGGCGTCGACCTGACCACGCCCGACGGCATCGGAACCACGATTCCGCTCGTCGTCGCGAACATGACGGCCGTCGCCGGACGGCGGATGGCCGAGGTCGTTGCGCGTCGCGGCGGCGTCGCCGTGCTGCCCCAGGACATCCCGATCGAGGTGATCGCATCGGTTGTCGACTGGGTCAAGCAGCGGCATCCCGTCTTCGAGACAGCAATCACCCTGGAGCCCACCGACACGGTCGGCGACGCGCTCAGTCTCATCCACAAACGCGCACACGGTGCCGTCATCGTCACCGACGAAGGGCGTCCGGTCGGGGTGTTCACCGAGACCGATGCCGTCGGGTTCGACAGGTTCACCCAGCTCCAACACGTGATGAGCTCCGAACTCGACACGCTCCCCGCCACGGTGTCCCCGCAGGACGCCTTCGACCGGTTGCACGGCGCACGTCGAACGCTCGCACCGGTGGTCGACGACGATGGACGACTCCTCGGCCTGCTGACGAGCATCGGGGCGTTGCGGAGCACGATCTACCGGCCGGCGGTCGATGCCGACGGCCGTTTGCTCGTCGCCGTCGCGATCGGAATCAACGCCTCCCCGGTCGAACGCGCCGAGGCGCTGGCTGCCCTCGGTGCCGACGTCTTGGTGATCGACACGGCTCATGGCCACCAGTCGAAGATGCTCGGAGTCGTCGAGTCGATCCGGTCGGCGTGTCCCGACAGCACGTTGGTCGCGGGCAACGTCGTCACCGCCGAGGGCACCCGTCAGCTGATCGAGGCCGGTGCCGACATCGTCAAGGTGGGAGTCGGCCCGGGCGCCATGTGCACCACACGGATGATGACCGGTGTCGGGAGGCCGCAGTTCTCCGCGGTCGTCGAGTGTTCCGACGAAGCCACGCGGCTCGGTCAGCACATCTGGGCGGATGGAGGCGTGCGCTTCCCGCGCGACGTCGCGCTCGGCGCTCGCGGGCGGAGCGGCCAACGTGATGGTGGGTTCCTGGCTGGCGGGGACCCACGAGTCGGCGGCAGACGGCCTTCGCGACACCGATGGCCGGCTCTACAAGGAGAGCTTCGGCATGGCATCGAACCGGGCGGTCAAGAACCGCACCCGAACGGAGACCGACATCGATCGGGCCCGCAAGGAGCTGTTCGAGGAGGGCATCAGCACCTCGCGGATGTACCTCGACCCCGAGCGCCCCGGCGTCGAGGACATCATCGACCAGATCGTCGCCGGCGTGCGTTCGGCGTGCACGTACGCAGGGGCGGCGACGATCCCCGAGTTGCACGAACGGGCCGTCGTCGGCATCCAGAGCCACGCCGGGTACGACGAGGGCCGACCGCAGGGCACGTCGTGGTGAACGACCCGGTGACTGTCCCGTCGGCCAACACCGAGCCCGTCGTGATCGCCATCGACGGCCCGGCTGGAGCCGGAAAGAGCACCGTCGGTCACGCATTGGCCCGCCAGCTCGGAGTCGGATATCTCGACACCGGCGCGATGTACCGGGCCATGACCTTCGCAGCACTTCGGCGGGGCGTCGTCGAGGGCGACCTCGACGAGGTCGCAGCAATGGCCCCGACGGTGGAACTCAACGTCGAGGACGGGGTCGTCACGGTCGACGGCGTGGATGCGACCTCGGCCATCCGGGGGAGGGAGGTGACCGAGGCGGTCTCGCAGATCGCAGCCAACCCGTCTGTCCGCAAGGTGCTCGTCGAACGCCAGCGCCGTTGGGTCGAACGGCACGGCGGAGGCGTCGTCGAAGGCCGTGACATCGGCACCGTGGTGTTCCCCGACGCCGACCTGAAGCTGTACATCACGGCGTCGCCCCGCGTGCGGGCCGAGCGTCGGGTGCGCGAACTCGGTGGTGACGTCGTCGACGTCGAGGCCTCCATCATCAAACGTGACCGGGTCGACTCGTCCCGGATTCACAGCCCACTGTCCGAAGCCACCGACGCCGTGATCGTCGACACGACCGGCATGTCGATCGACGAAGTCGTTGCCCACATCCTCGAACTGCTGCCGTGAGTGCTCCCGAAACCCATCTGGCCGGCACCGGTCTCCCGAGCCGGATGTTCTACCACTTCACCCGAACGCTCGTGGTGTGGCTGACCCGCGCCTACACCCGAATGTCGATCAACGGCCGCGAGCACATCCCGGCGACCGGAGCGTTCGTACTGGCACCGGTTCACCGGTCGTATCCCGATACGCCGATCGCGAGCTGTGTCACCCGTCGCCGGATGATGTACATGGGCAAGGACACCATGTGGAAGAACCGGCAGCTCGGTTGGGTGATCTCCGCATTGGGTGCGTTCCCGGTGACTCGCGGCACGGCGGATCGAGAGGCTCTCCGGCGTGCGATCGAGGTGCTCGATCGGGGCGAACCGCTCGTGCTGTTCCCCGAGGGTGAGCGCAAGCAGGGGCCGACCGTGCAGCCGCTCTTCGACGGCGCCGTCTTCATCGCGATCAAGGCCGGAGTGCCGATCGTGCCGGTGGGCATCGGCGGCTCCGAACGCGTGATGCCGAAGAAGGCGAAGTTCGTGTACCCGCGCAAGGTCCACGTCGAGATCGGGCCACCGATTCCCGCTCCGGTCGCCCCCGACGGCGGGCGGTTGCCGCGCACGATCTACAAGGAACAGTCGGCGCTTCTCCACGCCGAGCTCCAGCGGTTGTTCGATCTGGCGATGACCAGAGTGCCGTGGGAGTACCCGATCGACTGATCAGAGTTCGAACGAGGCGCGCAACGCCTGCGCCAGCCACGGAGGGTCATCGACGCCGCACAGTTCGCGGGCCGAGTGCATCGACAGCTGCGGTATACCGACGTCCACGGTGTCGATACCGAGCCGCGTGGCCGTGATCGGACCGATCGTCGACCCACACGGCATGTTGTTGCGCGACACGAACAGCTGATGCGGCACCTCAGCCGCTTCGCATGCCCGGCGGAACGCCGCTGCCGTCGTCGACGAGGTTGCGTACCGCTGGTTGCTGTTGATCTTGATCGCCGGGCCGGCATTGAGGACGGGATGGTGATCGGCGTCGTGGTGCTCGGCGTAGTTCGGGTGGATTGCGTGAGCGTTGTCGGCCGAGATGCAACTCGACACCGCGAGCGAGCGCAACAGGTCGTCGCGGTCACCGCCGCGCGCCAACACGTGACGTTCGAGCACTCGCTCGAGGAGCGGGCCTCCGGCTCCGGTCGTCGACGACGAGCCGACCTCTTCGTGGTCGTTGAGCACGATCATCGCGATCGCGTCGTGGGGAGATGTGCTCACGAGCGCTTCCACGGCTGCCCAACACGACAGCAGATTGTCGAGCCGCCCGCTGGCCAGCATCGACCGGTCGCCTCCGATCACAGCTGCCGGTTGTGTGTCGTAGAGACACAGCTCCCACGACGCCGGCAGGTCGCATCCGGCGATGTCGGCGATCCACGCGGCGAACTCGCCCGGTTCCGTGGAACCGACGCCCCAGACGGGTCGAAGGTGTTGTTGAGTGTCGAGTTTGAGTCCCTCGGCGTTGACTCCGCGGTCGAGGTGCACGGCGAGCTGGGGCACTCGCGCAACCGGGCGATCGACGTCGACGAGGACATGCGTGCCGTCGAGCAGCGTGAGCCGACCGGCGACACCGAGATCTCGGTCGAGCCACGAGTTGTTGAGAATGCCGCCGTACACCTCGACGTTGAGCTGCTTCCAGGAGACGTAGGACTGGTCTGGGTGTGGTTTGACGCGGAGACAGGGCGAATCGGTGTGTGCGCCGACGAGCCGGAACGGGGCATCCGGGCCGACGCCGGTCGGAGTCTGCCACGCGACCAGGCCGCCATCGCGGCGCACGAAACCCTTGGCTGCGAGCTCGGACCAGTCGCCGCTGTCATGGGTCTCGGTGAACCCCGCCGAAACGAGGCGATCGGCGGCGTTGGCAGCGGCGTGGAACGGCGACGGCGATGCGTCGAGGTAGGAGCAGAGGTCGTCCAGTGACATGGCTCAGCCTTTCTGGAAGATGCCCATCGGCAACCCGGTGTTGCGGAGATGAGCAGTTTCGTTGATGGTCACGACCGACCGGACGCCATGTCGGGAGGCGGCAACCCGGTGGATCGAGGTGTAGTTCGGATAGAAGAATCCAGGCCCGTCCGTGTCGATGCCGAGCACGGCGGAGAGCACGAGGTTGATCACGCCGCCGTGGCTGATGACGGCGATCGTGTCGCCGGCGTGGGCGTCGATCAGGCCGTCGATCGCCACGGTGACACGTTGTTTGAACTCGTCGAGCGGGTCGTTGCCTGCCCACGCCTCGCTGGTCAGATCGTAGAAGCGGGGGTCGCCCTCGGCCTTGAGCTGTTCGATCGGGATGTACTCGGACGAGTTCCGGTCGAACTCGGCGACGTCCTCGACGACGGTTGCAGTCATCCCCAGCGTCCGCTCGAGCGGAGCCGCCGTCTGTCGGGCGCGGGCGAGAGGACTCGTGTACACGGCGTCGATCCGCTCGCTGCTCAGGTACGCAGCCATCAGTTCGGCCTGACGGTGGCCGTCGGCCGTGAGCGACGGGTCGGCGATGCCGTCCGCCAACTCCTTGCGTTCCGGCAAGGCGTGACGCACCATGATGAGTTCCACGCCTGCTAGATAAGCAGGTATGACGAGACGCACGAAGATCGTGGCAACCATCGGTCCTGCCAGCGACTCGGTCGAGGCGCTGGAGCGAGTGATCCTCGCTGGTGCGAATGTCATCCGCCTCAACCTCAGCCACGGCCACGTCGACGAGCACCTCGAGCGACTCGCCAAGGTGCGTGCCGCTGCCGAGAAGCTCGACCTGCCGATCGGCGTTCTGGCCGACCTGCCGGGCCCGAAGGTTCGGGCCGGCCAGTTTCCGGATGGCGGTGTCGATCTCGCAGCCGGCGGATTCGTGCATCTCCGGCCCGGCGACGGCTCGAGCGATGCCGGCACGATCTGGGTCGAGTACCCGACACTGCTCGACGACATCGACGTCGGTGACCGGGTGATCCTCGGCGACGGTTCGATCTGCATGCGAGTCGTCCAGATGAACGAGACGTACGCCGAGGCGATCGTCGAGACCGGTGGGCGCACCCAGGGCAAGCCGGGAGTCCATCTCCCGTCCGAGCGCCTCAGCCTCACCACCCCGACCGACGAAGACTTCCGGCTCGCCGAGATCATGGTGGCCGCCGGTGTGGAGTTCCTTGCGGTCTCGTTCGTGCGCCACGGCGACGACGTCCGGAGGATGCGCGATCTCGTGGGAACGAGCGTCGACCTCGTGGCCAAGATCGAGACCGCGGCGGCGATCGCCGAACTCTCCGACATCCTGCACGTGTCCGACGCCATCATGGTGGCGCGTGGCGACCTGGGCATCGACTGCCCGCTCGAGGACGTCCCCCATCTCCAGAAGTCGATCGTGCGCCAGTGCGTCGAGTACGGGCTCCCCGTCATCACGGCCACCCAGGTACTCGAGTCGATGATCACCGCTCCCTCGCCCACGCGAGCCGAGGTCAGCGATATCGCCAACGCGGTCTTCGACGGGACCGACGCACTCATGCTGTCGGGTGAGACGGCCGTGGGGCACGACCCCGCTCTCACGATCGCCACGATGGGCAAGGTGGCCGAGCGGGCCGAGGCCGAAGCGAGCTACCGCCAATGGGCGGCCCGGCTCGGTCGCATCCAGCGGCAGAACTGGGACTCGCTGCACGATCGGATCACGGCTGCCGTGACCCACGCGGCATCCGAGGCGGCCGTCGACATCGAAGCCACTGCGATCCTGTGCTGCACGAACTCCGGTCGCACGGCGCGTGCGATGGCGCGCTTCCGGCCGGAGATGGAGTTGGTGGCGCTGTCGCCCAGCGAGCGGACGGTGAATTCGCTCGCGTTGTCCTGGGGCGTCGGCCCCTTGAAGGTGGAGTCGTCCCCCTCGACGCCCGAGATGGTGACCGCAGCGGTCGCCAAGGCCGTCGAACACGGCCGGATCAAGCCGGGTGACAACGCGCTCGTGCTGGCCGGATCGCCCGACCGCGATGCTGCGACGTCGGCCAACGTGATGAGGGTCGTGACGGTTCGTTGACCTCGATCTGGTCGGCGACGACCGGCAATGGCGAAGGTCCCCACGTCACGCTCGTGCACGGCTCACTCGACCGTTCGGCGGGCCTCCTGAAGCTCAGCCGTCGGCTCGACGACCGCTATCTCGTGACGCGTTACGACCGGCGTGGGTACGGGCGCTCGTACCCGTCCGACGGTCCGTTCGGCATCGAGTGCCAGGTCGAAGATCTCGAGGTCGTGCTGCGAACGCTCGACCATCTGTCCAGGCCCAGCGTGATCGTCGGCCACAGCTATGGGGGCAACGTCGCGCTCGCGACTGCACAACGGAGTCCCGAGTTGGTCGACGCCGTCATCACGTACGAGACGCCACTGAGTTGGTGCGAGTGGTGGCCCGATGACTCGGCAGGCGGCGATGCACTGACGTGGCAGGCAGACCCGGCCGAAGCGGCCGAACGCTTCATGCGACGACTGATCGGCGACGATCGGTGGGAGCGGCTGCCTCCGTCGATCGCGACGTGCGCGTCGTCGAGAGGGCCTCGCGATGGTCGGAGAACTCGTCGACCTCCGAACCGGTCCGCCCTGGGAAGCCGCAGCGATCGAGGTGCCGGTGTTGGCCCTGCACGGCGAGTTGGGTCAGGCACATCATCGTCTCGGAGCGGAGACGATCGCCTCGGACGTGCCGGACGCCGAACTCGGCGTGTTGCCCGGCGCCCGCCACCCCGGCCCGAACACGCACCCCGACCAGGCCGCGGAGATGATCGATGGCTTCATCCGCCGTCGATGTGGCGGGGCGTTGCAAGGGTGAGCAGGATCGCGGCTCCCGCCGCGAACAGGGCGAGGGTGATCGAACCGGTGATCCCGGATGCTTCGTAGAACTGACCGCTCGCGAAGACAGCGGAGGCGCGGGCGATCGTGCCACAGGCGTTGCTGATACCGATCGCTCGCCCCCGTGCGAGCGGAGCGGCCTCGGTGACGAGTGTCAACGACGACACGAACGCGAACTCGAAGCCGGCGAAGAACACCAGCAGCCCGGCGATGGCGATCGACCGCGAGTCCGCAGCGGTGGCCATGACCATGAGGCCTGCGAGCAGGCCGGCGAGTCCGATCAGCACCGAGCGTCGCGACCCGATTCGGTCGCCGATGGTCGCCACCGCGACGGACGAGGCGAGTTCGATGGCCCCGAATCCGGCTGCGACGACCCCGAGTCCGCCGGTCGACACTCCGAACTCGTCGTCGAGCCAGGCCCCCGACACCACGAAGGTTCCCAGCCCGGCCGCTGCGGTCGCTGCCGAGGCCAGCATCGGGAACCATGCCGACCGGGGCAGCCGTGGGCTCGATCCGTCGGCTCGGTCGCCGGTCGGTGCGGTACCGGGAGACACCAGGATCATCACCGCCAGCGCGGCGACGAAGCTGGCCAGCGCCAGGGCCACGAACGGTCCGCGCCATCCGAAGACGTCGATCAGGATCGCGATCAGTGGTGCCCCGACGAGGAGCGAGATCGCCCACGACGTCTCGAACACGCCGATCGCACGGCCTCGGGCCGAGAACGCCACCCGATGTCCGATCCACGCGTGACCGGCGACGGTGAGGTTGCTCACGCCGAGCACGAGCAGCACGAAGGCCACGGCGAAACTCGCGATGGTGCCGAACAAGGCGACCATCGACGATATTCCGACGGCGACGAGGCCGAGTGCGAACACCCGCCGTTCGTGGCCGCGGTCGAGGGTGGGGCCGGTGGCAATGGTGCTCAGGCCGGCCAGCTCCGAGACCCCCATGATCCCGGTGAGCGTGCCCGTCGTGGTCGAGAACGCTCGCTCGAGCGTCGGCAGGAACGGCCCGACCCACCGCAATGCGGTGTTCGCCACGATCTTGGCGATCGTCAGGATCGCGAGTTCCGAGCGGTGCCACCGCCGCTCGACCGCCGCCGTCACGATGATCTGCTTGTTGTGATCTCGATGTCTTGACCAAAAAACGTGCAGGTCGTGTCGATGCCGGGTTCGTTGACGGCGCTTCCGACCACCCGTACCTTGTCGGCGCACTCCTGCAGCGACGCACGCTGCGTCCAGACGAGGAGTGCGAGGAGCCCGAGGATCACGAACAGGGCGATCTTCTGCATGACCTCCTTCATCAGCCACACTGAGACCAGCGCCAGCCCGATCAGCACGACCACCGCAACGGCAGCGATCGCTTTCGCTTCATCGAGCGTCAAAGCGATCATGGCGGGAGTGTAGGTGGCCCGTTCCGGAGGCTGGTGGCCGACGCAGGGTCGCGTCGTATGGTGGTCTCATGTCCGATCAACCGATCAACCTCTCGGGCGGGATCCCCACCACCGAGCTGCCGGAGGCCGACCCGGCTGCTCGTCGGGCGCTCGACGACGCTCTCGCCGCCGATCTTCCGCGTGCGGCGGTGTCCGGATTCGTGGCCGCTCACCCCAGGTCGCTCGACGGCTGGGCCGCGTACGGCGATCTGGGAGACGATGTCATCGACCGGTATGCCGCATACCGGGTCGGCTACCACCGTGGGCTCGACGCGCTCAGAGCGAACGGATGGCGAGGCTCGGGATACGTTCGCTGGTCGGCCGCCGGCAACCTCGGGTTTCTCCGATGCCTGCTCGGCTTGCACCTGATGGCAAGCGAGATCGGCGAGGCGGATGAGGCGGCGCGATGTGCGCAGTTCCTGATGCAGCTCGATCCATCGGGTGTGCCGGACGAGCAGGTGGAGGCGATTCGGCGCTCATGACGCACGATCACCCAGCCGGCGTCGTACTGACCGGGGGTGCGAGCCGTCGGATGGGTGTCGACAAGGCGACGATGGTCGTCGACGGCAAGCCGATGGCGGTTCGTGTCGCTGATGCGATGTGGGAGGCGAGTTGCCGCCCGGTGGAGTGCCAGGGCGGCGATCTGGTGGCGATCGGCGAGTACGGCATGGACGTGCTCGCTGACACCCGGCCAGGTGCCGGCCCCGTTGCTGCGATCCACGATGCACTCACGAGGCACCCTGGCGTGAGTGTCGTCGTGGCGGCCTGCGACATGGTCGATCTCGACTGCGACACGATTCGGTCCGTGATCGACGCCGGAAGCTCGGGTGATGCAGACGTGGCGGTGGCGACCACCGGCGGCGAGCGTCACCTGGTGGCCTGGTGGCGAGCCGCCACGGCCGGCCGGCTCGGAGCACTGTTGGCCGACGGCATCACCTCGTACCGCACTGCGCTCGGCCGGCTCCGGACGATCGACGTGGAGGTCGAGCCGACCACGATCAGAAACCTGAACACTCCGAGCGACGTCGATGCCCGCGGGTAGCCTCGACGGACGTATGACGATCCCCGAGGTCACCGTCGACGAGTTGGCGCCCATCATCGAGGCCGGTGGCCGAGTGATCGACGTTCGTGAGCCCAACGAGTTCGACGCGGCTCGTGTGCCCGGTGCGAGACTGATTCCGCTGGCCACCGTGCCCCAGAACATCGCGGCGTTCCACGGTGAGGGAACGACCTACCTCATCTGCCGATCCGGAGGGCGCAGCATGCAGGCCTGTGAGTTCCTGGCCGCCCAGGGTGCCGACGTCGCCAACGTCGCCGGTGGCACGTTGGCGTGGATCGCCTCGGGGCGCGACGTCGTGTCCGGCCCGGCGTGAGCATTCAACACCCGCACCGGTGGGTCGATCAGCAGGACGATCTCGACGCGATCGTCCTCGAGCTGCTCGACCAGCCGCGCTATGCGATCGACACAGAGTTCCATCGGGAGCGCACCTACTTCCCGGCACTTGCGCTCGTGCAGATTGCGTGGCCGGGCGAACTCGTCCTCATCGACCCGCTCGCTGTCGACATCGGAGCGTTGCGGCCGCTCTTCGAATCCGAGGTCGTCGCCGTCTTCCATGCCGCCCAGCAGGACCTCGACGTGCTGACCCACGCCGTCGGGACCGTTCCCGTGCGCTTCTTCGACACGCAGATCGCCGGCGGATTCGTCGGCTACGGCACTCCGTCGCTGGTGTCGATCCTCAACGGCGAGATCGGCATCAACCCGCCGAAGGGCGACCGGTTGACCGACTGGCTGCGACGACCGCTGAGCGACGCGCAGCGTGACTATGCGGCGCTCGACGTCGCCTACCTCCTCGAAGTCGAGGACAAGCTGACCGTGCAGCTCGAGGAGTTGGGCCGTCTCGACTGGGTGACGCAAGCGTGTGAGGAGCTGAGGGCCCGCCCGGTGAGCGGGCAGCGCCCTGAGGACGCCTGGACACGGCTCAAGGACGTGCGCGGTCTCCGGCCGCGACCGCGTGCGGTGGCACAGGCGATCGCGGCGTGGCGTGAGCACACGGCGATGGAGCGCGACACTCCGGTGCGCCAGGTGCTGCCCGACCTCGCCGTGCTCGGGATCGCGCAACGGCAGCCGAGCAACGAAAAGGAGCTGTCTCAGGCGCGTGGCGTCGACGATCGGTTCAGTCGTGGCAAGACGGCAGCGAGGATCTTGGAGGCGGTGGCGATCGGCAAGCAGGCCGAACCGCCAGCAGCGCGCAACGGCACCGACGATCTCGAGCGTGACCTCCGCCCGGCGGTGACGCTCATCTCCGCGTGGGTCAGCCAGGTCGCCAAGTCCGAACGAATCGACACCTCGATGCTGGCCACACGAGCAGACCTGGTGGCGTTCCTGTCGAAGGATCCGACGGCTCGTCTGGCGCACGGCTGGCGTGCGGAGATTCTGGGTGAGGGGATCGAGCGGCTGGTCAACGGCAAGGCGGCGCTGACCTTCGATCGCGGCACGGGCCTGCGGCTCGTCGACGTGCCCGACGCCTGATTCGGTGTCGCCGATCAGGTTTCCGCTGCCTGGATCGCGCCCCTCACGCGGCGCCACGAGCGCGTCGAACACGACGATCGGGTCGACGGCACGGCTGCCGTAGGAGTGGATCGACCGGCGCTCGCCGACCGCCTGGTTGAACACCACCCGTTGTGGCACCGAGGGCGACCAGATCGCCTCGCGTCCGACGATTCGGACGAGCTCGTCGATGCGGCGCTCGGCCTCGCGCGAGACCGCCGGCACGCGGTTGAGGACCACCCCGGCGAGTTCGAGGTCCGGGTTGGTGGCGTCCCAGACGTCGTCGATCACGTCGGCGACGCCGCCGATGCCGCGGAGACCGAGCGCAGACGGCTCGACCACGAGCAGCGCATGTCTCGATGCGGTGAGCGCGCTCCGGGTCAGATTGCCGAGCGAGGGTGGACAGTCGACGAGGATCGCCTCGTATCGATGCTCCACGGTTGCCAGCGCCTTGCGCAGCCGTTTGGACGGACCGGCTTCGAGGCCCTGGAGCCGCAAGGTGCTCGGGAGCACCTCGATGAGATCCGACCATGCAGATCGGCGAACGATGTCGTCGAGGCCTCGCCCCTTGGTGGCGAGCACGTCGAACACGGATTCGGCGTGGGGATCGGGATCCAGCCCGAGGACCCAGGATGTCGACGCTTGGGGGTCGAGATCGACGACGAGCACACGACGGCCTGCCGCCGCTGCGGCGGAGGCCAACCCCAGTGTGACGGTGGTCTTGCCCACGCCGCCCTTCTGGTTCACGATCGCCAGGGTTCGTCGCATGCGCTCATGCTGCCATGCTTGGCCCGAGGTGCCTGCCTCGGTGAGCTCCCCGCGCAGGACCACCGTTCGGCCGGGTCAACCCGGTAGGATGTCGTTCACTGTCAAACTCTCTCGCATGTAGGAGCCCTGTCGTGAAGAAGGGTCGTCATCGCCGCTTCGAAGAAGCGCGAAAGCTCAAGCAATCAGGCCCTGGGGCCTTCGATCTCGGTTTCGGCGAACGTTCGCGCAGCGAAACGGACGACGAAGACGAGTACGCCGCCCTGGCCGAGAAGTACGGCGTGACGTTCGAGGACGACGACGACCAGGACGACTGACGTCTGCCGACCCACAACTCGGGACGCCCATGCGTCACCGCTCGAGCGTGGGATGCGGGACCGGAACCCAGTCGGGCCGTTCCAGCTGTTCGACCATCAGTTCGTAGATCGGCTGGCCGATCAACTCGATGATTTCGTCGCGTGACGTCTCGTAGACCGATGTCGTGCCGACGAACGCCTCCGTTGCCTCGGTGCACCACCAGTGGAAGTCGTCGCCGCCGTCGCCCCAGTCGCGACGTTTCCACTCGCGAAGCCGGGACGTGACGTGGCCGTTGTCGTCGGTCGAGTGCTCGAGTCGGATGGGCACCTGCCAGCACACGTTCGGCTTCCAGTCGAGCGGTCGTTCGCCGGCCTCCAACGCGGCGATGTGCAACGCACACCCCGTGCCGCCCTCGAACCCGGGTCGGTTGAGGAAGATGCAGGCGTCGTCGACGAGCCGCGTGACGGTCGGCGGCGGGTCGTCGGCGTCGGGGTCGGCGTCTCCCGGTCGGAGGAACCCACCCTTCGCTGCTTTGGCGTGGAACTGCATGTGTCGAGGTTCCACCCGTACGAACGCGGAGACAACGGTCTGCACATCGTCGTCGTCGACGAAGTGTGCGCCGTAGCTGCAGCAGCCCTGTGCCATCTCCTCGGCCGGCGCGTCGAGCACCCCCTGGCAGCCCTCTCCGTAGATGCACCGGTGGTTCGAGCGGAGGTAGGTCGCGTCGAACACCCACGTCCGCTGTTCGGCAGGATCCTCGAACGAGATCCATTCGTGCACGGACTCAGCGCTGCTCACAGTGCGCCAGGGTACTGCCGCGCTCCCGGCGTGCGGCGCACGTTGCTCGTCTCCCGGGCGGAGCGGACCACCGCGCTCACGACGATGGTGGTCATCCAGTGGCCGGGGGCGACCCACCTCTGCGAACTCTGAGCTGCTCCCGGTCTCGACCTCGAGTCAAGGTCGAGGGTTGGGGTCGAAACCGGCTGCTGTTCGCCTCGGCGGCTCGAGTCGAGGACGTCGTGTGACGATTCGTCGTCCGTGCTTTTCCCTCATTGCCCGACGTCACGACAACCCGGCGCTGGTCGCACGTTCTCGCGCTCGATCATCGCAGCCACGGGTTCGTGGTGCCGGACTTCACGCAGGACTACCTGGTTCGGGTGACGCCTCCGTCGGGTGGACTGTTCACGTCGGGGCCCCAGTCGGTGGCGGTGGTGTCGTGGGTGGTGTCGTGGGTGGTGTCGTCGGTGGTGTGGTGGAACGGCACCGGTGCGTGGGGCGGACGTCCGAGCCGGCGGTCGGGCCGTGGGCCGTCGCCGGCGCCCGGTCGTCGAATTCGATCCCAGAAGGGGCGGCCCCGAGTCGGCGGGCACCGACTCTGCCGGGTCCCGAATCACGCCGATCCTTGGCGCAGCGGCGTCTCGATGTGCGAGAGTCAGTCCGAACTCGGGCCAACGGGTTTCCATGCCCTGCGCCCGTCGTATCCTCGGCGTCGGGTGAGCCCACGCGTCGGTAGGCTGTTCCGACTATGACCAGCGGCCTGACCAGGGAGATCACAGCGGACCAGCTCCGCCAGTCGTTCATCGACTTCTTCGCTGCCAAGGATCATGCCGTCGTGCCATCGGCCAGCTTGATCCCGCATGACCCCACGGTCATGTTCACGGTCGCCGGCATGGTGCCGTTCAAGCCCTACTTCGTCGGCGACGAGATACCGCCGTACGCCCGCGCCGTCAGTTCGCAGAAGTGTGCCCGCGCCGGCGGCAAGCACAACGACCTCGACGACGTCGGCCGCACCAAGCGACACCTCGTCTTCTTCGAGATGATGGGCAACTTCAGCTTCGGTGACTATTTCAAGGAAGCGATCATCCCGTGGAGCTGGGAACTCGCCACTGCAAGCCGCGAGAGCGGTGGATGGGGTCTGGATGGTGACCGTCTGTGGATCACCGTGCACGAGTCCGACGACGAGGCCGAAGCCATGTGGCATGAGCTGGTCGGCGTGCCGATGGACCGGATCCAGCGGCTCGGCGACAAGGACAACTTCTGGCAGATGGGCGATACCGGCCCGTGCGGGCCGTGCTCGGAGATCCACATCGACCGTGGCCCCGAGTTCGGCCCCGACGGTGGGCCACTCGGCGACCCGGCCGGAGACCGGTTCATGGAGTTCTGGAACCTGGTCTTCATGCAGTACAACCAGTCGCCGGACGGCACGCGGACGCCGCTGCCGAAGCCGTCGGTCGACACGGGTGCCGGCCTCGAACGCATCCTGGCGCTCCTGCAAGGGGTCGATTCGGTCTGGGAGACCGATCTGATGGCGCCCCTGGTCGAGACGGCGCAGTCCGTGACCGGCAAGAAGGCCATCGCGGGGACTACGACGACCGTGACAGCTTCGCGATGCGCGTGCTCGCCGAACACGCCAGGTCGTCGACCATGCTCGTGAGCGACGGCGTCTTTCCCTCCAACGAGGGACGTGGCTACGTGCTGCGTCGCATCATCCGCCGTGCCGTCCGCTACGCCTTCCTGCTGGGAACCGAGCAGCTCGTGATGCCCCGGCTCGTCGAGACGGCGATCGACGTCATGGGCAACGCGTACCCCGACGTGGTCAAGAATCGTGACTTCCTCGTCGGCGTGCTCACACGGGAAGAAGAACGGTTCCGTCACACGCTCAAGACCGGCCTGACGATCCTCGACGACGAGCTGGAGTCGGCGCGAGTCTCGAGCGGTTCCACTGCGTTCATGCTCCACGACACGTACGGCTTTCCGCTCGAGCTCACCGAGGAAATCGCCGGGGAGCGCGGGATCGACGTCGATCTCGCAGGGTTCCAATCGGAGATGACGCGCGCAGCGCGACCGTGCCACGTGCTGCTCGCAAGGACGCTCCGGCCGAGGCCGGTCGTCTCGAGGGCTACCGGGAGGTGGTCGAACAATTCGGTGTGACCGAGTTCGTCGGCGACGCCGACGACCAGTCGGAGAGCCGGATCCTGGCAGTGCTGCCCGTCGGCACGGACGACGACGGCCACGAGTTCGTCGAGATCTTCCTCGATCGGACCCCGTTCTACGCCGAGTCGGGCGGCCAGGTCGGCGACACCGGCACGATCACCACGGACGTCCGGCAGCGCACGAGTGCTCGACACGACGTTCGCACTGCCGGGTCTTCGTCGCCACACCGCGTGGATCGTCGATGGTTCGATTCTGGGTGGGCAGGGCGCCGTCGCCACCATCGACGGCGATCGTCGCAATGCGATCCGCCGCAATCACACCGGCACACATCTGCTGCACTGGGCGCTGCGTCGAGTGCTCGGCGAGCACGTCAAGCAGGCCGGCTCACACGTCGATGACGAACGGCTGCGCTTCGACTTCTCGCACTACGACGCCGTCACCACTGCGGAGATCGAGGAGATCGAGCGGCTCGTCAACGCCGAGACGTTGCGCAACGATCGAGCCCGTGCGTTCGAGACGAGCAAGGACGAGGCGGAGGCCATGGGCGCCATCGCGTTCTTCGGTGACAAGTACGGAGACATCGTCCGGGTGCTCGAAGCAGGTCCGTCGGTCGAGCTCTGCGGCGGAACCCACGTCCGCGCGACGGGCGACATCGGCACGATCAAGGTGACGAGCGAATCGTCGATCGGCTCGAACCTTCGCCGCATCGAGGCGATCACCGGCGAAGCAACGGTTTCGCTGCTGCAGCGTGACGAACGCCAGTTGGCCGAGATCGGCACCCTGGTCGGAGCGACCGGCGATGTCGTCGCCGGCGTGCAGCGCAAGCTCGACGAAGTGAAGTCGCTCCAGACCGAGGTCAAGCAGATGCGGTCCCAACTGGCGACCGGCCGCGCCGCCGAGCTTGCCGGTGCGGCCGACGACGGCGTGGTCGTCCAACGTCTCGACGGTGTCGATCCAGGCGATCTGCGCGATCTCGCGATCGCTGTTCGTCAGCAACCCGGCGTCCGCCGCGTCGTGTTGATGGGCGAGACGTTGACCGGCGGCGTCAGTCTCGTCGCTGCCGTGGCGCCGACCGAAGCCATCCCGGCCGCCGACCTCATCAAGACCGCGGCTCGCGCCGTGGGCGGCGGTGGTGGCGGCAAGGGTGACGTCGCCACGGCCGGCGGCAAGGATGCCTCGGGCCTCGACGAAGCCATGCGGATCGCTTCGGAGGCCGCCGGCGCGTGAGCCGCCCCGGCATTCGGGCTTTGGGGATCGACCCCGGCTCGAAACGAATCGGCGTTGCCGTCAGCGACTTCTCGGGATCGATCGCCTCGCCGCTGGTGGTGATCCAGCGGAGTCGGTCGAAGCACCACGATCTCGGCGAGATCGCCAAGCTGGCCCGCGACGAGGAGGCCGACGTCATCGTGTATGGACTTCCGCTCAACATGGACGGATCGATGAGCAAGGCGGCGAAGGCTGCCACCCACGAAGCGAATCGGCTCGCTACGTTGGTCGACGTGCCGGTTGAGATGCACGACGAGCGCCTCACCACGGTGTCGGCCGATCGGAGCATGAAGGACGCGGGCATGAACGCCCTGGAACGGCGCCGCGTCGTCGACAAGGTCGCGGCGGCGATCATGCTGCAGTCGTGGCTCGATGCCCGGGCGATCAGACAGGAACGCGGTCGTGAGCGTCATCGAGGAAGAGGAACCCGATCTCGATCGCCGAAGGTCGGACTGGATGCTCGACGAATGGGACGAGGTGGGCGAGGTCCCCGCGGTCGAGCCGCTCCGCCGGCAGACCCGTATCGTCAAGTGGGCCATCTGGGTGACGTTCGTGCTCGTCGTCGTGATGATCGCGGTCGCCGGGTACGTGGGCTGGTGGTATCTCGGTCAGACACGGCCCGATGCCGAGCCAGGCGATCCGGTCGCGTTCACCGTGCTCGAGACCGACACGATGGACTCGCTGACGTCGCGGCTCGTCGACGACGGGTTCGTCGCCGACGAATCGGTGTTCAAGTGGTACGTCGAACGCAAGGGTGGCCTGGAGCTCACGCCGGGCTTCTACCAGTTGCCGACCGGTGCCCACATGGGCGATGTGCTCGCAAGGCTCCGCACGCCGCCGGGCCAGACGTACTTTCGCGTCACGTTCCCCGAGGGATTCACCATCGATCAGATGGCCGAGCGACTCGACGAGTCGTCCGAGCGGCTCGACGCCGACGCCTTCCTGGCTGCTGCCCGGTCGCCACAGGTGCCGGCGCGGTTTCGTCAGCCAGGCGAGGAGTCGCTCGAAGGCCTGCTGTTTCCCGACACGTACCAGGTGTCCAATGCGGACAACGAGGCCCAGGTGGTCGAACGCATGATCAGCATCATGGAACGTGTCGCCGACCAGGAGGACCTCGAAGAGAAGGCGGCGGCCCTCGGCCGGACCCCGTACGAGATCCTGACGATCGCATCCATGATCGAGAAGGAAGCCAAGCTCGACGAGGACCGGGCCAGGATCTCGCGGGTCATCTACAACCGACTGTTCATCGGGATGAATCTCCAGATCGACGCCACGCTGCTGTACGGGCAGCCACCTGGCTCGTCGCAGACCGAACTGTCACGAGTTCCGGGGCCCTACAACTCATACCTGAACCCGGGCCTGCCACCCACTCCGATCGCGAACCCCGGACGGGCCTCGATCCGCGCTGCGCTCAACCCGGCTCCGAATCCGCCGCCCGGTGACCCGGTGTGTCAGGTGCTGCCCGATCCGACCCAGAACTGCGTCTACCTCTTCTACGTCTTGGCGAACGAGGAGGGTGGCCACGTCTTCGCCGTCACCGGCGAGCAACACGAGGCCAACGTGGCGGCCGCCCGGGCCGCCGGACTGCTCTGAGTCGGCTGCGTCGTGACACGGCTCGCCGCAGTGATCGGTTCCCCCGTCCGCCACTCGTTGTCGCCCGTCATGCACAACTCCGTGTTCGCTGCGGCGGGCCTCGACTGGCGGTTCGTGGCGCTCGACGTGGTCGAGGGCGGCGTGCCGGTCGCCCTCGACGCCATGCAGCCGCTCGACATCGGGGGCTACGCCGTCACGATGCCTCACAAGGAGGCAGCGGTCCGAGCGGTCGACGAGGTCGACCCTGCAGCCCGGGCGTTGCAGTCCGTCAACACGGTCGTCCTCCGCGACGATGGCTCGACGTTCGGGGCGAGCACCGACGGCTCCGGCCTCGTCGACTGGCTGCAGGCGTCCGGTGTGACGGTCGAGGGACAGCAAGTCGCGTTGCTCGGCGCCGGAGCCGCCGCCCGTTCGATCGTCGACACGCTCGGTCGGGCAGGCGCGTCCGACATCGCCATCGTCAATCGAACGCTGGAATCGGCGGAGCGTGCAGCTCGGTTGGCGGCGACGGCACGTGTGGGTGGACCGGCAGACGTGCCGTCGGCGGGACTCGTGATCAATGCCACCTCGGTCGGCATGGGAACCGAGGACTGCCCGATCGACCCGGTCTCGATTCGACCCGGGCACACCGTCGCGGACATCGTGTACCACCCGCTCGAGACGGCGCTCCTGCGAGCGGCCCGGTCAGCGGGAGCGCACGCCATCGACGGACTCGGCATGCTCGTCCATCAGGCCGTGCTGCAGCAGAAACTCTGGACGGGCCACGATGCGGATCCGACCCTCATGCGAGCGGCGGCGGAACGCGCGCTCGCAAGTCGTCGGTGAAGTCGCGAGGCCGGTCCCGTGGCAACCCGGCGACGGCGGGCTCTGCCCATCGGGCTCGCGCGGTGCGTGGGAACAGCAGCTCCGGGCTCCGGAACCGAAGCCAAGCGTCGCTGCGACCCAGCTCCGCTGCGAAGACTTCGCAGATCGTGGATGCCGACGAGGCGGCGGGGCCGCGGAGCGGCAGGTCAGCGTCTCGGGGCACCCCGACCCGTCGCCGACCCGTCGCCGATCCGACCGCCACGGCCGTTCGGCCACACCCCGGATAGCCTCGCCCGAATGCTCCGCTTCCTGACCGCAGGTGAGTCCCACGGCCAGGCCCTGGTGACCGTCGTCGAAGGACTGCCTGCCGGTCTGGAGATCACCGTCGATGAGATCCAGGCCGAGATGGCGCGCCGGCGCCTCGGCTACGGACGCGGCCCCCGCCAGAAATTCGAGCAGGACGAGCTCACGATCATCGGTGGAGTACGCCATGGCCGCACGCTCGGATCTCCGGTGGTGATCGAGATCAAGAACTCCGAGTGGTTCCGGAGCGACAAGTGGCACGAGGAGATGTCGACGGCGCCGGGGGCGACGAACGCGCCGCTGACACAAGTCCGACCCGGCCACGCCGACCTCGCAGGGATGCAGAAATACGGGTTCACCGACGCCCGTGACGTCCTGGAGCGGGCGTCGGCACGGGAGACGGCGGCGCGCGTTGCGGCAGGCGCCCTCGCCAAGAAGCTGCTGTCGCATCTGGGCGTCGAGATCATCTCGCACGTGATCCAGATGGGTGATGCCCGTGTCGGTGCCGATGCCGCCCGTCCGACACCGGCCGATCTGCCAACGGTCGACGCGTCGGACGTGCGATGCTTCGACGCCGACGGCACCGAGCGCATGATCGCGGCCATCAAGGCCGCCGCCCAGCAGGGTGACTCACTCGGCGGCATCGTGGAGGTGTTGGGCTTCGGCATCCCGGTGGGTCTCGGCTCGCACGTGCACTGGGATCGCAAGCTCGACGCCATGCTCGCCCAGGCGCTGATGTCGATCCAGGCCGTCAAAGGGGTCGAGATCGGTGACGGCTTCGAGGTTGCGGGCCGACTCGGCAGCGAGGCCCACGATGCGATCCGCTGGAGCTCGGACCGCTACACGCGGCTCGAGCACACTCGCCGGCGGCCTCGAGGGCGGCATGAGCAATGGCGAGCTCGTGGTGGCCAGGGCGGCGATGAAGCCGCTCGCGACCCTCAACCGCCCGACACTCGAGACCGTCGACACCGAGACGAAGGAGGCGGGCGTGTCGTTCAAGGAGCGCACCGACGTCACAGCCGTACCGGCGATGGGGGTCGTTGCGGAGACGATGGTCGCGCTCGTGGTCGCCCACGAAGCACAGCGCAAGTTCGGCGGCGACTCGGTTGCCGAATTCGTCCGCAACGCCGACGCGTTCGACGCGGGACCTCTGATCCGGTCGGGGTCTGGGAGACTGGCAGCGTGAGTGAGTTGCGCCGGGTCACGGTGCCCCTGGGGGATCGGTCCTACGACGTGCTGGTCGGCCACGGCGCAGCCCAGTTCCTGGGCACCATGATCCCGGATTCCGTGCGACGCGCCACGGTCGTCGACCCAGCCGGGTCTGCCACTCGAGATCGCTGCCAACATCCCCCACGAGCGATTCGAGATCGGTCGCGGCGAGCAGCACAAGACGCTCGAGACGGTCGGCGAACTCTGCCGTGGGTTCGCCAGGATGGGTCTGACCCGCAACGACGTGGTGATCGGTGTCGGTGGTGGCCTGGTCACCGACGTCGCCGGGTTCGCTGCTGCCACGTATCACCGCGGCATTCCCGTCGTTCACGTCGCGACCACGCTGCTCGGCATGGTCGACGCAGCAATCGGTGGGAAGACCGGCGTCAATCTACCCGAGGGGAAGAACCTCGTCGGCGCCTTCTGGCAGCCGAGCGGTGTCGTCTGCGATCTCGATGCGCTCGACTCGCTGCCCGATCGTGAAGTCCGCTGCGGGTACGGCGAGATGGCGAAGTACCACTTCCTGACCGGTGACGATCTCTTGGCGATGGACCTTCCCGAGCGGGTGGCGCATTGCGTCGCGATCAAGGCCGAGATCGTCGCCGCTGACGAACGCGAGGGCGGTCGCCGGGCACTCCTGAACTACGGGCACACGCTGGCGCATGCGCTCGAGGTCGCTACCGAGCACCGGCTCGCACATGGTGAGGCGGTCGCCATCGGGCTGATCTTCGCTGCGCACCTGGCCGAGATCACCGGCCGCATCGGGCTCGACCGAATCGATCAGCACTTCGAGGTCGTGGGCGAGGAGTACGGGTTGGGGACCGACCTCCCGCCCGGGCTCGACCCGCACGGTCTGCTCGATCTGATGCGTCGTGACAAGAAGGCGCTCGACGGGCTCACGTTCGTGCTCGATGGTCCCGACGGCGTCGAGGTCGTGGTGGACGTGGGGGAGGACTCCGTGCTCCGAGCGCTCGATCGAATGGCATGACGGACACCGTCCTGACCACCGAGCGGCTGACGCTCCGCCAGTGGCGCGACTCGGACCGCGCTGCGTTCCACGAACTGAACTCCGATCCGCGGGTCATGGAGACGATCGGTCCGGTCATGAATCGAGCGCAGTCCGATGCGTTCATGAACAGGATCGTGCAGCACTTCGCTGATCACGGCGCTGGCGTCTGGTGCGTCGAGTACGACGGTCGGAGCATCGGCTACACGGGATTCATGGTGCCCTGGTTCCGCGACGGCATCGAGATCGGTTGGCGGATCCGATCGGATCACTGGGGACGCGGGATCGCCCCCGAGGCGGCCCGTGAATGCCTCCGACACGGATTCGAGGACCTCGGGTTCATCGAAGTCCTTTCCTTCACGGCGGTGACGAACGCCAACTCGCGCCGCGTCATGGAGAAGATCGGGATGTCCCGCGACGTCGACGGTGACTTCGATCACCCGAGCGTCCCCGACGGCAGCCCACTCAAACCGCACGTGCTGTACCGGATCGACCGGACCGGCTGGCGAGAGGTGATCTCCGGGCGTGGCGTCGGGTTGCCCGGCGGTTCCGGCGCTTGACTTCGGTGGGCGCTCAGCGCCGGAGGTGTCGCTCATCGGCGGCTCCGGCCCGTCCGCGGAGAGGCGGCACGTGTCCGGCGGCCGGCGGCGAGTACCGTGATCGACCGTGACCGGATTGGTGATGCTCTTGCACGGGCCGAACTTGAACCTGCTCGGCGAGCGTGAACCGGAGGTCTATGGCACCGACACGCTCGAGGACCACGTCGAATTCGCCCGAGCAGCCGCGAAACGACACGGGTTGATCATCGAACCGCATCAGTCGAATCACGAGGGAGCACTGATCGATCACATCCACCACGCCCGCGGTCGATGCGACGCAATCGTCATCAACCCCGGAGCGTTCACGCACTACGCCTGGGCGATCCACGATGCGCTGGCCGCGTTCGAAGGGCCCATCGTCGAGGTACACATCTCCAATCCGAATGCCCGCGAACCCTGGCGGCACACGAGTGTGGTCGCGCCGGTCGCCACCGGGTCGATCATGGGCTTCGGTCAACACGGGTACGAGCTCGCGATGACAGCCGTGGCGGCCAAGCTGTCATGACCGCAGTGCTCCCACCCATCGAGTATTCAGGCCGCGCCGACGCCATGCGGCGACGGCTTGCCGACCACCCGGCTGCTGCGCTCGCGGTCACCAGCTTGACCAACGTCCGGTGGCTCACCGGTTTCACCGGTTCGAATGGCTCGGTCGCACTGCTCCCGGATCGACTGGTGCTGATCACCGACGGCCGCTACCGCGAACGAGCGGCCGATGAGCTCGCAGCTGCAGGTGTCGAGGGCGAGGTCGTGACAGGGTTCACGCAGGCCGAGCAGCACGAGGCCTTCGTCGCCCAGTTCGGGGGCGTCACATCGGTCGGTGTCGAGGCCGGCTCACTCGACCCACCAACGCTGGTCGACATTGGCGTCCGATCTGACGGTCGTCGCCGCCGACGGCCTGCTGGAGGACGCGGCGACGCTCGAAGGACACCGGTGAGATCGCACGGATCGTCGCCGCCTGTCGGGCCGCGGATGCGGCGCTCGCCGAGGTCACCCCGTTGCTCGCTGGGATGACCGAGGCCGACGTGCGCAGAGAACTCGAATACCGCATGCGCCTCCACGGTGCCGACGGGCCGAGCTACGACACGATCGTCGCGTCCGGTCCACAGCACGCCGCTCGCCCGCACCACGAGGCCGGTCACCGCAGGATCGTGGAGGGCGACACCGTGGTGATCGACGTGGGAGGGCTCGTCGACGGCTATCACTCCGACATGACGCGGAGCTACGTCATCGGGTCGCCGACCGACGAGCAAGCCGAGATCTACGATCTCCTGCTCGGCATTCAAATCGCCGGTC
This sequence comes from uncultured Acidimicrobiaceae bacterium, assembly GCA_963792905.1. Classification (GTDB taxonomy): domain Bacteria; phylum Actinomycetota; class Acidimicrobiia; order Acidimicrobiales; family Ilumatobacteraceae; genus Ilumatobacter. Next base: position 151,135 of record CAWBYE010000018.1, read on the forward strand.
TCGAAGCCGTGAGCGCTGGTGTCGCCGCACGGGACGTCGATGCGACGTGCCGCGAGCTCATCGCCGAAGCCGGCTACGCCGACTGGTTTCCGCACTCCGTCGGTCACGGCGTCGGACTGCTGATCCACGAGGATCCCTTCGAATCGCCCACGTCGACGGCTGAACTCCGCGCCGGCGACGTCGTGACTGTCGAACCTGGCCTCTATCGTGTCGGCTTCGGCGGCTTCCGGATCGAAGACCTCGTGGAGGTCACGGAATCGGGCTGTCGAATTCGACCGCATCGCCGAAGGACTCGCCATGCCCACCATCACCACCAACGACCTGAAGACCGGGATCACGCTCGAGCTCGACAACGGCCTGTTCCAGGTCGTCGATTTCCAGCACGTGAAGCCCGGGAAGGGCAGCGCCTTCGTCCGGACCAAGCTTCGGAACGTGAAGTCCGGCAACGTGTTCGACCGAACCTTCAATGCAGGGATCAAGGTCGAGCAGGCGATCATCAACCGGGAAGACATGCAGTTCCTGTATCGCGACGCCGACGACTACGTGTTCATGAACAACACCACGTACGAGCAGCTCAACGTGGCACCCGTCGCCCTCGGCGAAGCCGCCGACTACATGATCGAGGGCATGAACGCCCAGGTCGCGTTCTTCGACGACGAGATCATCGGTGTCGAGATCCCGGCATCGGTCGAGTTGACGATCGCCGAGACCGAGCCGGGCGTGCAGGGCGATCGGGTCAGCGGTGCCCGCAAGCCCGCGACGCTCGAGACGGGCAAGGTCGTTCAGGTGCCCCTGTTCGTCGAGGTCGGCGAGAAGATCCGCGTCGACACCCGCACCGGCGACTACATGACGCGCGGTCCGAGATGCTGCGACCCGACGAGCGTTCGGACGCCCGCGAGCGCGCGCTCTATCTGCTCTACGAAGCGCACTCGAAAGGAATCGAACCCTCCGACACGATCGAACTGCAGGTGGTCGAACCCGACGAGCTGACTCGGGAACTGGTGCTCGGCGTCGGCCGCTCGATGTCGGCGATCGACCGTCACATCGACGAGCGTGCGAAGGGTTGGAGCCTGGCGCGGATGCCGGTGCTCGACCTCAACGTGATGCGGCTCGGAGTGTTCGAGCTGCTCGAGCGTCCGGACGTACCCACCGCCGTGGTGCTCAACGAGGCGGTCGAACTGGCGAAACGATTCTCCACCGACGACTCGGGACGATTCGTCAACGGCGTCCTGGCCGCGGTCGCGGGCGACGTCCGATCCGGCGCCTGACCCGGGCGCCCTCACCGTCAGGGATAGTGTCGGACGCCGTGAGTCTTGACGCCGAGCGCACGCCGCAGGCCGATGACGCCGCCGAGGGATCCGTCGTCACCGGTGACCACGGGTCGGACGCGGCCGACGAGGAGGCTCCAACCGTCGAGGTCGCCGACGAGTCGACGACCCGGCTCGACGGATTCGTCCGGCGCTCGCACGAAGCCCTGGCGGCCGTGCACCCGGCCGCCTGGCTCACCTGTGCGGGCGCGACCATCTTCACGATCGTGTTCGCACGACTGGGCGTGCAGCGGCACAACACCTTCGGTACCTGGGCATTCGACCTCGGAATCTACGACCAAGGGTTCTGGCTGGTGTCGCGTGGCAAGTCCTTCATCACGGTTCGCGGCATCGACTTCTGGGGCCATCACGTCAACCTGATCGCCCTCGCGTTCGCTCCGTTCTACTGGCTGGGGGCAGGGCCGGCGTTCCTGATCACGGTGCAGGCAGCAGCGTTGGGGGCGGGCGCGATCCCGACGTACCTCATCGCCCGCGATCGACTCAAGAGCCCATGGGTCGCCCTCGCCTTCGCCGGCGTGTATCTGATGTACGCACCGATTCAGTGGATCGCCTGGGCGAACTTCCATCCCGAGGCTCTCGTCGTGACCCCGTTGCTGTTCGCCTGGTGGTTTGCCATCAACCATCGCTGGCGGGCGTTCTTCATCTCGATCGTCATCGCGTTGTCGATGCGCGAAGACACGGCGTTGGCAGTGTTCGTGATGGGTCTGGTTCTGTGGTGGATGATGCGCGGCGACGATCCGAGCGACCGACGGAATCAGCGGATGGCGCTGGCGGCATCCGCGCTCGGCGTCGTCTGGTACGTCGTGTGCACCCGGTTCGTGATCCCGGCGTTCAACCAGGGCCAACAGCCGTTCTACATCGGCTACTTCTACGGCAGCTACGGGTCGGACACGGTCGAGATCGCCGAGACGATCATCACCAGGCCCGATCGGGTGGTGTCCGACGCCACCCAACCCGATCGGCTCCGTTTCTACCGAGACCTCCTCCTGCCCTGGGGTGGACTCCCGGTCGGGGGGCTGCCGCAGCTCGCGATGGCCGGCCCTCAGTTGCTCGCCAGCGTGATCGGGAGCAGCCCGTACGCACGATCGATCCGGTACCAGTACACGGCCGTGATGATCGCCTGCCGATCGTCATCGCGTCGATCGAGGCGGCCGCATGGATGTGGAGGTACCGTTTCGTCCGACGGGTCCTGGTGCCGTGGATGCTGGTGTGCGCGTACGTGACCAACGTGGCCTGGTCGCCCTCGCCGATCGGCGCCGAGAGTGAAGTCTGGGGACGATCGGTCGCACGGCACGAGACGATGCGCGATGCCATCGCGCTCGTACCCGACGACGTCTCGGTCACGGCGACCTACACGATGGGGCCGCACCTGGCGCACCGCGAACAGATCTACGACTGGCCGAACCCCTGGGTGCCTGCGTACTGGGGGAACGACGACACCTACAAGCTGCCCGATCCGAGCGAGATCGAGTACATCGTCATCGACCGGCAACAGGTCGGCCCCGAACAACAGGAACTCCTCGCCGATCTCATCGCCCCCGACGGCGAGTACGAGGTGCTGCTCGACGCCGACGACGTCGTGGTCGGCCGCCGCGTCGACAGCTGAGCACGGCCGCCCGCGAGGATGTGGTCAGGGCTTGGGAATCGTCACGGCGTCGTCGCAGGCAGGGTCCGAACACACGCTGACGTACGCGGCGGGCCATGAGTTGACCCATCAGGAGAGGCGGCCGCCCGACCTCAGCCCGCAACCGGTCGACGTGCAGTCGCGACAAGATTCTTGCCGCGCGGCGGGCGTCGGAGCATCGTCTGCAGGGCGCGGCTGAGCGGAACGATCACCCGGTCGTACCCGGTCGACGACACTCGATCGAGCTTCGAGACGTTGAGCACTCGGTACATCAGCCAGTACGGCACGACGCCGACGGCATCGAAGTAGCGGACGTCGATGTCGACGTAGCCGGCGTGATCGAGCAGCGATCGAAGTTGGTCGGCGGTGTATCGCCGGTAGTGACCGGACTTGTAGTCGAGACTGCCGTACAGCGACGGCATGGCGGGGACGAACACCCCGACCCGACCACCGGGCGCGAGCAGGTGCGACGCCGTCTGCAGCTCGGCGGCGTCATCGGCGATGTGCTCGAGCACGTTGACATAGAGCACCGAATCGAACGTCGCTCGCGCCGGGGACTCGGCGAGCTCGCCGGAGGTCACCTGTGCCACGTCGAGGTTCGTGAACTCGTTCCCGCGCTCGAGCAGTGTGGGGAAGACGTTGGCGGCCGGTTCGATCGCAGTGACATGGCCGTCGGGATGTCGGCGGGCGATCTCGGCCGCGATCGTGCCGAATCCGGCCCCGACCTCGAGCGTGTGCGCTCCCGTCGGAGTCTCCAGCGCATCGACGATCCATCTCGTGAAGTTGCCGGCACTGCTCAACTCGGTGAGTTCCTCGAGCGCACCGAACTCGGATCCGATCTCCGGTGACTGTTCGCGGATGAGACCCGAGCGGGCCGCCCAGGTGGCTTGGTCGATCGCCATCTCGGACCGGATCGTTCGCACTCTCGCTCGCAGCCGGCGTACGTCGGATCCGAATTGGGTGAGGTCGGTGAGGCTGAGCCCCGGCACCTCGGCGAACCGGGGTCGGAACGTGATCGGCACCTCGTCGACGGTGAACCCGTACGCCTGCACGGCGGCCGCGAACTCGCAGTAGTAGCCGTAGTCGCCCTCTGTGGCCGGGCGAGTCGCAACGAGGTCGGCCGCGTCCGGGCGGATGACGCGAAATGAGGTCGTGACATCGCGCACCCGGCGAAGGCCGGTCGCGCGAGCGACGAAGAAGCTTGCCGCTCGGCTGAGCGATGCCCGACGTCGGGTCATGCCCGGCGCGGACCCACCCCGAACCCATCGCGAGCCGATCGTGAGACCGCTACCCTTGGCCCGGAACGATCGAACGAGGTCGGGGAGCTGACGTGCGTCGTGGTGGCCGGCCGGGTCGAACGTGACGAGGAAGTCGGGTTGCGAATGCTTGAGTGCGTGCGCGAAGCCGTCTCGCTGGGTGATCCAGGCGCCGTCCCCGCTCGCTGTGGTGACGTGGAGCTCGAGACCGAGGTCGTCGGCGGCCCGTCGGGCGATGTCGATGCTGTCGTCCTCGCAGCCCGCGTCGACGATGAGCACGTTCAGAACGACGCCATCAGCGGCGAGCTCGTGGGCTGCGACGGTCAGTTCACCGAGTACGGCGGAGATCGAGCGAGCGTGGTTCGCGGTGACCAACACGACGGTGCCGCGCGAAGGAAGCGGGCAGATCGGTGGCGTACGACATCAGCTCAGCGGGGCCCGCGGACGAGTCGGCCAGGGAGCGCTCCGGTGAACTCGTCGTCGACCACCGTCTCGACGCCGGCGACGAAGGTGTGGCGGTACCCGCTGGCGCGTTGCACCAGACGGGGCGCACCTCCTGGAAGGTCCCACGCCATGCGGGCTTTGCCGAACGTGAGGCCCTCGAAGTCGATCACGTTCACGTCGGCTCGCAACCCGGGTGAGAGCACGCCCCGATCGCCCAGTCCGTACAGATCGGCTGTCTGTTTCGTCTGACGGTGGATCACGTATTCGAGGTCGAGCTTGGGCCCCCGGGAACGGTCGCGCGCCCAGTGCGTCAACATGAACGTCGGCGTCCCACCGTCACAGATGACTCTGACGTGGGCGCCGGCGTCGCCGATGCCGATGCGCGTCGACGGATGAAGGTGTGCCTCGTACGTGAAACTCAGGTCGCCGTAGCTGTAGTTGAAGAACGGCGCGTAGACCATGCCGTGTCCTTCGGCCGTCAACAGTTGGTCGATCACGAGCTGCATCACCGGGGTGCCGGTGCGTTCTGCGAGCGAGCCGATCGAGTCTGCCGGGTTCGGTTCGTAGTCGATGTCTCCGTCGGCGACGGTCCATGTCTTCCACATGGTGTCGAGCACGACGTTCTCGAAGAACCCGTTGTCGTCGGGGATCTCCTCGACGAGTCGCTCGCGGATCGGCCCGTGAGAGAGGGCGGCGCAACGCTCGGCGAGCGGGAGTTCAGCGATCTCCTGATAAGCCGGGTGGAACATCAACGGGTGGTAGCTGCCTTCGAGGCACATCAGGAGGCCCACGGTGCGGCCGTGCACCTGGGCCACGATCGGAATGTCGTCCGCTCGGGCCTCGTCGAGTTTGTCGAGTACCTCTCGCCACAGGTCGGGTGCCTGGTCGGTCTGGTTGAAGTTCACGCTGACCGTGCGTCCGGTCTCGCGGGCCAGTTCGCGCATCCACGACCATTCCTGGCCTGGGAGGATCACATGCTCGGGAGCGAACTGGAACACGCCGTGTCCGACGTCGGTCATGGCCCGGGCGATACCCATGAGCTCCTCGGAGTCGACCATGGTGCCGGGCACAAGTTCACCCGACTTCGATGTGTGGAGGGGCGTACGCGACGTCGAGAAGCCGAGCGCTCCGGCCGCCAGACCCTCAGCAACGATGCGACCCATCTCGTCGATGTCAGCGCCGCTCGCCGGCTCGTTGGCGGCACCCCGGTCACCCATGACGTAGCCGCGAACCGCACCGTGTGGCACCTGTGCCGCGATGTCGATCGCATAGGAGCGAGCGTCGAGTGCGTCAAGGTATTCGGGAAACGTCTCCCACGACCACTGAATGCCCTCGGTGAGCGCGGCGCCAGGGATGTCCTCGACGCCCTCCATCATCTCGATCAACCAGTCGTGGCGATCCGGTGCCGCCGGAGCGAAGCCGACCCCGCAGTTCCCCATGACCGCCGTGGTCACACCGTGCCATGAGCTGGGCGTCAGGTACGGGTCCCACGAGGCTTGGGCGTCGTAATGCGTGTGCACATCGACGAACCCGGGTGTGACGAGGAGTCCGGATGCGTCGATCTCGCGGTGCGCGGGGCCGACGTCGTCGCCGGCCGCGGCCACCGCCACGATCGTGCCGGCGGTGATGGCGACGTCCGCGACACGTGCGATCGTGCCTGTCCCGTCGATCACGTCGCCACCACGGATCACCAGATCGTGCATCCGGTCACGCTACCCAACGAGCGCACTCCGACCGGTGCGAGCGACCAGGGCCGACCAGGTTGCGATCGCTCGGCCACGATGCCGGCCGGCGTTCGCACACGGGCATCTGCTGTCGATCCTGATCGCCCGCTGGTGTGGCCTTCCGGCCTGGAGGGCTGCCGATTCGCACTCGCCACGGCCACCGTCAGCCTGCTCGGTTGGCATCGTGAACGTCGTGTGGTCCGGACCATCAACCATCGCTGCGGCGACCAGATCGATCCGCCGCCGCGTGTCAGCGCCGGCCACGAACACTGCGCCGGGTGCGACGCGCTGACGATTCGTACAAATCGTGTCGGATACGCGCGATGGGCGGGCGCGCGTGCAGCGGGCGCGCTAGGTTCCACGCCTGACCGTGAAGTGGGTCCTGTGAGGCCCACACGGCAGGAGAGAACGTGACCAACAGCAAGCAGGTTCTCGGACCTCACGACGTGCGCCGGGCCGTGACCCGCATGGCACACGAGATCATCGAGCGGAACCAAGGCCTCGACGCCGTCGCTCTGATCGGCCTCCAGAGAGGCGGGGTGTGGCTCGCCGAAATGCTCGGCTCCGACATCGCACGCATCGAGCGTGCAGTGCCTGTCGGTTCGATCGACGCATCGCTGTACCGCGACGACATCGGCCTGCGGCCAGTGTCGCCGGGCAGTGTCAGCCACATCGACTTCGAGATCGACGGCGCCATTGTCGTGCTCGTCGACGACGTGCTCTTCACGGGCCGCACCGTGAAGGCCGCGCTTGACGCCATCACCGATTACGGCCGACCGAGCGCCGTGCAGCTCGCCGTGCTCGTCGACCGGGGTCACCGTGAGTTGCCGATCCGACCTGACTTCGTCGGTAAGAATCTGCCGACATCGACCGTCGAACGGGTCGACACGACCGCCGAGGGAGTGGTCATCTCGGCATGAAGCACTTCCGATCGATCGATGAGGTCGGCGTCGACGGCATCGCCAAACTGCTGGACCTTGCCGATCACATGGCCGAGGTCAACCGCCGCCCCAACCCGCACGTCCCGGCACTCCGAGGCAAGACGGTGTGCAATGTGTTCTTCGAGGACTCGACACGCACACGTCTCAGCTTCGAGACCGCAGCGAAGCGGCTCTCGGCCGACACCATGAACTTCGCCGTGTCGTCATCGAGCGTGAACAAGGGCGAGAGTCTCGCGCGACACGATCGAGACGATCGGCGCAATGGGAGTGGATGCGTTCGTGATCAGGCACGGCTCGAGCGGGGTGCCGTGGCAGGTCGAGCAGTGGACGAACGCCGCTGTCGTCAACGCCGGAGACGGTTGGCACGCTCACCCGACCCAGGCGCTTCTCGACTGCTACACGATTCGAACGGCTCTCAACCGTCGCGACAGTTTCGACGGGCTGAAGATCGCGATCGTCGGGGACGTCAAACACAGCCGCGTCGCTCGCAGCGACATCCGAGCGTTCACACTGCTCGGCGCCAGTGTGACGCTGGTGGCGCCCCGCACACTGCTCCCGCCGTCGATCGACGTGCCGACGACGACCGATCTCGACGACGTGATCGCCGATGTCGACGTGCTCTACCTGCTGCGCATGCAGCAGGAGCGTATGACCGAGTCGCTCGTCCCATCCCTGCGCGAGTACACCGCGCGGTTCGGGCTGACACCGCCGCGTGCCGCCGCCCTGCCGGAGCACGCGCTCATCATGCATCCGGGTCCGATGAACCGGGGCGTGGAGATGGCCGTCGATCCGAGCGAGCTTCCAGGCGCCGTGATCACGCAGCAGGTGACCAACGGCATCGCCGTGCGGATGGCCGTGCTGTTCGAACTACTGGGGAGCGGTACCGACTTGGAGGAGAACGAATGAGCGGTCAGATCCTGATCTCGGGTGGCCTCGTGCTCGATCAGACGGGGGAGCGACGCGCCGACGTGCGCGTGGTCGATGGGCGTGTCGCCGACGTGGCTGCGTCGATCGAGCGCATGGATTCCGACGACGTGCTCGACGCCACGAACTGCGTGGTGAGCCCCGGCTTCGTCGATCTCCACACCCACCTCCGTGAACCCGGTCGGGAAGAGGCAGAGACGATCGAGACCGGATCGCGGGCGGCGGCGCGGGGCGGCTTCACGTGTGTCGTGGCGATGCCGAACACCGATCCGACGCAAGACTCGGTCAGCGTGGTGGAGTTCGTGCGGCGTCAGGGTGAGGCCGCCGCGCTGTGCGACGTACGGCCGTCCGGTTCGATCACGATCGGTCGGGCCGGCCAGCAACTCGCGCCCCTCGGCGAGCTGGCCGCGGCCGGCGTCCACCTGTTCACCGATGACGGCGACGGTGTCCAGGACCCGCTACTGATGCGTCGTGCGCTCGAGTACGCCGCCGATCTCGGCATCGTGCTGGCGCAGCATTGCGAGGTGAAGCGGCTCACGGAGGGCGCCGTGATGCACGAGGGCCATTGCTGCGCCACGTTCGGACTGCCCGGGTGGCCATCGATCGCCGAGGAACTGATGGTGTACCGCGACATCGAGCTGGTTCGGCTCACCGGTGCGCCGGTGCACATCTTGCACCTGTCGACCGAACGCAGCGTCGATCTCGTCCGGGGCGCGAAGGCCGACGGACTCCCTGTGACAGCCGAAGCAACGCCGCACCACATCAGCCTCACCGACGAACTACTCGCGGGCTACAGCGTGTTGTACAAGGTCAATCCGCCGCTGCGCACGATGGCGGACGTGGAAGCCGTTCGCGCCGGCCTCGCCGACGGAACGATCGACGCGATCGCGACCGATCACGCCCCACACGCTTCCGAGACCAAGGAGCAACCGCTCGACCAGGCTCCGCCGGGCATGGTCGGCTTGGAGACTGCGCTCGGTGTGAGCCTGGCACACCTCGACATGCCGCTCGCCGATGTCGTCGCGGCACTGTCGTGGAGGCCGGCGGGGATTGCGGGCGTTGCCGATCAACACGGCCGCCCGGTCGCTGCCGGCGAGCCGGCCAACCTCACGGTCTTCGACCCGAGCGAGCACTGGGAGGTCGTCCCCGTCCAGTTGGCCAGCAAGAGCCGGAACACCCCGTTCGTCGGTGTCCCCCTCCGTGGCAAGGTCCGACACACGGTGCTGCGAGGCAGCGCCGTCGTCATCGATGGCGAGGCAACGAGATGATGAATGACCATCCGGCGATTCGCATGACAATTCACAGCCGTCAATCGAGTGGGGGAACAACGTGAACACACACATCAGACTCGTCACGCCCTGTGACAGCAACGCCGAGCGAAGCGAGGTCTGGGGCGTCCATGATGATGTAGGAATCGGGCACCACCCCGCGACGCCTTCGACGGCTGCCAACCCCGTCGCAACCCTCTCGAGAAGGGCCGAAACGGTCGCGATACGGGCGCAAGGTGCCGAACCCGTCGAGACCTGGTCGACGGGCGCCGGCCCCATCGTCATGCTGCGTGGAGGTGTCTCGTGACGATCCGCGAGGGCCAACTCGTGCTCGCCGACGGAAGCGTCTTCGAGGGTGAGCTGATCGGCGCCGAACCCGCTGGTGGTGCCGCCACCGGTGAGGTGGTGTTCAACACGGCGCTGTCGGGGTACCAAGAGATCATCACGGACCCGAGCTACGCCGGTCAGATCATCACGTTCACGTATCCCCACATCGGCAACTACGGCGTCAACGCGCGCGATCACGAGTCCCGCGGCGGCGTTCTGTCGTGGCGTCATCGTTCGCGACCTCGCCCGGCGCCCCAGCAACCATCGCTCCGAGGGGCACCTCGAGGCGCTGCTGCACCGTCTTGGGATTCCTGCCATCGCGGGGATCGACACCCGTCGATTGACGCGACTCATCCGCGACACAGGCGCCATGCCCGGTGCGTTCGGGGACGCCTCCGAGGCCGACCTCCGGGCTGCGGCGGAGGCCGAGCCCGGTACCGACGGCGTCGACCTCGTCGCCCAGGTCACGGCCCGTGAGGCCTACACGGTCGGTGACGGTGACCGGCTGATCGTGGCGTACGACTTCGGCATCAAGACCACGATCGTGCGTCATCTCGCCGGCCTCGGCCGGGTCGAGGTCGTCCCGGCGTCCACGAGTGCCGCCGACGTGCTCGCTCGTGAGCCCGACGGCGTCTTCTTGTCGAACGGGCCGGGCGACCCGGAAGTCGTGGGCTACGGCGTCGACAACATCTCGGCGTTGATCGGCCACGTCCCGGTTTTCGGTATCTGCCTCGGTCACCAGTTGCTCGGTCGTGCGCTCGGCGCCGGCACGGTCAAGCTCCCGTTCGGGCACCACGGCGGGAACCATCCGGTGAAGAACCTGCTCACCGACAAGATCGAGATCACCAGCCAGAACCACAACTTCGCCGTCGACGCCGACTCGTTCACCGGGCTGGACCGGGAGGTTCGAATGACCCACGTCAACCTCAACGACGGTGTCTGCGAGGGCCTCGAAGTCGTCGGCGAACGCTGCTTCAGCGTACAGCACCACCCCGAGGCCGGCCCCGGCCCCCACGACAGCCGCTATCTGTTCGACCAGTTCGATGAACTCATGACCACCGGGAAGGTGAGCCTCTGACATGCCGCGTCGAAGTGACATCGAGTCGATCCTGATCATCGGCTCCGGGCCGATCGTGATCGGTCAAGCCTGTGAGTTCGACTATTCGGGTACCCAGGCGTGCCGAGTCCTGCGGGAAGAGGGCTACCGCGTGATCCTGGTCAACTCGAATCCGGCCACGATCATGACCGACCCCGATTTCGCCGATGCGACCTACATCGAGCCGATCACCTGGGAGGTCGTCGCATCGATCATCGAACGCGAGCAGCCCGACGCCGTCCTGCCGACACTGGGTGGCCAGACCGGCCTCAACACGGCGATGGAGCTCTTCGAGCGCGGCCTCATCGGCGTGCCCGGCACTCCGGAGATGATCGGTGCCAACGCCGAGGCGATCGCCACCGCCGAAGATCGCGAACAGTTCAAGATCGCGATGACCGAGATCGGTCTCGAGTCACCCCGATCGCTGATCGCCCACGACATGGACGAGGCCCGCACCGCCATGGAACAGATCGGCCTCCCGATCATGATCCGCCCGGCCTACATCCTCGGTGGTCGCGGTACCGGTATCGCCCACACCGTCGACGAGTTCGAACGCATGGCGAAGAACGGCATCGATGCGAGTCCGATCAGCGAGATCCTCGTCGAGGAGTCGATCGTCGGCTGGAAGGAATACGAACTCGAGGTGATGCGTGACGGTGCTGACAACTGCGTGATCATCTGCTCGATCGAGAACGTCGATCCGATGGGTGTGCACACCGGCGATTCGATCACCGTGGCGCCGCAGCAGACGCTGACCGACGTCGAGTACCAGGCGATGCGCGACGCTGCGATCGCGTGCATCCGTCGGGTCGGAGTCGAGACGGGCGGGTCGAATGTGCAGTTCGCCGTCGACCCCACGAGCGGCCGCCAGGTGGTGATCGAGATGAACCCCCGTGTTTCCCGCAGTTCGGCGTTGGCGTCCAAGGCGACCGGTTTCCCGATCGCGAAGATCGCCGCCAAGCTCGCCGTCGGGTACACACTCGACGAGATCCCGAACGACATCACGAAAGCGACGCCGGCCAGCTTCGAGCCGACGATCGACTACGTCGTCACGAAGATCCCGCGTTGGGCATTCGAGAAGCTTCCCGGCACTTCGGGTGTGCTCGGCACGCAGATGCAGTCGGTCGGCGAGGCGATGTCGATCGGGCGAACATTTCCCGAGAGCTTGCAGAAGGGCCTCCGCTCGCTCGAGCACGGGCGGTTCGGTCTGAACTGCGACCCGGCCAGCGCTCATTACGCGGAGATCGGCGACGACGATCTGCTCGCGAGCACAGCGACGCCGACCCCCGAGCGGATCTTCCACATCGGCGAGCTCTTGCGGAGAGGCGTGTCGATCGAGGCGATTCGCGATGTCAACCACTTCGACCCGTGGTTCCTCGACCAGATGTCGATCATCGTCGAGGAGCAGCACGAACTGGCGAGCCGCACCGTCGACGACATGACGGCCCGCGACTTCAAGCGAGCCAAGCGGCTCGGCTTCGCCGACGCCCAACTTGCATGGCTGTGGGAGTCGGACGAGACGACTGTGCGCAACGCCCGCGAGCGCTTGGGCGTCCTCCCGACCTACAAGACGGTCGATACCTGCTCGGCGGAGTTCGCAGCGCAGACGCCGTACCACTATTCGACGTACGAAGATGAATGCGAGGTCCGCGACTCGGGTCGACCCAAGGTGGTCATCCTCGGATCCGGACCGAATCGGATCGGACAGGGGATCGAGTTCGATTACTGCTGTGTCCACGCATCCTTCGCGTTGCGCGAGGCTGGTTTCGAGACCGTGATGGTCAACTGCAACCCCGAGACCGTGTCGACCGACTACGACACCAGTGATCGGCTCTACTTCGAGCCGCTGACCAAGGAGGACGTCCTCAACGTCATCGCGGTCGAGCGACCTGACAAGGTGATCGTGTCGCTCGGTGGACAGACCCCGCTGAAGCTCTCCGGTGAGATACCGGTCGAACTGGTGGCGGGCACCTCGGCCCAGTCGATCGACGACGTCGAAGACCGTCAGAAGTGGAATCAGCTCTGCCGCTCGCTCAAGATTCCGCAGCCGCCTGGCGGAACCGCCGTGGATCTCGAGGAGGCGCTGTCGATCACCGATGAGATCGGTTTTCCGGTCTTGATGCGGCCGAGCTACGTACTCGGCGGGCGTGCGATGCAGATTGTCTACGACCGCAACCACCTGGCTCGGGCAATGGACGAGTTGAGTGGCATCGGCAGCCTGGGCAGGGAGGGAGGCCTGTCGGCGGAGCGACCTGTGTTGATCGACCGGTTCCTCGCCAACGCCACCGAGGTCGATGTCGACGCGATCCGCGATCACACCGGCGAGGTACTGATCGGCGGCGTGATGGAACACGTGGAAGAGGCTGGTGTTCACTCCGGCGACTCGGCGTGTGCGATCCCGCCCCAGACTCTGCCCGAGTGGGTCGTCGAGGTGTTGCGGGCCTACACGACCGCAATTGCCAACCGGCTCGATGTCAGAGGCTTGATCAATGTGCAGTTTGCGGTCGCGGGCACGACGGTGTACGTCATCGAGGCGAATCCTCGTGCGAGCCGAACGGTCCCGTTCGTTGCGAAGACGACGGGAATCCCACTGGCCAAGGTCGCATCACGGGTGATGCTCGGCGCCACCCTCGAGGACGTGCGCGAGGAGGGCCTTCTCACCGAACCGGTGTCCGGCCATGTCGCAGTCAAGGAGGCCGTGTTGCCGTTCAACCGCTTTCCGGAGGTCGATCCCGCCCTCGGCCCGGAGATGCGTTCGACGGGAGAGGTGATGGGAATCGATTCGACCTTCGGCCGGGCGTTCTTCAAGGCCGAGTTGGCCGCTGGTAACAGTCTCCCGAAGGCCGGGACGGTGTTCCTGTCGCTCAACGACGCAGACAAGCCGGCGGGCATCGTGGTCGCGCGCCGTATGCGTGAGCATGGGCTCGGGCTGATGGCGACCCAGGGCACCGCTGACTTCCTTGCGCGTTTCGACGTGCCCGTCGACCGTGTGCTCGGCAAGGATCGTCAGAGCGGTGAAGGGCCGACGGCGTTCGACCTGATCGCCGATGGCACGATCGTGTTCGTCGTGAACACGCCCCGCGGATGGGTCGGGCGAAACGACGACGAGAACATCCGCAAGGCCGCGAGTCTGCACCACGTCAGCTGTGTCACCACCGTGAGCGCCGGCCTCGCCGCCGCGCAGGGTCTGGGTGAATCACCGACGCAACTGCCGGTGAAATCCCTGCAGGAGTACCACCGCGGCCATGAGCATCGACACGCGGGTCCGGATCGGCACCGTCGAGATGAGCCATCCCGTCATGACGGCATCCGGGACCGCCGGCCACGGCGACGAGTTCGCGCCGTACTTCGATCTCCGGTCGATCGGCGCCGTCGTCACGAAGTCGATCGCGGCGTTCGAGTGGCCGGGCAATCCTGCGCCACGCGTGCATCCGACACCTCAGGGGATGATCAACGCCGTCGGCCTGCAGGGTCCGGGCATCGAGTACTGGCTCGAGCGTCACCTCCCGGCACTCGTCGAAGCCGGCGCCACGGTCGTCTGCAGCATCTGGGGACGTTCCGTCGACGACTACCGCAGAGCGGCCGACCTGCTCGCCGTTGCGCCGCCCGAGGTCGTTGCCGTCGAGGTCAACCTCTCCTGTCCCAACCTCGAGGGTCGTGGCAGCATCTTCGCCCACGACGCAGATCTGTCGGCCGAAGTCATGGACGCGACGGCCGGCTGCGAACGACCTCGATGGGCGAAGCTGAGTGCCAACACGGATCGGATCGTCGACGTCGCGGCGGCATGCAGGGGCGGGGGCGCCGAGGCGGTCACGCTCATCAACACGTTGCTGGGTCTCGTGCTCGACCGCGACACGCTGCGCCCGTCGCTCGGAAACGGTGGTGGCGGCCTGTCGGGTCGAGCGATCCACCCGGTGGCCGTCCGGGCGGTCCACGACGTGCGCCAGGCATTCCCGGATCTGCCGATCATCGGCGTCGGGGGTGTGGCATCCGGATGGGATGCCGTCGAACTCATGGTGGCCGGAGCGCAGGCGGTCCAGGTCGGAACGGCCAGCTTTGCGGACCCTCGGGCGTGTTCACGTGTGGCCGACGAGATGGTGACGTTCGCCGCCGACCGGGGGATTGCGCGCCTGGCGGATTTCAACGCGGTAGTTTGAGCCGATGGCTACACCTCCGCAGTTGACACCAGAGCAACGGACAGCAGCTCTTGCGAAGGCCGCCGAAGCGCGCGCGGCGCGGGCCGACATCAAGGCCCGCCTGAAAATGGGGTCGATGACCCTGAACGAAGCGCTCGATTCGGACGACCCCAACGTCGGCAAGCTGAAGGTGGTTTCGATGCTCGAATCCCTGCCCGGCGTTGGCAAGGTGAAGGCACGTCGCGTGATGGAAGACGTCGGTATCGCCGACAACCGTCGCGTGCAGGGTTTGGGTGCACAACAACGCGCTTCCCTGCTGAACCAGCTTGGCTCGTGACCGTCTGATCATCGTCGTCTCCGGCCCCGGAGGCGTCGGCAAGGGCACGATCGTCGATGCCCTGGTTCGGCGCGATCCCGACCTGTGGCTGAGCCGATCCTGGACGACGAGGGCTCGTCGACCGAGCGAGCGTGAGGACGCCTACGTCTTCACGTCCGCCGAGGCGTTCGAAGATCGGATCACCGCCGGCGGGTTCCTGGAGTGGACCGAGTTCCTCGGCAACTACTACGGCACACCCCGCCCCGAAGAGTTCGATGGAGCGGGATCGCCCGACATCGTGCTCGAGATCGAGCTCGACGGTGCCCAACAGGTGAAACGGCAGTACCCGCAGGCGGTTCTGATCTTCGTGCTGCCGCCGTCGCGCGAGGAACAGGAGCGTCGTCTCCGCGGGCGGGGCGACCCCGGCGACAAGGTCCAGGCGCGGCTCCGCAAGGCCGAGATCGAGGAGCCGATCGGTCGCGAACAGGCCAACCATGTGGTCGTGAACGACAACTTCGATCAGACCGTCGACGAGATCATGGCGATCATCGATCGTGAACGCCTCCGCTAGACCATCCGGCCGGTAAGCTTCACGGGCTGCAATTCGCGCCCACTGAGGAGCTGGTCCATGGCAAACAGCCACGAAACGATGATGACGCCCACGATCGAGGGTTTGCTCGGCCGCGTCGACTCCAAGTTCAGCCTGGTCACGCTGGCGGCCCGACGGGCGCGCAACATCAACTCGTACTTCAACCAGCTCGGCGATGGGCTCGGCCACATGGTGCCGCCCCAGGTGTCCTCCACATCGCGCAAGCCGCTGAGCATCGCATTCGAGGAGATCTCGGTCGACAAGATCGTGCAGACCGACGTGCCGGAGCCGGTCGAGCCGAAACTCGACCTCCCCGAGGGCGAAGTCGACGCCGACGCCGACGGCTGAACATGCTCGCGGGCAAGCGAATCGTCCTCGGTGTCACCGGCGGGATTGCTGCCTACAAGTCGGTCGAGATCAGCCGCCGCCTGGTCGATGCCGGGGCACACGTCGTGCCGGTCATGACCGATGGTGCCCAACGCTTTCTCGGGAGCACCACCCTGTCTGCCCTGGCCAGCGAGCCGGTCAAGTCCAGACTGTGGGACGACCCGGAGACACCGATCCCTCACACGAAGCTCGGTCAGGACGCCGATCTGATCCTGGTCGCTCCCGCCACCGCGCGTTTGATCGCCGCCTACCGGATGGGGTTGTCGACCGATCTGCTCACGAACGTGTTGCTCGCAACGCGTGCTCCGGTGATGATCTGCCCGGCGATGCACACGGAGATGTGGGAGCACCCGGCCGTGGCCGACAACGTCGCGACGCTGCGCACGCGGGGCGTGTTCGTGGTCGAGCCCGAGTCGGGGCGCCTCGCCGGTGGTGACGTGGGGGCCGGTCGACTGGCCTCGCCGGAATCGATCGTGGCCGCCGTCGAGCGCGCGCTCTCCGCTGGTGACCTGGCGGATGTGCGGGTGCTGGTCAGCGCCGGAGGTACCCGGGAACCGATCGATGCCGTCCGTGTCATCGCCAACCGCAGTTCCGGCAAGCAGGGATATGCCCTTGCTGCCGAGGCGGCGCAGCGCGGAGCCCGCGTGACGCTCGTGTCGACCGTCGACCTTCCGCCACCGTCCGGCATCGACGTGGTGCCGGTGGACACTGCCGCCGAGATGGACGCCGCGATGCAGTCCCTCGCACCGGGCAGCGACGTCGTGGTCATGGCGGCAGCTGTTGCCGACTTCCGGCCCAAGGCCGCAGCCGAGCGCAAGTTGAAGAAGCAGGACGGCGTCCCCGAGATCGTGCTCGAGCCGACACCTGACATCCTGGCGGGCCTGGGCGAACGCAAGCCCGACGGGCAGATCCTCGTCGGGTTCGCTGCGGAAACCGACGATCTCGTCGCGAACGCACAGCGGAAGTTGGCCGCCAAGCATCTGGATCTGATCGTGGCGAACGATGTCGGTGCTCCGGCCACCGGGTTCCGGCACGACACCAACGCCGTGACGATCCTCGGCAATGGAGTGGAAGCACA
Source organism: uncultured Acidimicrobiaceae bacterium (assembly GCA_963792905.1). Classification (GTDB taxonomy): domain Bacteria; phylum Actinomycetota; class Acidimicrobiia; order Acidimicrobiales; family Ilumatobacteraceae; genus Ilumatobacter. The sequence goes on from CAWBYE010000018.1 coordinate 168,573, forward strand.
GGTGGTTCCGCTCGCCGACAAGCGTACGATTGCGGCTGCCGTGTTCGACCGCGTCGTGTCGATCCGGAACCCATCGCCGTGAGTCTGCAAGGCTGCGGCACGCACACTCGCTGCGGCGGGGAGCCGCCACCTCCCGCAACACCGTTCACCATTCTGAGGCAGCACGAAACGAGGAGGAGCAGTGGCTCATTGGACATTCAGCTCGGAGAGCGTGACCGAAGGTCACCCCGACAAGATGGCGGATCAGATCAGTGATGCTGTTCTCGACGCGATCCTGACCGAGGATCCCAACGGCCGCGTCGCCTGCGAGACGATGGTCACCACCGGCCTGTGCGTCATCGCCGGCGAGATCACCACGAGCGCCTACGTCGATATTCCGAAGATCGCCCGGGACACGATCCGGGGCATCGGGTACGACAATGCGCTGTTCGGCTTCGACGGCAACACCTGCGGTGTGATCGTCTCGATCGACGAGCAGAGCCCCGACATCGCTCAGGGCGTCGACATGTCGGAGGAGATCCGTGCCGGCCAGGCCGGCGAGGACCAGCTCAACGCCCAGGGCGCCGGCGACCAGGGCATGATGTTCGGGTACGCGTGCAACGAGACGCCCGATCTGATGCCGCTCCCGATCTGGACGGCGCACCGGCTCGCCGAACGGCTCGCAGACGTTCGCAAGTCGGGTCAGCTGCCGTACCTGCGGCCCGACGGCAAGACGCAGGTCACGTACGAGTACGAAGACGGCAGACCGGTGGCCGTCAAGAGCGTGCTGATCTCGACGCAGCACCAGGACGGGATCGACCGTGACACCGTCATCCGCCCTGATCTCATCGAGCAGGTGATCCGCCCGACCCTCCCCGAACAATTCGCCGACGACGAGTACGACGTCTGGATCAACCCCACCGGAGTCTTCGTGATCGGCGGCCCGCACGGTGACTGTGGCCTGACCGGACGAAAGATCATCGTCGACACGTACGGCGGCATGGGCCGTCACGGCGGCGGTGCGTTCTCGGGCAAGGACCCGTCCAAGGTCGACAGGTCAGCCGCGTACGCGACTCGCTGGGTCGCCAAGCATGTCGTCGCGAGCGGCGCCGCCGACCGGTGCGAGCTGCAGGTCGCCTACGCGATCGGAATGGCCCACCCGATGAGTGTGTTCGTCGAGACGTTCGGCACCAACCACGTCGACGTGGCCACGATCGAGCGGGCCGTGAGCGAGGTCTTCGACCTGCGGCCGGGTGCGATCGTTCGCGACCTCGACCTCAAGAAGCCGGGGTACCAGCGTTCGGCCGCCTACGGCCACTTCGGTCGATCGGGTTTCACGTGGGAAGACACCAACCGTCTCGACGACTTCAAGGCCGCCGTCGGTCTCTGAGCGTCCCGTTCCCGAGCGTCCCGAGGTGACCGTCGCCCGGGTACTCCCGAACGTCACGGGCCTCGACAAACAGTTCGACTATCTCCTGCCGGCGGAGCTGACGGACTCGACGCAGGTGGGGTCGCTCGTTCGAGCCGAGTTGCACGGACGCCGCATCGGAGGGTGGGTGGTGGCGCTGGACCCACCGGACGCGCTCGACGAAGCCGATCTCAAACCGATCGCCAAGCTGACCGGGCGCGGTCCTGCTGCCGAACTCGTCGATCTGTCCGAATGGGCCGCGATCCGATGGGCGGCGCGGCGTCGCCACTTCCTCATTGCCGCGTCACCGGAGCGTGTCGTGACGAACGTGCCGGAGACTCGGCGAGTGGGGTCAATCGTCGAGCCGCGCTCGCCGGCGTCGACGGCCATTCTGGAGTCAGGCGGCGGCGTGCTCCGGCTTCCGCCCGCCAGCGATCCGATGCCGGCCGTGCTCAGTGCCGTGTCGATCGGACCGACACTCGTGGTCACTCCTTCCGTCGATCAGGCGATGTTGCTCGGAGCCCGCCTGCGTCGTTCCGGCCGCACCGTCGCGGTGATGCCGGCCGGTTGGCCGGCAGCGGCCGGCGGAGTCGACGTGGTGATCGGCGCCCGGGCGGCCGCATGGGCGCCGTGCCCGGATCTGGCATGCGTCGTCATGTTGGACGAACACGACGAGGCATTGCAGGAGGAAGGTTCGCCCACGTGGCATGCGCGCGATGTGGTGATCGAGCGAGCGAGGAGAGCCGACGCTGCGGTCCTGCTCGTTTCGCCGGCGCCGACGCTGACCGCCCTCGAGTGGGGGCATCTGACGAAGCCGCCGATCGATCGCGAGCGTTCGGGTTGGCCGATCGTCGACGTGATCGACCGGTCCGACGAGGAGCCGTGGAAACGATCACTGGTCACCTCCGAGTTGGTCCGCCATCTCCGGGACCGCGACCGCACGGTTGTCTGCATCAGCAACACGACGGGTCGGGCCCGGCTTCTCGCCTGCCGTCAGTGTCAGGAGTTGACTCGCTGCGAACGCTGCGATGCAGCTGTGATGCTCGACGACGATCGCAATCTCGTCTGCCCGCGTTGCGACGCCGTGCGGCCATCGGTCTGCCTGCGTTGTGGCGCCGGGCGGTTCGCGAATCTCCGTCCGGGGGTGACCAGGTTGCGCGAGGAACTCGAGGCGGCGGCCAACCGTCCGACGGTCCTGGTCACGGGTGCCTCGACCGAGCGGCCGCCTTCGGCCGGTGTGTACGTCGGTACCGAAGCAGCGCTGCACCGGGTCGACCGCGCCGACACCGTGGCGTTTCTCGACTTCGACCGTGAGGTGCTGGCACCGCGGTACCGGGCAGGGGAGCAGGCGATGGCGTTGTTGGTGCGCGCCGCCCGGCTCGTCGGCCCTCGTGGCAGCGGTGGGCGTGTGCTCATACAGACCTTCATGCCGCGCCACGAGGTCATCCAGGCCGCGCTGCATGCCGACCCGGGCCGACTCGCGGCCGTCGAGCGCGAACGACGCTCGATGCTGAACCTGCCGCCCTTCGCTGCCTACGGCGAGATTCGTGGCGCCGGGAGCGACGAGTTCGTCGCCTCGATGCCGCTGGTCGACGGCGTGGCGATCGTCGGGGGCGACTCCCAGTACGTCGCCCGTGCCGACGACTGGATGCTGCTCGGACGAACCATCAACGCCGGCGTTCGGCCGGCCGGTGCGAGGCTGCGCATCGCGATCGACCCGCCACGCTGACGGCCACGGTTCCTGCGCCCGCCATGCTCGTCGCTTCGTCGTCTCGGTTGTGGACACGGTCGGGATCTGCCGACGCAGCGCACTTGCTGATCATGGCTGCTGTCGGCTCGTCCCGAGCAGCCGGTAACCGGCGCGACTGGCCAGGCGGCGGGTCGGGAAACCTTCGTCGTTCAACCACCGCTGGAGTGAATCGGCGCCGAGATGCTTCTGCACCACCAGCACGGCGGTGCCCGACTCGTCGAGCCGTCCGAGCCAGTCGGTCAGGAGTTCGTGCAACGCTGGCTTGCCGATGCGGATGGGCGGATTCGACCAGATCGTCGTAAGTCGGACGTCCTCGGGCACCTCGCTCGGTGCCCGAACCCGCACGTTGTCGATTCCGTTCCGCCGGGCGTTGCGCTCGGTCAGGTGCCGCGCCCGTTCGTTCGTGTCGACGGCCCAGACTGTCGCCTCCGGGGCCCGGAGGGCGAGCGCCAACGCAATCGCCCCTGATCCGCAGCCGAGGTCGAGCAGATGGCCCGATCGCGCCGGTGGCGGAGCATCCCGCAGCAGCAGCGCGGTGCCCGTGTCGACATGGCCGTGGGAGAACACGCCACGGTCGGTCTGGATCGTGAAGCCGATGTCGGCGAGCGCGACGTCGACGGTACGAACATCGGATGCGACATCGGGGGACTCGTCGAAGTAGTGGGCCACTGGCTGCAGCCTGGCACGCAGGCGGTGCACGGTCGCCCTCGGACCTGGCGGTGCGTCGAGTCAGGCCGCAGCCGAATGCGTCCCATCGGACCGGGGTGGCCTGCGCAGATCCGGCTGTTCGTACGGATCGGCGTCGTCGGTTTCGCTCGCTGTGGGACGATCCGTCGTCGCCGACTCGCCGATAACGTGGTACGCCATGGCCTACTCGATTCGCACGTTCGGCGACCCGGTGTTGAAGTCGAAGGCCTCGCCGATCACCGATGTCGACGGCAAGCTCGTCCGACTGGTCGACGACATGTTCACGACGCTGTACGAGAGTGAACTCGGCATCGCCTTGGCGGCACCGCAGATCGGCGTGCAGAAGCAGATCTTCGTGTGGGACCTCGATGGTGAGCAGCAGGTCATCTTCAATCCCGAGATCGTGGAGTCCGACGGTGAGTGGGTGTACGACGAGGGGTGCCTGTCGATCCCGGGTCTCTACGTCGAGATGCTGCGACCGAAGACGGTCCTGATGCGTGGCATCGACATCCACGGCGAAGTCGTCGACCGCGAGGCCGACGAGCTCGAGGCTCGCATGTACCAGCACGAGCTCGACCACCTCCACGGCGTGCTCATGTTCGACCGGATGCAGCCTGAGCAACGCAAAGAGGCCATGAAGGAGTTCCGTCGACTGCAGAATGAGTCGGCCGCACCGCCGCAGCCCGAGTCGCGACTGCGTCGGCTTCGTCTGCAGTGAGGCTCGTGTACCTCGGCACGCCGGAGATGGCGGTGCCACCGCTCGAGGCGCTGGTCGAGGCCGGTCACGACGTCGCTCTCGTGGTGACCCGCGTCGACAAGCGTCGTGGCCGGGGTGGCCGCCTGTCACCCAGCCCGGTCAAGGCCGCGGCCGAGAGGTTGGGCGTGCCGGTGTCGCACGACATCGACGACGTCGTGTCGGTCCGGGCCGAGTTGGGAGTGGTCGTGGCGTATGGGCGGATCATCCGCGGCGAGGTGCTCGATGCGCTCCCGCTGGTCAATCTGCACTTCTCGCTGCTGCCGAGGTGGCGGGGCGCGGCCCCCGTCGAACGTGCGCTGCTCGCCGGTGACGACGTGACCGGCGTCTGCGTGATGCGGATCGAGGAGGGTCTCGACACCGGCGGTGTGTACGCCCGAGCAGACGTGCCGATCGGGCCGTCGACGACCGCCGACGAACTGCGGCGAGAGCTGGTCGACGTCGGGTCGCGACTGCTGGTCGACACGCTGGTGGCCGGGCTCGGCACACCCGCCGCGCAGGTCGGCACGCCGACGTACGCAGCCAAGATCGACCCGGCCGACCTCCGGATCGACTGGTCGCGTCCCGTCGAGGAGATCGACCGGCTGATCCGCGTCGGCGGCGCCTGGACGACCTTCCGCAGTGCACGGCTCAAGATCCATGCCGCAGACGTGGTGGACGGCCGGATCGTCCCGACGGTGGTGCAACCCGAAGGCAAGCCGCGGATGGATGCCTCGGCGTGGCGCAACGGTGCCCGGCTGGCCGACGACGAGTGGTTCGAGTGACGACGGCGCGCCGCGTTGCGTTCGACGCGCTGAAGCGGATCGACGCCGACGGCGCGTATGCGAACTTGGTGCTGGGTGCGATGCTCGATCGGAGCGACCTGTCCGGTCCGGACCGCCGATTCGCCACGGACCTGGTGTACGGCGCGACCCGGATGCGTCGTGCGTGTGACGCCCTGGTCGATCGATTCGTCACGAAGCCACCCGACTCGGCGACCCGAACGTTGCTGCGACTGGGTGCCTACCAGCTCGAGTTCGCCGGCGTGCCGCCGCACGCCGCAGTCGGGGAGACGGTCGCCCTCGCCCCGAAGCGGGTCCGCGGATTCGTCAACGCGGTGCTGCGCAAGGTCTCGACCGTCGACATGGTCTGGCCGTCCGAGTTCGCCCGGCTCAGCTATCCCGACTGGATCGGCGAATTGCTCACATCGGAAGTCGGCGACGACGCAGCGCTCCGTTCGATGTCCCGGATGAACGAGGCCGCATCGATGTCGGTCCGTGCCGACGGGTACGTGCAGGATGCCTCTTCCCAGTGGGTTGCTGCTGCGGTCGAATCGACGGCAGGTGAACGGGTGCTCGATGCGTGCGCGGCACCCGGTGGCAAGGCAACCGCATTGGCTGGGACCGGCGCGTCGGTGGTTGCAGCCGACATCCGGATGCGCCGGGTCGAGCTCATCGTCGAGAATGTCGAACGGCTCGGCCTGGACCACGTGAGCCCGGTCGTGGCCGATGCCGCCGTCCCCCCGTTCGTGCCCGCTTCGTTCGATGCCGTGCTGCTCGACGCACCGTGCAGCGGTCTCGGTGCACTGCGTCGACGACCCGACGCTCGATGGCGGATCCAACCGGGCGACATCACCGATCTGGTGGACCTCCAGCGACACATGCTGGATGCGTGCGCCTCACTGGTCCGCACGGGCGGCCGTCTGGTCTACAGCGTCTGCACGTTGACCGCGGCGGAGTCGATCCGTCACCCGGTCCCGACCGGTTTCGAGGTCGACGACCGCGAACCTCCGACGGGCACCTGGACTCGGTTCGGGCATGGCTGGAGGGTGCTGCCGCACGAAGCCGACACGGACGGCATGGTGCTCGTTCGGTACCGTCGCACGACATGAGCCACGCCACGTCCGATCAGGCCACCCTGTCCGCCAAGGTGCTCACGGTCAGCGATGGCGTGTTCCACGGCGCACGCGACGACACCGGCGGCCGTGGCCTCGCCGCACACCTCGCCGCCAACGGGTTCGACGTGGTCGATCATCAGGTCACGCAGGACGGAGCGGACGAAGTGGCAACGAAGCTGATCGAGATGAGTGACGGCTTCGCCGGGCTGATCGTGACCACCGGGGGAACCGGGTTCGCGCCCCGTGATCAGACGCCCGAAGGCACGCGGGCAGTGATCGAACGCGACGCGCCCGGCCTGGCCGAGGCGATGCGCCTCGTCAGCCCCTTCGGCCGCTTGTCGCGCGGGGTCGCTGGCATCCGAACGCAGTCGATCATCTGCAACACGCCGGGATCACCCAAGGGAACGATCGAACAGATCGACGCCGTTCTGGACGTCCTGCCGCACGCACTCCGACTTCTGAACTCGGACCCGACCGAGCACTGAGACGATCAGACGGCGAGGCTGACGCGTTCGATCCGAAGGCCCTCGTAGTAATGATGCTCGGTTCGTACCGAGCCGTCGTTGCGCCACTTCGTGATCGCTGGAACGTGGCCGGAATCATGCCGGCGGCCGTAGCGGAAGTGCTCGCGGTACTTGACTGATCCGTCAGCGAAGAAGCCCTCCACGGCGGCCTGGCCGAGCGTCGGATCGTGCAGCCTGCCCTGCCGATAGTGGCGGATCTGCTTCGGCTTGCCGTTCGCCCGAAACTTGACGTAGGCGGGCGTGCGAGGTTCGGGGTTGTCCAGTTCGCCGTCGCAGAACCACATCACCTGATCGAGGCGCCCGTTGCCGGACACGCGGACGCGCCCGGTGAATCCCCGCGGCACGGCCGCGGCGGATCGGATGTCGATCGTCGCGACGAAGCGGAACGACATGGAGTTCGGGAGCAGATCCACTACCTCGTCTATCGACCTCCAGAGCGGGGTCTTGAGACCATCTGGCCGACGCACCTGCATCCGTCGGTAGCCTCGCCCGGGTGCTGAGACTCGTCCTCCCCAAGGGTTCGCTGGAGCGAGCCACGTTCGAGCTGTTCGAAGCAGCGGATCTGACCGTCGTCCGCTCGTCAGCGGTCGACTACAAGGCGTCGATCGACGATCCGCGTGTGGATGAGGTCCGGATCCTGCGCCCACAGGAGATCGCTGGGTACGTCGAAGAGGGCCTGTTCGATCTCGGTATCACGGGCCGGGACTGGGTCGAGGAGACGGGCGCCCAGGTCGAGAGCCTCGGTGAGCTGCAGTACTCGAAGGCCACGTCGAACCCGGTCAAGGTCGTCGTCGCCGTTGCCGGCGACTCCGACGTCCAGACGGTGGCCGACCTTCCCGATGGCGTGCGCGTGACCTCGGAGTACCCCGAGATGACGAAGCGCTTCTTCGCCGAACGCGGCGTGAACGCAGATGTGCGGCTGTCGTACGGAGCGAGCGAGGCCAAGATCCCGGACATCGCCGACTGTGTGGTCGACATCACCGAAACGGGTCGGGCGCTGCGGGCTGCCGGACTGCGGGTGATCGACACGATCCTCACGAGCTACACCGAAGTCGTCGCCAACCGGGAGGCGTTCGCCGACCCGGACAAGCGCAAGGCGATGAACCAGCTGATGACCCTGCTGGACGGCGCGCTCGAGGCCCGAGGCAAGGTGCTGCTGAAGGTCAACGTCGCCGCAGCGCAGCGTGACGCGGTCCTCTCGGTGCTGCCGTCGGCGAAGTCGCCGACGGTGAATCAGCTCGCGAATGGGGACTTCGCGATCGAAACCGTGGTCGAGAAACGTGGCATCAACGTGCTGATCCCCGCCCTTCGTGACGCCGGTGGAACCGATCTCCTCGAAATCCCGATCACCAAGATCGTGCACTGAGTCGATGGTCGGGACTGATCTCCGCTTCGCTCCGACTGCCCGATCCGCGCGCCTTCTCTCCGGCGCTTCACCCGTCCTGCGCCCGCAGATCGGTGCGGGCGCATGCTGACCGGGACGGTGACCGAGTTCTCGGACACGAAAGGGCTCGGCACGGTCACGGGTGACGACGGTGTCTCGTACCTCTTCCACGTGATCGAGATCGCCGACGGAACTCGCACCATCGACATCGGCCAGACCGTTGATTTCCGGTTGCTTCCCAGGTTCGGCACGTTCCAGGCCGGCCGACTCCGCAAGGTCTGATCCGGGTGGATCCGGGGGACGAACGCCATCGCAGGATCATCGACGTGCTGATCACGTTGCAGCCGGGCGAGGTCACCACGTACGGCGACATCGCCGACATGGCCGGCTACCCGAAGCTGTCGCGCCTCGTCGGTCGCATCTTGTCGACAACCGACATCGACGTACCGTGGTGGCGAGTCGTGAACGCGTCGGGTCGACTCGTGCCCGGCAACGAGCGGGTGCAGACGGAGCTGCTGCTGGAAGAAGACGTGATCATCCGCAACGGCAAGGTGACCTCGGCGCCCGTCGGGCGGTTCAGCGACGTGTAGGGAGCGGTGCGCTTGGCTCAGTCGTCGTCGGGGGTTGCTTGCCCGGTCTGGGCCTTGACCCCGACGAACGCCATCTTGATGTTGCCGAGGGCGTCCTTCATCGTGGGGGCGTCGTCGCCGAGCCGGTCACCCAGACCGTCGACCAGCATGCTCATCGCATCGATGGCCAGCGAGGCGGAGATGAGATCGGGTGTCTCGGACGACAGGTGGATCGCCGCCAGTTCGTACAGCCCCATCACGTGGTTCGTCACGACCACCTCGGCGGGAACGTCGGTCAGGCGGGCTCGCGCCTCGGCCATGGCGGCCTCGATCTGCGCAGCTTGGTCGGCGGCGGCCCGATCGACCCCCTCGTCGTTCGGATCGTCGCCCATCGGCATCACGTCGGATTCGTCACTCACCTGCGCTACCCTACCGAGGTCGGCTGTTACGGCGGCCGATGACAACCGAGGCGAAGTGGGGTCAGCACGACCGACTCCCACCCGGCCACCGAACGGCACGCAGTGCCAACGGGTGCGTCCGGGTCGATGAAGATCACGACGTGTCACGTCGCCAATGCCCGTGTGGCACTGCCGACGTCTCGTCTGCTCCGCATTGACATTCGCGTCGAGCAGACCAGACAGCAGAACATGGGAGGCCACCCATTGCACAGGAGTGATCAGTCATAGCACCGCCGAAGAGCGACCAACATCGTGTCAACGACCGCATCCGGAGCCGCGAGGTCCGGTTGATCGGTCCTGATGGCAACCAACTCGGGATCAAACCGGTTCCCGAGGCGCTGCGAATGGCCCGTGGGCTCGACCTCGATCTCGTCGAAGTCGCGCCGATGGCGAATCCGCCGGTGTGCCGGATCATGGACTACGGAAAGTTCCGGTACGAGGAAGCGCAGAAAGCCAAAGAGGCACGTCGCAAGACCACCCACGTCACCGTGAAGGAGGTCAAGTTCCGGCCGAAGATCGGCAAGGGCGACTTCGACACGAAGATGCGGCACCTGATCGAGTTCATCGAAGACGGGCACAAGGTCAAGGTGACCCTGCAATTCCGCGGTCGCGAGATGGCCCACCCCGAACTCGGCCGGAAGATCCTCGACAACGTGATCGAAGCCGCCGGACCGATCGCGAAGGTCGAGAACCAAGCACGTATGGAAGGTCGCAGCATGTCGCTCGTGTTGTCGCCCGACAAACAAGCGCAAGAGGCGCTGAAGAAGGCAGCCGAGGAAGCGGAGAAGAAGGCCGCAGCCGAAGCCTCCGCCGCCGACGCGGTGGATTCGACCGAAGCGGTCGAATCGGCCGACGAGGCGCCCCCCGAAGCAGTATCAGGAGACGAATGATGCCGAAGATGAAAACATCGAAGACGGCCGCCAAGCGGTTCAAGAAGACCGGCAAGGGTCAGCTGCGTCACGAGCAGCAGAACAACCAGCACAAGTTCGAGTCGAAGACGTCGAATCGCAAGCACCGTCTCGACCGTGACGCCGACGTGCACCCCTCCGACGAGAAGCGCATCAAGCGACTCCTCGGCGACCGCTGACTCGCAGCGACCATCACTGAACGAAACAAGGAGACAGAACCATGGCACGCGTCAAGCGCGGCGTGACGAAGACGAAGCGTCACAAGAAGGTACTCAAACAGGCCAAGGGGTACTACGGGAACAAGAGCCGGTCCTATCGGGCCGCCAACGAGCAGCTGCTCCACAGCGGGCAGTACGCATTCCGCGACCGGCGGGCGAAGAAGGGCGAGTTCCGTCGTCTCTGGATTCAGCGGATCAACGCCGCCTGCCGTCAGAACGACATGAGTTACAGCCGCTTCATCGCCGGCCTCAACGCTGCCGGTATCGAGGTCGACCGCAAGATCCTTGCTGATCTGGCGGTCACCGATCCAACCGCGTTCTCGGCCATCGTGGCCCAGGCCAAGGCCGCGCTCTAGGGCCCCGTTCTGAGCGAACAACTGGCCTTCAGCAACCCGAAGGTTCAACGACTGCGGCGCCTGATCGGGCGCCGCAGTTCGCGTTCTGACGAGGGTGCCTTCGTGGTCGAGGGGCCGGTTCTGATACGCGAGGCCATCGCCGCCGGCTGGGAGATCGAGTCCGAATTCGTCGCTCCGGGAGCGGAGGCGGCCTCGGAGGCGCCGGTGCTCGAACTCGCCGTCGGGGTCCTCGAGCGCGTGGCGTCGACCGAGCGCCCCCAACCCAATCTCGCCATCGTGCGCATGCACGGTTCCATGTGGGAACTCACCGACTTGGCGCTGGTCGTGGTCGCGGACCAGCTGAGCGACCCGGGCAACCTCGGCACGATCCTGCGCTCCTCCGAGGCGGCGGGCGTCGAGGCGGTCGTGCTGACGCCGGGATCGGTCGACCCGTTCAACCCGAAGGTCGTCCGAGCGAGCGCCGGTGCGCTGTTCCACGTGCCGGTCATACATGCGACGCTCGCTGCGGTTCGCGCCGCCGGCCTGGCGCTCGTCGGAACCTCGTCACACCAGGGCGACCGACACACGGACACCGACTGGTCCGGCCGACTCGCCATCGTGATGGGGAACGAGGCGCACGGTCTGGCCGACGACGTCCCGGTCGATCGCTGGATACAGATCGAGCATCAGGGCAGGGCGGAGAGCCTCAACGTGGCGATGGCCGCCACGCTGGTGGTCTTCGAAGCCGCTCGGGCGAGAGCGCAGTGAGCGAGCCGATCGGACAGCAACCTGGTTGGCCGCGCAGACGCCGTCACCTAGTGTGGTCGCCGTGATGACGGCTCTGCGATTCCGGTGCCCCGGGTGGACGACCCGGGGACGGCGCGGCTGAAGACTCGAGCGCCCGCACCTGAGTCCACCCGGGGATGCTGTTTTGCCCCGTACGCTCGTCGTGTTTGAAAGGACTCTCGTGATCGACGACATCCGCGCTGCCCGTGACGCAGCGCTCGCCCAGGTCGACGCCACCGATTCGCTCGAATCGGTGACGGTGCTCGACTCTCAACTGCTCGGCAAGAAGGGCCCGCTGGCCCAGCTCAAGACGAAGCTCGGAGGGTTGGCGACCGTCGACGAGAAGAAGGCAGCCGGCCGGGCCGTCAACGAAGCCGTGCAGGCCGTGACCGCTGCGCTGGCAACTCGAAGCGCCGAACTCGGTGCTGCCGCGCTCGGTGCCCAGGTCGAAGCCGAACGCCTCGACCTCACCGAGTACGTCGGCAAGCCGGCCCGAGGCCATGCTCACCTCGTGACCCAGGCATGGGAACGACTCGAGGATGTGTTCATCGGTCTCGGGTTCAAGATCGCCGAAGGACCCGAGGTCGAGACGGACTGGCACAACTTCGAGGCGCTCAACATGGGAGAGGGTCATCCTGCCCGTGGCGAGTTCGACACGTTGTTCGTCGACTACCTGGCCGAGGGCGGCCGTCCCGGTCGGACCGTGCTGCGCACGCACACGTCTCCGGTCCAGATTCGCGCGATGCTCGAACAGGAGCCGCCGATCTACATCGTGGCACCGGGCCGCGTCTTCCGCCGTGATACGCCAGACGCCACCCACATGCCCGTGTTCCACCAGATCGAAGGGCTCGTGGTCGATCGCGACATCACGATGGCCGATCTCGCCGGCACCATCGAGGCGTTCACCAAGGCGTTCTTCGGGCGCGGGTTCTCGTCTCGACTGCGGCCGTCCTACTTCCCGTTCACCGAGCCGTCGGCCGAGTTCGACATCCAGAGCCCCGACGGCACGTGGATGGAACTCGGCGGCTGCGGCATGGTCCATCCGAACGTGCTTGCTGCGGGAGGTCTCGATCCTGAGCAGTGGAGCGGCTTCGCGTTCGGTTTCGGCATCGATCGAATGGCGAAGGAACGCCACCAGGTCGGCGACATCCGCGACATGTTCACCAATGACATCCGCTTCCTGGAGCAATTCTGAGACGAGCCACGATGCCCGATCGCTGCGTTGCGACTCACCGCTCGTTGCCGCACGGCAACTCGGGTTCATCGCGCCGTGCGATCGAACATCCTGGTCTCGTCTCAGGACCCTTTTCTCGATGTTTTCGTTGCTCGGCGAAGGTCCGGGCGATCACCTTGGAGGTGACCTCATGAAGATCTTGTTGTCGTGGTTGAACGAGTATGGCGACTTCGCCGATCCTGGCGATCCTGAATCGGTCTCGAGGCTGGGCGACGTGATGACGTCGCTCGGACTCGAGGTCGGTGACGTCGAGCAGGTCGGCGCAACTGTCGACGGTGTCGTCACCGCCAGAGTGCTCCGGCTCGTGCAGCACCCTGACGCGGCGAAGGTCCAACGCGTCTATGTCGATGTCGGCGACGGCACGGAGCGACATGTCTGGTGCGGTGCGTTCAACATGGAGGTCGACGACGTCGTGCCGCTGGCGACGCTCGGCACCACGATGCCCAACGGCATGACGATCGAGCGACGCGGGATCCTCGGCATCGACTCCGAGGGCATGCTCTGCGCTCCTGACGAGCTGGGCCTCGGCGACGACCACAGCGGCATCATGGTGCTGCCCGCTGGCGCGCCGCTGGGTGTTCCGTACGGTGACGCACTCGGCATCGAACCCGATGTGCTGTACGACCTCGATGTCACCCGCAACCGACCCGACTGCTGGGGCTACGTCGGTGTCGCCCGTGACGTCGCCGCTCGGATGGGCGTCGAATTCCGTCCGCCCACCCCTGAGCTCGTGCTCGACGGCCCCGCACGAACTGCTCCGGTCGAGATCGTCGACGGCGACCGCTGCGGCCGATTCACGAGCGTCGTCATGAGTGGTGTGCGGGTCGGCCCCGAGCGCGCCGTGGATGCAACGGCGCCTGGCCGCAGCGGGTATGCGCCCGATCAGCAACGTCGTCGACGTTTCCAACTACGTCACCTTCGAACTCAACCAGCCCACGCACGCCTACGACCTGGACACGCTTGGTGGGGGCGGCTTCCGGATCCGCGTCGCCGAGGACGGCGAACAGATGGTCACACTCGACGGTGACACTCGAACGTTCACACCTGCCGACCTGCTGATCTGCGACGCGCAGGATCGGCCGATCGGCATCGGCGGCGTGATGGGTGGTCTCGACACCGAGATCAGCGACAGCACGACCGTCGTGGCGCACGAGATCGCCTGGTTCACACCGTTGACGGTGCTCCAGACGTCGGCCCGGCTCGGTCTGCGATCGGAAGCCTCGGCGCGGTACGAGCGCGGATGTGATCCCTACGTCATCGACACCGCTCATGCCCGTTTCGCCGAACTGCTCCGTGAGACGTGCCCCGATCTCGTCGTGCACGCCGGCATGGCCGACGAACGTGGTGAATCGATGCCCGACCAGCAGCGGTCGACGGCGGTGCGGGTCGGTGAGGTCAACCGCATCCTGGGAACCGAACTGACCGCTGACGACCTCCCGCGCCTGCTCGACCCGATCGGCTACACCGTGTCGGGCGACGGCGACACCCGCGATGTGGTTCTCCCCACGTGGCGACCCGACAGCACCGTCGAGGTCGACGTGATCGAAGAGGTCGCACGTCATCACGGCTACGCGAATCTCGGTTCGACCGTGCCCAAGTCGACCGTGCACGGTGCACTCACCGCGCACCAGCAGCGACGCCGACTCCTCCGCGAGGTGCTGCTCGGGTTGGGCATTTCCGAAGCGATGCCGAATCCGTTCCTCGCACCCGACACCCTGGCCAAGGCAGGTCTCGACGGACCGTCGATCTCGATCACCAACCCGCTGGTCGTCGAGGAGTCGGTGCTGCGTACCTCACTCCGTCCCGGCCTGCTCGAAGCGGTCGCGTTCAACGAATCGCACCGGTGCCCAGGGGTGAAGCTGTTCGAGATCGGTCACGTCTATCCGCCAGGGTCGGGCGAACTGCCTGACGAGTACGAGGCGCTCTGCGTCGTGCTGGCGGGCCAGGACGCGACCTCCGCGATGGCCGTGTGGCGGGAGGTCTCCGCCGCGCTCGGCGTCGGAGCACGCATCGATCAGGGTCGGGTACCGGCCGGCCTGCACGCCACCCGCTCGGCAGTTCTGCAGGCGGGCAAACAGCCGACAGGCGCCGTCGGCGAGATCGACCCAGGAGTGCTGCAGCGCTTCGATGTCACCGAACGGGTCGCGATCCTCGAACTGAACCTCGACGAAGTGCTCGATCGCGAGCCGAAACCTGCCCAGTGGAAACCGGTCAGCCGCATGCCGTCGAGCGATCTCGATCTGGCCTTCGTCCTCGGCGACGACGTGCCGGCGGAGAAGCTCGAGAAGGCGATCCGACAGGGCGCCGGGAAGCTGTTGGTCGACATCGACCTGTTCGACGTGTTCCGCGGGCCGTCGCTCGGCGCAGGGCGGCGCAGCCTGGCGTATCGCCTCCGCCTTCAGGCCCCCGATCGCAACCTCGACGACGGTGACATCGCCGAGGTGCGACGAGCGGTGGTCACGGCGACGGGCAAGCTCGGCGCCGAACTCAGGGGCTGACCGGACGAACTCTCATGGGCGGTGACATCGACCTCGATCGGATGCTGGCGTCGCTCGACGTCGAGCGACGACCGGGCGTGTTCACGTTCGTGACGGGGGAGTGGCCGCAGTTGTCGGCCGGCGCCGCGGCGACGATCGAGGAAGCGGAGGGCACCACGTACGTGGTCACGGTCGAAGCGGCGGAGTCGGCCGGCGCCCCGGTCGGTTTCGAAGCTGCCTGGCTGACGCTGACGGTGCACAGCGCACTCGAAGCCGTGGGTCTGACGGCGGCATTCAGCGCCGCACTGAGCGCGGCCGACATCCCCTGCAACGTGCTGGCGGGCTATCACCACGACCACCTCCTGGTGCCGGTCGAACGTGCCCACGAGGCGATGAGCGTGATTCGATCGCTGGGCTCTGGTTGACCGACGCGGTCCGGATCGAGGGCACGCATGTCAACGCCGGCCGGCGGCCTCTCGCACCGTCCTAGTACCGGCGTTGGAGATCGCATTCAAGGGTCATCCCGTCGAACGCACAATCTGGAGCACGTAGCCGAGCACAGTCGTGCCGCTATGCGCTGTTCGAGTTGCTGAATGACGATGGTGATATGCGTGGGTTCGAGCCAGTGGCGCGGCGACAAGTATCCCAGGTGGCCCGTTGACAGCGCGACCGAAATGGCTACAAT
The DNA here is from genome assembly GCA_963792905.1 of uncultured Acidimicrobiaceae bacterium. Lineage (GTDB taxonomy): Bacteria > Actinomycetota > Acidimicrobiia > Acidimicrobiales > Ilumatobacteraceae > Ilumatobacter. The sequence continues at coordinate 184,605 of CAWBYE010000018.1, forward strand.
CATCGTATGAATGTAGCTACTTCGAGGTCGGAGGTTGGGATCCGCGACCTGAAGAATGGTCTCAGCAAGTACATCGATCGCGTGGAGGCGGGTGAAGAAGTGATCGTGACGGATCGGGGTCGCCCGGTTGCCAGACTCTGTCCACTCGACGCACCGGACGATCGCCTCGCTGACCTTGTCGCCGCTGGCGTGGTTCGACCACCAGCGAGCGGGACTCGTCATCGCGCTCGTTCCCGAATCAAGCCGAAGGGAAATGTGAGCGATCTCGTTGCTGAGCAACGTCGGTGATCACGTACGTCGATACTTCGACCCTGATCAAACTCATCGTCGATGAGGAGGGTTCGGACCGAGCCGAACTGATTTGGCAGTCCGCTGATTCGGTTGCCTCGGTGGGCTTGGTCGTGGTCGAAGCGCGCGCTGCGCTCGCTGCAGCCGCACGGCGTCAGCGGCTTTCGACGGCCCAGTTGAACATTGCCAAGACCGAGTTGGTGGCGTTCGTCGACGATCTCTATCTCGTTGAGGTGACCGAGGAGCTCATCGAGAGCGCCGCGCAGCTCGCGGTGGCCGAGTCGCTGAGGGGCTACGACGCCGTCCACCTCGCAGCCGCCGTCTTCGTGGGTGCCGAAGTACTCACGAGCGCGGACCGAGCGTTGTGTGAGGCAGCCGAACGGCAGGGCTTGCACGTCGCCGACCCGCTGATGGCGTGATCCGGTCGGTCCATCGGCATTGAAACCGCCGACATTCTCGATCGCGTGGCCGATCGCGTACGTGCCGATCTGCTCGGCTCGGGCAGCTTGCGGGCACGCGCGATATGCGTGCCCTCAAACGGAACATAGGTGACGCTCCTCGCGGCCGGTGTCGGAGCGTTTCGGCACACGCTGCGGCGCTGTGTGGCCGGTTGCGGAGCACGCTCAATGGTCGTGGCGGTGGTGGAGGTCTGGGACGTGTGGGTGGGTGTGGACCAGTGGGCGGTGCTCGTGGACGTGGGCGTGACGGCCGGTGAACCCGTCAGCGTGCTCGTGGTCGTGGTGTTCGTCGTCGTGGACGTGCTCGTGTTCGTGGGCGACTTCGTGGTGCTGGTGGGAGTGGTCGTGTGCGGACCTCAACGACACCGCGACCCCGAGCCCTGCACTCATCGCCGCGACCACTTGAATTGTCGTGGCGTCATCACCGAGCAGTGTCCACGCGATCACTGCGCCGATGAATGGCGCGGTTGCGAAGATGACCTGACCTCGCGCCGCGCCGAGGTCGCGTGCGCCCTTCACCCACAGCGTGATCGACAGCCCATAACCTGCCGCGCCGATCGCGAGCGCCGCCACCACGTCCGACAGCGTCGTGGTCGTGCCCCACCCGGCGACGATGAGGCCGATTGCCAGATTCGCCCCGCCAGCAATGACTCCTTTGAGCATCACAACGTGTTCGGGTGCGAGTTGCTCGATGCTGGCAGTCACGCCGTTGTCGAAGCCCCACGCCACACAGGCCGCGATCACCAACACCGCGCCGACATCGAGACTCGCTCCCGGCTGCCACGTCAACATCGCTCCGGCCAGGGTGATGAGGCCGGCCGCGACCCACATTCGTGCGCCCAGATGCTCACGGAACACGATTGCCGCGAGCACCACCGTCGCGGCGAGTTCGGCGTTCAGCAGGATCGACGCCGTTGCCGGGTCCGTACGGGCGAGACCCGCGACGAGCAGCACCGGCCCCACCGCGCCACCCATCACGACCGCTGCCGCGGCCGGTCGCCACTCGGCGCGAAGCGCCCGAGCGGTCGGCGGGCGACGCAGCGTCACCGGAGCAGCCGCGAACGCCGCGCCGACGTACAACAGTCCCGCCAGCGTGAACGCAGGCAGCGAGCCGGTCAACTCCGATGCGAGAGGTGCCGAAGCGCCGAACAGCACCGCAGCAAGAAGGCACCGAACCACCCCGACACGATTCATGCCGAACAGTCTCGCGGCTACCCCACCGAAGCGCCCGTATCAATCAGGCACGTACGCAATCGGCGAAGCGTTCCGTCATGCCCCGCGACTCGGCCCAGCGATCCCGCCCCTCGCTGCCGGGTAGCAGTGACATCGAACGACGCCCGCGAGTTGTCGTTGATCGACGTGTCAGGGATGGTTGTCAGGTGGTTGGCGGCAGGATGTGGTCGTGTCTGAGTTCCTGTCGGCGATGCTGGTGGTGTTCATCGCAGAGTTGGGCGACAAGACGCAGCTGGTTGCACTCGGCTTCGGAGCACGGTTCCGGGTCTCGCTCGTGGTGGCGGGCCTGGCGGTCGGATATCTCGCCAGCAGCACGCTGTCCGTGGTGATTGGCGCATTGGCCGGAGCCGCCCTGCCAACCGACCTGATCAGCATCGTCGGTGGTCTGTTGTTCCTTGCATTCGCCGTGTGGACGTACCTCGACCGACCCGAGGACCACGCAAGCGATTCCTCATCGATCCCAGATCCGACCTCGAAAGCCCCTGGAAATCGGCTGCACGTTGTCGGCACTGTCGCCGTGGCGTTGTTCGTCGCCGAGATCGGCGACAAGACAATGCTCGCCACCGCAACGCTGGCCGCCCGTGGGAACGCCACGGCGGTGTGGATCGGGGCGACGATCGGCATCTTCTGTGCCGGGGTCCTCGGCGCGTTGCTGGGGCGGCTTCTCGGCGACCGGCTTCCCGAACGTGCAATTCGAATCGGAGCTTCGATGCTCTTCGCAGCATTCGGGATCGCCCTGTTGATCACCGCCACCTAGATCCCTCCGGGCCTAGCGCTACCCGGCCCTGAACACGACTCAGCACACTGCCCACGTCGGGATCCCCGTCATCCACCACTTATCGCCGAGTATGTGACTCGTCAGCTGCAAACTGGCTACGCAGACACGTGCTCTCGCCCGACACGTACACGATCCGCGAAACGCCCCGACACACCCGGCGATCCTTCGCGCAGCGCTGTCCCCGATTGGCCAGGTGTGGCAGCTATGACCGTCTCGATCGGCCTGGCTGATGGCGCGCACAGTGTCGCGGTCGTGGTTAGGTGGCGGCGGCGACGAGCCAGGCGGTCGTGATGACGACGAAGGTCAACACGATGGCTTCGGCGGTGAGGGCGGAACGGAACCGGGCTGCGAGTCGAGGGTCATTGGGGTTCGCGTCGAGTCGTGGGCGGAGGTGGAAGTGGTTGTATGCGCCCCCGGTTGCGGCGATTCCGACGGCCGCCGATTTGAGCAGCAGGACCTGGCCCCATTCGGTGGACGTGAGGTCTCCGGGTGAGTCGAGCACGAACACGGCCATCAGCGCCCCGGCCAGCACCACAGCGACGAGGGCCACTGTGGCCGCCGAGGAGAACCGCACGATCAGTTCTGCGGCCCGACTCGGTTCGTTGCGTCGATGGCGTGCGACCAGCACAGCGAGGAGCGAGAACACTCCGCCGACCCAAACTGCGGCTGCCACGATGTGGATGCTGTTCACTGCAGCGTGAACGATGCGCGGACCCTCGCTCACGGTGTGGCCGTCGAACCAGAACGATGCCACCAGCAGTGCAACACCGAGCCACACCATTGGTGCCGAGCGCGGGTCCCAACGATCCACAGGGCCCGCGTCGAGACCGGAAGGCCGCACTTCGGTCAGCGCCGCGGCTGACAGCGGGCGCACTGGTTGACGCTGCTGATACGCCACGGAGGCCAACCGCACCATGGTGGCGAGCGCACCGGCAATCACCAGCGCTCCGTGGACTGGGCAAGCGTTTCCCGACTAGTTCGCGCTGAGGTCGTCGGGGGCGGTGGCCAGCCATGCCAGGCGCCCACCCTGCCGTCGCAGTACATCGCGCCAGAGCTGATCGGGTTCCGGGGCGAACACGTCGCCGGGTTCCGCGTCGAGCACCAGCCAGGCACCCGAATCGATCTCGCCCTCCAGTTGACCGGGCCCCCACCCGGCGTAGCCCCGAAAGACCCGCACCGAATCGACGAGGCCTGCGATCAGGATCGGGTCGGTCGTGAGATCTGCGGACACGACGCGTCCCGACACCGGGGACAGCTCATCGGTGGGCTCGATCACCGGATCGTTGGAGTAGGCCAAGGCGATCAACGCATCGGGCTCGACCGGGCCGCCGAGGAAGATCGAGTCCGGCTCGGCCTGGAGATCGACCCAGCGGTCGAGCGGCTCGTCGAGCGACTCATCGGTCGGGCGGTTGATGACGACCCCGAGGGCGCCGTCGTCGCGGTGTTCGAGCACGTACACCACGGTGCGGTCGAAGTTCGGATCCTCCATCGGAGGTGTCGCCACGAGCAGTCGTCCCTTCGTCGGACCCGAACCGTGTATCACCCCTGTAGTCTGCCGCCGAATCCCCACGATCAACGATTGCATGACCATTCGTGTTCACGTATAGTCATGCGTCTATGGTCAAAGTCGGCATCATCGGCGCATCGGGATTCACCGGTGCCGAGCTCTTGCGCATCGCAGCGCAGCACCCGGATTTCGACGTGGTGTACGCCACCGGCGACTCTCAGGCGGGTGTTCGCGCCGCCGACCTGTATCCGAACCTCGCCTCCGCATACCCCGACCTCGTCTTCGAGTCGTTCGATCTCGAGCGCGCCCGCGACCTCGATCTCGCGGTGCTCGGCCTGCCGCATGCAGCATCGATGGCGATGGCTCCCGAGCTCGTCGGCCAGGTCGGGTGCGTCGTCGACCTGTCGGCGGCCTACCGGCTGAAAGACCCGACGCACTACCCGACCTACTACGGCTTCGAGCACGATCAGCTCGGGTTGCTCGCCGACGCCGTGTTCGGACTCCCGGAGCTGCACCGGGATGCACTCCGCGGCGCTGGTCTGATCGCCACGCCCGGGTGCCACGTCACCGCTGCCGTGCTCGCGCTCCGTCCTTTCGTCGAAGCAGGCCTGGTGGAATCGAGCGGCATCACCGTGAACACGATGACCGGCATCACCGGCGCCGGTCGGAATCCGACACGGACGAACATCTTTTCGAGCGTCGATTCCAACGTCGAGGCGTATGGGTTCCTCGATCACCGCCACACGCCCGAGATCGAACAGGAACTGGGTGCACGTGTCCTGTTCACCCCGCACCTCGTACCGATGAGTCGGGGGCTCCTGGCGACGTGCCATGCGCGGCCCGCACCCGGCATCGAGCTCTCGACCGACCACTTGCTGGAGGTGCTGCACACGCGGTGGGCGGCCGAGCCGTTCATGGTCGTCACCGACGGCTCACCGTCGACCAAGGCGACCCTCGGGTCGAACTCGGTGCACGTCACGGCTCGCTACGACGAGCGGACCGACACCGTGCTCGCGGTCGCGGCACTCGACAACCTCGCCAAGGGCGCCTCGGGTGGCGCCGTCCAGGCGGCCAACGTCGCGCTGGGACTCGACGAGACCGCCGGCCTGGCGTCGATCGGGCTCGCACCGTGACCACTGCGGCGTCCGGTGGATCGGTGGCCACCGAGATGGACGCCGCCGGGGTCAAGGCGGCCGTCCTCGTCGAGGCGCTGCCGTACATCCGGCGATTCGCCGGCCAGGTCGTCGTCGTGAAGTACGGCGGCAACGCACTCGCCGGAACGTCGGAGCACGATGCGCTGTCGCTGTTCGCCGAAGACATCGTGCTCATGCGCCTGGTCGGCATGCGTCCGGTGGTGGTACACGGCGGCGGGCCCCAGATCAGCGAGATGATGGCGCGGCTCGGCAAGCAGACCGAATTCATGGACGGCCTCCGGGTCACCGACGCCGAGACGGTCGGCATCGCCCGGATGGTCCTCAAGGGGCAGGTGAACCCTCAACTCGTCGCGGCGATCAACGTGCACGGCAACTATGCGGTCGGCGTCAGCGGCGTCGACGGCGGGCTGATTCGAGCAGAGGCCCGCGACCCGGCACTCGGCTACGTCGGAGACGTCACCAAGGTCAACCCGAGCGTGCTCCACGGCCTGCTCGACGACGAGTTCATCCCGGTGATCGCAACCATCGGATCGGACCAGACCGGTCAGGCGTACAACATCAACGCCGACACCGTCGCCGGCGCGATCGCCGAATCGCTGCAGGCCGAGAAGCTGGTCTACCTCACCGACATCGAGGGCCTCCGTCGCGACGTCGATGACGCTGGGAGCCTGATCCGGCAGACCGACGCGGACGAGCTCGATGCGATGGTCGCCGACGGCAGGATCGCCGGCGGCATGATCCCCAAGGTCGGGAGTTGCACCCACGCCGTGCGCCACGGCGTCCGGAACGCCCACATCCTCGACGGACGGATCGCCCACGTGCTCCTTCTCGAGATCTTCACCGACTCGGGCATCGGCACCATGATCAGGGGCACTCACGACGGGGAAGCTCGCCCCACCATCGACGAGGACGGTCGCTCGTGATCACCGCGACCTCGTTTCCGAGCGGCGTGAAGTTCGAGTTGTCACGCGCTCCGGTGCTGCCAGGGACGGAGCCGATCGTCGACGAATGGATGGCGATGCTCAACGATCGTCTCGACGAGTGTGTGGCGACGCTCGACAGGGAACGGATGGCTCTCGAACTCGCCTTCCGCCACGTCGACGGCGACGGTAGCGAGTGGCTCTACTGGGTCTCCGTTCAGGGCGCGAACGGAGGGGGCAACGACCCGGACAACGCCCTCGACGCCGATCACGTCGCCTTTGCGAAGTGGGTGAAGGGGCCGCCCGGTTGGGAAGAGCTGACCCCACACCTGTTCCTCGCACCCGATCACATCCGCAGTTCCATCGTCGCCTGGGCGGCACAGGGAGTCATCGAATGAGCGCACACACCTTCGACACCGCACCCATGGACGCCTGTCCGTTCATGCCCGTGTTCGGCGCCCCGGCGCTCAGCATCGAGCGTGGCCGGGGCACCGAGGTCTGGGACACCGACGGCAAGCGTTATCTGGACTTCCTGGGTGGGATCGCCGTGACGTCGCTCGGCCATGCCAACCCGGTCATTGCCGAGGCGATCAGCCGGCAGGCGTCGACCTTGTTGCACGTGAGCAGTATCTTCACCAACCCGCAGGCCACGGCGGCTGCCGTCAAGGTGAACGAACTGCTGGAGGGTGCGACCGGCCACGCCGGACAGATCTTCTTCGCCAATTCCGGCGCCGAGGCCAACGAGTGCGCCCTCAAGCTGGCTCGCAAGTGGGGTGGCCGAGGAAAGCACACCGTGGTGAGTGCGTTCGGCAGCTTCCACGGGCGCACACTGGCGACTCTCGCAGCAACGGGGCAGCCGGCGAAGCACGAGCCGTTCGCTCCGATGCCCGAGGGGTTCAAGCACGTCGCGTGGGGCGACCTCGACGAACTGCGTGCGTCGGTCGACGCTTCGGTCGCCGCCGTCATCATCGAGCCGATCCAGGGCGAAGGCGGCGTCAACCCGGCTCCCGACGGCTACCTGCAAGGTGTTCGCGACATCTGTGACGAGGTCGGGGCCTTGATGATCGTCGACGAGATCCAGACGGGTTTCGCGAGAACCGGGCACTGGTTCGGCTTCGAGATCGCCGGCGTCAGTCCCGACGTCGTGACGCTCGCCAAGGCGATGGGCAACGGGATGCCGATCGGGGCGTGCTGGGCGTGCACCGACGTCGCCGGCGTGTTCCAGCCCGGCGACCACGGCAGCACCTTCAGCGGGACCGCGTTGGCCACCGCAGCGGTGAGCGCCGTCATCGACGAGATGCGCCGCTTGGATGCCCCGGTGCTCGCCACCGAGAAGGGAGCTCGGCTGACCGAGTTGTTGCTGGAGGTACCGCAGATCGCTTCGGTGCGCGGCGCCGGCCTGATGCTCGGCGCTCAGCTCGCCGACGGCATCGACGCCCCGAGCGTCTCTCGCCGATTGCTCGAACTCGGCTTCATCTGCAATGCGGTCGACTCGTCGACGCTTCGTCTGCTCCCGCCGCTGACGGTGAGCGACGACGAGTTGGTCGAGGCCGTCGGCCTGATTGGCGCGGCACTGAACGAGGCATCGGTATGACCCGATCGTTCTTGAACGTCACCGACTGCACGGGGCCGGAGATCGCCGTCCTCCTCGACATCGCGGGCCGCCCGCCTGCGACGCTCGGCCGCCCGCTCGACGGAGAGGGTGCCGCTCTGATCTTCGAGAAGCCGTCGAACCGAACACGACAGTCCACCGAGATGGCCGTGGTGCAGCTCGGTGGTCACCCGGTCTACACCCGGGGCGAAGAGGTCGGTTTCGACACTCGCGAATCGGTCGAGGACATCGCCAAGATCATGGCGGGCTACCACGGCGTGATCGCGGCGCGTGTGTTCGCCCATCAGACCGTCGAGCGACTGGCGGCGGCGGCATCCGTGCCGGTCGTCAACATGTTGAGCGACTGGTCACATCCCTTGCAGGCGGTGGCCGATGCGCTCACGATGCAGCAGCGGTTGGGTGACTTGGCCGGCAAGACGGTTGCCTACGTGGGTGACTACAACAACGTCGCACGTTCGTTGGGCGAGATCTCGGCACTGCTCGGCATGCACGTGCGATACGGGTGCCCGACGGGGTTCGAGGCCGACGAGGTCGAGCTGGAACGCATCCTGTTGCTCGGTGCCGGATCGGTCGAGCAGACGACCCGCCCGGAGGAGGCGGTCGCCGGCGCGCACGCTGTCCACACCGACACGTGGGTCTCGATGGGCCAGGAGGACGACAAGGCGGCGCGGCGCCAGGTCTTCGAGGGCTACACGGTCGATGAAGCGATGATGGAGGCGGCCGATCCGGGCGCGATCTTCATGCACTGCCTGCCGGCGTATCGGGGACTCGAGGTGACCGCCGACGTGATCGACGGGCCGCAGAGCGTCGTGTTCGAGCAGGGTCACAACCGGATGCACGCTGCCCGGGCGGTGCTCGCCTTCCTGTTGGGCGTGCGATGAGCAAGGTGCAGCGCCAGCAGGCGATCGCCCGACTGATCGAACAGCACGCCGTGACCAACCAGCCGCAACTGGTGGAGATGTTGGCCGGCGAGTCCATCGCCGCCACGCAGGCCACGGTGTCGCGGGACCTCGACGACCTGGGAGCGATCAAGGTTCGGGTCCCGGGCGGTCAGACCGTCTATGCCGTGCCCGAGTTCGTGCCGGAGCGAGTTGCTCCCCTGGATCAGCTTCGTCGGGTCATGGGGGAGTGGGTGGCAGATGTCACCCACTCGTCCAACCTGGTCGTCGTGCGAACCCCGCCGGGCTGTGCACACGTCGTCGCATCGGCACTCGATCGCAGCGGTCTGGAAGGGTTGCTCGGTACGGTGGCTGGCGACGACACGATGTTGTGCGTGGCGTCGGAGCCTGTCGGCGGTCAGGTACTCGCGGCCGAGCTCCGCGATCTGGCCGGTATCGAAGGAGGACACGGGTGAGCGACGATCAGGCGGGTTCGACCCTCTGGCACGGCCGATTCGACGGCGGTCCCGCGGAGTCACTGATGGCCTACACCGTCAGCCTGCCGTACGACCGTCAGATGTGGCCCGACGACATCGCCGGTTCACGCGCCCATGTGCGCGGCCTCGCCAGAACCTCGCTTCTCTCCGAGGATGAGCGTGATGCCGTACTCTCGGCGCTCGATCAGGTCGCCGAGGAGTTGGGGGCGGGCACGTTCGTGTTCGTCGAGTCCGATGAGGACATCCACACTGCCGTCGAACGGCGGGTCACCGAGCTCGCCGGTGCCGCTGGCGGCAAGCTGCACACGGCCAGGAGCCGCAACGACCAGGTGGCGACCGATCTGCGGCTGTGGTGCAAGCGCCAACTGCCGCAGGTGGCGATCGCGTTGGTCGGGCTGCAGGAGGTGCTCCTCGAGCGTGCGGTCCGGGCGGGTGACGCCTATCTGCCTGGCTACACGCACCTGCAACGTGCACAGCCGGTGCTGCTCGCTCATCATCTGCTCGCTCACGGGTGGGCCATTGCACGGGACGTCGATCGGTTGGCCGACACGTTGCGCCGTCTCGATGTGTCGCCGCTCGGAGCGGGTGCGTTGGCAGGATCCTCGCTCCCCATCGATCCGGAGGGGAACGCGGCCGATCTCGGTTTCGCCGGCGTGTTCGACAACAGCCTCGACGCTGTCAGCGACCGAGACTTCGTCGCGGAAGCCGTCTTCGATCTGGCCCTGATCGGCATTCATCTCTCACGCATTGGTGAGGAGTGGGTGGTCTGGACGTCCGGCGAGTTCGGGTTCGCCCGGCTCGACGACGCCTATGCGACGGGTTCGTCGATGCTGCCTCAGAAGAAGAACCCCGACATCGCCGAACTCGCACGTGGAAAGAGCGGTCGTCTGATCGGAAACCTCACCGGTCTGCTGGCGACGCTGAAAGGCTTGCCACTTGCCTACAACCGCGACCTGCAGGAAGACAAGGAGCCATTGTTCGACTCGGTCTCGCAGGTGCTTCTTGCGGTCTCGGCCCTGAGTGGCATGATCGCCACGGCCACGTTCGACACCGATGCGATGCAGGCGGCGGCGGACGAAGAGACCACTGCCGCCACCGATCTCGCGGAGTACCTGGTCCGCACGGGCGTACCGTTCCGCGAGGCCCACGCGATCGTGGGATCCCATGTGCGGGCCACGTTGGCAGGCAAGGGCACGCTCGTCGATCTGGTCGCTGCCGACGATCGCCTCGGTGCCGACGCGGCCGCGCTCGTCGGCCCTGGGGTCGGCGTTCGCCAGCGCACGTCGAGAGGCGGAGCCGGGCCGACCGCACTGCCCGATCAACTCGCCCGCTACCGGCGCATGCTCGCCGGCGAGCGCGCGGCGTTGGGCATCGACTGAGCGGTGCGACCTGTTCGGCGAGACGATCTGGGCGGCGACTCGCCCGAGGTCGCCCCACTGCTCCTCAACAAACTGCTCGTCCACGGTGAGTGTGTCGGTCGAGTCGCCGAGGTCGAGGCGTATGGGGAGGCCGATCCGGCGAGCCACACCTTTCGAGGGCGAACCGCTCGCAACGAGGTGATGTTCGGCCCCGCCGGACACCTGTACGTGTACTTCACCTACGGCATGCACTTCTGTGCGAACGTCGTCACCGGCCCGTCGGGCGTCGGGGCAGCCGTCCTGCTCCGGGCGGTCGAGCCGTTGGCCGGCCTCGAGGTCATGAGCGAACGACGGCACGGTCGCGCTGCGCTCGCGGACGGTCCGGCCAAGCTGTGTCAGGCATTCGCGATCGACGGCAGTCTGAACGGCCACGATCTGCTCGGTGGTGGCGGTCCCGGGCTGTTCGACGACGGCACCCCACCGCCGACGAGTCCACGGGTCGGACCACGCATCGGCATCAGCAAGGCAGTCGATGTCCCGTGGCGGTGGCGCCTGCCCGTCGCCGAGTGAGCTCGATGCGCCGCGTCTCGGTCGTCGGCTCGAGCGCTGCCGGAACGACCACCTTCGGCCGTGCGCTGGCCGGTCGGTTGGCGTGCCGTTCACCGAACTCGACGCCGTGCATCATCTCGCGGATTGGACGCCGACCGAACGGAGCGAGTTCGTGCGACAGATCGCCGAGGTCGCAGCCCACGATGCCTGGGTCGTGGACGGCAACTACAGCATCGTCGTCCGTGACGGCCCGGTCTGCGAGCGGGCCGACACCGTCGTCTGGCTCGACGTGTCGAAGTCGATGGCGCTCCGGCAGGTCACGCGGCGCACCTTGGGTCGTGCGTTCGCCGGTGCGGAGTTGTGGAACGGCAATCGAGAGCGGTGGGCCGACGTGGTCAGTCGCGACCCGGAACGATCGATGGTGCGGTGGGTCCTGGACGACTCACAGGAGGTGCGTGAGCGGTACGAACGACTCTGCGCCGACCCCGGCCTCGATCACCTCCGATTCGTCCGGCTCCGGAACCGTCGCGAGATGCAACAGTTTCTCGACGGCGTCTGATCAACAGACGGCGCGCACGCTCGGATACGGGTTGACCGCCGCGCCGCCTCCCGGGTGGATCTCGAAGTGGAGGTGTGCGATGCCGGCGTTGCCGGTCGAGCCGTTGTACCCGATCACCTCGCCCTGGGACACCGATCGGCTCGAGCCCTCCCAGCGAGAGAGATGGGCGTAGTAGTAGGTGTCGCCGTCGTTCGCCGTCAACCACACGGCATTGCCGCCGAGTGAATTCGTCTTGAATCTCACCGTGCCCGACTTCACGGCGACCAGCGGGACGCCGGGGGGTGCGATCATGTCGACACCCTGATGGCGGCGACCGCCCGAGCGCGGCGCACCCCACGTGTCCGAGAAGGCGTGACTGCCCGCAATCGGGCACACGATTCCGGGTCGTGCGGGTTCGGGTGCAGGGGGCGGTTCGGCTTCGGGCTCCGGCTCGGGCTCGGGCTCCGGGTCGGGCTCCGGCTCGGGCTCCGGGTCGGAGTTGGGTTCCGGGGTGTCGCCGGGAGGTGGATCAGGGTCCGGTGTCGATGGCTCGTCGGTGTTGGAGGTGTCGTCTCCGGCGGGCGTGGGGCTGGGGGTCGGCGGCGGCGCCTGGACGGGCGCGGCGGCGGCCTCGACCGCGGCTGCAGCAGCGTCTTCGGCCGCGGCGCGCTCGCGTTCCGCGTCGCGCAGGGCGGCGAGTTCGCGCTGGACCGCTTCATCGCGCAGGCGTTGTTGCTCGATCTCCTGCAGTCGCAGGATCTCGGCTTCCGCCTCGACCTGCAGCGCCGCGAGGTCGTCGCGGGCCTGCTCGGTCTCGGCCTGCTGCCGGCTCAGGGTGCTCCGAGTCTCCTCGAGCTCTTCGATGGCGGCGTCGAAGTCGTCGACACTGACCAGCGAGGAGCCGGTGGCCGCACCGAAGTACACGGCCGCGGTGCCGTCATCGGTCGCGGCTTCGATACCGTCGAGCAGCGGGTTGCCCGCCACGCCGCCGCCGGTGAAACGCCGAATCGCGAGCGACGACAGGTCGGAACGAAGCGTGTTGACGGAGGACTGCTGAGCGGCGAGCTGACGCTCGGTGGCGCCGAGTTCCACCGACAAGACGTCGAGCTCGGACTCGGCTTCGAACATCGCATCGGCGGCACGTGTGGCACGGTCTCGGGCTGCCTGGATCTCTGCTGCAGCGCGCTCCGCGGCGTCCTGGCTCGTCCCGGCCGAGGCGTCCAGTGGGGCGATCAGCAGCGACAGTGCTGCGACGGATGCCCCGACACGCTGAACCGTTCGTCGGGCCGGTCGTCGCGCGAGTCGGCTCCGAGGCATCTGGCTATGTTACGGATAGATGACGGCAATTGGGTAACGGGCCGTCGGTGGCACCCGCCGGACACAGCGATCGGGGTGCATTGCGATCAGGTCAGATGGTGCGGCACGGCCCAGCTCCGATGCGTCGGTGGCATGCCACCAGGAGTCGTGAGGGCCGGACGTACGCCATCGATCACCGAGCCGGAACACGGTCTCGGTCACGTCGATCGGGCCGCACTCCTGTGGCTCGTGTGTGGTTCGTCGCTCGATCGCCGGTGGGGGACCGGCACGGCACTCCGGGTGGAAGCAGTGAGCCGAATCGTCGTCCGTGAACCGAACACCGAGCCGGCTGCCGGTCACGTCGACATGCTCATGGGGGAGAGGGGTCGAGTTGGAAGGTCAGTCCGGCGTTGGTGCCGACGTCGACCGTCCCGTTCCAGGTGTCCACCACCTGTCGAGCCCCGACGACACCCGATTCACGTGGCCGTCGCGTGAACTGCACGTGGCGAGGGCCTCCGGCGATGCATACTGAGACGTGCCCCAACGCCTGTTGACGATCGCAGCCGCCGTTGCCGTCGTGGTCGGCGCGGCCGGTGTTTCCGCAGCCGTCGGCCAGAGCCCGGCCGTCGTGAGCGAGCCGGCAGTCCGGCTGTCGTCGCACGATCGGGCGCTGCTCATCAGCGACTCGGCGTGGCTCGGAATCAAGACGTACGGTGCAGTCGACTCGGTGAGGGGGTTCGAGCACATGCTCGATCTCGCTTCGTGCCGGCGTCGTGTCGTGACCTCGTGCCGCAACTACGACGGTCACGTGCCGATCCCTCTCTACGACGAGGTTGCCTGGCGCAAGGGGGTCTACAACACGCTCATCGTCGCAACTGGCTACAACGACAGCGACCGCAACTTCCGTGCCGACGTGGACGCGATCGTCGACCTCACCCGTCGCCTGGGGTACGAGCGCATCGTCTGGCTCACGCTCCGGGAAAACGTCACCTACCGATCGCCCGGTGACGCAGGGTTCGCGGCCGTCTTCGAGCGCAGCAACGCGACGCTTCGAGAGCTGGCAGCCTCTGGTGAGTATCCGGAGCTCGTCGTCGCCGACTGGGCGGTCTATGCCCGTGACCGATCCGAGTGGTTCGCCGGCGACGGAATCCACCTACGAAACGCCGGGCCGTGGGCTGCGGGCGACTACGTCTCTCGGAAGATCGCGTCGCTCGACGGAGGGCCGTGCGCCATGCCGCTACGCGCCGGTGATCCGGTGCAGGATCCCTGTCCGGATCCCGATGCCACCGGGGTGATCGCCGATCTCGAGAGCATCTACCCGATCGGCGTGCCCGCTCCGCGAGACCCGTTCGTGCTGGAGTGGGAAGGTTTCAGTTCATGGCCGGGCCCACCCTGGTGGCAGTCGTAGCGGATTGATCGGAGCGCCCGAGGCACAACGAGTCGCGATTGCCGGGCGAAGGCGTGGCATCATCGTGATCGCTATGGACCTGATTGCCGACCTCGAGGCCCGCGGCCTCATCCACGACTCGACCGACCGCGAGTTCCTTCGCGCCTGCGTCGCGGATGGACCCTGGGGATCTACTACGGCTGCGACCCCACGGCCGACAGCTTGCACGTGGGCAACCTGATCGGGCTGATCGCGCTGAGGCGTTTCCAGGACGCCGGCCATCGTGCGATCGCGCTCGCCGGGGGTGCGACGGGCATGGTCGGCGACCCCGGCGGCCGATCGGAGGAACGCAATCTGCTCGACGATGAGACACTGACCGCCAACGTGACGGCGATCAAGGAACAACTCGGCCGGATCGTCGACCTGTCGGACCCGGAGCGAGGCGTGCTCGTCGACAACCGCGACTGGACACAGCCGATCACGCTGCTCGAGTTCCTCCGCGATGTCGGCAAACACGTGACCGTCAACCAGATGGTCGCACGCGAGAGCGTTCGGATCCGGCTCGAGAGCGAGCACGGAATCTCGTTCACCGAGTTCAGCTACATGCTGCTGCAGGCCAACGACTACCTGTGGCTCCACGACCACCTGGGGTGTGAGATCCAGATCGGTGGTTCCGACCAGTGGGGCAACATCATCTCCGGCGTCGATCTGATCCGCCGGAAGCGGCAGCACACCGTGCACGCCTTCTCATGGCCACTTCTCAAGGCGGCTGACGGGACCAAGCTCGGCAAGACCACCGGGGCCCGGATCTGGCTCGATCCCGACAAGACGTCGCCGTACCAACTGCGTCAGTACTTCATGCAGGTGGCTGACGATGACATCCGGCCTCAGATGCTTGCGTTCTCGCTCCGCCCGTTGGCCGAGATCGACCAGCTGCTCGCCGAGCACGGCGAGGCACCGAATCTGCGTGTCGCTCAGCGGGCCCTGGCCCACGAGGTCACCGCGCTCGTGCACGGCGAGCAGGCCGCTGCCGCCGCCGACGAGGCGGCCGACGTGCTCTTCGGAGGGGATCCGACCGAAGCATCCTCCGCAGCCTTGGAGGCTGTTGCGCGGGAGGTCCCGACCAGCCAAATGACACCAGTGCAACTCGACGACGTGATCGACGTGCTGGTCGCGCCGGAACTGGCCCGATCGAAGAGCGACGCACGGCGCACGCTCGAGGGCGGCGGGTACCGCTGCAACGGTCGGTCTCTGGACGCGTCGTCCCAGCTCAGCGCACTCGAGCCGCTCCATGGTCGCTACCTCCTCCTGCAACGCGGGAAGAAGTCGCATCACCTGGTCGAAGTTTTTCGTTGACACGGGTTGCGCACCCCCGACTGCAGGGCTAGTGTTCCTCTTCGCTCCACGGCGGCCACCAGGCCCCGGAAGAGCGACCGGCACCAAGCCGAGCAGGCAGAACACCGCCGCCACGATGTGCCCGAGCTTCGGCTCCTTGAAAACGGAAGAGAAGACAGAATGCCAGTGCGGGCAGGACGTCAGGGCGACCACCTTCGGGGGGTCGTGAGACGGACCTGCTTGTCAATTCAGTCGCCGACCTACCCTGGTCGGTGACAAAACTAATACGTCAAGATCGTGGAACTCGAGGAATTCCAATCGACTCCACGCTCGACACTCAATCGTTCTGATCTCGAAGCAACCGCTGAGAGTGACGACACGTTTTTGTTGGAGAGTTTGATCCTGGCTCAGGACGAACGCTGGCGGCACGCTTAACACATGCAAGTCGAACGAGGTCCATGGAGCTTGCTCCGGAAGACCTAGTGGCGAACGGGTGCGTAACACGTGAGAAACCTGCCCTGAACTTGGGAATAACAGTTGGAAACGACTGCTAATACCGAATATCTTCACGACGTCGCATGGCGATGTGAAGAAAGCTTTATGCGGTTCAGGAGGGTCTCGCGGCCTATCAGCTAGTTGGTGAGGTAACGGCTCACCAAGGCATCGACGGGTAGCTGGTCTGAGAGGATGATCAGCCACACTGGGACTGAGACACGGCCCAGACTCCTACGGGAGGCAGCAGTGGGGAATATTGCACAATGGGCGCAAGCCTGATGCAGCGATGCCGCGTGCGGGATGAAGGCCCTAGGGTTGTAAACCGCTTTCAGCAGGGAAGAAAATGACGGTACCTGCAGAAGAAGGTGCGGCCAACTACGTGCCAGCAGCCGCGGTGACACGTAGGCACCAAGCGTTGTCCGGATTTATTGGGCGTAAAGAGCTCGTAGGCGGTTCAGTTAGTCGGGTGTGAAAACTCTGGGCTCAACCCAGAGACGCCACCCGATACTGCTGTGACTAGAGTACGGTAGGGGAGTGGGGAATTCCTGGTGTAGCGGTGAAATGCGCAGATATCAGGAGGAACACCAGTGGCGAAGGCGCCACTCTGGGCCGTAACTGACGCTGAGGAGCGAAAGCATGGGTAGCAAACAGGATTAGATACCCTGGTAGTCCATGCCGTAAACGTTGGGCACTAGGTGTGGGTCTCAACCAACGAGATCCGCGCCGTCGCTAACGCATTAAGTGCCCCGCCTGGGGAGTACGGTCGCAAGACTAAAACTCAAAGGAATTGACGGGGGCCCGCACAAGCAGCGGAGCGTGTTGCTTAATTCGATGCAACGCGAAGAACCTTACCTGGGTTTGACATGTAGAGAAAAGCTCTAGAGATAGGGTGTCCTTCGGGGCTCTACACAGGTGGTGCATGGCTGTCGTCAGCTCGTGTCGTGAGATGTTGGGTTAAGTCCCGCAACGAGCGCAACCCTTATCCTGTGTTGCCAGCAAGTAATGTTGGGGACTCGCAGGAGACTGCCGGGGTCAACTCGGAGGAAGGTGGGGATGACGTCAAGTCATCATGCCCCTTATGCCCAGGGCTGCAAACACGCTACAATGGCCGGTACAGAGGGCTGCGATCCCGCGAGGGTGAGCGAATCCCACAAAGCCGGTCTCAGTTCGGATTGGAGTCTGCAACTCGACTCCATGAAGCCGGAGTTGCTAGTAATCCCGGATCAGCACGCCGGGGTGAATACGTTCCCGGGCCTTGTACACACCGCCCGTCACACCACGAAAGTCGGTAACACCCGAAGCCGGTGGCCCAACTCGCAAGAGAGGGAGCCGTCGAAGGTGGGATCGGTGATTGGGGTGAAGTCGTAACAAGGTAGCCGTACCGGAAGGTGCGGCTGGATCACCTCCTTTCTAAGGAGTGCATTCCTGTCTGTAGGTCGTCATCACGTACGACCCAGATGGGACACTACCTAGTTGGTGCACTGGTAGGGCTGTCGGCCACTGACCTCGAGGGTCGCAGGGATTCGGTCCCTCCTCACGAGTAACGTCGCCGCCGGCTTACCGTCTTCTCTTCCGTTTTGAGGGAGTCATTCCTCAACGACGCCACTGCGTCGAGCCGACCGCGTGGTCAGGTTCCGCATGCGTCACGTCGCACCTTGAGAACTGCAGAGCAAGCACGAGCATCTTGGTCTCTCTTCGGAGAGATCGAATGAAGTTCAATTTTGTTTGAACGATCGAAATGTAAGAAAGAATTCCAAGCTACAAAGAGCCAACGGTGGATGCCTTGGCGCCAAGAACCGATGAAAGACGTGAGTGACTGCGAAAAGCTCCGGGGAGCCGTCTACTAGGCCTCGATCCGGAGATCTCTGAATGGGGAAACCCACCACTCGTCATGGAGTGGTACCCCGGTCTGAATACATAGGGCCGGAGGAGGGAACGACGGGAATTGAAACATCTCAGTACCGTCAGGAAAGGAAAGCAACCGCGACACCCTGAGTAGCGGCGAGCGAAATGGGTAGAGACTAAACCGTACCAGTGTCAAGCCTAGCGGCGTTGCTGATGCGGGGTCGTGGGACCAGTAGTGTGAACGCTAGATCACACACGGAGTTACCAAGCTGCTGTGTAGGAGAACACACCTGGAAAGGTGGGCCGGAGTGGGTAACAGCCCCGTATCTGAAACACAAGCAGCCTCCGACTGTCATCCCAAGTAGCGCCGGGACCGAGCAAACCGGCGTGAATCTGCGGGGACCACCCCGTAAGTCTAAGTATTCCTTGGCGACCGATAGTGAACCAGTACCGTGAGGGAAAGGTGAAAAGTACCCCGGGAGGGGAGTGAAATAGTACCTGAAACCGTTGGTTTACAAGCAGTTAGAGCGTCGTCATGCCTTCGGGCATGGCCGCGATAGCGTGCCTTTTGAAGAATGAGCCTGCGAGTTATGGTATGTGGCAAGGTTAACCAGTGATGGGAAGCCGAAGCGAAAGCGAGTCTGAATAGGGCGTTGAGTCGCATGCTGTAGACCCGAAGCCAAGTGATCTATGCATGGCCAGGTTGAAGCGAAGGTAAGACTTCGTGGAGGACCGAACCCACGTCGGTTGAAAACGGCGGGGATGAGCTGTGTATAGGGGTGAAAGGCTAATCAAACTTGGCGATAGCTGGTTCTCCTCGAAATGCATCTAGGTGCAGCGTTGCATGTTCAGTACCGGAGGTAGAGCACTGATTGGGCTAGGGGGCCTACAAGCTTACCGAACTCAGTCAAACTCCGAATGCCGGTACTCCAGAGTGCAGCAGTGAGACTACGAGGGATGAGCTTCGTTAGTCGAAAGGGAAACAGCCCAGACCATCAGCTAAGGCCCCTAATTCTGAACTAAGTGGTAAACGATGTGGGATTGCTGAGACAGCCAGGAGGTTGGCTTAGAAGCAGCCACCCTTGAAAGAGTGCGTAATAGCTCACTGGTCGAGTGATCCTGCGCGGACAATGTAACGGGGCTAAGTTCAGAGCCGAAGCTATGGGTTCGTACGACACTTCGGTGTCGTACGAGCGGTAGAGGAGCGTCGATGTTGCAGTGAAGCCGGCCCGTAAGGGTCCCGTGGAGCGGCATCGAGTGAGAATGCAGGCATGAGTAGCGAGAGAGGGGTGAGAAACCCCTCCGCCGTAAGCCCAAGGTTTCCTGGGGAAGGCTAATCCCCCCAGGGTAAGTCGGGAGCTAAGGCGAGGCCGAAAGGCGTAGTCGATGCACAACTGGTTAATATTCCAGTACCACCGTGTCCACGCCAAGCCCAAGAGGGGCAACGTTGGGGCTGTTCACCTTCGGGTGAGCGAACCGACCGAGACCCTGGCGGGTAGCTGAAGGGGGACGCAGGAGGGTAGGTGAACCGGGGCGATGGTAGTCCCCGGGTAAGCGTGTAGGCGGGTTCCGATGAGAGTTGGAGCCGTAACGCCGAGACGCGATGCCGAGACACAAGTCGAAGTCACTGATCCCATGCTGCCAAGAAAATCCCAGCAGCGAGTTGACACGGTGCCCGTACCCCAAACCAACACAGGTGGGCGGGTAGAGAATACCAAGGCGATCGGGAGAACTATGGTTAAGGAACTCGGCAAATTGCATCCGTAACTTCGGGAGAAGGATGACCCTTTCTAGTGACGAGATTTTCTCTCCGAGCTGGCGAGGGTGGCACAGACCAGGGGGTAGCGACTGTTTACCAAAAACACAGCAGCGTGCGAAGCCGAAAGGCGCTGTATACGCTGTGACGCCTGCCCAATGCTGGAAGGTCACGGGGAACGGTTAGTTCTTCGGAGCGAAGCTGTGAACCTAAGCCCCAGTGAATGGCGGCCGTAACTATAACGGTCCTAAGGTAGCGAAATTCCTTGTCGGGTAAGTTCCGACCTGCACGAATGGCGTAACGACTTCCCCACTGTCTCAACCATAGACCCGGCGAAATTGAAGTACGAGTAAAGATGCTCGTTAGCTGCGGAAGGACGGAAAGACCCCGTGAACCTTTACTATAACTTGGTGTTGAGTCTTGAACTGCGTTGTGTAGGATAGGTGGGAGACTTGGAAGCATTGGCGCCAGCCAGTGTGGAGTCGTCGTTGAAATACCACCCTGCGTATTTTGGGGCTCTAACTTTGGTCCATTACCTGGATCAGGGACAGCGCCAGGCGGGTAGTTTGACTGGGGCGGTCGCCTCCTAAAAAGTAACGGAGGCGCCCAAAGGTTCCCTCAGGCTGGTTGGCAATCAGCCGTCGAGTGCAATGACACAAGGGAGCTTGACTGCGAGACCTACAAGTCGAGCAGGTACGAAAGTAGGGCATAGTGACCCGGCCATCGCTTGTGGAAGCGTGGTCGCTCAACGGATAAAAGGTACTCCGGGGATAACAGGCTAATCTTTCCCAAGAGTCCATATCGACGGAAAGGTTTGGCACCTCGATGTCGGCTCATCGCATCCTGGGGCTGAAGCAGGTCCCAAGGGTTGGGCTGTTCGCCCATTAAAGCGGTACGCGAGCTGGGTTCAGAACGTCGTGAGACAGTTCGGTCCCTATCCTCCGCAGCCGAAGGAAGATTGACGAAGGCTATCCCTAGTACGAGAGGACCGGGATGGACGGAGCTCTGGTGTGTCTGTTGTCCTGCCAAGGGCATTGCAGATTAGCCACCTCCGGAAGGGATAACCGCTGAAAGCATCTAAGTGGGAAACCCGTTCGAAGATGAGTCTTCCCATGTCATAAGACAGTAAGGCCCGTGGCGAGACCACCACGTTGATAGGCCGGAGGTGTAAGCGTGGCAACACGTTCAGCCGACCGGTACTAATCGGCCGAGGGCTTGGATCTTTTCACATTCGCTCGTGCTTGCTCTGGAGTCCTTTGGGTGCACCCCAATTGACAACAAGTTTCCGGTGGCCATGGCGAGAGGGTCACACCCGTTCCCATCCCGAACACGGAAGTTAAGCCTCTCAGCGCCGATGGTACTTGGGGAGAGATCCCCTGGGAGAGTAGGACGCCGCCGGATTTGATCGTACAACGAGCGCCACCCATCGGGTGGCGCTCGTCGTCGTTTTCGAGTGTGGAGCCGACCCAATCACCGCATCCGACCCAACTCACGGCGATGGGGTCATGCGTCGGAGCGGAACCCCTCCGAGGCCGCCGTAGCATGGGGTCCCATGTCTCAGGATCGATCCGGACGCCGTGCCTCCCGCGGTCCATCTCGACAGGGGGGCGGTTCGGGCAAGGGCTCCAACAAGCCCGACCGCTCGGGCAAGGGCTCGGGTCAGAGCGCCGGGAACAGCAAGTACCCAGGCTCGGGGAAGTCCACCGGACGCGGCCGTCCGCCGAGCCGTGGCTCGGGTGGCCAGGGTGGCGGCCGATCAGGAGGCGGTCGTTCTGGTGACAGTCGGTCGAACGATCGAGGTCGACCCGAGCCGCGGACCGAGGCCGAACGGCGCGCCGAGCAGGTCCGCAAGACCCGTGGTCCCCGGCGCACGGAACGAACCCCCGAGCTCGAGCGCGAGCAGATCGAGTCCCGCGAGACCGAACAGTGGATCGATGAAGGCTCCGTCCGAGATGCGGCGGTCGAGGCGACCCGGCGCGGCGGCTCACAGGGTCGGGACCGCCCGTCACCAGAGGTCGACCCAGAGGTCGTTGCCGAGATTCACGCCGCGCTCGATCCCCGTCGGGCCGAGCGCCTGTCGGAGCGGCTGGCCTCGGCATCGGCTGCGCTCGACCGTGAGCGTTTCGATGAGGCCCGCCGCATGGTGGCACCGCTCGTCCGGGAACTCCCGCAGGTTGCCGCAGTACACGAGATCAATGGCTTGGCGGCGTACCGAACCGGAAGGTGGCGGCACGGCGCCCAATCGCTCGAGCTCGCTCGGCAGTTGAAACCCGACCCCGCTCTCCTGCCCGTGCTTGCCGACTGTTATCGCGCGCTCCAACGGTGGGACGATGTCGACGCCGTCTGGCGCGACGTGAAGGCTGCCTCGCCGGCGCACGATGTGACGGCCGAGGCGCGGATCGTGGTGGCGGGCTCCTATGCCGATCGGGGCGATCTCGCTCGAGCGATCGAGCTCATGCAGCCGTCGCAACAGGCACCCAAGCGGGTGCGGACCCATCACCTTCGTCAGTGGTACGTGTTGGCCGATTTCTACGATCGTGCCGGTGACACGGTGTCGGCGACCCGCTGGTTCCAGAACGTGGCCTCCCGCGACCCACAGTTCGCCGATGTCCGTGATCGTCTTCGCGCCCTGGGCCGCTGAGTACGGTGGCCCCGCATGACCAAACCGCATCTTCGTGCCGGCGTCGTCGCCGTCGTACGACGAGCCGACGGATCGTTGCTGGCGTTCGAACGCCAAGATCTGTCCGGGGAGTGGCAGCTCCCGCAAGGTGGCATGGAGATCGGCGAGTCACCGGTCGAGGCCGCCTGGCGCGAGCTCGCCGAAGAGACGGGCTTGGATGAACGCCAGGTCGAACTCGTCGACGAGTACGACGGGTGGACGGTCTACCTGTGGCCGGAGCCGATGCGGCGTGGCGAACGGCTCGGACAGGCACACCGGTGGTTCTTCTTCCGGCCGATCGTCGACCGGATCCGCCCGGTTCCCGACGGCAAGGAGTTCGGCGACTGGGCATGGATGAGCCCGTCTGAGCTGATCGATCGCGTGGTCGACTTTCGCAAGCAGCCCTACCGGCAGGTACTCGGTGGCTGATCTCTTCAGCGCCGCAGCCGAGGAGCGTCTGCGTGCGACCGCGCCGCTCGCAGCGCGTTTGCGCCCGCGGACACTCGACGACGTCGTCGGCCAGGAGCACCTCGTCGGCCCCGGACGACCGATGCGACGGCTCGTCGAGCAGGACCGCCTCACGTCGGCGATCTTCTGGGGTCCTCCCGGCACGGGGAAGACCACGCTGGCGCTCGCCGTCGCAGGCTCCACATCGCGAGCGTTCGAGCAACTCTCGGCGGTGACGGCCGGTGTCAAGGACGTGCGCGAAGTGATCGAGCGCGCTCGTCAGCGGCTCGGCGAGCGGAGCCAGGGCACGATTCTGTTCCTGGACGAGATCCATCGGTTCAGCAAGGCGCAGCAGGACGCGCTGCTCCCAGCGGTGGAGGACGGCACGCTCACCTTGATCGGAGCCACGACGGAAAACCCGTTCTTCGAGGTGAATCCGCCGCTTCGGAGCCGATCCACCCTGTTTCGACTCGAGCCACTCGATGCCGACGCGATGACCACACTCGTACGACGAGGACTGGAGGCCGAGGGCGCAGAGGCCGAGCAGGCTGCCCTCGATCTCCTCGTCGATCGCGCAGGTGGGGACGGGCGGCAGGTGCTGACGTCGCTGGAGGTTGCCGTGGCGCTCGCCCACCCGAATGCGGTCTCGCTCGCCCACGTGGAAGCAGCGCTCGGTACGAGTGCGCTCCGCTACGGCCGGGACGATCACTACGACGTGGTGAGTGCGTTCATCAAGTCGATGCGCGGGTCCGACCCGGACGCCGCGGTGTACTGGCTCGCCCGGATGCTCGAAGCGGGCGAGGACGCACGATTCATCGTTCGTCGAATGGTCATCTTCGCCAGTGAAGACGTTGGGCTCGCCGACCCGACTGCGCTGCTCGTCGCGGTTGCTGCGTCCCAAGCCCTGGAACATGTCGGCCTGCCCGAGGCACAGCTCAATCTGTCGCAGGCGGCGGTGCATCTCGCAACGTCCCCGAAGAGCAACCGTTCGGCGCTGGCGATCTGGCACGCTCGCGCAGCCGTGCGGGACGGAATCGTGGGCGAGGTGCCGGCGCACCTCCGTGATGCGCACTATCAAGGGGCTTCGGCGCTCGGTCACGGCGCCGGCTACGAGTACCCTCATGATCACGACGACGGTTGGGTCGACCAGCAGTATCTGCCCGACGAACTGACCGGCCGGACGTGGTACGAGCCGAGCGATATCGGCTTCGAAGAGGAGATCCGCAAGCGCATGACGAATCGAACCAACTCCCACGGCGAGGAAGCACGATGACGGCCGGGGATCTTGCGTTGACATTGGCGGCGGTGCTCTGCTCCATCGGGTTCGCTGCACTGATCGTCGTGCTCGTCCGTGTGCTCGACACCTTGAAAGCGCTCCGGTCCGAGGTGGCGCTGATGCGCGACGAGACCCAGCCGTTACTCGATGAGCTTCGGGTCGGAGCAGCCGAGGCCCGCACCACGATGGAAGCCGCCCGATCCGATCTCGAGCGATTCGATCGCGTGCTCGGATCTGCAGAGGCCATCAGTGATGCGGTCGACGGCTCGAGCCGGGTTGCGCGCACCGCCTTCTCGGCGCCGGTGATCAAGCTCGCCGGCCTCGCCACCGGCACCAGCCGGGTGGTCCGTCGCATGCGTGGCCGCGACGGGCAGGTGCAGATCGTGCACGTGCCGGCGGAACAACCACGGAGGCGCGCATGAGGCGCGTCACGTGGTTCGTGACCGGCGCGGCCGCTGGTGCTGCCGGAGCCAGCTACGCAACGAAGAAGGTGAAGCAGACGGCGTCGCAGCTCGCACCGGCGAACGTCGCGAAGGGTGCGGCCTACCGGGTCCGCCGCGGCGGCGGTCAGTTCGTCGACGCCATTCGCGAGGGCCGAGTCGCGATCCGCGCCCGCGAAGACGAGTTGAAGGCGCGGCGTGACGCCAGGGTCGAGACGCTCGATGATCGTCTCGACCCTGGTGACCGTCTCTTGGTCGACGGCCAACCGGTCGATGTCGGTCGGGTCATCGTCCTCAAGCAGAAGAAGCCGACGTGAGCGATCTCGCCGCCGATCTTTGCGACGTGCTCGATGTGAGACGGGTCAAAACGGGGCCGACCGAACTCTCGCTGTACCGGAAGGACTCGTCCAACATGGCCGGAGCGGCATCGGTCGTGTGTCTCCCGGAGACGACGGCCGAGGTGCAGGCCTGCGTACGGATCGCCAATCGTCACGGCGTGCCATTCGTGCCGAGGGGTTCGGGAACCGGGCTGTCGGGCGGGGCCGTCCCGCTGGACGGTGCCGTGGTGATCGCCACCACGAAGATGGACCGGATCATCTCGGTCGACGAGGTCAACCGGCTCGCGTGGGTGCAGCCGGGCGTGCTCAACCTCGACCTCTCGAATCGGCTCGCACACCGCGGGCTGCACTTCGCCCCTGATCCCAGCAGTCAGCAGACCTGCTCGATCGGCGGCAACGTGGCCAACAACGCGGGGGGTCCGCATTGTCTGGCCGACGGCGTCACCGCCAGCCACATCCTCGGTCTCGAGGTCGTACTCCCCGACGGGACGGTGACGGTCTTCGGCGGAGAGGAACCCGAGCCGGACGGCCTCGATCTCCGGGGCGTCTTCGTGGGGAGCGAGGGCATGCTGGGCGTCACGACCTCGATCTGCGTGCGCCTGACCCAGAATCCGCCGGCGGTCACCACGATGCTCATGGACTTCGCCAGTGTCGAGGACGGCGCTTCGACCGTCAGCGGCATCATCGCTGCCGGCATGGTGCCTGCCGCAGTGGAGATGATGGACCAGCTCTGTCTCCAGGCCGTCGAGGCCTACATCCACGCGGGTCTGCCGGTCGATTCGGCCGCCGCGCTGCTGGTCGAAGTGGTGGGTCTGCCCGAGGGCCTCGATGCAGACGTCGCCCGGATCCGACAGATCGCCGAGGACCACCGTGTCGGGTCGGTGCGAATCGCGCAGGACGACGAGGAACGGGCGCTGCTCTGGAAGGGGCGGAAGTCCGCGTTCGGTGCGATCGCCCGGATCCAGCCGAACTACTACTTGCACGACACGGTGGTGCCCCGCTCGAAACTGCCCGAGGTCTTGACGAAGGTCTACGAGATCGCCGATCGCCATGACCTGCAGGTGCTCAACGTGTTTCACGCGGGCGACGGGAATCTCCACCCGTTACTCGTGTTCGACGCCCGCATCCCGGGCACGACCGAGCGCGTCCACCAGGCAGGCCACGAGATCGTCAGAGCGTCGGTCGAGGCCGGCGGGGTGCTGAGCGGCGAGCACGGCATCGGGCTCGAGAAACGCGACTACATGCCCATGATGTTCTCCGAGACCGACCTCAAGGCGCAAGACACCTTGCGGCGTGCGTTCGACCCCGACGGTGTGGCGAACCCGGGCAAGGTGCTGCCGAGTCCGGCGACCTGCGGCGACATCCACAGCGTGCCCGAGGGTGCATGGATCTGAGCGAGTTCGTGTCCGACGTCGGGCGCGAACAGCCGGTCTCGATCGCTGGGCTGGGCACGCGCGGCGGACCGGTCGACGGCGTCCACACGGTGATGGCGCCGGCGGGTGTCGAATCGGTGCAGGCCGACGAGATGACCGTCCGGTGTGGCGCCGGGACGCCCGTCGACGAACTCGACGCGAGCACTCGCGGCATTCGGCCAGTCGGTGGCGATCCCGCCGAGCGGAACGGTCGGGGGAGCACTCGCCGTCGGGCACAGCGGCATCAGACGGCTCGGCTACGGGCCGATCCGCGACACGCTCTTGCAGGCCCACTACGTCAACGCCCGGGGCAAGATCGTCAAGGCGGGTGGGCCAACGGTGAAGAACGTCAGTGGGTTCGATCTCTGCCGGCTCCTCGTCGGCTCACGGGGCACGCTCGGATTCATCGGCGACGTGATCCTGCGCACGCGGCCACGGGCCACGTACGAGCAGTGGTTCACCACCTCGGCCGCTCCGCTCGCGGTGTTTCCCGACCTGTATCGGCCCACCTCGGTGCTGTGGGACGGAGCCACGACGTGGGTGCTGCTCGAAGGCGACCGCCGCGATGTCGAAGGCCAAGCACGCCGCAACGGCCTGGTGGCCGGTGAGCTGCCTCCAGAATTGCCGACCGGTGGACGCTGGTCCGTCCGACCGGCCGAACTGCCGAGTCTCGTCGGCACCGGTTCGTTCGTCGCAGAGGTCGGCATCGGCGTGGTACACCACGAGTCACCACCGCCGGATCGGCCGGTCGATCCGGCCGTCCTCGAGCTGCACCGTAGGTTGAAGCGAGAGTTCGACCCCGACGGACGGCTCAATCCCGGTGTCGACGTGCTCGCACCCTGATGGCGGTCGATCGACCCTTCGTCGATCGGCGGGTCGAACACCTCGATCAGGCCGCGCAGGCTGCGGCTGCGGCTGCGGCCGCGTGGAACCTCCCGCCGCCCGAGCTGCTCCGCCACGGCATGAATGGGATCTACAGCTGTGGCGACGTCGTCGTGCGCGTCGGGCGGGCCACAGGGACCGCGGCCTCCTCACATGCACTCGCACGGGTGATGGCCGAGCACGGCGTGCCTGTCGTGACACCCATCGCAGGTGCTGCCAGCGATATCGGTGGATACGCCGTGACGGCCTGGGAGCGGATCGAACCGGTCGACACACCGGTGGATTGGCGGTTGATCGGAGCGGCCGTCCGTCGCATTCACCGGTTGGACCCGACGATCGTTCCAGCGGACTATCCCGTCCCGGCTCCGACGACGTTTCCGTGGTGGGACTTCGACACGATGTTGTCGGCGGTTGTCGAGTACATCGACGACTCGGCGATCGCGGGCCTCCGCCAGACAATCGAATCAGGAAGATGGTGGGCGGACGCAATCGAGGATGGTGCAGTGGTCTGTCACGGCGACGTGCACCCGGGCAACGTGCTCATGACGACGGGTGGACCGCTGCTGATCGACTTCGATCTGCTGTGTCGGGCCGCGCCGGCGTGGGACCACGCGATGCTCACGACGTATGCCGATCGGTGGGGCGGTGCGGTGGGGGTGTATCCGGCGTTCGCAGCCGGCTACGGCCAGTCGCTCGCCGGCGACTCCCTGACGGTCACGGTGGCGTCGCTCCGCAACGTCGCGGCAACGCTCATGCGGGTGCGGGCCGGGGTCACCGACGACGTGGCCCGCAACGAGGCCGAGCGTCGGCTGCGATTCTGGCGAGGCGATGCCGATGCCCCCCAGTGGCGGGGGCAATGACGCTCACCTGGGCTGGTCGGTGGGGCAGTAGTAGCACGTGCGGTTCGCCACCTCGATCGCCTGGATTCGATCGCCACACCGGACGCAGACATCGCGCTGGTACACGTAGGTCGCCTCGTCGCGGTGGGATGCGTCGGCCGCGCGGCCAGCCGATCTCGTCGCGGTCGACGGTGACGATCCGGTTCGCCTTCAGGCCGGCCCGCAACAGCTCGACCGATGACGCCCAGATCGCCTCGGCTTCATCCTTCGTGCACTGTGTGCCGGGTCGGCGTGGATGGATGCCGTGGAGAAAGAGGATCTCGGCGCGATAGATGTTTCCGAGTCCGGCGATCACTCCCTGGTCGAGCAGGAGAGCGCCGGCAGCCCGTTTGCTCCGTGTCAGCTTCTCGACCGCTCGCTCCGGGTCGGCGTCGCGCCGGAGCGGATCCGGGCCGAGTCTGGCGATGATCGCAGCGCGCGTCATCGGGTGGTGCCACCGTGCAAGCGGTCGGCCCGCGAAGGTCGATCGTCACCGGATCACCGTCGTCGACGGTCTGGAGACGCATACGAAGCGCTCCCTCGGGCTGCGGTGGCTGCCCCTTGGTCACCCGGTACTTGCCGAACAGGCCGAGGTGAACGTGTCCGATCTCACCGGTCGACCACCAGTAGAAGAGATGTTTGCCGTTCGCCTCGATCCGCTCGAGCGTGGCACCGTCGATCCGCTCGGCGTCGGGGGCGAAACGACCTTGCGGGCTGCTGACTCGGAGGCGTCGACCCGACAGCAGCTTTCCGTGGTCGTGGGCGATTCGGTGGATCGTGTGTCCTTCCGGCATCGCTTCGCACCCTACGATGAGCTACGTCATGACCCTCCATCTCGACGCCGAGGAACTGAACACGTGTGTGGCCTGCGGGCTGTGCCTGCCGCACTGCCCGACCTACCGTGCCACCGGTGAGGAGGCATTGTCGCCACGCGGCCGGATCGACGCGATGCGTGCGGTGCAGAACCTCGGCGCTCCGATCGACGACGACTTCGTCGGGTTCATGGCCACGTGTGTTCAGTGCCGCGGCTGCGAACCGGCCTGTCCGAGCGGTGTGCCCTTCGGCAACCTGATCGAGGGAACCCGGGAGGTGTTGGCTTCAGAGGGCCGGATCACGCCGTGGTGGCATCGGACCGGCTTCTCGGTGTTGCGCCGGCATCGCCTCCTCTTGATGGCGTCGTCGCTGTTGGCCGTGGGCCAACGGTTGCGCCTGGTGCCGAAGAGGCTCGACCCTGGTCGTCTCCCACTCCGGAGAGGTGCGCCGCTGGCGGCCACCGGTGATGACGTCTGGCTCTACACCGGATGTGTCATGGACGCCTGGTTGCGCGACACGCATCGGGCGACGGCGAAGGTCCTCGACGCACTCGACGTCAGCTACGCAATTCCCGGTGACGAAGGCGGCTGTTGCGGTGCGTTGCACATTCATGCCGGGCTGCACGCGGACGCAGCCGACCTGGCGCTCGACGTCATGCGGTCGATGCCTGGCAGTGCGCCGATCCTCGTCAACTCGGCGGGGTGCGGTGCGGCGCTCAAGGGGTACGGCGAGCTCATCGGCACCGATGGGGCGCGGCGGTTCTCGGCCCGGGTCTACGACATCCACGAGTGGGTGGCGCCGCGGCTCGCCGAGGTGGAGCTACGAGCCGACGACACCGAGTACATCGTGCAGGACCCGTGCCATCTCCGGCACGTACAGCGCGCCCACCTGCCGGTCCGCGAGGCGATCGGGCGCGTCGGCCGGGTGGTCGAGCTGGACGACGAGGGCCTGTGCTGCGGTGCTGGTGGCGCATTCTCGGCGCTGCAACCCGAGCTCGCGGGGCAGATCAGAGATCGCAAGGCGGCGGCCATCGACCGCGCCCTGGCAGGGAGCTCGGCGACCGTCCTGGTCAGTGCGAACCCGGGCTGCAGCATGCATCTGCAGCAGGTGCTCGCTGATCGTGGGGTCACGGTGCGCCACCCGATCGACGTCATCGCCGATGCGTTGCCGTGAGCAGCTACGCCGACCTCCAGCACCGACTGCGAGCCGTGCTCGACGACCTCGACGACCTCGCCTTCGACCAGCTGCGCGAGGCCGTTGCCGACGGTGCCACGAGCCGACCCACGAGCGATCGCGAGCTGGCCAAGGCGCGTCGTTCGGTCGAGAAGGCGGTCGGCATCCTCGGGCGGCTGGCCGCAGCGGAGTGAGCGTTGTCGTTGCGGGCACGCACCGCCGGCCGGCGGCCGTTCAGTCGAGTGCGTTGACGGCGTCGATCAGCCCTCGGAGCTCGGCGAAACCGTGCTTGTCGAAGGCCATGACGATTCGTGCGAGCTCGAGTTGGTCGTTCTGGCGCTTCTCCACCCCGTAGGGAGCTGTCCGCCGTATCTCGCCGGCCTTCACCAGGTGTGCGAAGTCGCGGTTCAGAGCCGCGAGCTGTTCGTCGTTCGGTGCTCGGCGGAGTCGGATGATGAGGTCGTCGCCGATGCTTCGGATCGAGTGGTAGTTCGAGTAGAAGCTCGTCACCTCGTCGACCGCAACATCACACGAGTCGGTGACTCGGTAGAGGGCGGTGTCACTCGGGGAGACGAGCCCTCGTGGGACGAGCTGCTCGGTGACGAATGTATGCACGTGTTCCCAGTACGGGTCGCCGGGTGTGTCGAGGAAGACGATCGGCACCGGGATGCCCTTGCCCGTCTGGGTGAGTGTCAGGAGCTCGAACGTCTCGTCGAGCGTCCCGAAGCCACCGGGCAGACAGACGAACGCCGCACTCTCCTTGACGAGCATCAGCTTGCGCGTGAAGAAGTACTTCATCGCCACGTGTTTGTCGTCGTCGGCGATGATCGAGTTGGCGCCGGCCTCGAACGGCAGCCGGATCGACACGCCGATGCTCCGCTCGACGCCGGCGCCGCGCATGCCCGCCTCCATGATGCCCGGGCCGGCGCCCGTCACGACC
This sequence comes from uncultured Acidimicrobiaceae bacterium, assembly GCA_963792905.1. GTDB lineage: Bacteria > Actinomycetota > Acidimicrobiia > Acidimicrobiales > Ilumatobacteraceae > Ilumatobacter. The sequence goes on from CAWBYE010000018.1 coordinate 215,747, forward strand.
ATCCATCCGGCTTCGGCGAGCTGTCGGGCGACTCGCTCGGTCTGCTCGTACAGCGGGTCGTCGGGCTTCGTACGAGCGGAGCCGAAGATCGAGACCTTCGGGATGTCCTTGTACGGAGCGAACATGGCGAAGGCTTCGCGCATCTCGGTGATGGCCGCGCTGGCGATCTTGAGGTCGAGTTGATGTGGCTCGTCGGTGATCAGACCGACCACTTCGGAAACGAACGCTTCAGAGATTCGAAAGTCCCTCGAAACTCCGAGTTCGCGGAGCAGGTTCGCGACGAGTTCGTCACGGTCGGGGGCACACTGAGATCCATGAGCGACCGATTCTACGGCTCACGTTGGCACGGCATCGCGATCGGACTGCTGTCCACGTTCGCCGGCCTGGCGATGGCCGAACTCGTCGTCGGGCTGGTGCGTGGCGCGATGTCGCCGGTCGTGCCCGTCGGCCAAGAGGTGATCGATGTTGTTCCGCCGGCGGTGAAGGACTGGGCGATCGACTGGTTCGGTACCGCCGACAAAGCCGTACTCATCATCGGAACGATCCTCTCGCTCGCGGTGATCGGGTCGATCGTCGGCAATCTCGCCGTCAAGGGCAATCGAAACGCCGCCTACGCGGTGACCATCGTCGTCGGCCTCATCGGTGTGTTCGCCGTGTGGATGCGGCCGGCTCCCGATTTCGGCAAGATGTTGCCGCCCGTCGTCGGCACACTCGCGTCGCTGGCTGTGATCTGGTGGCTGGCGCCGCGTGACATCACAGCGGACGGCGCCGGTCGGCCGGTTGCGATCCAGACGGCCGACGACACTCCCGATCCGAGCCGATCGGATGATGGGGCCCTGGCCATGCCGAGGCGCAACTTCGTGCAGGCAGCATCGGTGGTCGGTCTGCTGTCGGTGATGGTGGGTGGCATCGGGCGTGTGTTGCGCGACCGGTTCGAGGTCGGTGACGAACGGGCGGCGCTCGAACTCCCCGAGCCGGTCGACACGATCGCGCCGCCGTCGCCGCAGGCCGCCGCCGGATCCGCCCTGCAGGGCTCCGAGGTCATGGACTTCGGTCTCGACGAGGTCGAGTCATTCGTCGTCCCCAACGGTGACTTCTACCGCATCGACACAGCGCTCGTCGTGCCCCAGGTCCCCAAGGACACTTGGCGGCTCCGCATCCACGGCATGGTCGACAACGAGATGGAGCTCACATTCGCCGATCTGCTCGCACGCGATCAGATCGAGCGGTACATCACGCTGTCCTGTGTCTCCAACGAGGTCGGTGGTGGTCTGGTCGGCAACGCGAAGTTCCAGGGTGTGTTGATGAAGGACATCCTCGACGAGGCCGGCGTGCAGCCCGGCGCGACGCAGGTCGTCAGCCGGTCGATCGACGGCTGGAACTGCGGTTCGCCGACGGCGGCGATCATGGACGGTCGCGACGCCATGTTCGCCGTGGCGATGAACGGGGAACCGCTACCGGCCGAACACGGCTACCCGGTTCGCCTGGTGGTGCCGGGCCTCTACGGCTACGTGTCGGCGACCAAATGGGTCACCGACATCGAGCTGACACGGTGGGAAGACTTCGATGGGTACTGGATTCCGCGAGGCTGGTCGAAGGAGGGTCCGGTGAAGACGATGGCCCGCATCGACCGGCCCGGCAATCGGAAGGGCTACTCCCCGAACGGTGACGGCGTCATCGACATCGCCGGACTCGCCTGGGCCGTGCACCGCGGCATCTCGCGGGTCGAGGTCTCGATCGACGAGGGTGAATGGGTCGAATGCGAACTCGCCGGCGTGCCGAGCGACGACACCTGGCGTCAATGGCGCTATCGCTGGACCAATTTCACCCAGGGCGACCACGAGGTCCGTGCCCGAGCCTTCGACGGCGCTGGTGTTCCCCAGCCGGCCGAGCCGAAGGCGGTCGCGCCCGATGGTGCGCAGGGTTACCACCGGGTGAGCTTCTCCGTCGAGGGGTAGGCCGTCGAGGTACGCGCTCACCACCCCATGTTGATATGGGTGGGTCTCGACGATCACGCCAGCCGACGCGCCCCGATCCAAGTGCCGTGCTGTGGCCGTGGGGGCATCGACGCGATGTCGATATGGGCGCTCGCCGTCTCTTGCCGACTCCGATGTGTACAGCGCGGTTCAGCTGGGCTTGGATGCCACGAGGTACTCAACGGCCTGGGGAACCCATACCCCGACGTCGTCCCTGACGAACGGCTCCAGAGTTGCCCGAAGCGCACGGGTCACGTCCTCGACGCCCCGCTCCTTGACCGCCGTGTACGCGGGTCCTGATACGAGTGCAGATCGAATCTCGTAGTCCACGTCCGGGCCCTCCATCACGAACTCGACACGGGCGCGAACTCACGGATCAACGAGGATTGGGACCTGTCACCGCCCACGCCATGCTCTGCACGGGCATGCGGGCCGTCGTCGTGGTCGGTGTCGACCAGATCTCCGCAGCCACCAACTACGAGGACCGGTCGACGGCAATCCTCTTCGGAGACGGCGCCGGTGCCGTGGTGCTCGTGGCCGAGGATCAGCCCGGCCACGGTGTGCAGGCTTGGGACACCGGAACCGATGGCAGCCGGCCCGACATCCTCCGTAGCGGCATCACCGACGGACGGGTGAGCGGTGGCGAAATGGACGGCCAGGCCGTGTTCAAGCACATGGTCCGCTACGCGGCGCAGTCGGCAACCGCAGCGGTCGCGCTGGCCGGTATGTGCTTCGACGACCTGGCCGCCGTGCTGGCCCATGAGGCGAACCAGCGGATCCTCGACACCGTGGCCGATCGGCTCGGCGTCGAACGAGCCCAGTTCACCTCCGTCATCGCCAACACGGGCAACACCTCTGCGGCATCGGTCCCGCTGGCGCTCGACGCCGCGGTCGCTGATGGCACGGTCCGCCCGGGTGACCCGATTCTCCTGCTCGGTTTCGGTGGTGGGCTCTCCTGGGCCAGCACCGTTGCCATCTAAGGCTAGGAACCTCAGCCCTCCAGGGAATCGAGCAGATCATCGACGCATGCCGACGGGCCACCGCCCAGTCCGATGTCGAAGGCCAACGTTCGTTTCTCGACCGTGCCATGGGCGTCGGGTCGTCGATTTCGACGCCACTCGACGCCACTCGGGTCCGCCGAGTCGGCTCCGAGAACATCGATGTCGGCCGTGGCCTCCGTCGTGGCCCACGCCCCGCTGAGGCAGCCGGCCTGCAACTCGGCATCGATCGGCAGACCATCCGGATCGGAGGCCAGATCGATCTCGACCAGCTGGGCCCCGATCACATGGGCCCATTCACCGGAGAGCGTCGCCTCGGTCCGGGCCGTCGATCCGGTCAGGTAGCCCGGGTCATACGCAACGAGCTGCCCCCTCGGCGCAGGCGGAGTCGAAGAAGGCGTTGCCCTCCAAGTCCGCGTGTTCGAGCTCCGAGCCATCGCTGAGCACCCGTCGCCACCGGTCGTGACCCGTGCAAACGGAACGGGCTCGAAGTCGAACCCGAGCATGGTGTCGGCTTCGGACCAGAACGTGTTCGGGTCGTGGCGGCCCGAGATCGTGATGGGTGGCTGTCTGGCGTGTTGCGTCGATCCCTCGAGACCGCCGGCGGCTTCAGTGCTCGCCGAGTGTGACCGCCGTTCGAACGACGCCGGCCCGGTCGTGCCGGACCTCGACGCTGACGGTCGCGCCACGTTCGCCGCGGAGGACCCACTCGGCAACGGCACGGTCGGTCGTGTCGTCGGAGTTCCCGAATTGGCGGACAGCGTGGTTCTTCAGTGCACGACCGGCGAGTTGGCCGAGTTCGAGTCGTTCGGTCCCGGACACGATCTCCACATCTTCTGCCAGCGACAACCGTGCGATCGTCGGGAGGACCGCCTGCTGCTCGACCGCCTTCTCGGTGATGTTGGTCGGCAGCCACCCGCAGTTCTCGACGACCACGCGGACGCGCCATGCGCCGTCGCCCGCCGGCTCCACGATCGTCTCGCGCAGGCGGAGGAGCGGGCTGCACAGGGCCTGGAAGACAGCGAGCTCGCTGTGCGGGGCTACTTCCGCTTCGAGGAGATGTGGTGGCGGATTCCGGAAGACCAGTGCCGCGTTCCATCCCCGAGTTCAACTGGTCCGAGCTCGGCGTGTTCGTGCTGGTACCAGTCCACGTAGCCACCCGGCACGTTGTCGTCGACCCAGGCGAGCAGCTGCAGTTCCTCATCGAGCGGATGGATTCGGTACCACTCGAGCGGATCGGCGTCGGTGAGCCCTGCCGCAGTGAGCACGTTCCAGAACTCGGTCACCCAGGCATAGAGGCCGAGATGTTCGTACGCCCAGTCGGTCGAGACCCCCGTGATGGCCCCTTTCGGGTGATACCGGAAGTCATGCCAGGTCGAGATCGATGGATAGCCGGTGATCTCCGTCGCCAACCGCCCGAGTTCCTGGTACGTCCACAAGTCGTTCGTGGGAAACGCATCGTCGGAGCGGTCGCCGAACGGTCGGAGGTGAACGCCCGAGAACGTGTGGTAGGCGAAGTAGGCGCCGACGTTCTTGCGGTCCGCGATGCCTTGGACCACGGCCCGGATCTCGGGCTCGCTGGTCGGGAAGTCACCGGCCCCCCATGGAGCGTGTCCGGGATACCGCTTCCACTGGTACGGGAAGTTGCGGTTCGAGTCGACGCCCGCCCGGGCCGGCGCCGTGGCGATCGTGACGCCGTCGTATCCCTGAATGCGCCCTTCGCTGAGGAGGCGGTAGTAGGGGCCAGATCCCTGTTCGTCGGGCTCGCGAGCCACCAGCAGCCTCGGGTCGGGCCCGTATGGCTTCCATGTGCCGTTCGGGTCGGCGATCCGCATCTGGAGCTGGCGGCCGTCGTGATCGATGTCGCCGGGCACGAGGCCGTCGAGCTGTTCGCCGTGCGGCCATGACCGCGTGTTGGAGCGAACGATGAACGGCACCTCTCCGAGTGCGAGCTCGGCGCCGTCGGGGTTGAGTCTCGGCACGACGTAGAACGTGCGCGTGTCGAGCGCCCGGGTGATGCGGTCGTCGGTACCGAACCCGGTGCACAGCGTGTGCAGCAGGTGGACCAGTGCGACCGAGGCCGTCGTCTCGCTGGCATGGATGTTGCCGTCGAGCCAGATGGCGGGCTTCTCGTCGTGCGGACCTGTCGAACGGTTGGTCACGGTGGCGATCCAGATCTCGCGCCCGTCGTGGGAACGACCGAGGACATCGAGCTCGACGAGATCGGCGTACTCGGCGGCCAGTTGCCGGAGCCACTCGCTCAACTCGTTGAATCGAGGAGCACGGTCGAAGACGATGTCAGCCATCGCCGGAGACTAGAGCGATCGAACGGCGACGTTGCCACGGACTGGTCGCAGCATCGATTCCGGAGCCGTAGGTCGCCGCGCCGGTGTGGTTCACTGTGTCGATGGTGTGGGCATTCGAGGACTTCGAACTCGATGTCGCGGCACTCGAACTGCGGCGGGACGACGTGGTCATCCCCGTGGAGCCACAGGTCTTCCAGGTGCTGGTGTACCTCGTCGAGCAGCGCGATCGTGTCGTCTCCAAGGAGGAACTGCTCGACAACGTGTGGGGCTCCAGGTTCGTCTCGGAGTCGGCACTCACGTCGCGAATCGAAGAGTGCCCGCCAGGCAGTGGGCGACAGCGGACGCGACCAACGTGTGATCCGCACCTTTCATGGGCACGGGTATCGGTTCATCGCACCGGTCCTCGAATCGGCACCGTCGCCCCGTGGTCGTGAACGTTCGTTCGACGGCGAAGTGACAGACAGGCCGACTCGGGCCGAGTTGTCGTTGACGGTCGACCGCGAGTTCCCGTTCGTCGGTCGGTCCGACGCGATCGAGCGATCCGTCGACGTGGCGCGTCGTGCGACCGAGGGGCCACAGGCGCTCTTGCTGTGCGGCGAGCCCGGTGTCGGCAAGTCTCGCTTGGCGTTGAAGGTCGCCACGATCGTCGCCGATGAGGACGGCTTCATCACGATCGGCGGTCGATGTGAGCAGCATCTCGCTTCGTCGCTCCAGCCCTGGGTCGAGGCTCTGGCCGCATATGCGTCATCGGCAGACGTCGAGGAGTTGCGCCAGGACACGGTGGGGATCCTCGATCGCCTCGCCCCGGTGCTGCCGTCGCTCGGAACACGGTTGGGGCTCGATTCCCCTCCGGCGGTGTCGATCGACGACGAGTTCGCGGTCGTCGACGGCATCGTCACGCTGATCGAGCGGGCCTCTCGGCGACGGCCTTTCGTCATCGTGCTCGACGACGTGCAATGGGCCGGTGGTGCCACCCGATCCCTGGCGTCGTTGTTGCTTCGTCGTGGGATCGCTCGGGTGCTGCTGATCTTGACCTATCGCACGACGATCGAGGATCTTGGTGTGACGACAGGGGAGTGGTTGGCCGGCCTCGAACGAGCAGGGTCCACACGAGTGGATGTCGCTGCGCTGACATTGGAGGACATCGACCGGTTGGTCGAGGCCACGCTCGGAAGCGCCGCGTCGGGCAGCTCGTTCGATATCTGGGAACGGTCTGAGGGCCATTCTCTGTTCGCGGTCGAACTGATTCCGCGACGTGCTCGACGGGAGCGATGGCCCAGCACTTCCGGCGTCGGTGGCATCGTTGGTGCAGCGTCGGCTCGCGAAGTTGCCGCCGGATGTGGCGAGGCTGGTCGTCACGGGGGCCGCCTTCGGTCAAGAGTTCCAACTCGCCATCGCTGCTGCGGTCGCTGATCTGGGCGACGAGGATTCACTCGACGCTGCCGAGGGTGCGCTCGGTGCGCAACTGCTGCACGAGGTGCCCGGTCGCGTCGATTGGTACCGATTCTCGCACCAGCTCGTCCCGGCTGCCGCGTTGGAGTCGATATCAGGATCTCGGCGGGTTCGGCTTCACGCCCGGGTCGCCGATGAACTGGAGCGACGTGGTGCGTCAGGAATCGAGATCGCCCATCACCTGATCGAGGCGAGCCCGGTGCTCGATACGGACGTCGTCGTCGGTCGTGTCCGCGACGTCAGTGATGCGGCGATGCGGATGCATCAGTACGACCGTGCGGTCGAGCTCCTCGAGCGGGCCTCACAGCTCGACATCGACGAACGACTTCGAGCCGAACTGCTCTGTGAGTTCGGTGCTGCCTGCAATCTCGCCGGGCAGCAACCGCGAGCTCTGGACGGGCTCACCCGGGCTGCGGAGGCTGCCAGGAGGAACGGGTGGGACGGCCTGCTCGCAGCGGCCGCGCTCGGGATGTGGGGGCAGAGCCCGTTCCGTGCCAGCCAGGACCGAACGGTGATACCGCTGCTCGACGAGGCGATCGGACGGTCGGACGGGCTCGACGATCGGTCCAAGGCACGACTCCTCGCGAAACGCGCCGCATTCAACCTCTTCAGCGGCCCCATGGACGAGCGCGACCGTCTGAGTGCCGAGGCCGTCCAGCTGGTTGGCCAGGAGACCACGCCTGCTCGGCTGGAGGTGCTGGAGGCGCGATGGATGGCGATCGCATCACCGTCCCGTCTCGACCCGATCGTCGAACTCGATGCCGAACTCGAGCTGCTCCGTAAGGAGCTGGGCACACTGAGCACCGACGCGTGTGCGCCGGAGATCAGCGTCTACTGGCGCGGCCTCGGCGGTCAGCTACGCGATCTCGCCGCAGACCTGCGAGACGACCCGCGCCAACGCCGCGACGTCGACCAGTGGCGGACGACGGCGTTGAGCGGTTGCTTCGCTCTGTTGGACGGCGACCTCGACGAGGCGCGCCGTCTCGCTGACCAGGCGCTTCCACTGGGAGAGGAGCCGTGGGGAGAGGCAGGTGAGGTCGTGCACGCGCTGGTCCACCTCGTGGCCGACGTCATCGACGGGGAGAGCGCGACCACGCTCGAGAACTGGCGGGTCGTGAGTGAGCGGGTACCGAGTGATGCGATGCGGGCGATGCGGGCATGGGCAGAGGCGCGCTGGGGTGATCGTGACGCCGCAGCCGGCCTGATCGACCGCATCGTCCCGAGGTCGGATTGCTGTCCGAGAATTACATGGGCGGGTTCGGTCTGGTGGGTCTCTCCGAGGCCGTGATCCTGCTCGAACGACGTGACATCGTGCCCGACCTCGTCGCCGAACTGATCCCGCTCGAGGGTCAGATGCTCGGCCACCCGTGGGCGCCATCGTTCGCGGCGGCCGATGTCCTCGCCCGGCTCCTGGCCTTGGTCGGTGACGACGGAGCTGCAGCGGTCTCGTCGGCAGGCGCGTTCGAGCTGTACGACCAACTCGGCGCGGTGTCGTTCCGTCACCGGCTCGAGTCGGCGTTGGCGGATCACTGACCGTGCAGCTGGAGCGACTCCTGGCCGATCTCGAACGGCCGCGAGGTGATCTGCCCCTCAGGAATCTCGTCGCTGGGCTCGGCGTCCGCGTGTTCGAGGCGGACGCCAGGTCGCGTAGTCGTCGGAGCCACCTCGGCCGACCGTCGTCGGACGGCGTTGGCGACCGCAGCCGCTGCCGGGCCGGTCAGTCGGCGGTGAGTTCCGCGGCTTTGGCCTCCAGGGCACCGATCAGCTCGTCGAAGCTCTTCATGAACGCATCGACACCTTCGCGTTCGAGTTGTTCGGACACCTCGTCCATGTCGACACCGACGTCGGCGAGGCCCTGCCAGACGCGGTCGGCCTCGTCGTAGCTCTGGTCGACGGTGCGGGCGACGACCCCGTGGTCGGCAAACGCCTCGAGCGTCGGCTCGGGCAGCGTGTTCACCGTGTCGGGTCCGATCAGGTGGTCGACGTAGAGCACGTCGGAGTACTCGGGGTTCTTGGTGCCGGTGCTCGCCCAGAGCGGCCGTTGCACCCGGGCGCCCCGGCTGGCCAATGCCTCCCATCGCGGTCCGCTGAACGTCTCGGTGAACAGCCGGTACGCGAGCTGGCCCTGAGTCAGCCCGGCCTTGCCGCGCAGCCTCAGTGCCTCGTCGGTGCCGATCGACTCGAGTCGCCGATCGACCTCGACGTCGACTCGGCTGATGAAGAAGCTCGCGACGCTTGCCACGCGGGACAAGTCGGCGTCGGGATCCTTCGCGAATCGTTCGAGTCCGGCGATGTACGCCTCCATCACTGCGGCGTGGCGGTCGAGCGAGAAGATGAGGGTCACGTTGATGTTCCTGCCCTCGCTGATCATCTGCTGAATCGGGGCGAGCCCCGCTTCGGTCGCAGGGATCTTCACCATCAGGTTGCGACGCCGCAGCCGCTCGTGCAGGTCGCGTGCGGCCGCTTCGGTCCGGGGGCCGTCGTGGGCGAGTCCCGGGTCGACCTCGACCGACACGTACCCGTCGACACCGTCGGACTCGTCGTAGACCCGGGAGAACACATCGCACGCCCCGTGGATGTCGGCGAGCACCATCGCCCAGTAGTCGTCGATCACCGGATGTTCATCGGCGGCGAGTTCCGTGAACTGCTCGTCGTAGTCCGGCGAACCCTGAATGGCCTTCTGGAAGATCGACGGATTCGAGGTGAGGCCGCGAACGCCACGATCACGGATCTTCGCCAACTCGCCTGACGTGAGGTAGCTGCGCTTGAGGTTGTCGAGCCACGGGCTCTGGCCGTGCTCCCGAGACAGTGATTGCAGGCGGTTCATGAGCTGCTCCGTTCGTGTTCGCTGGTCGTGCCGGCGATGAGGTCCTTGGCGTGGATCACCACGTGATCGGGATTGATACCCAGCCGATCGAGCGCCACACCACCGGGCGCGCTGGCACCGAACCGGTTGATGCCGATGACGTCGTCAGCGTATCGATGCCATCCGAACGGCACGCCGGCCTCGACGGCGAGCACGGGGACGTTCGGCGGAAAGATGCCGCGATGGAAACCCGTGTTCTGCTCGTCGAATCGGTCCCAGGACGGCATGCTGACGACGCGGGCCGAGGTGCCGTCGCGACCGAGCTGCTCGGCGGCCGTGACGCACACGGCCACCTCGCTGCCCGTTGCCACGAGCACGATGTCGGGGTCGCCGTCGCCGGTGACGATGCCGGCGCCGAACTCGACGGCCGACCCGTCGGTGACCACCTCGACCCCCTGGCGACTCAGGATGAGCGCACTCGGCCCGTCGTGGGCCACGACATCCCTCCACGCCGACACGGTCTCGTTGGCGTCGGCCGGTCGGATCACGTGCAGGTTCGGAATGGACCGAATCGACGCCAGCTGCTCGACCGGTTGATGGGTGGGCCCGTCCTCGCCGACGCCGACCGAGTCGTGCGTGAAGACGAAACACACCTTGGCGCTCGACAGCGCCGCGAGGCGGACGGCCGGTCGCATGTAGTCGACGAAGACGAAGAACGTGCCACCGACCGGAAGGATCCCCCCGTGCAGCGCCATGCCGACCATGGCGGCCCCCATCCCGTGTTCGCGGACGCCGTAGTACACCTGGCGTCCCCCTGGGTGCGTCGAGGACTGGGCGGTCTGGTGCTTCAGGTTGGTGCCGGTGTTGCCAGTGAGATCGGCAGCGCCGGCGACCAGGCCCGGGATGGCGTCCTCGGTGGCGTGAAGGGCGGCCTGGATGGCCTTGCGGGTGGCGATCTTCTCGCCATGATCGAAGGTCGGCAGATCGCTGTCCCAGCCGTCGACGCCGGTGGCGTTCCACGCGGCGATCCACTCGGCCGACGCCATCGTGGCGCCGTTGCGATCGTTCCATTTCGAATGGGCGGCCGCCCCGCGAGTGCCGGCGTGCCGTCGATATGCGTCGAGAAGTTCGTTCGGCACCCAGAACGGCTCGTCCGGGATGCCCATGACCGCTTTGGTGCGGGTCACATCGTCGGCGTCGAATGCGAGACCGTGTGCCTCGTGGTCGTCGGTGTGATCTGGAGACGGAAAGCCGATGTGGGACCGCAGCACGAGCAGCGTCGGGCTGCCGGCGTGAGCCTTCGCTGCGTTCAGCGCCAACTCGAGGGCATCCATGTCGTCGGCCACCTCGCCGAGTTCGACGACGTTCCACCCGTAGCTCCGGAAGCGGCCGGGTACATCGTCGCTGTAGGCGAGTTCGGTCTCGCCGTCGATCGTGATGTGGTTGTCGTCGTAGACCGCCACGAGCTTGTCGAGCCCGAGGTGGCCGGCGAGTGAGGCCGCCTCGTGCGACACCCCCTCCATCAGACAACCGTCACCGGCGATCACGAACGTGTGGTGGTCGACGGCGTCCGAGCCGAACCGGTCGCCCAGGATCCGCTCGGCAATCGCCATGCCGACAGCGTTCGCGAAGCCCTGCCCGAGCGGTCCGGTGGTGACCTCGACGCCCGCCGTGTGGCCGGCCTCGGGGTGGCCGGGAGTCGCCGATTCCCATTGACGGAACGCTCGCAGATCATCGAGTTCGAGGCCGTGACCGGTGAGGAACAGCATCGAATACTGCAGGATCGACGCGTGCCCGGCGGAGAGGATGAAGCGGTCCCGGTCGGGCCAGGTCGGGTCGGCGGGGTCGAACGTCAGGACCCGGCTGTAGAGCACGTGCGCCAGCGGCGCCAATGCCATCGCCGTGCCCTGGTGGCCGCTGTTGGCCGCCAGCGGAGCGTCCATGGCGAGGCCACGGATCACAGCGACGGCTTCTTGATCGAGTTCGGCGGAGAGCGATGACATCGCAGCTGACACTACCGGCCCACCGGTCCGCCGACCGGAACGTGTGGCGGCTGGGGTCAGTTGCCGATCGGGGCGAGGCCGATGACCACCTCGTCGCTCAGGATCGTGTAGCCGTCGCGGCTGAACGGCGAGCCCAGCGAAGTGAACGAGAGTTCGCTGAGTGCCCGACCCTGACGCTGGTAGAGCACCTCGAGGAACTGGCTGACGGTCTGGCTGTCGAGCGTCAGGGGAATCTCGAGGAGCACGCCGATCGCGAGATCAGCGGGGCGTTCCCGTTCGGTTCGGGTGACGACCACGTCGCCGATCTCGATGCCGACCAGGTCGGGATCGTCGGCGAACGTCGTCTCGTAGAACTCCTCGATCACGTCGGAGATGCACGCTTCGGCGCCCTCGACCGAGACTTCGGACATCGCCGTGATCGCCGTCTCGGCGTCGGGGGCGAGCACGACCTCGTGGGACACGCTCGTCGATTCGTCGTCGGCGGGGCGGAAGTCACCGGTGGACACTGCCAACGGTTCGAGGTCGTCACCGACACGTTCGTCGTCGTTTCGGCCGAGACAGGCGTCGAACTGGCTCTCGAACCCGCTGTCGTCCTCGATGTCGCCGTTGTCGTCGTTCGGTTCTTCGACCCACCCGTCCGGGAACGAGTCGAGCGTGATCAGCGCGGTTCGAGCCAACTCCTGGTCGGCCATCTCGGCGTCGGTCAGATCGGGACCCGCGGTGTCACTCGGCGCCGTGGTCGAATCGGTCGGGGGTGGCGCGGTCGAATCGGCCGTCGTGTCGGGTGACGTCGAGGGAGCAGGTGCGGCGCTCGTCGGCGTGGTGCTCGGCCCGACGGTCACGCTCGGATCGGTCGAGGTGGCTGGATCGTCCTCATCCGGTGCGGCTGTCGTGGACACTGCGCTCGTACTCGGTGCAGGCGTGCCGGCCGACGACGATTCGTCGCTGGAGGAGCAGGCACCGGCGACGAGGGCGAACGCGATGAGCATCGTTCGGGGGGTCACGAGCTGCAGCGTAGGGGCCGCGGTGAGGCGATCGGGGCTATTCGACGGGCGGTAGCAGCGTGAACGGCACGACGTGCCAGGGGCCGTGATCGACGCGGCAGTAGGCGAAGATCTGGCGGAAGTCGGTGAACTCGAGCTCGCCGCGCACGAGTCGGTAGGTGAACTTTCCGGGTTCGACGTTGAACGGGCTGACGTTGCGTGCGAGGTGCTCGCCGGCGTCGGCGGCCTCGGGGTCTCCCATCTCGGTCCGGAAAACGACCTCGAACACACCGTTGCCGGATTCGTCGTCCGGGCAGAAGATGAGGCCCACGAGGTGCGGGTCGATGGTGACCGGTGCCGGGCTCGGGGCGGCCATCGAGAACATCGCGCCGGTGAGATCGATGCGGGTCGAGGGACCCGGAGCCTGTCGCAACTCGAAATTCTCGACGAAGAGGGCCGACACGATCTGCATGGCGTCGAGGGTACCTGCGAAGATTCGGGACGTGCACGACGACGGCGAACGATGGAACACCCGGTACGTCGGGCGAGCGGCCGGTGATCCGGCGATGCCGAAGGGGCTCGGCGGTATCGAGATGGAACGTGGTGGGCGTTGTCTCGATGTGGCGTGCGGCCTCGGCGAACAGACGATCTGGGCTGCCCAGCAAGGGTATGACGTGATTGCGCTGGATGCGTCCGACGTCGCGATCACCGCGCTCAACAGCGCCGCCATGGTGGCCGGCGTCCGCGACCGGATCGACAGCCGCGTGGTCGACCTCGACGACGGGTTCCCGACCGAGTTGGCCAATTCGTGCGCACTCGTGATCTGTCAGCGGTTCCGCGACCCCGAGCTCTACGAGCAGCTCGTCTACATGCTCCAACCCGGAGGTGTCCTCGTGATCACCGTGCTGTCGCGGGTCGGTCTCGACGGCGAGCCCGGCCCGTTCCACGCGCCACCCGGCGATCTGGTGTGTGCGTTCCGACAGTTCGATGTGGACATCGTGCGCAGCGTGGAACTCGACGGCGAGGCGACCCTCGTCGCCCGGCGCCGCTGACCGTCAGACGAGGTCGGCGAACTGGAAGCGGACGCGGCGATTGTGGCGGCCCTTGTTCTCGACCTTGGTGATGCGGATCGGCCGCGACTCCCCGGTGTTCGACAGATGGGTGCCGCCGCACGCCTGCCGGTCCACACCCTCGATGTCGATGACTCGGAACGTGCCGTCCGGCGTGGGTGGAGGAGCGACCGACATGCTGCGCATGAGGCCGCTCTCGGGTGTCGCCTCGTCGGCGGGCACGTAGCGCGATGTCACCGCAATGCCCAGCCCGATGACGTCGTTGATCGGGATCTCGAGTGCTCGCAAACGATCGTTGTCGACCTCGGGCAGGTCGAAGTCCATCCGGCCCCGACCGTCGCCGCTGATCTGGGCGCCGGTCACGAGCGCACCGGAGAACTCGTCGAACACGAATGCGTTGAGCACATGGCTCATGGTGTGCAGCGAGGCGACCGAAAGCCGATGGGCGGCATCGACGGTCACGTTGACGGTGCCGACCGGCATCGCGTTCTCGTCGTCGAGCACGTGCCACCAGATCTCGCCATCGATGTCGACGTGTGTGACGCGCGCCTCGCCGCCGGACCATGCGATCGAACCCACGTCGCTGACTTGGCCGCCGCCCCCTGGGTGGAACGCCGAACGGTCGAGCGTGACGGCCCCCGGTCGTGCGTCGACGACGTGCGCTTCGTGTTCGTAGAGATCGGGTTGCTCGTGGCACAGGTAGATCGCCATGGTGCTCATCGTACGGATCGGTGCTGTGCGAGCGGCACCTTGAGCACCATGAGGAACGTGTCGTGGACCGCCACGAGTCCGAATCGGCGGGAGTCGACCGCGTCGGCCGTCGGGTTGTCGCTCAGCGCTTCGAACCGGTCGCCCCGGATGTCGCCGACCCGCTTGACCAGCCAGAAATCGGACCGGTCAGGGTGTTCGAAACACCGGATCTGCCCACGACGCAGCCGGCTCGATCGCACCGCAACCAGCCCGTCGCCCGGCCGCAGCATCGGGAGCATCGAATCCTCGGTGACGACGAAGCGTTTGATCGGGAGCACGGACGGGCAGTGTAGGTTTGACCCCGTTCCGTCTCTCACGCCGTGCGATCACGGCACTCACCAAGGAGAACCCATCCGATGCTCAGCCGCCTCTTCACCGGTGCCACCGTGGCACATGCGCACTGCGACCTGTACTGCGGTGTCTACGATCCCGCTCAGGCGAAGATCGAGGCGCTGTCGTGCCTCAAGACGATTCAGAAGTACCACGACTCCGACGACGATCACTTCAAGGCCCGTTGCATCATCGTGAAAGAGCAGCGTGCCGAGGAGGTCAAGCATCACCTGATGGTGCTGTGGGCCGACTTCTTCACGAAGGATCACTTCGCACAGTTCCCACAGCTCCACGAGATGTTCTGGGATGCGATCCACGGTGCCGGCGATGTCAAGAAGTCCCTCGACGCCGCTCCGGCCGAGGCCCTGCTCGCGAAGATCGACGAGATCGCCGACATCTTCTGGCAGACCGAGAAGGCGAAGGGGATGGGCGTCTACCCGCCGAGCTGAAACACCTGGACGACGTTCGCCGTCGGCGTCGACCGGCCAGCTTCGTGCTGCCGGTCGGCGCCGTGCCGCGTCGTGGGACCCTTCGGCTCGTGCCGCTCGACGACTCCGACCGGCGACTTCCGGTCGGTCGGCCGGGTGGGTCGGCCGGGTCGGCATCGCCGGTGTTAGCGTCTCGACGAGATGGCCAGCGACTTGACATCGGCCGCGGTGACCGCGCCGAACGACCCGAGGTCGACTCGCGACCAGATCCTCGACGAGGCGTTGCTCTGCTTCGCGGACGCGGGATACGAGGGCACGTCGCTCAACGACATCGCGGCCGGTGTGGGGATCCGTCGCCCGAGTCTTCTGCATCACTTCCCGTCGAAGGAGGCGCTGTATCAAGAGGTGTTCGAGCACCTCCTCGGCGACTGGTTCGACCGGCTGACAACGGCCATCGGTGCTCCACCGGCCGGCTGGGACAAGGTCGAACTCGTGTTGCGAACCGGATTCCGGTTCTTCGCCGACAACCCGAACTACGTCCGCATGGTGCGCCGTGAAGCGATCGACGGCGGTGAGCACCTCGCGATCGACCTCGCGAGCGTCCTTCGACCGATGTTCGACCTCGCCGCCGAGTACTTCGAACGGCAGATGGAACTTGGAGTGTTCACCCCTCAGGACGCCCGCCAGCTCCTGATCACTGGGTACGGCGCACTGCTGTCGTACTTCTCCGATGAACCCTTTCTGGAAGGTCTCCTCGACGTCGCACCGCTCTCCGACGAGGCACTCGCCGCTCGGGAAGAACACGTCGTGCAGTTCTTCCGGTCGGCGCTCCTGCCCTGACGATCGCGCAGCGCCGACGCCGTTCGATCGTCGGCATCCTCCGCTCGCGTCCGATTGACGGCACACGCACGATCCGGCTCGGTACCGTGGTCGGCGCATGACCACCGGAACGACCCTCTCGGAGTCCGCATCCAAAACGCTGCTCGTCGCGTACGGCCTACCGGTTCCCGACGAACGCCTCGTCTCGACGCCGTCCGACGCCGTCGCTGCTGCCGAGACGATCGGGTTTCCGGTGGTGGCCAAGCTCGAGGGCGACTCGATCGCCCACAAGACCGAGCGCGGACTCGTGCGCTTGAGACTTCGGGATGCCGCGGCCGTCGAATCGGCTGCCGCCGAACTGTTCGCCGCGGCGACCGACCGCGACGGCGAGGTCCACGTGCTGGTCGCGCCGATGGTGGCGGGAAACCGCGAACTGATCATCGGGCTCCTGCGTGACCCCCAGTTCGGGCCGACCGTGATGCTCGGGGTCGGTGGCGTCCTCGCCGAAGCCCTGGCCGACGTGGTCTTCCGCCCGGCGCCGCTCGACGAGGTCACCGCACACGAGATGATCGACGACCTCGCCACGCAGGCGCTGCTCGGCGAGTTCCGCGGCGACGCCGCAGTCGACCGTGGCGCGATCGCTGCACTGCTCGTGGGGCTGGGTCGCCTGGCTGTCGATCGGCCGGACGTCGCCAGTGTCGACGTCAATCCTCTGATCATCGCCCCCGATGGGGCGCCACTGGCGGTGGACGCCCTGGTCGAACTCGCCGATCCGACATCGACGCACCCTGTGATGCGACCCCGGCCGTCCGATGAGGCGTTCCGGGCCCTGTTCGAGCCGAAGGGCGTCGTCGTCACCGGTGCATCGACGCACCCCGGCAAGTTCGGCTTCGTGTCGCTCCACAACCTGCTCGCGTCGGGTTACGAGGGTGCGGTCTTCGGGACGAATCTGAACGGCGAGGAGGTGTTGGGCGTTCGCACGGTGGCCGACATCGACGAGCTCCCCGATGACGCGATCGACCTGGTGTTCGTCTGTACTCCGGCCTCGACGAATCCGTCCATCTTGCGCGCCTGCGCGAAGAAAGGCGTTCGCGCTGCGTTCCTGACATCGGCGGGCTACGCAGAAGCGGGCGATGCGGGACGTGCCGCCGAGGCCGAGCTGGTGGCGCTCGCCGACGAGCTCGGCATCCTGCTCGCCGGGCCCAATGGCCAGGGTGTGGTGTCGACGCCGGTACAGCTGTGTGCCCAGATCGTGGCGCCCTACCCTCCGGCCGGGTCCATCGGCGTGGCCAGTCAGTCGGGGAACTTCGTGTCGAGTTTCCTGAACCTGTCTCGGTCGTCCGGTGTCGGCATCAGCCGTGCCGTGTCGGCGGGCAACGCGGCAGCCGTGAGCGTGGCCGACTACCTCGACTTCTATGCCGCCGACGATGCCACTGCCGTCGGATTGGCGTACATCGAGGGCATCACCGACGGGCGGGGATTGCTCGGTCGCCTCGGCGCGTCGGCTGCACGCAAGCCGCTCGTGCTGCTGAAGGGCGGAGCGACGGCAGGGGGCGCCCGTGCCGCCGCCAGCCACACCGGTGCACTGGCCGCCGACGACAAGGTGTTCGACGGAGCCTGTCGTGCGAACGGCATCACCAGGGCGGCCACCGTCGAGGAAGCATTCGAGTTCGCCGCCACGTTCGCGACGCAACCGGCCCCGGCCGGTCCGAACGTCGTCGTGCTCACCACGGCTGGCGGTTGGGGGGTGGTGACGGCCGATGCGGTCACCCGCGACCCCGATCTGTTGCTGCTCGAACTGCCGGATGACCTGCGCGCCTCGATCGACGAACATCTGCCACCTCGATGGAGCCACAACAATCCCGTCGACTGCGCCGGAGGCGAGACTCGTGACACGATCCCGACCGTGCTGAGCCTGATCGCCGCGCACCCGTCGGTCGATGCGATCGTCTACATCGGTCTCGGGATCCAATCCAATCAGGCCCGGCTGATCCGTGAAGGAAGGTTCTTCCCCGATCATGGGCTCGAACGGATCGTCGAGTACCACGAGCGGCAGGATCGTCGTTTCGCCGAGGCCGCAGCCGAGGTGGGCGAACACAGCGGCAAGCCGATCCTCGTTGCGACGGAACTCGCGGTGGCCGATCCCGACAACCCCGGCCCGGCGGCCGTGAGGGCCACCGGTCGGCTCGGATATCCGAGCGGTGACCGGGCGGTCGCGGCGCTCGGCGCGCTCGTATCGACGCGAGCGGTTTCTGGAACGGCGCCGCCAGTGACCCGATCCACGCGGCGTGCGGCTCACCCCATGATCGTGCTCACGATGCTGGCGGCGATTCCCGCCGTGCTGCTGTGGGGCATCTGGCAGTGGGCCGATGATCGAGCGCAGGTTGCCGAAGATGCCGTGCCGCCACCCGAGAACACCGCGCCGGTGCCCGAGCCGCGACTGGCGCTGTCGACGCAACTGCTGTCGATGCGACGGTCGGCTTCGGAGTTGTCCCGCGATCTCAACCTCGCGGCGTTCGAGACGGCGGTCGAGCCACTGACGGCCAGCGTGAACGAACGATCGTGCGTTGCCGTTTCGCTGGACGGTGTGGTTGCCGGTGCGGCGAACTCCTCGCTGGCTGTGATCCCGGCGAGCAACCAGAAGATTCTCGTGGCGGCGGTTGCGGAGGAGATCCTGGGTCCGGACTACGTGTACACGACGACAGTGGTGGGCCCCGAGCCGGTGAACGGGGTCATTGCGGGCGACGTGTACCTCGTCGGTGGGGGTGACCCGCTCCTGTCGGGTGATTGGTACCCGGAATCGGAGCTCGATCGATACCCGACGTTCAATGCGACATCGATCAACGCACTGGCCGCTCAACTGTCGGCCGCCGGGGTGACCCAGATCACCGGCGTCGTTCGTGGCGACGGCAGCCGCTACGACGACGAGTTCTATGCGCCCGGATGGGGTGAGGGCGTCGCAGGCCTGGAAGCAGGCCCGTACGACGCACTGCTCGTCAACGATGCCCGAGTGCTTGGTGATGATCAGCGGGGGAGCGAACCGAACGAGGCCGGGGCACGCGAGTTCGTTCGCATCCTCGGCGAGCAGGGCATCGAGGTGACCGGTGGGGCTTCGACGGGAATCGCCCCCGAAAACCTGTCGACGTTGGCCGCACTCGACTCCCAACCGCTCGAGTTGATCATCGCGGAGATGTTGGCCAACAGTGACAACAACACTGCGGAACTGATGGTGAAAGAGATCGGGCTGGTGGGTTCTGGGTCGGGAACCCGAGTCGCCGGACTCGAAGTCATGGGTGCCACCATCGGTGGATGGGGTATCGACGTCACCGGCCTGATGCTCGGTGACGGGAGCGGTCTGAGTCTCGACAACCGGGTGACCTGCACGACGTTGCTCGGGGTACTCCAGCACGTGGGGCTCGACAGTCCGACCGGACAGGGTCTCGCCGTCGCCGGCGAGTCGGGCACGCTGGTCGGGATCTTCGGAGACACGCCGGTCGCCGGTCGTCTGCGCGGCAAGACCGGAACACTGAACAACTTCCCGATCGACCAGGACCCGCCGGCGGTCAAGGCCCTGGCGGGCTTCCTGCCGGTCGATGGCGGAGGGTCGATCGAGTACGTGCTGCTGCTCAACGGCCCGACGATCTCGGACCAGAGCGAGTACCGGCCGATCTGGGCCGAACTCGTCACGGCGCTCGACTCGTTCCCCGCTGTCGCCAGCCCGCAGGTGCTCGGCCCACGATGAGCGGCCGGCGCGTCGCATCGCTGACCACGCTGACCGTGTTCGCACTGATTCCCGCGTTCGGGCTGGCAGGCGTGTGGCAGTACGCCGATGCGAATGTCCCGCCTCCGACCACGACGACCACCACGACGCTCGCGCCCGCACCGGTCGATGAGCTGAACACGGACCTGTTCTCACTCCGTCGTCATCCGACGCCGCTCGCGGAACGGGCAGCGGAGGAAGCTGCGGACGCAGCATTCGTCGAGCGTGTCGCTGCGCTCGGCGACGAGATCGGCGAAACGTCATGCCTCCGCATCGTCGACGACACCGAGGTCGTGGTCGAGTTCGGCGCCTCGACTGCGGTCATCCCCGCCAGCAACGAGAAGCTGTTCGTTGCCGCGACCGCACTCGCCGTGCTCGGTGCCGACTACCGCTTCCGCACGGAGTTGGTGTCGGGGCCACCGTCCGAGGGCGTCATCGCGGGCAACGTGTACCTCGTGGGCGGCGGCGACCCGGTGTTGAGAACTGCCGACGTCGAAGATCCACAGCGGTACCCATCGTTCAACACCACATCGCTCGAAGAGCTCGCCGACCAGGTCGTCGCGCTCGGCATCACGACGATCGACGGCGACGTGGTCGGAGATGGAAGTCGATACGACGACGAGTTCCGAGTTCCGAGCTGGGGCGATGACATCACGAGCGCCGAAGCCGGCCCGTACGACGCCCTCCTGGTCAACGACGGGCTGATCTCGAATGGGAACTACGGCCTCGATCCGAGCCGGAGCGCAGCTCGGGCATTCGTCGATCTGCTCGTCGCCCGCGGGATCACCGTCACCGGAGCCGCTGCCAACGCCACACGGCCGACCGATGCCGGGCTCACCGCGCTGGCCGTCATCGAGTCGCTGCCGTTGACGGACGTGCTCGTCGAGTTGTTGCACACGAGCGACGACAACACCGCGGAGATGCTCGTCAAGGAGATCGGGTTCGTCGCAGGTGAGGGCGGCACCCGGCCTGCGGGGCTCGCAGTCGTTCGGACCACGCTCGCCGAGTGGGGCGTTCCGCTCGAGGGTGTCGAGCTCCAGGACGGCTCGGGGCTCAGCCGCTCGAACCGGACGACCTGCGCAGCGCTCGCAGCGTTGCTCTCGGTGACGCCCATCGCCGATGACTTGCGTGACGTGTTGCCGGTCGTGGGCCGGGACGGCACGTTGACGACCGAGTTGCTCGACAGCGAGGCCGAGGGTCGTCTGCAAGCCAAGACCGGCACCTTGACCGACGTGAAGGCCCTGTCCGGTACCCAGCCCGGTGCCGACCGGCGAGACGTCGACTTCTCGCTCGTACTCAACGGCGACGGCGTCGACGACGCCGACGTGTACGACCCGATCTGGAGGCGACTCGTGGCGCTGATCGACGAGTACCCGATCGTCATCAGGCCGGCGACGGCCCGATTCGCCCCTCGGTGAATCGCCATCGGCTCGGCGAAGCAAGGGACCCGAAACCGAGCCCCGCTCGGGTCGGTCCGGTCGTTCAGGGCGTAGCGTGGACGCATGGCTGTGATGCCGATGTTTCCGCTGGGCCTCGTCTTGCTCCCGGGGGGTGTGCTGCCGCTCAACGTGTTCGAGGACCGCTACCTGCAGATGTTCCGTGAGATCCTCGCCGACGATGCCAATCCGCCGGAATTCGGCGTGGCGTTGATCACCAAGGGACGTGACGCCGGCGGGGGCGACGAACGGGCGATGGTCGCAACAGCGGCCCGAATCCTCGACATGCAGGCGACGCCCGACGGCCGCTACGTCCTGGCCGCCGTGGGGACCGATCGCCTCAGGATCAACGCATGGCTCCCCGATGATCCGTACCCGATGGCCGATGTGGATGTGTGGACCGACGCTGCGTCCAGCGAGGATCTGGACGGAATCAGTGATCGGGTCGAGCTGGCCCACGAGCGTGTGAACGCCGTCAATGCGCTGGCTGCGGAGCTGGGCGATGAGACACCGCCGCCAACCGAGATCAGTGACGACCCGCTCCTCGCCGTCTACCACCTGGGGTCGCTCGCACCTCTCGGGCCTGCGGATCGATTCCGATTGCTCGCCGCCGCAGGCCTCGAGGAGCGGCTCGATGTGTTGGACGCGGCGATCGACGACGTCGAAGCTGTGCTCGAATTCCGTCGTTCGTGATAGAACACCTAGCTATGTCGAACGACACACAACCGGTCACGAGGCGAGAGGATCCGGCATCGGTCGGCGAGGTCGTCGAGTTCGTCAAGGCCTACGCCGAGCAGGAGACGGTCGGACCGCTGAAGGGTGCTGGGCGCTGGATCGCCTACGGCGCCGCTGCTGCGATCTTTCTCGGGATCGGCTTGTCGCTGTTGCTGCTCGGGCTGCTCCGCCTGCATTCAGTCCGAGGCCAGCGACATCGCCGACGGCCGGCTCTCCTGGCTGCCGTACACGATCGTGTTCGTCGTGGCCCTGCTGCTGATCGCCATCACCGTCGCTCAGATCAACAAGACGTTCCTCAACAAGGAAGACAAGCAATGACTCAGCCCATCACGGATCAGAAGATTTCGCCGGACGACCTCAAGAACAAGCTGCAGTCGTTCCAGGACGGCGTGCAGGGCAAGGTCGACGACCAGAAGAACACGCTCATCGCAGTCGGCGGCGGGGCGCTCGTCGTGCTGCTCATCATCTTCTTCCTGCTCGGCAAGCGGTCGGGGAGGAAGCAAACGACGCTCGTCGAGATCAAGTCGCGGTCTGACGATGGCCCTCGTCCCGGCCGTCGCCGAGACCCGGTTGCTGATTCAGGCGGTGTACGGGCGGGTAGCGGGGCATCATCAACCTGCTGGCGTGGTCGCCGTGCAGTCCTGGTCGGGCGTACCTCAAGCGGATGTCGATGCGTCGGGGGATCCTCGGACCGAGCGTGGTGTGGAAGGTCGTCGTGGCGTTCGTGCACGCCCCAGGGACGCTCAAGGGGGTCTTCGGCAAGAGCCCGGAGGTGATCGACGTGTCGAGGCTCGGGAGTGATCGCTTCTTGCACGTCACCACTGCGGAGCCGATGACGCGTCGTCGGCGGCGGAAGCTGGCGAAGCGAGGTGTCGTTGCGCCGACCCTGAAAGAACAGAAGGCGTACGGGCGGCTCTGGGCGGCGAAGGCCGACGCAGCCAAACGGGCGTCGTGATCGTTCGGCTTCGTCAGCCGACTCGGGAGATCACTGTCGAGGGCAGCCGCACGGTCAACCAACTGCTCGACCGCCTCGACATGAATCGCGAGTCGTTCCTGGTGATCCGCAACGGCACACTGGTGCCCGGAGACGGACGGCTCGACGATGACGACACCATCGAGATCCGCCCCGTCATCTCCGGAGGCTGATCGTGAACTATTCGAAATGCCGTGTCTGCGGCGAACGGGCGATCATCGACCTGCCCCGCCACAACGCGAACTTCTGCGCGGAGCACCTGCTGCAACTCTGCCGTCGACAGGTCGAGAAGGCGATCAAGGACCACGACATGCTGTCCAAGGACGACCGGATCCTCGTGGCCGTCAGCGGTGGGAAGGATTCGTTGGCGGTCTGGGACATCCTGCTCGACCTCGGCTACTCGCCCGACGGGTTGTACATCGGGCTCGGTATCGGTGAGTACAGCGACGTCAGTGGCGAGTACACGCGGGCGTTCGCTGATGAACGAGAACTGACGCTCCGCACGATCGACCTGCGCGACGAGTACGACTACGACGTGCCGACCGCGGCGAAGGTCACCAGACGTGTGCCGTGCTCCGCGTGTGGGCTGTCGAAGCGACACCTGTTCGACAAGGCCGCGCTCGACGGCGGGTACGACGTCGTGGTGACGGGCCACAACCTCGACGACGAGGCGGCCGTGCTGTTCGGCAACTCGCTCCGTTGGGACGTCGAATACCTCGCCCGTCAGCATCCGGTCCTGCCGGCTCGAGATGGTTTCCCGAAGAAGGTCAAACCGCTGATGCGGCTCACCGAACGCGAGACGGCGGCGTGGTGCATCGTGCGTGGCATCGACTATCAGGTCGACGAGTGCCCGATGGCGATCGGCAACAAGCACCTCGCCTACAAAGAAGCGCTCAACTCGATCGAGCGCGAGTCGCCCGGGTCGAAGTCGGCGTTCTACCTGAACTTCGTCGACAAGATGTCGCCGATCCTGGCCGGCTTGAATCGGGCCGCCGCCGGTGAGCTGAACGAGTGCGACCGGTGCGGTTCGCCGACCACGGGTGAGACGTGTGCGTTCTGCCGACTGAACGAGCGCGTCGGTGGGCACGCACCGGTGCCGGTCGAGATCGTGTTGAACAAGAAGGCCCGCAAGGCGTATCTGGCGGCGCAGGCCGCAGGGGAGTGACGGAACGACGATGAAGGCTCTAGGTGCGGGTGACCGCGTGATGCTGCTCGACGCCAAGAAGCGGCGGTACCTGCTCTCCCTGGAGGACGGCGGTGAGTTCCACACGCATGCCGGGTTCGTTCCCCACGACGACATCATCGGGCAGAACGACGGTGTGATCGTGAACAGTACGAAGGGCGCCGAGTACACGGTGTTGCGCCCCACGCTGGAGGACTACGTGCTGGAGATGCCGCGTGGTGCGCAGGTGATCTACCCGAAGGATCTGGCGCCGATCTGCATGCTGGCCGACATCGGCCCCGGCATGAAGGTGTTCGAGACCGGGATCGGATCGGGTGCCCTGTCGATGACGATGCTGCGCTGGGGTGCCGACATCGTTGGCTACGAGGTTCGGGAAGACTTCGCGAATCGTGCGCAGGCGAACGTCCGCGAGTTCCTGGGGGAAGGTGTGCTCGACAGGTTCGACGTGCACATCGCCGACAGCTACGAAGGGGTCTCGGCCGACCACGGGCCGTTCGACCGGGCGGTGCTCGATCTGCCCGAACCGTGGCAGGTCATCCCGCATCTCGAGGCGGTGCTGGCCCCGGGTGGCGTCTGCCTGGCGTACACCCCGTCGATCACGCAGGCGATGCAGGTCAGCGAGCAGTTCAAGGGTCGCTGGATCGACGTACGAACGATCGAGGTCTTGCACCGGGGTTGGAAAGTCGACGGCCAGGCCGTGCGCCCCGATCATCGCATGGTCGCCCACACGGCGTTCCTCACGGTGGCCAGGTTTCTCGGACAGGGCAACCGGGCCATGCGCACCGACCGCAAGGTCGAACGTGTCCGGTAGCGGGGCACCCGTGGGCCCGAGTCGTCGCCGCAAGCGGACCGATGGCCGAGTGGACCCACTCGCGGCGGTTGCCCTCGCGATCGTCGTGGCCGCCGGCTGCGGCGCTGGAGGCGGCGAGTCGACGCCGCTCTTCGGCGGACCGGTCACGCACCCGTTCGAGGGCGTCGCCGACGTGCGCCAGCACGGCGAGCTCTTGATCTTCGAGGACTGTCTGATCGTGAACGGCTCTTCGATCTATCTCTCGAGTGGATACTCGGTCATCGGCCCGGTCGACCGAGCTGTCGTGGTCGACCCGAGCGGAAGGAAGGTCGCGTCGTCGGGCGATCTGATCTTCATCGACGGTTCGACGATCGAGGGTGATGGAGGCATCCCGTGCGACCCCGAACGCAACATCACGACGGCGCTGATCGCCGGGGCCCTCGGAACGTGCACGCCGGAGGAGTGCGACGATGCGCCCTGAACTCAGGTGCCGCAGAAGGTTTGGTAGCCGGCGCTGAATCCGTCGGGTGCCGGTTCGGCGAATCGCTCGGCGCCCGGCTGCCGCTCGAACGGATTGGTCACGACGTCGAGCAGCTTCTCGAACGGCGCCATGTCACCGGCCGTCGCAGCTTCGAGTGCCTCCTCGACCAGATGGTTGCGCGGCACGTACAGCGGGTTGACGCTCCGCATGGTCGTCGAAGCGTCAGGCGCAAGACGACGGCCCCAGCGGTCGAGCCACTGGGCGATCGGGGCGTCGAACAGCGAAGTGACACCCACCCGACCGTCGAGCCTGCCGTCGGCGGCGCCGACGAGACGGCGGAACGCGGTGGTGAAGTCGACTCGGTGGAGCTCGAGGAGGTCGAGCCACTCCTCGGCGAGGGCCCGGTCGCCGGCCGCCTCGCCGTCGAGGCCGAGCTTCGAGCGCATGCCGGCGAGCCACACGGCGTCGTACATCCCTTCGTATCGGTCGAGTGACTCGGTGGCGAGTTCGACGGCGCGTTCCCGGTCGTCGTCGATCAACGGGAGCAACGCTTCGGCGAGGCGCGCCATGTTCCACAGACCGATCGACGGCTGGTTGCCGTAGGCGTACCGGCCGCTCTCGTCGATCGAGCTGTACACGGTCGCCGGGTCGTAACGGTCCATGAACGCGGACGGGCCGTAGTCGATCGTCTCGCCCGAGATCGTGACGTTGTCGGTGTTCATGACTCCGTGGATGAATCCGAGGTTCATCCACGCAGCGATCAGCGATGTCTGGCGCCCGATCACCGCGTCGAGGAGCGCGAGCGGTGGGTTGTCGACGTCGGCCAGCTCAGGGTCGTGGCGTTCGATCGCGTATTCGGTGAGCCGCCGGAGACGTTCGATGTCGCCGCGTGCGGAGAAGAACTGGAAGGTGCCGACACGGAGGTGGCTCGAAGCGACCCGGGTGAGCACCGCGCCGGGCAACAAGCCCTCGCGACGCACCATCTCGCCCGTCGTCACCACTGCGAGGGCGCGAGTCGTCGGAACGCCGAGTGCATGCATCGCCTCGCCCATCAGGTATTCGCGCAGGATCGGCCCGATTGCGGCCTTACCGTCGCCACCTCGGGAGAACGGTGTTCGCCCGGACCCCTTGAGCGCGATGTCGAAGCGGTCACCTGTCGTCGCTACGACCTCTCCCAGCAGGACCGCGCGACCGTCGCCGAGCTGCGGGTTGAATCCGCCGAACTGGTGCCCGGCGTACACCTGTGCGATCGGCGTGGCGCCCTCGGGTGTGGCTGCCCCGGCGAGCACGGCGACGCCTTCGGTGGACCGCAGGGTCCCGGCATCGAGTCCGAGTGTGTCGGCGAGTGGATCGTTGAGTTTCAGCAGGCTCGGCGATGGGACGTCGGTCGGTTCCCACGGCGCGCCGAATCCGGCGAGCTGCTCGGCATACGTATTGTCGAACTCCAGCAGTGTCATCGGTTCAGCCTTTCGCACGCGCAACGGCCCGGCACCTTGCGATGCCGGGCCACTGCCATCAGATCGTGAACGAGCCGATCAGGGCTCGATGAAGATGCACTCGCCGGGGCACTCCTCGGCGCTCTCGATCACTGCCTCGAGCTGACTGTCGGGAAACTCGGCGAGTCCCTCGGCGCCTTCGGGGTTGCCCTTCGCCTTGGCGAAGATCTTGTCGCCCTCCACCACGTACGCCAGGCCGTCGTCGAGCAGGGTGAACACGTCAGGTGCGATCTCTTCGCACAGACCGTCGCCGGTGCAGAGATCCTGATCGATCCAGACCTTCATGTGATTTCGTGTCTCCTTGTGAGGGGATCGTGAACGCCAACACTTTACCCGGTCACGTTCGGGAAAACACAGATGCTGGGACGGGCACGAGGCTCGCGTGTAAGTTCCCGATGGAACGCCCACCCCGAGGAGCAGTCCTGTGGCAGAACCGAGTTCAGAAGCCGGTGCAGAGGAGCCGATCGGTGCCGACGTCGCCATGCTGGAGGCCCAGGTCTCCGTCATGGCCGAAGAGGTCGCCCACCTGCGGTCCCGGCTGGCCGACACTCCGAATCGAGTGCGATCACTCGAAGAGCGCCTCTTGGAGACCAAGGGTCAGTTGTCGCAGGCGACGGCGCAGAACGAGAAGCTGAGCTACACACTCCGCGAGGCACGGGAGCACATTGCCTCCCTGCGCGACGAGGTCGACAAGCTCACGCAACCACCGAACGCGTACGGCGCCGTGGTCGGCAAGAACGACGATGGCACGGTCGACGTGCTCACCAGCGGTCGCAAGATGAAGGTGCAGCTGCACCCCGACGTCGATCACGAGCTGCTCGATCTGGGTGCCGAGGTGGCTCTCAACGAGAGCTTCGCCGTGATCTACGCTCGCCGACCCGAGACGATCGGTGAAGTGGTGACGCTCAAGGAGGTCATGGAGGACGGCGTCCGTGCGATCGTCATCGGCCGAGCCGACGAGGAACGGGTCTGCGAGCTCGCCAGTGTGCTGCGCGGCACGCGGCTGCGCAATGGGGACATGATGCGCCTCGACCCTCGGTCGAACATGCTGCTCGAGAAGCTGCCCCGGCCCGAGGTCGAAGATCTGCTCCTCGAGGAGGTGCCCGACATCTCCTACGAGGACATCGGCGGTCTCGACACACAGATCGAGGCGATCGCCGACGCCGTCGAACTGCCGTTCCTGCACCAGGAGTTGTTCGCGGAGCATCGCCTGCCCGCACCGAAGGGAATCCTGCTCTACGGACCACCTGGCTGTGGCAAGACCTTGATCGCCAAGGCGGTCGCCAACAGCCTCGCCAAGAAGGTTGCCGAGACGATGGGCGAGGGCAAGGGCCGGTCGTACTTCATCAACATCAAGGGCCCCGAACTCCTCAACAAGTATGTCGGCGAGACCGAGCGCCAGATTCGGCTGGTGTTCCAGCGGGCTCGCGAGAAGAGCGAGGAGGGCTGGCCGGTCATCGTGTTCTTCGACGAGATGGACTCCATGTTCCGCACTCGCGGTTCGGGCATCAGCTCCGACATGGAGTCGACGATCGTGCCGCAGTTGCTTGCCGAGATCGACGGCGTCGAAGGGCTTCGCAATGTGATCGTGATCGGCGCGACCAACCGTGAAGATCTGATCGACCCGGCGATCTTGCGGCCCGGACGCCTCGACGTGAAGATCAAGATCGAGCGCCCGAACGATGTTGCCGCCCGCCAGATCTTCGCCCGATACCTGACCGACGACATCCCGATCGCCGCCGCCGAAGCGGTACCCGAGATGATCGACGCGACCGTCGAGGAGATGTATCGGGACGACGACGCCAATCGGTTCCTCGAGGTCACGTATCAGAACGGTGACAAGGAGATTCTGTACTACAAGGACTTCTCGTCGGGAGCCATGATCGAGAACATCGTGCGCCGAGCCAAGAAGCTCGCCATCAAGCGAGTCATCGGCGGTGGTGAGCGAGGCGTGTGCACCGCCGATCTGGTCGCATCGATCAAGCAGGAGTACAAGGAACACGAAGACCTGCCGAACACCACCAACCCCGACGACTGGGCGAAGATCTCCGGCAAGAAGGGTGAGCGCATCGTGTTCATCAGAACCTTGATCTCCGAGGAGACCGACGAGGGCCCCATGGGTGGCCGCACCATCGAACGTACCCAGACCGGGCAGTACCTGTAGGTCAGCGGGCACTGCGCCCGTGGTGTCCGCAGTCCTGTCCGGTGAGAACCGACCGGAGAGAACCGACCGAGTCCGAGTGCCGGCGCTTCCAGCGGTGCGCCTGCGCATCGCGATTGCCTGCACGCTGGGTCAGCGGGTGTCCCGACGACTCGGTTCAGAGCGACGGTCGGGCGCTCGGGCAGGCTCCGGCCGTTGGCCCGTTCGGAGCGAACGCATCGCCCACGCACCCAGGATCGGGCCGGGTGCGAGCAACAGGAACGCCCAGCCCCACCCGTGTGCATCCCGCACGACCGGCACGAGGAAGATCGTGAACACGGTGAGTACGAAGCCGGTTGCCAGTTGCACGGTCAGCGCAGTACCGACGTAGCGGTCGTCGGTGACCTCGGTGACGATCGTCGAGAACTGGGCGCTGTCGGCCACGACCCAGAACCCCCAGACCAGCCCGACGCCGAGCACGATCGGAGCGGGTGCATCGACGAGGAACCCGATCACCACGGCAACCGACGCCGACCACCTCATCGCCAGGCCGGCGGCCTCTGCGCGCGTCCGGCGATCGCTCATCAGCCCTGCGTACACGGAGCCCGCTGCACCGATGCCGATCACCGCGAACGCGGCGAAGCTCGCTGCTCGGCGGGAATCCAGCGCATCCGTGTAGAACGCTGCCATCCAGGCCCACATCGCGTAGAGCTCCCACATGTGCCCGAAGTAGCCGGCGCTCGCGAGCCGGAAGTCGCGGTTGGCGACGATCGCACGAAGCTGCGACGGGTCGAACCTCGCCGCCGCGACTGCGTAGGGACCGGCCGAACAACCACGGTCGGCGAGTAGGCCCCCTGCGAGCGTGAGCCCCGATGCGATCAGCAGGGTCACTTGCCAGTCGAGGCCACCGATGCCGTTGACCAGGTGGGGCAGTGCCGATCCGATCGTGAGGGCGCCGATCATCACACCGAGTGCGAAGCCGCGGCCGACGCGGTACCACGACGACATCGCCTTCAGCGCCGGCGGATAGACGGCGGCGAGGAACGCACCCGTGACGAAACGGAGGGCCACGGCCTGCTCGAACCCATCGGCCGACGTGATGACCGCATTGGCGGCTGCCGCCCCGGCGGCGCCGATCAGCAGCAGTCGGAGCGGGGGGACCCGGTCGGCGAGGTTCGTCAGAGCCGAAACGAGCGCGCCCGCCACGAAACCGAGCTGTACCGCGATCGTGAGCCAGCTCGCTTCGGAGTTGGAGAGGTCCCAGACCTCGCGCAGCTGTCCGAGCACGGCGGCCGTGGAGAACCACGTCGACATCGCGAGCACGAGCGCGATCGCGAGCAGTGCCAGCTGCCGTCGTTGTTCGTCCGTCCCCACGTCCACGGAACCCACGCTCGCACAGTGCGGATTCCGTCAGGAGGATCCACGCCTAGCTCATGGCTGCATCGATGAGCTCGAGGCTGTGAATCCGGTCGTCGACGTCGTAGGTCGCAGCCGTCAACATGAGTTCGTCGGCACGGGTTCGGACCTGCAGCGAGCGGAGGCCCTCGGCGACCCGCTCGGCGCTGCCGATCAGCTGGTCGGTCGGCATGTTCCGGGCCGCATCGGCGTCCGGATGACTTGCTGCAGTTGCCGGGGTGACGAGCGGATGACGCCGATTGGTCCTGATCCCGAGTCGGAGGATCCGTCCGGGGAGGCCGATTCGTTCCGCTTCGTCGTCGGTCTCGGCCGCCAACGCGCCGACACCCAGAATCAGGTAGGGCTCTTCGAGCACCTGCGACGGCTCGAAGTGATCGAGGTACAGCTGCGTCGCGATGTCGGTCGCGCCGGTGTCGAAGTGGTGGGCATAGGCGAAGGGAAGTCCGAGCAGGCCTGCGAGCTGCGCACTGAACCCGGACGA
Source organism: uncultured Acidimicrobiaceae bacterium (assembly GCA_963792905.1). GTDB lineage: Bacteria > Actinomycetota > Acidimicrobiia > Acidimicrobiales > Ilumatobacteraceae > Ilumatobacter. The sequence goes on from CAWBYE010000018.1 coordinate 246,559, forward strand.
GCCCAACAGGGCGATCATCGGAGACGAACACAGCTCGGGCGTCGCCCGCAGGCGTGTCCAGACACCCTCGTCGCGTCGGCGGTCGCCGAGCAGGCCCATGACGTCGATCAGGTCACGGGGAAACTGCTCGACACTCTGCTGCGGGGCTCGCCCGAATGCTGACGCCGTGAGCGGGTCGGTGCCCGGTGCCCTGCCGATTCCCAGGTCGATCCGCCCCGGATGGAGCGATTCCAACAGGGCGAACTGCTCGGCGATCGCGAGCGGAGCGTGGTTGGGCAGCATGACGCCGCCGGACCCGATGCGGATCTGGTCGGTTCGAGCCGCCAGGTGGGCGATCAGGACGCTCGGAGTGGTGCTCGCCACGGTGGCCATGTTGTGATGCTCGGCCACCCAGAAGCGCCGGAAACCGAGCTGGTCGGCCGCCTGCGCCAGCGTCGTCGTGGCGGAGAGCGCCTCGGTCGACGAACCGCCCTCACGCACGATCGAGAGGTCGAGCACCGACAGGGCAGTCACGAGACCACGCTACGCCGGTTCCGCGCCGGAAAACGATCGTGCGACGACCTGCCCGCCGCACAGGCAGTGCACGCCAGTAGGGTCGCGCCTATGGCGATCCGAAAGGTCTGCGGGATCGAGACCGAGTACGGCATCGTCGTGCGCGGCGCCGACAACAATCCGGTCTCCGCCTCATCGCTGCTCATCAACGCTTACGTGAACGCTACGTCTCGGAAGATCGGATGGGACTTCGAGGACGAGTCGCCGGCCAACGACGCCAGAGGGTTCAACCTCGACGACGTGTTCCCGCCCGAGATCGAGTCGTCGCTGGTCAACGCGGTGCTGCCCAATGGTGCCCGGTACTACGTCGACCATGCCCATCCGGAGATCTCACTGCCCGAGGTCACCGACGCGCTCGAGGTCGTGCGATGGGACCGAGCCGCCGACGAGATCGTTCGCGCCTCGATGACCTATGCCAATGAGATCCTCGGTGCCGGTGCCGAGATGGTCGTGTACAAGAACAACTCCGATGGCAAGGGCAACAGCTACGGCTGCCACGAGAACTACCTGATGAGCCGCGACACACCGTTCGGGCGGATCGCCAGCCACATCACGCCGCACTTCGTCACGCGCCAGATCTACTGTGGCGCCGGCAAGGTCGGCTGTGAGGAACCCAACCGACGCCCGGGTGACGTCGCATATCAGCTGAGCCAACGGGCCGACTTCTTCGAAGAGGAGATCGGCCTCGAGACCACCCTGAAACGGCCGATCGTGAACACCCGCGACGAGCCGCACTGCGACCCGCAGAAGTACCGGCGACTTCACGTCATCGTCGGTGACGCCAACCTCAGCGAGGTCGCCACGTATCTCAAGGTCGGCACGACCCTGATCGTGTTGGCGATGATCGAGGACGATCAGCTCGGTGACGACGTGCTCCTCGCCAGCCCCGTCGCGGCAATCCGCCAGATCAGCCACGATCCGACCCTGACCAGGACCGTCGTGCTTCGCGACGGCCGTCGAGCGACGGCACTGGAGGTCCAGTGGGCGCTGCTCGAGCGCGCACGGAAGTACGAGCAGACGCACGGCCTCCAGTCGGTGGGTGCCGACGTCAGTGCCGACGTGCTCGACCGGTGGGAACGAGTGCTCTCGGGCCTTGAATCGGACCCGACCTCGATGGGGCACTGGGTCGACTGGGTCGCCAAGCAGCGTCTCGTCGAGGGGTTCCGCGAGCGCCACGGCCTCCCCGCCGACTCGTCCCGGCTCAAGGCCATCGATCTGCAGTACCACGACCTCCGCGCCGACCGGGGCCTCGCGGCGCGAGTCGGCCTGGAATCGCTGGTGTCGCCCACCGATGCCGCGACCGCGATGACCGAGCCGCCGACCACCACTCGCGCCTATTTCCGTGGCCGCTGTCTCCAGAAATACCCCGACGACATCGTTGCTGCGAACTGGGACTCGCTCGTGTTCGATGTGGGTCGTGACCCTCTCCGGCGCGTGCCGATGATGGAGCCATTGCGCGGCACGGCCGATCACGTCGGTAGCTTGATCGACGAATGCGATACTGCTGCGGAACTGCTCGATCGACTCGGGCAATGAATTCCGGGCAGGGGAGGATGCGACATGGCAGAACGAACACAGCGACAGAAACCGGCCGGTGACCGTGACGCCGAGGTCGTCGAGGAAACGGGACCGGCAACGAACGAGGCCGGCGAGAAGCTGAAAGGCGAACTCGACGACCTGCTCGACGAGATCGACGAGGTTCTCGAGACCAACGCCGAGGACTTCGTCAAATCGTACGTACAGAAGGGCGGTCAGTAACGGTGGCGATGCCGTTCTTCGACCCGCCGACCGATCCGGGTTCGAACTTCCCGGAGCTGCTTCGCCGGAGCGGTCTGGGATCCTCGATCGACGCGGCCGGCACGGTCGACGTGCCGCACGCCACCACGTGTGTGGCACTGAGATACGCCGACGGTGTCGTCATGGCGGGCGACCGCAGGGCGACGTCCGGCAACCTCATCTCGCATCGCACGATGGAGAAGGTCGTGCAGGCCGACCGCTACAGCGGCGTGGCGATCGCCGGAGCAGCGGGTCCCGCGATGGAGATGATCCGCCTGTTCCAGCTCCAGCTCGAGCACTACGAGAAGGTCGAAGGCAGCACCCTGAGCCTCGAGGGCAAGGCCAATCAGCTCTCGGCCATGGTCCGCGGCAACCTGCCCGCCGCGATGCAGGGCATGGTCGTGGTACCGATCTTCGCCGGCTACGACCGTCGCCGGTCGGTCGGCCGGCTCTTCGCGTACGACGTCACCGGCGGTCGGTACGAAGAACGTGAGTACGTGGCCACCGGCTCCGGAAGCCTCCACGCCAGCACGGTCATCAAGGTCGGTTTCACGTCGGAACTCGATCGTGGAGCGGCGATCGATCTCGCCTCTCGCAGCCTCTGGGAGGCCGCTGACGCCGACTCCGCGACGGGCGGTCCCGACGCACTCCGGGGGATCTACCCGGTCGTCGCCACCGTGACTGCCGATGGCTGGCGACGTGTCGACGATGCGGAGCTGGCGACACGCTTCGAATCGATCGCATCAGAGGTTGTCGCCCGGTCGGAGATCGTCACCAGGGCCCCCTCCGACGCCGGTGGTGATCCGTCGTGACCACGCCGTTCTACGTTGCACCCGAACAGGTGATGAAGGACCGAGCCGACTATGCGCGTAAGGGCATCGCTCGGGGTCGGGCCCTTGTTGCCATCCGCCATGTCGACGGCATTGTGATCGTGGCGGAGAACCCGTCCGAGACATTGCGAAAGGTCAGCGAGATCTACGACCGGATCGCGTTCGCCGGTGTCGGCAAGTACAACGAGTTCGATCAACTGCGCGTCGCCGGCATCCGCGCCGCCGACCTCAAGGGTTTCCAGTACTCACGCGATGACGTCGACGCCCGCACGTTGGCGAACCAGTACGCGCAGATCCTCGGCAACATCTTCACGCACGAGATGAAGCCGATGGAGGTCGAGATCCTCGTTGCCGAGGTGGGCCCCGATCCTGCCGGCGATCAGATGTTCCACATCCTGTACGACGGCACGGTGATGGACCACCGCGACGTTGCCGTACTCGGTGGTGACGCCGAATCGATCTCCGAACGCCTGATCGGAGGGTTCGAAGACGGTCTCGAACTGGTTGCCGCGATCAAGCTCGGGGTGCTCGCTCTCGCCGGCGACGACCGTGAGATCCCAGACGCCGAACTCGAGGTCGGTGTGTTGTCCCGCGGCAACGGTCGACGTTGCTTCCGTCGCCTCACCGACGACGAGGTCGCCCAACTCCTGGCCCGCTGACTCGTCGTGGTCGACGATCAGACGTTCCACGACGACATCGAGGGCTACTGCACCCCGCTGAGTGCTCACCCTGGCGCCTCTGTGGCGCTTCGCGTGTCCACACGTTCGCGTCGCTTCGACGTGACCGTCGAACGTTGGGGCACCGAACGGGAGGCGGTGTGGGAGGCGAACGATCTCGAAGGCTCGTTCATCGCCCCGCCTGCCGATGCCGACGCACACGGGTGCCGGTGGCCCGTCTCGGTCGAGATCCCCGTCGGCGATGGTTGGCGATCGGGCTTCCATCTGGTGACGCTGCGGGCCCACGACGCTCCGACGGGACGCGATGTCGCCCACGCCGGCTTCGTCGTGCGAGCCGGTTCCCGACGAGAACGGTCGCTGCTGGTGCTCGACACGAACACCTGGAACGCCTACAACACCTGGGGTGGGAGGAGCCTCTACACCGGTGGGTCGCAGGTGTCGTTCGACCGTCCGTTCGCCCGCGGGATGCTCTGTCGCCCAGAGGTCGAACGTGACGACCGCAAGTCGCGTCCGGTTCGGTGGAACGAGGAGCCCGACGCCGACGGCCTGATCTTCCAGGCGTACCGAACCGAGCACTCCTATCCGTCGGCGATCGGGTCCGCCGGGTGGTTCACCCATGGCCGGAGGTTCGTCGAGTGGGCCGAGGGAACCGGCCGACGTTTCGACATGGCCGTCTCCAGCGACCTGGAACAGGATCCGAGCCTGTCGGACGGCTACCACGTCGTCATCAGCGTCGGCCACGACGAGTACTGGTCGGCGGCGCAGCGCGATGCCGTCGAGGCCCACGTTCGGACGGGTGGACGATTCGTGTCGTTCTCCGGAAACACCATGTTCTGGCAGGTCCGCATCGAGCGCAGTCCCGAGGCGACCAACATGGTGTGTCACAAGTACCGAGCCCATCTCGACGACCCGGTCGTCGCCACAGGCCACCCCGAATCGATGTCTGGCATGTGGGCCGACCCACTCGTCGGCCGGCCGGAATGGTCGTTCCTGGGCGCCGGCTCGGCCTTCGGCCTGTACCACCGTTTCGGCACTGCTGCCGCCCGAGGCGTCGGAGGATTCGTCGTGTACCGGCCCGAGCACTGGCTGCTCGACGGCACGGGCCTCGGCTACGGCGACGTGCTGGGCGCGACTCACGGCGTCGTCGGCTACGAGACGGTGGGCGTGCCCATCCAGATGGACGAGTTCCAGCAGCCGATCGCCGTGTCTCGCGACGACTTGCCCGGCGACATCGAGATCGTCGGCCACGTACCGGCGAGCAACCTCGGCGTCGGCGACTACCCGAAGTCGATCGCTGCCCTGAGCGACCAGGGAGACCTGGAGTTCCTCGCGAGCCGCATCCACGGGTCCGATACGGAGGAGAATCGGCGTCGCGTTCGCAACGGCAACGCGGTCATGTTGACATGCCGGCCCTTCGGAAGCGACGGCGGGGAGATCGTCACTGTCGGCACCACCGACTGGGTGTTCGGGCTCGCCGACGACCCGGCGGTTCAGCGGGTGACACAGAACGCTCTCGACCGCTTCGGCGGCTGAGTCAACGACGAACCGTGCACCGTCAGGGAAGCGGGCGCGAGTCCAGAACTCGACCGCTCCGGTGATGGATCAGCCAGAAGCCCACGAAGAACGGGCGAAAGCGGCGCGGTTCGACCGGTACGGCCGCTCCGATGTGGTCGAGGGTCGCCCGGACCGACGACCCACCGAGTGCGATGGCGGCGTCGTACGGTAGCTCGACGATTGCGGAGATCGCCCCGATCGGGCGGATCACCCGGATCTGGTCGAAGGCGAGCACGAGATCGTCACAGTTCATACGCCGTGCGTACGCCGACGCCGAACGGACCGCTGGTGTCTCGATCCGCAGGTGGGTGCGGTGAACCTCCAGCGTGGCACGGGGCGTCCTGACCGCCGCTGACAGGAAGGCAGATCGGCAACGGGCGAGGAGGGCCTCCGGTAGTGGCGAAGGTGGAAGTGGCGGCGGCTGCCCCGGCAGTTCTGACATCGATGCCCATCCTGGCAGGAAGATGTCCTGATCCGCTCGGAATCGTCCCGAAGCACTTCGACGACCAACGCTCCACGACATCGGTTGCTCGGGCGGGGCGCAACCCATCTCGTTCGCGCCGGAGTTGGGTGAACAGGTCTGCGGCTGCGGATCGACCGGTGTGTGCTCGTCTACGCTCGTCCACGTGGTCGCGATCGATCTGAACTCGGACCTCGGTGAGTCGTTCGGCACCTGGACCATCGGTGACGACGAGGCGATGCTCAACCTGATCTCGAGCGCAAACGTGGCCTGCGGCTTCCACGCTGGTGACCCATCGACGCTTCGTCGCGTGTGCCAGGCGGCGGTCGACCGCCACGTGACGGTCGGTGCGCAGGTGTCGTACCCCGATCTGGTCGGGTTCGGGCGCCGCTTCATCGACATGGATCCACAGGATCTCCGTGACGCAGTGTTGTACCAGCTCGGCGCCCTGGACGGTTTCGCCCAGGTGGCCGGGGCCGGCGTCGGCTACGTCAAGCCGCACGGAGCCCTGTACCACGCCTGCATCAGTCACCCCGAGCAGGCCGAAGCGGTCGTTGCCGCTGCCCACGAGTACGACCCGTCGATGGCGGTGCTCGGCGCCCCCGGATCGCCGCTCCTGGCCGTCGCCGATGCCATGGGCATGGAACCGGTGGCCGAGGCGTTCGCGGACCGGGCGTATCAGGCGGACGGTCGCCTCGTGCCGCGCACGCACCCCGGTGCCGTGCTCAGCGATCCGGCAGACGTTGCAGCACGCGCCGTGTCGATCGCCGTCGATCATCGAGTCGTCGCGATCGACGGCACGAGCGTCGAAGTGCGAGCCCGCTCGATCTGCATCCACGGCGACACGCCCGGTGCGGTCGAGATGGCCCGTGCCGTTCGGGGCGGGCTGGAGGCCGCCTCCGTGGGTGTGCACGCGTTCGTGGTCTGACGACGTCGCCGCTGCGCATCGCTCCGCTGGGACATCGAATCCTGCCCTGGGGTAGATTGCGGCGTCCGTTCAACCACTGGGGGTGGTCGTATGTCAGACCGTTTGCGCTTCGGGATCTTCATGGCCCCGTTTCATCAAGCCGGGGAGAACCCGACGTTGGCGATCGAGCGCGATCTCGAACTCGTCCAGCATCTCGACAGACTCGGTTGGGACGAGGCCTGGATCGGTGAGCACCATTCGGCCGGCACCGAGATCATCGCGTCGCCCGAGATCTTCATTGCCGCGGCTGCCGAACGTACGAAACACATCAGGCTCGGAACCGGCGTGGTGTCACTCGCGTACCACAACCCGTACATGGTCGCCGAACGTGCTGTGCAACTCGACCACATGACGCGCGGTCGGTTCATGCTCGGGGTGGGGCCGGGCTCGCTGCCGACTGATGCGATCATGCTCGGTCTTGACCCGACCGAGACGCGGCCGCTGCTCGAGGAGGGCCTCGACGTGATCATGCAGCTCCTCACGAGCGACGACCCGGTCACGAGCCACACCAAGATGTGGAACCTGACCGACGCACGTCTCCACCTGCGGCCCTATTCCGATCCGCTGTTCGATCTCGCCGTGCCCGCCGTCGCTTCGCCGACCGGACCGCGACTCGCCGGAAAGCACGGAATCGGCCTGCTGTCGATCGGAGCCACGATGGAAGCGGGGTTCGACGTCCTCGCATTGCACTGGGACGTGATGGAGGAGCGTGCTGCAACGTTCGGCACGGTCGCCGACCGTGCGAAGTGGCGTCTGGTCGGGATGATGCACATCGCGGAAACCCGCGAACAGGCCTATCGCGACGTCGAGCACGGCATCGTCCAGTGGTTCGACTACTTCCAGCACACTGCGGCCTTCCCGCAGATGGACGTCGGTGACGCAGGCGCGGTGCAGGAAGCCATCGACTTCGTCAACGCCTCCGGGCTGGGTTCGATCGGCACCGCCGAGGACGCCGTCGCCCAGATCGAACGTCTCCAGAAGCAATCCGGGGGGTTCGGCTGCTACATGACGCTGGCGCACGAGTGGGCCAACCCGGAGGCGACGAAGCGTAGCTACGAACTCATCGCTCAGCGTGTGTTCCCGCATTTCCAGGGGCAGGCGTACAGCACGCTCGACGCCAAGGCGCGAGCCCGCGAGGGTCGAACCCACCTTGCGGAGCGGAACATGCAGGCGGTCACCGATATGACTGAGAAGCACGCCGCGGAACTGGCAGCCAAAGACGCGACCTGAGGTGAAGTCGGGAGCCCGGCTGTTACGGTTCGCGCATGGATCGCCGGATCTTCGGGATCGAGAGCGAATACGGCGTCACGTGCACGCTGCGCGGTCAGCGCCGTCTGAGCCCTGACGAGGTCGCCCGGTACCTGTTCCGACGGGTGGTCTCGTGGGGACGGTCGTCCAACGTCTTCCTGCAGAATGGTGCCCGCCTCTACCTCGACGTTGGCTCCCACCCCGAGTACGCGACGCCCGAATGTGACTCGCTGTACGACCTCGTCGTCCACGACAAGGCGGGGGAGCGAATCCTCGAGTCGCTCGTCGAGTCGGCCGAACAGCGGCTCGAAGAAGAGTCGATCCGCGGCACGATCTACCTGTTCAAGAACAACACCGACTCGGCGGGGAACAGCTACGGCTGCCACGAGAACTACCTGACGAGCCGCGACGACGATATGGCGCACTACGCGGAGGTGCTGATCCCCTTCTTCGTGAGCCGACAGATCTATGCCGGCGCCGGAAAGGTCCTCCAAACGGCGCGGGGCGCGACCTACTCGATTGCGCAACGGGCGGAACACATCTGGGAGGGGGTCAGTTCTGCGACCACTCGAAGCCGCCCGATCATCAACACCCGGGACGAGCCCCACGCAGATGCCGAGAAATACCGGCGGTTGCACGTGATCGTCGGCGATTCGAACATGAGCGAGTACGCGACGTTCCTCAAGGTGGGTGCGGCCGCGTGCATGCTGCGGATGCTCGAAGACAGCAACGTCGTGCTCCGCGACATGACGCTCGAGAACCCGATCCGGGCCATTCGGGAGATCAGCCATGACATCACGTGTCGCCGAACGGTGCGCCTCGCCAATGGCCGAGAGGTCAGCGCACTCGACATCCAACGTGAGTACCTCGACCGGGCGCTCCGCTACGCCGACAGTCAGGGGTTCCCGCCGCTCGAACAGCGTGCGCTGGAGATGTGGGAACACTGCATGACCCAGATCGAGAACGATCCGATGAAACTCGACCGTGAGGTCGACTGGGTGATCAAGTACAAGCTTCTCGAGGCATTCCGCGAGCGACACGACCTCCCGCTCGGCCATGCCCGCGTCCAACTTCTCGATCTCCAGTACCACGACGTGGCCCGCGACCGCAGCCCGTTCTACAAGATGCAGGATCGTGGGCTGATCGAGCGGATGTGCGTCGACGCCGACATCGAGGCCGCGATCGATGTGCCACCGCAGACCACCAGGGCCAGACTGCGAGGCGAGTTCGTCAAGCGTGCCAAAGAGCGTCGGCGCGACTACACCGTCGACTGGGTGCACCTGAAGCTCAACGATCAGGCGCAACGCACCGTGCTGTGCAAGGACCCGTTCAAGAGTCGCGACGAACGAGTCGAGAAACTGATCGAGTCCCTCTGACCGAATGCGGCACTGATCGGGTGTCGACTTCGGATACCGTAGCCTCTTCGTGACCGAGCTCTCCGACCCACCGTTCGACCAGCCGCAGGTCGGTGACGCCGACGGCCGGCTGGCGTCCGGGGACGAGGCTGAGCGTCGAGGCTTGCCGCCCGGGGCCAAGGCATTCTTCGACTGGGTCGTCGTGGTCGGCGTCGCGCTCCTCGTCGCCATCCTGGTTCGAACGTTCCTGCTGGCTCACTTCGTGGTCGAGGGAACGTCGATGTACTCGACGCTCGACACCGGTGACCGGGTCTTCGTCAACAAGCTGTCGTATCGCCTCCACGACCCGAATCGCGGCGACATCGTGGTCCTCCACGAGTTGACGGGTACGGCAGAGCGCGACCTCATCAAGCGCGTCATCGCCCTACCGGGTGAGGAGATCCGGATGGAGAACTGCGAAGTCTTCATCGACGAGGACCCCAATGACTCGATCCCGGCCCAACGTCTGAACGAGCCATACCTCGACCCCACGGTGGTCACGCCCGGCCGTTGCGGCCAGCCGATCCAGCCGACGGTCGTGGCCGAGGGTCATGTGTTCGTGATGGGTGACAACCGGCCTGGTTCACAGGACAGTCGAGCGCTCGGATCGATCTCCTACGACGACCTCGTCGGCCGTGCCTTCGTCGTATTCTGGCCACGCTCGTCGTGGCAGTGGCTGTAGAACCGGCTCCAGTTGCCGACCTCGGTGTGACGATCGTGCGGCGTTGCGGTACGGCGCGATCGACTCGAGTGGCCGTCGGGCAACGAGCCGTCAGACGGATCCGCCGGAGCCGATCTCGGCGTGGAATGCGGTGACCATTCGGTCGACGTAGTCGCTGTAGACCGCATCGATCCCCATCCGCAGCATCGGTCGCAGGAGGTGTTCGTGTTGCAGGTCCCACGCAAACGCCGTCCGTTCGAATCGGTGGAACAATGCGACGAGACCACCGTTCCAATCGGTGCGACGCAGGTTGACGCCATCGATTCCGAGGTCGGCGAGGTCGGAGGCGCGTCGCTCGGGTCCGTGGTCCATACGACTCAGGCGCGTCGAGTTGACGAGCTTCACCTCAGCGTCGAGCGGTCGGAGCGCAGCGAGTGCCCCGAGATCGTGGTGGCACAGCCAGGTGCGGGGGATCAGACCCGGAGCGTGTTCGCGGAGCGTTCGAAGGACGACCGCCCCGGCTCGGTCGTCCTTGAGATCCAAGGAGAGGTGGTAGTCGATTCCGCAGGAGTCGAACAGCTCCGTCAGAGCCGGTATGTGCTCGGGGAGTTCGTCCCGGCGGAGCATCTCGATGGGCTGCTTCTTGAGGAATCCCTTCCTGATCTCGCCGTCGTGATCGAGCACGGCAACCCCGTCCGACGTCACCCACACATCGCTCTCGAGCCCGCTGGCACCCAGTTTCAGCGCCAGCGTGAACGCCTCGATCGTGTTGTCGGGCGCGTACGCCTTGGCGCCGCGGTGGGCGAACGTGATCGGTGGATCGAGCAGTGATGGCAGTCGCTGTTGCACGCGCTCCCATCCTGTCAGCGTCGTAGACTGCGCCCCGTGTTCAACCTCCAGGGCAGCGAGATCGTCATTGTCCTGCTGCTGGCGCTCGTGGTGCTGGGGCCCGAGAAGCTGCCCGACGCGATCCGCAAGGTCGGTCAGTTCTACGCGGAACTGAAGAAGATGTCGTCGGGTTTCCAGAGTGAGTTTCGAGCCGCCGTCGACGAGCCGATGCGCGAGATGCGTGACACGGCGAACCTGCTGCGAGACTCTGCCGATTTCACGAAGCTGCAAGACGGTGAGCGCGACGAGAAGCCGAAGTCGGCCAACATGGTGCCGGTTCCCGACGTCGATTCGGCACCGGCCGACTCACCGGGGCCGGTCGAGTCGATCGACCGAACGGCGGGCGACATCGGTGCCGATGAGCCGCAACTCGCGGCTGACTCCGAAACCGTCGCCGTTCTCGAGCCAGTCGTCGACGATGCGAGTCCAGCCCCCACCGCCGGACGACGGGGGCGTGTCGGACGGGCCAGACGACGTCACTGCCGCCGGCAACGGTGAATCGCCGACATCGGGTGACTCGAAGCCGGCTCCGTTCTCCGGTCGGTCGTCGACCGCCCCGCGCCCGGCAGCGGCTGCGGTGGCGGGTGCTGATCCTGATGCTGACGGCCCGACTGACGAGTCGGTGGCTGCAGCTCGGCAGCCGGACGCCGACGACGCCACCGGTCACGCCCCATGATTCGGCTGCGGCGGGTGGAGAAGCCTGATCCAACGGCGCCGATGAGCCTGTTCGAACATCTCGGTGAGTTGCGAATGCGGATCATTCGCGGCGGTCTGGCGGTGCTGATCGGCGCCGTGCTCGTCGTCGCGTTCTACGACACGGTGCTCGGCTGGCTGGTCAAGCCGTACGGAGATCTGTGCCGGAGTCAGCCCGAGGGCTACTGCGGCGATGCATACGACCCGGTGACCGACAGTGTCAGTCTCGTCTTCCTCGACCCGGTCGAGGGGCTGACCACGCGGCTCAGGGTCGCGTTCTACGGCGGCATCGTCCTCGCTCTGCCTGTCCTGCTGTGGCAGCTGTGGCGGTTCGTCGTCCCAGCTCTGCACAAGACCGAGAAGCGCTATGCGGTCGGCTTCGTGGCCTCGTCGGTCATCCTGTTCCTCGCCGGCGGTCTCATTGCCTTCTCCACGCTCGAACGAGCCCTCGAGTTTCTCATCGACTGGGCAGGCGCTGACGTGGAGGGGATCTTCCAGGTCGGCGCCTACATCCGACTGGTCACCTTGATGGTCGTCGCATTCGGCGTCGGTTTCACGATTCCGGTCATGCTGGTGTTCCTCCAGTTGCTCGGCGTGATCACCCCGCAACTCCTGCTCGGGGCATGGCGCTACGCGATCGTCGGCACGTTCCTCGTCGCCGCAGCGATCACGCCGTCCGGCGATCCCATCTCGCTGTTGGCCCTGTCGGTTCCGATGGTCGTGTTGTACTTCGTCGCGATCCTGATCGGGCGAATCGTCCAGCGGCGGCGACAGCGCAACGAAGCCGGCTGACGGACACGCCGCCTGCCACACTGACACCGTGCGCCCCGACCGGGACGACATCCTCGCCCGCTACTCGTTCGAACTCGACCAGTTCCAGCTCGACGCGCTGGACGTCCTCGACGACGGTGCCCACGTGATCGTCGCGGCGCCGACGGGCAGCGGCAAGACCGTGGTCGCCGAGTACGGCGTGGAGGCGGCGGTTCGCAGCGGCCGTCGGGCGTTCTACACCGCGCCGATCAAGGCGCTCTCGAACCAGAAGTACCGGGATCTGGTCGACATCCACGGTGACGACCGAGTCGGACTCCTGACCGGCGACAACTCGATCAACGGTGACGCTCCCGTCGTCGTGATGACGACCGAAGTGCTCCGCAACATGATCTACGGCGGGCGCAATCTCGATGACCTTGCCCTCGTCGTGCTCGACGAGGTTCACTTCCTCCAAGATGCGTATCGTGGGCCGGTCTGGGAGGAGGTCATCATCCACCTTCCCCAGCACGTCCAGCTGGTGTGTCTGTCGGCCACGGTCAGCAACGCCGACGAGTTGGCCGACTGGATCGGCACGGTTCGCGGGCCGACGACGGCCGTGGTGGAGACGAAGCGGCCGGTTCGCCTCGACAACATGTACTTCGTGTCCGACCGGACGAACGACCGCGTCCGCCTGCTGCCGACGATCGTGGACGGCCGACCGAACAACGATGCACTCCGTCTCGACGCCAGCGGCGCGCGGCACGGTCGTGGCCGCCGCCACGACCGTGGATCGCGTGGCAGTGGTACGCGCAAGCTGGCGACGCCCACCCGGCTGGAGACGGTCGACATCTTGCTGGATCGAGGACTTCTCCCTGCCATCTACTTCATCTTCAGTCGCGCCCAGTGCGACGAAGCGGCTCGGACCTGTCTCGCCGCTGGGCTCCGGCTGACCGACGAGGACGAGCGAGCGCGGGTTCGGGAGATCGCGGATCAGCGTCTGGCCGGCCTGCTCGGTGCGGATCTCGATGTCCTCGGACACCAGCAGTTCATGGCCCAGCTCGAGGCTGGGATCGCCGCCCACCATGCCGGGATGGTGCCCCCGTTCAAGGAGGTCGTCGAGCAGTGCTTCATCGAGGGTCTGACAAAGGTCGTGTTCGCCACCGAGACCTTGGCCGTCGGCGTGAACATGCCGGCTCGGAGCGTCGTCATCGAGAAACTCACCAAGTTCACCGGCGATCACCATGAGACGCTGTCACCTGGCCAGTACACCCAGCTCACCGGTCGCGGGGCCGACGGGGCATCGACGACCTCGGATCGGCGATCGTGCTCTGGAGCCCGTTCGTCCGCTTCGAGCAGGCGGCCGATCTCGCGCTCAGCCGAAGCTTTCACCTGCGATCGGCATTCCGGCCGACCTACAACATGGCGGCGAATCTGGTGCGCACGTACGACGCGCAGACGGCCCGCCAGCTCCTCACACTGTCCTTTGCGCAGTTCCAGTCCGATCGGGACGTCGTGCGGATCGAACGCCGATTGCAGCGGCAGCGGGATCGACTCGAGTCGCTCCGGGCGGCCGCGGTCAGCCCGTTCGGCGACCTCGACGAGTACCGCTCGTCGATCGACGCTGCCAACGGCCAGCGACACCCGGACGATCCGATCGAACTCGCCATGGCTGCCCTGCGTCCGGGAGCCGTCATCCACGCCTCGAAGGGGAAGGACCATGGACCGGTCGCGGTCGTCGCCACCGCCCATCGATCGAGCGGCTTGAGGCTCACCGCGATCACGCCATCGGGACGTGCCATCCAGCTGGTCGGCGACGACTTCGATCTTCCCCCCAAACTGATCGGCACCGTCGTGCTGCCCGGCACCTACTCGCCGAACCGGAAGGACTACCGGGCCGAGGTCGGGCTTCGAATCAAGCGTGCCCGACTCGGACCGCGGGCCGGCCCACATGAGGCCGAGCCGGGTCGGCGCATGTCGGTGCAGCATCCAGTCGAGGACGACCCGGATCTGCGCGATCGGCTCAAGGCCGCCGAGCAAGGTGACCGCGTCGAGCGAGAGATCGCCGAGCTCGAACGGCGGGTCGAGCATCGCAACGCAACGCTTGCCCGCGAGTTCGACGGTGTGCTGTCGATTCTCGGTGAACGCGGACTCGTCGACGTCGACGGCTGGGCGCTCACCGACGGGGGCGACATGCTCGCCCGCGTCTTCCACGAAAGCGATCTCCTGGTGACCGAGACAATTCGCGACGGGCTGCTGGACGACGTCGACGCGCCGACGCTCGCTGGTCTGGTGTCGACGTTCGTGTACGAACACCGGTCACCGGACGACCCACCGATGCCGTGGTTTCCCGACAGCAACGTCCGCCGACGGTGGAGGGCGATCGAGCGACTCAGCGACGAGCTCACGCACCTCGAACTCCGGCAGGGACTGACGCAGCATCGGCCACCCGACCCCACGTTCTTCTCGGTCGCATACGCCTGGGTCGCCGGAGAGGGGTTCGCCGAGGTCGTCGCCGAGGAAGATCTGACCGGTGGCGACTTCGTGCGCAATGTCAAGCAGCTGATCGACGTGCTCCGCCAGGTGGCGATCGTGGCTCCGGACAGCGCCACGCGCGCCGCCGCTCGGTCCGCGGCCGAATCTGCGTTCCGCGGTGTCGTCGCCGACGCGTCGGCGGTCGAGGCGCCGTGACGATTCGCAAGGGCGAGCCATGGGGCGAAGCGGTCGAGCGACCGGACGATCTTCACATCGCCGACACCGATGCGGCACTCGCGGATGCCGTCCGCTCAGGAGTCGTGGTCCCGGTCGGACTCTCCGGAGGAGATCTCCATCGTGCGGTCGGGAGTCCGTCACCCCGAGCCACGATGCAGCGCCTGCCGGTCGACGTGCTGGATGTCATCGCCGACGAACGGGACTTCATCGCTGTCGCCCATGTCGTCGCTCGCCGCAGCTGGTGGCGAGGTCGAGTGCTCGCAGTGATGAACGTCGATCATCTCGGTGACTGGAACGTCGCACCTCGGGCACACCCCAATGACGGGCGGTTCGATGTGATCGACGTCGATCAGGAGATGACCGTCCGCCAGCGATGGCAAGCACGTGGCCGACTCGAGGCGGGAACACACGTTCCACATCCGATGATCTCGGTCCGTACTGCGACCGAGATGTCGTGGACGTTCGCTCGACCGTACGGGATCTGGGTCGACGGTGTCCACGTCACAGACGCGCAGTCGCTGTCGATCGGCGTCCACGCTGACGCCTTCGCAGTCGTCGTGTGAGCGGGTGCCGCCGGAGGTCCCCGCCTGGTCGGCGCAGGCCTCCTACGATGACCGGTCGTGAGCGTGTACGTCCCCGAGGAATTCACCTCTGACGAGGAAGACGTCCTCCGTCGGTATTTCACCAATCTCGACGGGCCGGTGTTCGCACTCGTCAATCTGCCGGAGGTGGTGAAGGGGGCGTTGTTCGCCCGCTACAGCCGGAGCGCCAAGAGTCTCCGGCGGCTGTTCCTGGACGAGTTCGTCAACGATCTCGACATCGAGGGCGACGAGTCCATCGACGCCACGATGGGCCTCGCCCGGGCCGAGGAGCTGTACGAGCGGGTGTTCCTCGAGTACGGCGACGATTCGGTCGCTCAGCTCGGAGGGGTACACCTCGCCTGCGAACAGGCATCGAACATCCTCACCAAGATCCTCGAGTGGGGCCGGCTCATGAGTTACCTCGAGCAGAGCACACGATACATCTCGTACGACGCTCGATTGGGTGGTCGGTATCGCTTCTTCCGTGACCCGGCCGTGCTCGCCAGCCCGCTCGGCACCCGGTACGTGGGCGACATGGACCGGATGTTCGATGCGTACTCGAGCGCCGTCAACACGGTCACCAATCACGTCCGGGACACGATCGTGCGCGACCCGAACGACAGTGAGTTCATCTATCGCCAGGCGACGCGAGCGAAGGCGCTCGATGCGACGCGGGGCATGCTCCCGGCGGCGTCGCTGTCCAACCTCGGCATCTACGGAACCGGACAGGCCTACGAGGCGTTGCTCCTCCGAATGCGCGCCCATCCGCTGCCCGAGGCGCAGCACTACTCGTCGTTGATGCTGCACGAGCTCCGCAAGGTGATCCCGAGCTTTCTTCGCCGCGTCGATCTGCCCGACCGGGGTGGTCGCTGGATCGACTACCTCGCGACGACCCGGGCCGACACCTCCGAGCTCGTCGACCAGCTGTTCGGCGGTGTCCCGGTCGAGCCAACAGCGGAAGTCGAGCTCGTCGACTTCGATCCCGATTCTGAGGACAAGCTGCTCGCTGCGATCTGCTACAGCCGGTCGAACCTGCCCGAGTCGACGCTCATCGAGCGGGTCCGACAGTTGGGCGTCGACGAGCGGGTGGCCTTGATCCGTGCGTACGTCGGTGCTCGCGAGAACCGAAGGCACCGCCCCGGCCGCGCCTTCGAGCGGGTCGACTATCGATTCGACATCCTGTCCGACTACGGAGCGTTCCGTGACCTTCAGCGCCATCGCATGTTGACCATCGAATGGCAATCGCTCACCCCGAACCACGGCTACAACCGGCCCGAGTTGGTCGAGGCCGCCGGAGTCGGTGGTGCGTTCGACGAGGCGATGGACCGTTCGGCGCGATTGTTCGACGCCATGCGCGAGCGATTCCCCGAACAGGCCTCGTATGCGGTCGCCATGGCGTACCGCCTGCGCTACGTCATGCAGTTCAACGCACGGGAAGCAATGCACATGCTCGAACTCCGCTCGGCGCCGCAGGGGCATCCGTCCTATCGACGGGTCGCGCTGGAGATGCATCGACTCATCGGTGAACGAGCCGGCCACCACGCCATCGCCGGGGCGATGAGCCACATGACCACCGAGGCTCCCGAGCTGGAGCGTCTCGCGTCGGAGCGACAGGCCGAGGCCCGCCGGGGCAGCTGACCACCACTGAGCGATGGTGTGACGGGTGTCACACCACCAAGCGCAGGTGCGGTGGCACAATCCCCCTAGTATCCGGCGCGACCGCCGCATCGAGGATGGACACATGGCTGACGAGGACATCGACAACGACGACACCGACGAGGAGAGCGACGACCTCGAAGATGAGGACGCGGTCGACGTCGATCCCGAAGCACTCGATGAGGATGTCGATGACGAGATCGATGACGACGACACAACTGACGACGACGATGATGATGACGACGACGACGACAGCGATGATTCATCCGCCCGGGCGAGGAAGCGCAAGGGTTCGGACGACGACGATGATGACGACGACATGCTGGCGCCCGATGACGTCGAAGCCGATCTCGACACCATCCTGAAGGACCGAATGGTGACCGTCGCCGCCGCCGAGGACGACGACGACGATGACGACCCCGCTCAGGCCCCGGCGAACGAGCGCGCCGAGGCAGTCGACGGTCTGCAACCGAAGCGGGCCGACGAGACGCTCTGTACGAGCTGTTTCCTGCTCGTTCGGGCCAATGCCCCTGGTTGCCCGGTCGAAGACGACAACTGCCCAGTGTTCGGTTGAGATGACTCGTCGACGGGGCACTCTCGATCGGCTGTTCGATCTCGCCGTTGCCGTCCCGACATGCACGTTCGTCGCCGCGACGCGGGCGGTGCCGATCGCGGCTCGTGTCGGCACGTTCGGCACCGCACGGCTCGTTGGTCGAGTCAGCGATGCGGTCCACGAACTGCGCCATGGTGACGAGATCGAC
The DNA here is from genome assembly GCA_963792905.1 of uncultured Acidimicrobiaceae bacterium. GTDB lineage: Bacteria > Actinomycetota > Acidimicrobiia > Acidimicrobiales > Ilumatobacteraceae > Ilumatobacter. The sequence goes on from CAWBYE010000018.1 coordinate 264,716, forward strand.
TCAGCGGTCGAACATGCCGCCGCAGAACTGATCGAGCCCACCGTCGCCACCACGTCGACGGACGAAGCGGTGTCCGTCGAGGATCTGCCAATCGACGGCTACGACGACCTGGCGGCTCGCCAGGTGGTCGACCGGCTCACGGACCTCGATCCGGCCGCGCTCGCGCAGGTCGAGATGTACGAGCGAGCGCATCGCGGCCGCAGCACCGTGCTCGGCAAGATCTCGATGCTCTCCGCATGATCGATCCGAACGTTCGGCGGGCCGACGGCGACGTTGCAGGTCAGCTGGGGTGGTTGGAAGCTGAGGCTCGGGCGTCACTGGTCGATCAGCGTGGTGGTGCCCGCTGGTTGGACACGCATCCAGCGCGGCACGTCGGGTGGGCCGACGTGATCGCCGAGCATCACGTCTTCATCGCCCACATCGACGCCGTGGTGGTCGGATACCTCGTGCTCGCTGTTGAGCCGCCCCTCGCCAGGGTCGACGAGGTCTACGTCACTCCGCAGGCTCGCGAGCTCGGCTTCGGTGATGCTCTGCTCGAGGCTGCCACCGAGGCGGCCCACGCTGAGGATTGCTCACTCCTGGAGGGAACCTCGCTGCCCGGCGATCGCGACACCAAGAACCTGTACGAACGTGCCGGGATCAAGGCGCGACTCATCACGGTGTCGACCGAGATCTGAACTCACCGGCCCTGCCACTTCGGCGTGCGCTTCTCGATGAAGGCCTCGAGGCCCTCCTTCGTGTCGTCCGAGTCCATGACACGTGCGAATGCCGCGTTCGTGCGTCGGATGAGGGTCTCATCGTCCTCGGTGGCGGAGGCTCGTACGATCGCCCGTGACTCCCACACCGCCAGTGGTGCGCAGGCAGTGATCTGCTCGGCCAGTCGGACTGCCTCGTCGACGGCCTGTCCGGGCTCGACGAGCCGGGACAGGAGGCCGAGCGCATGTGCACGCTCGGCCGGGATCGGCTCGCCGGTGAGGATTGCTTCCATCGCCGCGGCCTGCCCGATGGCCCTGGGGAGGCGGAACAGTCCGCCGGCTCCGGCGATCAGGTTTCGCTTCGCCTCGGCCAACCCGAACGCGGATCTGGTCGTGGCGACGACCAGATCCGCGGCGAGCACGATCTCACAACCTCCGGCCGTGGCGAGCCCGTCGACGGCGACGATGATGGGCTTGCGACGGTCGCGGTACACGAACCCCCCGAAGCCGCCCCGTTCGGTGGACAGCGATGCGGCATCGCCGCTGTTGATCGCCTTCAGGTCGGCGCCGGCGCAGAACACCGGCCGTTCCTGCCCCTCGGTGTTGGCCGCGAGGATTCCGACCCACACTGCCTCGTCGGCCTCGAGCCGATCGATGGCGGCCTCGAGTCCGTTGGCGACGTCGCCGTTGACGGCGTTGCGTGCCTCGGGGCGATTGAGGGTGATGATGGCGACACGGTCGTTCGCCTCGTACGTGACGATGTCGGACATGTCCGGATCGTAGGTTCGCCGCGATGCAGGCGGCGAGATCAACTGTCGTTCTGGTGGTGGTCCGACGTCGCGGGGGCTGGATCGTCGACCGAGAGTTCGTCGACGTGGTCCGCCGCGGAATCTGCGACGGTGGCCGGCGCCGGAACCTCATCCGCGGGCGGTGTCTCGGCAATCGACCCGGCCGCGGTGTCCGCAGCGGCATCGCCTGAACTCTCGGTCGCAGAGCTCTCGGCCGGGTCGGATTCGACCGGCGCCGAATCGTCGACCGAGTCGGCGGGAGCGTCGTCGATTGCTCCACCCCCGGGACGCGCGGTCGGGTCGTGTCGTCGGTCGTGTCGGCAGTCGTGTCGGCAGCGTCGTCGCCGATCGCCTCGCCCATGTCGGTCATCGGAGCTTGGGCTGAACGGTCGATCGCCGCGCTGTGCTCGGTCGGGTCATCAGCGTCGGTGGGGGAGCTTGCGAGGATGTCGCTCGCGGCGCCGTCGTCAGCGCCGTCGGCCGATGTGGTGTCCCCCGATGTGGTGTCCCCGGGTGTGGCTTCCGGCGAATCGGGGGTCGGCGTGTCGACTGTGCTCGGCGCATCGGTGCTGTCGGTCGACGTGGCGTCGGTGCTGTCGACGTGCTCCGCAGGGGCGGGTGTCGAATCGACGTGCTCCGCAGGGGCGGGTGTCGAATCGGCGGGCTTCGCTGCAGCGTCAGGCGTCTCGGCTCTGCCGGAACCTTTCGGCGACGATCCGCGCCGACTCGAATCGCTTCGACGTCCGGCGGGGGACTTGCCCGTGCCGGCGGGCTTCTGACCGTCGCGACGATTCCTGGGCGTCCGCTCGCCGTCCTTGCCTCCCTTTCGGTTGCGGGGGCCCGGTCGGAGCGGCTTGGGCATCGGGGTCCCGGGCTCGACCTCGATCTCGAACAGCACCGCAACCTGCGGGAGCGCAGGCGCGAGACGTTTCACGGTCGCCAGGAGTTCATCGGTCATCTCGTCCGGCTTGCGGACGGGTGCAATCGAACTCCGTACCGGTGAGAACGCCGCTGCCTCCAGCATTGCGATCCATCGCTCGGCACTGTCCATCGGCGCCAACGAGGCGTTTGCGCTGTCGACCAGGCGCTGCGCGATGTCGCTGGGGAACGGGACCCCGGCCTTCGGTGGCTGCGACGACAATCGAAGCGCTCGGATCACTCGACCGACGGCAAGTGCTGCGTCGACGTCTCCGAACCAGAGTCTCAGCTCCTGTTCCTGCTTCGTCGCCAGAGCTTCGGTCAGTTCAGCGGCCAGCGCTGCCGTGGTCTCGTCGCGGGCGACCGCAGGATCGCCCGCTGCAGCGACGACACTCCGGAGGTCTCGAAGGTCGAGGTGCTCCATCTGCCGCTGCGCAGCCTCGGCCCGGTCGCGCCACTCCGCCACCCTGAGCCGGGGGAGCATGTCCTCGGCCAACTTGAGCACGGTCGCTTCCGGCATCGGACTGCGCCCTTCGGCGACCGCCTTGTCGTTCTCCTCGCGCAGTCGCTGGCGCACGGCGCCCATACCCTGGATGGCGAGCTCCGCGACGGCGCGCTGTTCCTCGGGTAGGTCGGCGAGGAGTGCGTTCCTGTTCTTCTTGCCGGGCTTGAGCCGCTTCGGCTTGGGTCGCTGCGGGATTTCCGGTGGGGGCGTGAACGACGGACCGCCCCTGCGGCCGCGCCCGCCTCGGTTGTCCCCTCCGCCACGTCCGCCGCGATCACGGTCGCCCTGGTCGGCACGTCCGCTCCGATCGTCGCGCCTGCGGCGTCCTCCGCCGCGATCGTCACGATCTCGCCGCGGCTTGCGGTCCGAGCGACCGCGGTCGTTCCGATCCCGCTTCGCCCGCGTCTCGATGACGGGTTTGAACGCCTGCTCCGCCGGCAGGAGCTCGAGCAGGTCGTTCCGTTCTTCCTTCGGGCGTCCACCGACGACCGAGAGCACGGTGATCCCTTCGATTTCCTGCTCGACCTCGACTTTGATGACGTCACCGACCGAGGCGCCGGGCTCCAGAATCGAACCGTCCAGGGTGCCTTTCGGTTGCTTCGCGCCGGCTGCGCGCCACGTCCAGGAATCGTCCGAGAGCGCGCTGGTGAGTTCGATGTCGATCCGGCGAGACATGGCACGCAACCGTACCGCCTCCGAGGGGCCGCGCACCATTGAGGTTGGTGGTATCGAAGCGGCTACCGTCCGCGCCGTGCCCATCTATGCCCTCGGCGACCAAGAGCCCCAGATTGCCTCCGATGCCTTCATCCACCCCGATGCGGTCGTCATCGGGTCGGTGACGATCGGGCCACGGAGTTCGGTGTGGCCGTGTGCGGTGCTACGCGGGGACGAGGGTGAGATCCGAATCGGGGCGCAGACCAGCGTGCAGGACTGCTCGGTGCTGCACACGACGCCCGATGACCCGACGGTTGTCGGTGATCGATGCGTCATCGGCCACATCGTCCACCTCGAGGCGTGCACGATCGAGGACGATGTACTCGTCGGTAACGGTTCGATCGTGCTGCACCGAGCCATCGCACGTTCATGGTCGATCGTTGCAGCGAACTCGGTGGTGCTGAACGACACCGAGATCCCGTCGCGAGCGATCGCAGCGGGATCGCCGGCGGCCATCAAGCTCGACCGGGTCAGGCCTGAGCTGATCTCCGATGGCGTTCAGGCGTACGTCGAGCGAGCAGCGCGATTCCGCTCCGAGCTTCGGCGGATCGATTGAATGCGCACGATCGTCGTCACGGTGCAGCCTGACGCCGTTGAGATCGCCTCGGACCGGCTGTGGGCTGCCGGAGCAGCGGCGGTGGAGGAGCGACCTCGACCTGGTGGACGAGTCGAGCTCCGAACGTCGCTGGCGAGCGATGATGCCGTCTCGATCGAGCGTCTGGGCGTGTTGCCGAAGGATTGGGCGGTCTCGTTCGAGGATGTCGACCACGTAGCAGCGGACACATGGAGGCAGTTCGCACGACCGATCGAGATTCGCCCCGGTCTGATGGTCTCGCCCGCGTGGGTCGAGGTCGAAACCACACCCGACGTCTCGGTGGTCTCGATCGAGCCGGGCGGCTCGTTCGGGCTGGGGGATCATCCGACGACGCGCCTGACGGCAGCTGCCGCCGCCGAACTCGTCGGGCCCGGCGCCCGCGTGCTCGACGTGGGGTGCGGCTCCGGGATTCTGTCGATCGTCGCTGTCAAGTGCGGCGCGGCGCAGGTGGTTTCGATCGACATCGCCGAGGCGGCGCGTGAAGCGACGATCGACAACGCAGTGCGCAACGACGTCGAAGATCGGATCGAGGTGTCGACCGCTCCGATCGGAGCGATCCGCGGCGTGTTCGATGTCGTGCTCGCGAACATCCTCGCACCCGCGCTGTCGAACATGGCCCCCGATCTCAGAGACCGGACTGCGCCACAGGGTTCGCTCATCGTGTCGGGCGTGCTGTCCGGACGGTACGCCCACCTCCTCGAGGCGCTGCGCCCGATGTGCGTGATCGACGAGCGGCACCTGGACGGGTGGTCAGCCGTCACCTTCAGGCATCAGCAGTGCTGAGATCGCTGCCGCCCTGGGCTGGGCCGGCACGGCGCCCCGCACGGTCGTGGCCAGAGCGCCGGCAGCGGTGGCCCACCGGGCAGCGTCCGGCAGTGGGTCTCCGGCAGCCAGGCGGCTCGCGAGCGCACCGCAGAACGCATCCCCTGCGCCTGTCGTATCGACCACGTCGACGTCGTAGGCATCAAGGTGCTCGGTGCCGTGTCTGCTGTGGATGTCGACACCAAGCGCACCACGAGTCACCACGACCGCGCCGCATCCAGCGCCCAACAGGTGATCGACCCCTCCGAGGAGTTCGACCTCGTGTTCATTGGGCACGATGATGTCGCAGAACGCCAACAGGTCCTTCGGCAGCTCTGCCGCAGGAGCGGGGTTGAGCATCGTCGTGGTCCCGGCGTCGCGAGCCAACCCGAGTGCGGCCGCAACCGTGGTGAGGGGGATCTCCAGCTGACAGAGCAACAACGCGGCGGACGGGAGACCACCGCTGACGGACACCGATGCATTGGCGCCGGCCACGACCACGATCGAGTTCTCGCCGGTTTCGTCCACGACGATGATGGCACGGCCGGTCGCCTCTGAGGTGTCGAGCAGCCGATCGTCGATGGCGGCGTCATCGAGCACGGCTCGCAGCGTGGCGGCAGCGGCGTCGTCACCGACCGCACCGACGAACGTGACACTGGCGCCGCTTCGAGCTGCAGCGACCGCCTGGTTCAGGCCTTTGCCCCCTGGGTACTCGTTGTAGGCGACTCCGTGAACGGTCTCGCCCGGGTTCGGGTGGCGCGATGTGGTCGCGACGAGGTCGAGGTTCGCGCTGCCGACGACGCAGACGTCGAACTGGCTCACCGCGAACGATCAGCTGGCGGAACGGGCGCGTACGCCGATCGGTGCGATCAGCCGGTATCCGGCGGCATGTCGTTCGTCCTCGCTCTCGCCGCCCCAGAATCCGTATTCGTGTTCCTCACGGGCGAAGTCGCGACACATCACTCGCACCGAACAACTGCCGCACACCTCGCGGGCGGTGGCCTCACGTCGCTCACGGGCTTGGGGTCGCTCAGCCGGCGTGGGAAAGAAGAGATGGGTGAGGCCCTTGCAGGCCGCCCGAGGCATCCAATCCTCCTCGGCGGGAATGGATGCCGGGATACTGTCGACTGCTGCCACGAATGGTCCCCTCACTGTTGCTCGGTTCCGCCGGGTGACGTCGGTCCCCGGAGACGAAAGCCCCCCAACACGGCCTCCGACCACGAGCACAGTAGGCGCACCTGATCGTGCAGTCAATTGTACGCTGCAAGTGAATGCGCAGGGCTGTCTGCCGGAGCGGACATGGGCGAGGTGTACGGTCTTGATCGATGGAGGTGGCCGAACGAATTCGCGAACGGAGCGCAGATCTGACGACCACGGAACGCCGAATTGCGGCAGTTGTCCTCGAGGCGCCGCAGTCGATCGGCTTCGGCACGGTGGCCGATCTGGCACGGGCCGCGAACGTGGGTGCGGCCTCGGTGGTACGTCTGGCCGGCAAGCTCGGGTTCGATGGTTTCTCCGAGATGCAACAGGCGGTCCAGGCCGAACTCATGCAGCAGCTCCGTCCCGCCGTCGAACGGATCGGATCGGCCGATCACGGTTCCCGCGCCGACCACGCTGCAGCCGAGCTCTCCAACGTGAGGTCGACGCTGGCGGGCGTCGACGACACAGCGCTGGCGGCGCTGGTCGAACGGCTGGTCGACCTCGATCGCCCGGTCGCGGTCGTGTCGGGCGAGGCGTCGGCCGGGGTCGCCGAACAGTTCGTGTCGCAACTGCGTCAACTCCGGCCGAACGTGTCGGTGATCAGCGGGAGTGATGTGCGGGTCGGCCAGGACCTCGGCCTCCTCGCCGACGAGACGGCCCTCGTGTTCATCGATCTCCGCCGCTACGAACGCTGGGTACTCGATGTGCATCGAATCATCGCGGCACGGGCGATGTGGTCGGCGGGCATCACCGACAGCATGCTGTCACCGATCGCTTCGAACGCCGACGTGGCGTTCGTCGTCGGCGCTGCGTCGACGGGCCCGTTCGACAGCTACGTCGGTGTGCTCGCATTGCTGAACCTGGTGACGACGGACGTGGCCGCACTCCTCACGGAGTCGGCGACCGAACGGCTTGCGGCGATCGAGGAGTCCTGGCGCCGTCACGGCAGTCTCACGAGCGGCCACTGACGCAGCTCCTGGTCGGTAGCCTCGTCCTCCATGTCCGTCCTCCATGAAGCTGCGCGCCGGCGGACGTTCGCAATCATCAGCCACCCGGACGCCGGGAAGACCACGCTCACCGAGAAGTTCCTGCTGTACGCAGGTGTTCTCGCCGATGCTGGCGCGGTGAAGGCCCGGTCGGGCCGTCGCTCTGCCACGAGCGACTGGATGGAGATGGAGCAGAAGCGAGGCATCTCGATCAGTTCGACGGCGCTGTCCTTCGACTACGGCGATCATCAGCTCAACCTCCTCGACACGCCCGGCCACCGTGACTTCTCGGAGGACACGTACCGAGTGCTGTCGGCGGTCGACGCAGTGGTAATGGTCCTCGACAGCGCGAAGGGCATCGAGCCGCAGACCCTGAAGCTGTTCGAGGTCTGCCGATCGCGCGACCTGCCCGTGATCACGTTTCTCAACAAGTACGACCGCCCCGGGCGCGACCCACTCGAACTGCTCGATGAAATCGAGGAGCAGATCGGTCTGCGCCCGACACCCGCGACCTGGCCGGTGGGAATCTCCGGTGACTTCCGCGGCGTCGTCGACCGGCGCACCGGCGAGTTCACACGGTTCACCCGCACGACGCGGGGGAGTGCCATCGCCCCGGAGGAAGTCGTCGACGCAGACCGCGCAGCAGCAGAGGAGGGAAGCGCCTGGTCGAATGCGTTGGACGAAAGCGGACTGCTCGACGCCGTCGGGGCCGACGTCGACCTGCCGTCGTTCCTGGCCGGTCAGTCGACTCCGGTGTTCGTGGGCTCGGCGCTCACCAACTTCGGTGTGCGGCACGTCCTCGATGCGATCATCGACCTGGCGCCGGCGCCGACCGCACGTATCGATGCGAAGGACAACCTCCGACCGCTCGACGCCGACTGTTCGGCGTTCGTGTTCAAGGTGCAGGCCAACATGGATCGGTCGCACCGAGATCGGATCGCCTTCGTACGGGTCTGTTCCGGTCGGTTCGAGCGGGGCATGGTCCTCACCAACGACCGGACCGAGAAGCCGTTCGCCACCAAGTACGCATCGACGGTCTTCGGAGCCGAGCGCACGACAGTGGATGAGGCCTATCCGGGAGATGTCGTCGGGCTCGTCAACGCCACCGGGCTGAACATCGGGGATTCGCTGTACGAGCAGACACCGGTGACCTTTCCACCGATCCCTCGGTTCTCACCCGAGGTGTTCGCAAGCGCCCGCCCGCTCGACACCGGCAAGTCGAAGCAGTTCCGCAAGGGGCTCGCCCAACTCGACGAGGAAGGCGTCGTGCAGGTGCTGCGCGACCCGGACATGGGCGACAGCGCACCGATCCTGGCTGCGGTCGGGCAGCTCCAGTTCGACGTGTTCGCCAATCGACTCGACGTGGAGTTCAACGCTCCGATCGAGATTCTGAGTTCGCCGTACGAATCGATCCGACTGACCGATGAGCGGTCGGCCAAGCGCCTTCGTGAGATCGGAGGCATCCGTGTGATGGAGCGGGGTGACGGTCATCTCGTCGCGCTCTTCGAGAGCCGCTATCGCCTGCAGCGGATCGAGGGTGACGAACCCGACCTGTTGCTGGCGCACATCATCGCCGGCTGATTTCGCCCGTTCGGCGACCGCTCAGGTCTGACCGAGGCGCTCGCGCTAGTTGCGGGCGTTGTATTCGGCGATGAGCGCGTTCGACTGTCCCGCTGCCTCGGTCAGGGCGGACTGCACATCGCCGCCGTCCAGGATCTCGGCGACGCCACGCGCCGTCACCACCCGCACCTCGCGGTGCGGGCCGAGGATCGGACCCTGGAGCGCCGGTTCGTCGGGGGACCCGACGAGCTGGTCGTAGGCCACACGAAATCGCGGGTCGTCGACGTAGAGCGACGCCACCGGTTCGACCTCGAGAGCATCGGTTCGGACCGGCACGTAGCCGGTCTGGGCGGCCCATTCGGATTGGGACTCGGGCGAGACGAGGTACGTGACGAAGTCCCACGCTGCCGCGGCGGTCTCGTCGCCGTGGTCGGCCACGACGTAGAGCGCTGCGCCTCCGACGAGCGCAGTGGGCGTGCCCGACGGCCCCGGAAGTGGACCGACGCCGATGTCGTCGCCGGTCACTCCAGGGATGAGCTGTCCGACGTCGACGACGTCGATGATCGTCCCGAGCGAGGCGGACGTGCCGATCGTCATCGCGGCCGGCTCGGCGGCGTCGGCGAGCTTCAGGAAGTTGTCCTGTCCGCTCGCGTTGCCTCCCACGTAGTAGGCCAAGCCGTCTTGTACCATCCGCTGCAGGAACGTGAGGATCTCGACCCCGGTCGGGCTGTCGTAGAGCACCTGCGTCGGCGGTGCGATCCGTCCGTTTCCGTTGTCGGCGTACAGCTCGCCGGCGTTTGCGAGCCACTGTTCGAGGAACCAGCCGCCGCCCGAGTCGGTGCCACTGTCGATCGCGATGCCGTACGACGCAGCCCCCGAGTCGACGAGCGCCTGGGAAACAACACGGAGTTCGTCCAGCGATCGCGGCGGATCGTCGGGATCCAGCCCTGCCGCCACGAACATCGACCGGTTGTAGTACAGCACCGGGTTCGACACGTTGAACGGCATCGCCCACTGCACTCCGGCGGTGGAGTACGCCGCCAGCGTCGCAGGCTGGAACGTCGTCTGATCGAAGTCGGCGGCCTCGACGCAGGCGGCGATGGGGATCACCGTGCCACTGTCGATCGTCTGCTGCGCGACGTACTCGGGGAACACGACGAGGTCCGGTCGGCTCTCCTGGCTCGACTGCACGTACTTGTCGATCGCCGACTCGTAGCTGCCCTGCTCCTCGAGGCGGACACGAACGTTCGACTGGCCGGCGTTGTAGGTGTCGGCGAGGAACTCGATGCCGTCCTTGGTGGCACCCGTGAACCCGTGCCACATGAGCACCTCGATCGGACCGTCGGCGCCTTCGAGTGCGTCGACGGGGCACGATTGCAGCGCGTCGAGCGGCGTCGTCGTGGTCGGGGCGGGCGTTGTCGTCGCGATCGAGGTGGTGGCCGGAGATGCCCCCGCGTCGGCGGGCTCGGTCGACCCGGCACTCTGTTCCGGCCGTGCTGTCGTCGTGGTGGTCGCCGGCTCGTTCCCGGACTCGAGGATCGACTCACCACTGCCACTGCACGCGGCGAGCGCGAGGCAGGCGAGGCCCGCGGAGAGCGGGCGCCGATGGCTCATCCCTTCACCGCCCCGGCTGTCAGGCCGCGCACGAGTTGGCGCTGGAAGAGCAGTAGCGCAGCGAAGATCGGCACCGCGGCGATCACGGTGCCGGCCATCACCAGGTTCGGTGTGTCGAGCGCGGAATAGCGCAGGAGGCGCAGACCGGATTGGACTGTGTTCATGTCGGACTCCGTCGTGATCAGATTCGGCCACAGGTATTGATTCCAGCTCGAGAGGAAGCCGAACAGTGCCAAAGCTCCCACGGTGGGCCGGATCACCGGCAATGCGACGTTCCAGAGGAATCGGAAGTGCCCGGCGCCATCGATGCGTGCGGCATCACGCAGATCGGTGGGAAACCCCATGAACACCTGTCGAAGGAGGAACGTGCCGAAGGCAGTCGCCAGGAACGGCGCCGCGAGACCCTGGTAGGAGTTCAGCCAGCCGAGGGAGTCGATCGTGCGGCGGTTCACCACGAGTGTGGCTTCGAACGGTACGAGCAGCGTGGCGAGGAAGACGACGAACAGTACACCGCGACCTGGGAAGTCGAGCATGGCGAACGCATAGCCGGACATCACCGACGTCGTCACCTGTGCGACGGTGACGATGACGGCAACCACGAGGGAGTTCAGGATGAACCGACCGAGGCGGCCTTCGGTCCAGGCTTCTCGCAAGATGTCGAACGTGATCGCGTCGGGCACGAGTGGATTCGCGAGCACGCGCTCGCCGGGCTTCAAGGCTGCGACCAGCGTCGTGTACACGGGGAACACGACGACGAACGTCACGATGCACAGGAGCGCGTACCGGCCGACAAGGCGGGCGCCTCGCGGTTTCCGGTACCCGACGTGACGGTCGGTCCGGCGCCTCGGTTGTGCGTGCGTCACCGCGCGGTGTTCACTCATTGCCGTAGTGCACCCGTCTCCCGATACCTCGGAGCTGTAGGAGCGACAGCCCCAGCAGGACGACGAACAGCAGCACCGCTGTCGCAGCCTGCAGCCCCACGTTGCCGCGGATGATCGAATCCTGTCCGTACGTGAGGTAGGTCAGCGTCGTCGTCGAGTCGTCGGGTTTCGGGCCGCCCGAGGTGAGTAGGTCGATCTCTCCGTACGTCTGGAACGCCCTCGTGGTGAGCACGACGAGGACGAACAGCAGCGTCGGCCCGAGCATCGGCACGGTGACGTGCCGGAACCGTCGCATTCCGGTGGCACCGTCGAGGGCGGCGGCCTCGTAGAGCTCCGCAGGGATTCCCTGGAGTCCGGCAGTGACGAGGATGAACGTGAATCCGAGACTGGCCCAGACGCTGGACAAGGCGACGGACGTCAGCGCAGTACCCGGGTCGCGCAGCAGGCCGGGGCTCTTGACCACCGGAAACAGTTCGCTCAGCCAACCGACGTTGGAGAGCGCACCGACCTCGGGCTGGAGGAGGAAGAGCCACATGAGGCTCGACACGGCGACGGACGTCGCAACGGTCGAGGAGAACACCGCTCGAAAGATCGGGATCCCCCGCAACTGCTTGTCGGCGAGAATGGCGAGTCCGACACCACATGCGAGACCGAGCGGCACGGTGATCAGCGCGAACTTGGCGGTGACCCAGAGCGCATGCTGGAACTCTGCGGACAGGAATGTCTCGATGTATTGGTCCCATCCGTTGGACACACAGTCGCGGCCCTGCACATCGCACCGCTGCTGACCGAGCACGAACGCACGTCCGAGCGGGTAGAGAACGAACGCGGTCAGGATCACCAGCGACGGCGAGAGGAGAACGATTGCGGCCGGCAGTTGCCGCCACCGCCGTCGGTTCGCGCTGGTGGCCATGTCTCCACGGTAGAGCGTGGGGCAGCGCCGATGGCGGCCTGGTCACGATCCGACCGTTCCGCGGCGTTCCATCGCTCGATGAGAGTTGCGCGAATGAACGGGGGAGAGTTGCATCGACTCGAGGCCGCACTCGACGAAGCCGGCTGCTGTGTGGTGGACGCCGCTGTCGACACCGACTGGATGGATCGGATTGCTTGCGAGGTGCTCGACTTCCGCGAACGTGCGTCGGTGGGTGCGAGTCGATTCGAAGGGCTTGCCACCCGCCGAACGGGCTCGCCGCTGCCGCGTTCTGCGACATTTCGGACGACGCTTCGCCGTCGGCGGTTTGAGTAGGGTTTCGTCATGACGGAATTGGCGAGATGCCGGTGGTGCCGGAGAGTGCTGCCGGAGCGAACGGGACCAGGACGTCCTCGCCAGTTCTGCTCCCAGCGGTGCCGGCAGTGGGAGTGGGTGTCGCGTCAGCGGGCGGCCGAGCTCGAACTCAGCGAGAACGAGTTGGTGATCGCTCGCGACGAGCTCGATCGTCTCCACGATGACCTGTACGTGCTTGCGTGCGCCGTCGGCGATGCCGAAGAGGATCTCCAGGCCGCCGGCAGCAGGCCGAGTCTGCGCGAGCTCAGGATGATCGTGCACGGGCTCCTCGAGGCGGCGAAGCCGCTCCGGGACCGCGAACTCTCCGCGCCCGAGGTACCACCCAACAAAACGTCATGACGAAACCAGTGGTTCCCGGCGGGCGTCGACGTGGAGCGGGCACGACATCAGGTCTGGCCCGACCGGCGATGTGACCCCGGTGGTCGACACCTGAGCGTGATCGATCATCGACTGCACGTGACCATCAAGTCATGGTCGAGGTCGCGCCGAGGACTCAACGTCAACCTGAGGCTGCGTGCGTTTCGATCGTGCGCTGATCTTCCCTCGAGTGGGCTGAGCAGGCCCGTCAGCCTCGCCCGGCCCGCCTCGTCAGCAACGCCCATAATGTCGGTTATGTCAACTCGGTGTCACCCGACTGTCATTCTCTCTGGAAATCGTCAAGACTGTGGCCGATGTATCACCCCTGCTCTCGGCGTTGTCGAACTGACTCGTCGATCTGGGGCCCTTGAGCGCACCGCTCGGCGGACCGATATTTTCTACGTCCCTGTTGGAGGAGGAACCGTAGTCATGATCATTTCGAACCCCCGTTCTCGTCGCTGTGCAATCGCCGCGATCTCCATCGGAGTGAGCCTGTCGCTCACCCCCCTGCTCGTGTCGTCGCCGGTCGGCGCCGACAGCGCCGCCGTGGCGGTGACCGGCTTGTCGCGTGGCGTGCGCGGAGACGCGGTCAAGAGCGTGCAAGAGGCGCTGGTGAATCAGGGACTCGATGTCTCGGGCGGAGTCGACGGTGTGTTCGGCGCGGGGACCGAGTCGGCGTTGAAGTCGTTTCAGCAGCAGCAGGGTCTGAATGCCACCGGGATCGTCGATGATGCGACCGCACTGGCCCTGGGTCTGGCAAAGAGTCCGGTCCTCGGACTCACACAAGGCACCCGGGGTGATGCCGTCAAGACGTTGCAGCAGAAGCTGATCGCCGCCGGTGTGTCCGTCGTCGGTGGCGCCGACGGGATCTTCGGTCAGGCAACGACCCGCGCCGTCGCCGACTTCCAGACTTCACGCGGCTTCGCACCCACGGGGATCGTCAACGCAGCAACCGCGGCTGCGATCACTGCCGTCAAGACGCCATCGGCGACGCCCGAGGAACCAACGGCATCGACATCGTCGCTCGTGGGGCTGAAGATCGGTTCGACGGGCAAGCGTGTGAAGACGGTCCAGAGCAAGATCATGGCTGCCGGCTTCACCGTGGTCGGCGGCGCCGATGGAATCTTCGGAGTGTTGACGGCCAATGCGCTCAAGTCGTTCCAGAATGCGAACGGGCTCGACGTGACCGGGGTCGTCAACGATGGGACGGCGAAGGTACTCGCCACCATCGGCAGCGGCGGATCCGGTAGTGGCGGTGAATCCGCCAAGGTCTCGAATCCGTTCGTCGGGCTGCAGTACGGCTCGCTCGGCGCCGACGTCAAGGCGCTGCAGACCACGCTGATCAACGCGGGGATCAGCGTACGCGGCGGCGCCGACGGCGTGTTCGGCGTTGCCACACAGTCTGCCGTCAAGGAGTACCAGGCGCAGCAAGGTCTGGGGGCGACGGGCAAGGTCGACGGCGAGACGGCGAGCGTGTTGTCGTCGGGCGCGACGGCGTCGGGGAGGTCCTCGCTCACCGGTCTCAAGGCCGGTGCGCTCGGCAACACGGTCAAGAGCCTGCAGCAGGCACTCATCGACGCCGGCGTCACGGTCCGAGGTGGAGCGGATGGCATCTTCGGACCGGCGACAGCGAACGCCCTCAAGGAGTTCCAGACATCGCAGGGTCTGCCGGCGAGCGGGGTCGTCGACCAGGCGACCGCAGATGCCCTCGCCAGCCCCACCAAGCCCGTGCCGTCGGTCGGGTCACCGAACGGGTCCCCCGATGGGTTCGCGGCGTACGGTGAGAAGGGAACCCGGGTGATTGCCCTGCAGTCGGCGCTGGTGAAGGCCGGCATCAAGGTCCGGGGCGGTGTCGACGGCGACTTCGGTGCGGGTACCGCTGTCGCCGTCATGGATTTCCAGCGAGTACAGGGGCTCTCCGTGACGGGCAAGCTCTCGGACGCAACGGCGTCGAAACTCGGTCTCGATCGCCAGCCGGCGCCGAAGGCTCCCGATCCGACCAGCGTGAAGCTGGCGGCCTTCCCGGTCGAGCCGGCCTGCTACTACGGCGACAGCTGGGGCTACCCCAGAGGAGGTGGACGTGCTCACCTGGGTGTCGACATCATCGCTGCGGGCGGCAAGCTGCTGTACGCCGTCGCCGACGGCACGATCACCAAGGTCTACGCCGACTACCCGGGTTCGCTCGCCGGCAACGGCGTCCGGCTCACCATGGCCGACGGGACGTATTTCTTCTACGCCCATATGGAGGGCATCGCCGACGGCATCGGAGTCGGCGTGAAGGTCAAGGCCGGCCAGCCCATCGGGGCCGTCGGGAACACCGGGAATCCGCGAACGAACCACCTGCATTTCGAGGTGCACCCGCAGGGCGGCAGCGCCGTCAACCCCTATCCGCTGGTCAAGGCGGTTGATGGCTGCTGAGTGGCACGGGTCTGCGCTCGCAGCGGGGCGGACTCATGCGCATGAGCGAACCACCCGTCCGGCGCGCACGCATTCGTCGGGATCCCGCGCACACGCCGAGCGGCTGACGTCGACACCTGTCGGGCGCCGGGTTGACCGTCGGATCCCGATACGGTCGGGCGGCGACATCGACCTCGCCCGAACGGCCCTCGTGAACCAACCCCTTCCCCGTCGCCGACCTGAAGCCCCACGATGACGATCGTCGACGTGCAGGTCTCCCCCGCCGTGCTCGACTGGGCCGGCATCCGGGAGGCGGCGCTGGCGGCCGAGTCCGCCGGGTTCGGGGCATTCCACGTCTTCGACCACCTGGCCGGGCTACCGCTGGGCGGCGACTCGATGATCGAGAGCTTTGCGCTGCTCGGGGCGCTCGCGGAGGCGACGACGTCGATCGAACTCGGCGCGATGGTCGTCAACGTGTGGAATCGTCAGGTCGGCACGCTCGTGACGGCCGCGGCATCGATCGCGCACCTGTCGGGACGGCAATTCCACCTCGGGATCGGCGCCGGTGCCGCCCCGGGCAGCCACTGGGCACGGGAGCAACACGCTGCCGGGCATCACGTCGAGCCCGACCTCGACGAGCGTCAGCAACGGGTCCAGAAGGTCCTCGACCTCGCGGCGACCACATGGAGGGCCGATCGAGCCGAGCGCCTGGCCACCTTCCCACTCCCCTCCCCCATTCCGACGATCATCGTCGGGGTCAACAGCGTGTCGCTCAGTCGGCTCGCCGGAGGCTCGGCCGACGGCGTCAACGTCCAGTGGAACCGGCCCCGACGCGACGAGTTTCTGGCAGCCGCAGACGAAGCGGCCGGTGAGCGCCCGTTCCTGCGCACGGCGTACCACGTCTACGATTCGGCGCTGCTCGATCCGGAGCACCCGGCGCGCATCGAGATGACCGAGCGACGCATCGATCGGCTCGTGCTCGCCGAGTTCGGGTCGTCGCCAGAGTTCCCGGAGACGGTGTAGCGTACGAGGCGTCGCAAATCCCGCCCGGGAGAGCCAGCACCACCTCCAGTGGTGAGGGCGCCGAAGGAGCAACCACCCCGGAATCTCTCAGGCAACCGGACCGGTCGGGTGAGGCAACGCTGGAAAGCAGCCGGTCGAGCCGGCTCACCGAAGGGGAAAGCCCGGGACCGGGTGAAGCTCTCAGGTGCCGATGACAGCGAGGGGCAGTTCGAGACACCTTGGAGGCCCCAGATGACCAACTCGCTGCACGACCTGTTCGGAACCGACGACTTCGTCGGACGGCACATCGGTCCCCGACCGGCCGACCTCGAGCGCATGCTCGCCGTCGTGGGCGTCTCGTCGATGGAGCAACTCATCGAGGAAGCAGTTCCCGATCCGATTCGCATGTCTGAACCGCTCGCACTCCCTGCTGCGCGAACGGAGACCGACGTCCTGGCCGAACTGCGATCGCTCGCCGAGCAGAACACCGTCGCCACGAGCATGATCGGCATGGGGTACTACGGCACCGTCACCCCGCCGGTGATCAAGCGCAACGTCCTCGAGAACCCGGCGTGGTACACCGCCTACACCCCGTATCAGCCCGAGATCAGTCAGGGTCGGCTGGAGACGTTGCTCAACTACCAGACCATGGTCGCCGAGCTCACAGGGCTCGACATCGCCAACGCCTCACTGCTCGATGAAGCCACGGCCGCCGCTGAGGCGATGGGCATGGCCCGCAGGATCACCCGGGGGTCCGCCGAACGCTTCTTCGTGCATCATGACGTGCATCCACAGACGCTCGCCGTGCTGCGCACCCGCGCCGAGCCAACCGGCGTCGATCTCGTGGTGGGCGATCTCGACCTGCTCGACGGTGAGGGGTTGTTCGGTGCGCTGTTCAGCTATCCGACATCCACCGGGGCCGTCACCGACTGGACCGATGCGATCGCTCGGGCTCACCAGCTCGGTGCTCAGGCCATCGTGGCAACAGATCTGTTGGCGTGTGTGCTGCTCCGATCACCGGGGGAACTCGGAGCTGACATCGCGATCGGTTCGTCACAGCGTTTCGGAGTGCCGATGGCGTACGGGGGTCCGCACGCCGGCTTCATCGCGGTACGCGAGAGCGCGTCGAGATCGCTTCCGGGCCGCCTCGTCGGGGTGAGCACGGACTCCGAGGGGCGTCCGGCGCTGCGACTCGCACTTCAGACCCGCGAGCAGCACATCCGGCGCGAGAAGGCGACGTCGAACATTTGCACCGCCCAGGTGCTCCTCGCCAACATCGCCGGCCTGTACGCCTCGTGGCACGGCCCCGAGGGGCTCGACCGAATCGCTCGCAGGGTGCATGGACTCACCACGTTGCTCGCCGAGCACATCCGCGGCAACGGCGGCACGCTGCGCCACGGTCGGTGGTTCGACACGCTCACGATCGATGATGTCGACGCCGACGCAGTGGTCGGCGCTGCGCTGGTCCGCGGCGTCAATCTGCGGCGCGTCGGCGATCGCTCCATCGGGCTGTCGGTCGACGAGACCACCGGGATCGACGTCATCGAGGCCGTCGGCGAAGTGCTGACCGGTGCCGTCCTCTCGGTGGACGCGTCGGCTGCTGCACCGGAAGTCGCGGTTCCCGACGAGCTGCGACGATCTGGCGAGCTCCTCCCGCAGGCCGTGTTCCGCAGCTACCACAGCGAGCACGAGATGCTGCGCTATCTCCGTCGCCTCGCCGACCGCGACCTGGCCCTCGATCGCACCATGATCCCACTGGGCTCGTGCACGATGAAGCTCAATTCGACGAGCGAGATGGAACCGATCACGTGGCCCGAGTTCGCAGCGGTTCACCCGTACGCGCCGGACGACCAGACGGTCGGGTACCGGGCCATGATCGCGGACCTCGAGCAGATGTTGGCCGAGGTGACGGGGTACGACGCGGTCAGCCTGCAGCCCAACGCCGGAAGTCAGGGTGAGTTCGCCGGACTGCTGGCGATCCGCGCCTATCACCGCAGCCGGGGTGACGATCAGCGCTCCATCTGCCTCATTCCGGCCAGTGCCCACGGCACCAATGCAGCGAGTGCCGTGATGGCGGGTCTCGAGGTCCGCGTCGTCGCCTGTGACGCCGACGGCAACGTCGACACGGGCGATCTCACCGAGCAGATCGAGCGGGCCGGCGATCGACTCGCCGGAATCATGGTCACGTATCCCTCGACGCATGGGGTGTTCGAGACCGGGATCCGCGACCTCTGCGCCGAGATCCACGAGGCCGGCGGACAGGTCTACGTCGATGGCGCGAACCTCAACGCGATGGTCGGCCTTGCGCAGCCCGGCAAGTTCGGTGCCGATGTCAGTCACCTGAATCTCCACAAGACATTCTGTATCCCCCACGGTGGTGGCGGCCCTGGGGTGGGCCCGATCGGCGTGCGGGAACACCTCGCTCCGTTCCTGCCAGGCGATCCGCTCGGCCCGGCCGATCAGGCGGTCGGACCGGTGTCGGCTGCCCGTTACGGGTCCGCCGGCATCCTGCCGATTCCTTGGGTGTATCTGAAACTGATGGGCGGCGGCGGCCTGCGGTCGGCGACCGAGATCGCCATCGCCGCCGCCAACTATGTTGCCCGGCGGCTCGACGATGCCTTTCCGGTGCTGTACACCGGAGCGCATGGCCGAGTGGCCCACGAGTGCATCATCGACCTTCGAGACATCACCAAACAGACCGGAGTGACGGTCGAAGACGTTGCCAAGCGGCTCATCGACTTCGGATTCCACGCTCCGACGATGAGTTTTCCGGTGGCGGGCACGCTGATGATCGAACCGACCGAGAGCGAGGAGCTCCGTGAGCTCGATCGCTTCTGCGATGCCATGCTGGCGATCAGATCCGAGGTCGATGCGATCGCATCCGGAGCGATCGACGTCGACAACAGCCCGTTGCGGCACGCCCCACACCCGGCTGCCGACCTCATTGCGCCGATGGAACGGCCATACGCTCCGGCGCAGGCCGCCTATCCACTTCCGACGTTGATCACCGACAAGTACTTTCCTCCCGTCTCGCGGATCGACGGCGCGTATGGCGATCGACACCTCGTGTGCAGTTGCGAACCGCTGGAGGCGATCGCCACCAATCGCTGACGGTGGCGAGATAACGTCTCACCGTGACCGCGTTCGTCGAGCGACTCCGGGCCTTGCCGCGCCGTTGGACCGTCGTCGGCGGCACGGCGATCCTGGTGTCCGTCGTCGTCATCGCGGTCGTCGTTGGCGGACATGGCTCGGCGCAGCTCACGATCGCCGACTCCACTGGCGCTCCCCCGTCGATGCCGACCACGACGACGGTCGACCGGACGACGACCACCACCCCGTCGGCGGCCCGGACGACCACCACCGGCCGCACCAACACCGTGGCACGCCCGACCGCCGTCGAACTCGACGACGACTACCGCCTCGAGATCGACGACGACGTACCCGCCGTGGAGGGTCGGACCGTCCCCGACGAGCCGTCGCCCGACGAACCGCCTCCGGTCACGATCGCCCCGCCCGTGTGGGCGGCGAGTACCCGGCTGACCGCGGCCGGACAGGTCGCCACCGACGTCGGATGCGCCGACGACCTGAGCTCCGAAGCGCTGGACCTGTTCCTGTCGACGCGGGTCGGGCCGGTGCTCGGATGGGACTATCAGCATGTGTACCCGCTCGGTGACGACCGGTATCTGTGGTTGTTCCAGGATGCCTTCCTCGACCACAGCGGTACGAGAACGACGCTCGGCACCTCACGGTTCATCCACAACGCTGCGATGGTGCAGGATGGAACATGCTTCACGCTGATGCACCGCGGGCTCGGCAGCCACGCCGGGCCCGTTCGAGGTGGGTGACGGCACCGTCGACGTGCGCTCGAAATGGTTGTGGCCGATGGGGGGCGAGTTGGTCGATGATCGGCTGTTCGTGTTCTGGGCCGAGATGGTGAAGGATCCGTACGACCCGGACCCACCCGATGGTCTCGGCTGGCATCCGAATCAGGTGTTCCTCGCCGGCTACGACGCGCTCACGATGGAACGGTTGTCGTGGGAGTCTCCACGGAACCACGGCGTCGACCCGATCTACGGCTACGCGGTTTCGTCGGACGCGGCGTACACC
The DNA here is from genome assembly GCA_963792905.1 of uncultured Acidimicrobiaceae bacterium. GTDB lineage: Bacteria > Actinomycetota > Acidimicrobiia > Acidimicrobiales > Ilumatobacteraceae > Ilumatobacter. The sequence continues at coordinate 285,121 of CAWBYE010000018.1, forward strand.
TACCTCTTCGGAAACACCTTCGAGCAGAACATGTTCGCGCGAGGGCGGGTTCTGGAACGGACCGCACTCGGCGACCAAGATGTACCTGGCGCGTGTCCCGCTCGGGAAGATCACCGAGTGGCCGGAGTACCGCACCGCCGACGGCTGGTCGTACGCGCCCGAGGACGCCAGACCGATCATCGAACGCTTCTATGCCGAGAACCCGATGCAGCCTCGCTATCTCGACGGTCAGTGGGTAGCGACCACTGCGGTCGACGGCTACTGGGGCGATGCACTGGCGATCGATGTCGCCGATCAGCCGTGGGGGCCGTGGACGACCGTGCAGTACGGGCCACTGGAACCTCGCAACGCCGACCCCAAGATGAACACGTACCACGCCCACCTACTGCCGTGGCGCGACCCGTTCGGATCGATCCAGATCACCGTCTCGAACAACGCCCGCAACATGCTGCGTGATGCGTGGCCGAATCCGCATCGGTACCGGCCGATGGTGTTCTTCTCGCCGTACGCCCCGACTCCGACGACCACCACGACCACGACGGCGCCATCCACCACGGCTCCACCCGCCACCACGACCGTCCCACCCACCACGACGACCACGACCGTGCCACCCACGTCCACCACGACGACCACGACGAGCACCACCACAACCACCACGACCGTCCCACCCACGACCACCACGACGACCGTGGCGCCCACGACGACCAGTAGCACGACCTCGCCGTCGACGAGCACGACCGTGGCCGACGGCGACATCGGAGACGGCACCGGCAAGCCGTGACGAGTCACGTAGCCTGCGACCATGAGTGACGAATCCACCAGGCACGACCCGCTCGCCGATGTGATCAACGTGCTGGCGGCGCCCGATCGCCGGCGGACTGCGATCGGTCGAACAGTTCCAGCGGGGTGTCGGAGAGCTCTTTCGCGCCGTCGAGAACCTCAACCGGACCCTCGAGAATCTGAACGAGACAGCGATGCGCGTCAATCGCCTCGTTGCCGAGATCGAGGAACCGGTTCGAGTGATGATGCCGCAGGTCACCCGGACCATCAAGGCTGCCGACGAGATGACCACGCTCCTTCAGGGGCCGGTGCGGGTTGCCGCCCCGCAGATCGAACGGATCGTCGAGACGTTGAGTTCGCCCGGATTCTCGGACCTGCCTGATCAGCTCGGTGACTTCATGCAGACCATCGGTGATGTCTCGACTCGGTTGGCTCCGCTGACGCAGTTGGCCGAAAACGCCGGTGGGTTGCTCGGGGCTTTCAGGCTCCCCGGGTTGGCGGGCTCTCCGAGGCCGTCTCAGTCGCCCGCCGGCAGAGCATCCGCTCGGTCCGCGCCACGCGATGCGATCGCTGAAGAGTCGTCAGGTCTGCACGTCACGATGAAGCGTGTGCCGGCACTGACGCCCACCGATCGTACGACCGCTGCGAAGAAGACCGCCGCGAAGAAGACCGCTGCGAAGAAGACCGCTGCGAAGAAGACGGGCGCCAAGAAGACCGCCGCGAAGAAGACGGGCGCCAAGAAGACCGCTGCGAAGAAGACCGCTGCGAAGAAGACGGGCGCCAAGAGGACCTCAGCCAAGAAGACCACGGCGAAGCGCTGACCGGGTTGGGCCACCCAACGGGCCGTGGTCTCAATCAGTGATCGCACCACCATCCGAATCTCGAACCTTTGGTGGACGCGAAGGTCGGAGCGCCGAACCGACGACAGGGCAAGATCAACAGTGCCCGACGCGACGCCCCGGCCGTCTCGCTGCGCGCCGGCCGACGGATGGTCCAGTGCGCTGTCAGACGAACGGTGGCTTCGTCACGACTCCTGGCAAGCTGGTGCCGCGGACGTCGATGGCGATCTCGTCGCCGGGTTGGGCGTCGGGTGGCAGGAATGCGAGAGCGATGCCGTGGCCCAGCACCGGTGAGTAGTTTCCCGACGTGACCGTCCCGATGACAGCGTCGCCACTGAGTACGTCGCAGCCCTCACGAGGAGGGCGTCGGCCGGCGGTGGTGATGCCCCACAGCAGCCTCGCCGGACCGGTTCGGCGCTCGTTGTCCAGTGCCGACCGTCCGCGAAAGGCCGGCTTCGACCATGCGACGACCCAGCCCAGGCCGGCCTGCAGCGGCGTGATCCCCGGCCCGAGCTCGTGGCCGTGAAGCGGTAGGCCCGCTTCCAGGCGAAGCGTGTCGCGGGCGCCCAGCCCCGCCGGCTGGAGCCCGCCATCGGCCAACGCCTGCCACACTCGATCGGCGTGAGCAGCGGGTACGGCGATCTCCAGGCCTGGCTCACCGGTGTAGCCGGTTCCGGCGACCACACAGGGCACGCCGTCGAGGTCGACGTGGCCGACTCGGAACCGCCCGATCTGGTCGAGTTGTGGGTACACCGCAGCAGCCAACGCTCGGGCCTCGGGGCCCTGCACAGCGATCACGGCGCGGGTCGACGTGATGTCGTTGCCACCGATCGCCTCGATGACTCGGTCGGTGTTGGAGGCGTTCGGCATCACATCGAACACGTGCGGCCCGTCGGGATGCCACCAGACGATGATGTCATCGAGCACAGATGCGTCGGCATCGTCGAGCAGATGGGTGTACTGCGCACGCCCCGGCGAGATCTTGCGCAGATCATTGGTGAACGCGATCTGCAAACGATCGAGTGCGTCATCACCGCTGACACGGACCGTTCCGAGATGGGACACGTCGAACATCACGCCGGTGGTGCGGCACGCCATGTGCTCGTCAAGGGTGCCTGTGTACTCCAGCGGCATCTCCCAACCACCGAACGGGACCATCTTGGCGCCCAGCGCCCGGTGCACGGCGTCGAGCGGTGAGAGCTTGGTCATCGCCTACAACGCAACGGCGGGTGAGCCGTCAGCCTCGTCGAGCGCGAGCGGCACGAGTTGTGCATCGACCTCGTCCTTGACGCCGGCGAGCGACAGGACGTTCAACACGCCCTGACCGCTGGCGAGTACATCGATGAGCTCGTCACCGCGTGCGAGTACGACCGAGCTCCCGTTGATGACCAGGTGAGCCGACGCAATGTCGCTGTCGACGTGCTCGCGGAGGTATGAGAACACGTCGCGGACGGACTCGAGTTTGATGCCGGCGTCGAGCAGCGTCTTGATGACGCGCGAGTTCGAGCAGGTCCTTGTAGCTGTAGCGCCGTCGGCTCCCGCTTCCCGTGGCATCCGACAACGACGGCCGGATCAGGTCGGTCCGCGCCCAGTAGTCGAGTTGCCGGTAGGTGATGCCGACCACCTTGGCCGCCTGTGTGCCGCTGAAACCGTCGGTCATCGTGACTCGCTTTCCGTCAGAGCTGCCCAGTGCAGCTGCCTGCCCCAACCAGGGTCCGTCGTCGTACCGGAACACCGGTGTAACTACGGACGTGTGAGACTAGGCGGGTGGTCGCGTGGCGTCAACGGTGCGGGAGAAATCGGTCCGTGACCAGGGCACGGGCGTGGCGGCCGCAGACTCAGGTCGCGAAGTCGTCCGGGCTGACGCTCTCGATGAAGTCCTTGAACTCGTCGATGATCTCCTCGGCCTCTTCCTCAGGTTCAGGTTCAGGCACCTGTCCGACCTCGTCGAGGAGATCGGCCGAGGCATACAGCGGGGCGTCGCACCGTACGGCCAGCGCGATCGCGTCGGAGGGGCGGCTCGAGACCACCTGCTCCTGGTCGCCGACGTCGAGATGGAGTTCGGCGTAGTACGTGTGATCTCGCACCTCGGTCACCACCACCTTCGAGAGGCTGGCCCCGAGTCGCTCGAGTACGGAGATGAACAGGTCATGCGTCAGCGGCCGCGGCGGTTCGACCCCTTCGAGTGCGTAGTGGATCGAGGCCGCTTCGGGACTGCCGATGTAGATCGGCAGCAGCCGCTGCTGGCCGTCCTGCTCTTGGAGCAGGACCATCGGAGTGTTCGCCGGGATCTCCACCCGCACGCCGATCAGCTCCATCGGGATCACGACACCGACCCTACTCCTGTTCCGTCGGGAGCGAGGGGTCGCGTTTCAGGATTCGAAGTGTCGGCGCAATGCCTGCCTGGTCATCGCCGCGCGGAGATCGCCACCGAGCGCATCGAGCCGACGCAGCTGGGCGAGCGCCTCGGCGTGAGACTCCGGATTTCGTTGCCGAAATCTCGGTGTGACGAGCTGCTCGTAGAGGGATGCCTCCCGTTCGGCGGACGTCCGCCACGTACGCAGATGTCGGGCATCGATCCCCACGCGGAGGAACTCGCACGCCGGCCTGGCGACCTCGATGGCATCCTCGCCGTACAGCGGTGGTGTCGACCCTTCCCGGGACGCGACGATGCCGAACGACTCCAGTTGCTCGAGTTCGCTCTCGGTCATCCCGACCAACGTGCACAACTCGAGACGGTCGAGCAGTACGCCGGGCATCAGCTGCGTGGTCGGCGTGACCGGCGCATCGACCACGTCGGCGGACGCGCCATCGCTCACAGGTACTGACGTGCTCGCAGCAGCGGAGGCCGGTGTCTGCACGTCGGCGCCGGCTGTCGCCCCGAGACGGGCGGCAGGATGAGCGGCGACGCTGGCGGTCGGCACATCGAGTGACTCGTCCGTGTCGGCTGGTTCGTCCGGTGAGCTCTCGTGGGCCTCGGCGTCGTCGCCGTCGCCGTTCGGGCGGAGTTGCTCCCCGGTCGGATCGATCTCGCCGGTCTCCAACCGATCCTTGATGACGCGCAGCGGCAGGTAGTTGCTGCGCTGTTCGGTCAGGATCACCCGCAGGAGCTCGACATCGTGGTCGTAGAACTTGCGATAGCCGGACGCCGTGCGTTCCGGCGAGATCAGCCCTTGGCTCTCCAGGAAGCGGATCTTCGAGATCGTGACATCGGGGAAGTCCTCGAGCAGCAGGCCGAGTACCTCGCCGATCGAGAGATATCCGGTGTCGTGAGCTTCAGCCATCGGCCCGCTCGAAGAACACCAACCGGAACTTGCCGATCTGCAGTTCGTCGCCATGCGACAGCGCAGCGCGCTCGACCCGCTCCTGATTCAGGTACGTCCCGTTCAGCGAACCCGAATCGGCGACGGAGTATCCCTGTTCGGTGTGCTGCACCTCGGCGTGCCGTCGTGACACCGTGATGTCGTCGAGGCTGATCTCGCTGTCGGGATGGCGCCCGAGTCGAGTGATGTCGGTGTCGAGAACGAACCGGTCACCTGCCTGGGACCCGGCGCGGACGATCAGAACGCCGACGCCCTTGTCGAGTTCGCCCATCGGCACCTCGAGGTCGTCGGACGGCCCGGGAGCGTCCTGCAACGGATCGACCGCGATCAGGGTGATCGTCCGGTCGTCGAGGAGGTCGAGCGCCGAGCCGCAGCTCGAGCAGAAGTTGCTGTCGGGCGGATTTCGGTGCCCGCACTGATTGCAGAACGTGTACGCCATGGCGGTCAGCCTTCGGTGAGAGCGGTGTATGCGGCGGCGTCCATCATGGCACCGATCTGATCCGCGTCTGTCATCTCGATCTCGCACAGCCACCCGTCGCCGTACGGATCCTCGTTCAAGAGTTCGGGCTGGTCGGCGAGCGTCTCGTTGATCGAGACGATCGTGCCGGACACCGGTGCGTACATCTCGGACACCGACTTCGTCGACTCGATCTCGCCGAACGACTGCGTCGCGGACACGACGTCGCCGGTCGACGGCAGGTCGACGTAGACGACGTCGCCGAGGGCGTCCTGGGCGAAGTCGGTGATGCCGACCCGGACCCTGGGCCCACCGTCGAGCACCCGCACCCACTCGTGCTCGGCCGTGTAGCGAAGATCCTCAGGGACATTCATGCGTGACACCGTATCGCCATGGAGCAACCGTCGAAGAACAACGCGTCAGGCGCGGCGACCAGCCATGACGCCGTCGCGGATTTTCGGAATGTATGCGAACGCCGTGTAGTAGCTGAGGATGAGTCCCGGAATGCCGAAGCCCCATGCCGCCGCCGTCCAGAACCAAGGGAACGGAGCGGAGCTGTTGGCCATCAGGAATCCGGGGATCGAGAACATCAGCAGAAACGTCGCCGTCTTGCCGAGCCACGTGACGTCGAAGCGCTCCATGCCGAATGCCAGCGTCGCGATGACCATCGCCAACCCGACCACCACCTCGCGCGACGAGCACGGCGATCGCGAACCAGAGTGGCATCGAGTCGTTGATGACGATCGCCACGACCGCGACGACGAACCAGAGCCGGTCGACCGTCGGATCGAACTTCTTGCCGAACTCGCTCGATTGCCCGAGCCGCCGCGCCAGGTACCCGTCGACCCAGTCCGTGGCACCGAGGATGCCGAGCATCCATGCCGCCGCCTGCCTCGACGGCAAGCCGAACAACACCCACACGAACACCGGCAGCAGCAGCAGCCGGACCAAGGTGACGAGGTTCGGTACGGTCCAGAGCGTGTCGACCTCACCGGGCGTGGGTTCGGCCACCTCGACGTCGTCTCCCACCCCACCGAGCCTACGCGGTCGGCGCTTCACTAGATTGAGCCGATGCCAACGATCTTCACCCGCATCATCGACGGCGAGATTCCGGGCACGTTCGTGTGGCGCGACGAGTACTGCGTGGCGTTCATGTCGGTCAACCCGATGGCTCACGGCCATACGCTCGTGGTGCCGATCGAGGAGGTCGATCACTGGATCGATGCCGGCCCTCAGCTCGCCGACCATCTGTTTGCCGTGACTCGGCACATCGCTCGAGCGCAAGCGGCCGCCTTCGTGCCCGAGCGGGTCGGGGTGATCATCGCCGGATACGAGGTGCCGCACGCCCACATCCACGTCGTACCGACCAACCAGATGTCCGAGCTCTCGTTCGCGAACGCAGCAGCATCGGTCGAGCGTGAGTCGCTGGAGTCGGCGGCGTCGGCCATCCGGTCGGAGCTCGTGGCCGCCGGACGACGGGCGTACGTGGCCGGGCTGCCAAGCTGACCGATGCCCCTCGACACCGCTGACCCCGCAGAATCCGGGTTCGACCCTGCCCGTCTCGACCGGATCGAACACCACTTCCAGCGTTACATCGACGACGGTCGATTGACCGGTTGGCAGGTCGCCGTGAGTCGTGGTGGCGATGTCATCCATCACGCCACCTCCGGATTTCGTGACCGCGATGCCTCGCTCCCCTGGCTCGACGACACGATCGTGCGGCTGTTCTCGATGTCGAAGCCGATCACCTCGGTGGCGGCGATGATGCTCTACGAGGAAGGTGCCTTCGAGCTGAAGGATCCGGTCTCGGCGTTCATCCCCTCGGTCGCCGATGCCCGCGTCTACCGGACCGGCTCGTCGTTCCAGCCGGTCACCGACCCGTTGATCGAGCCGATCCGGATGTGGCACCTACTCACCCACACCTCCGGGCTCACCTATGGCTTCCACCACCAACACGTGACCGACGCGATCTATCGTTCGGCAGGATTCGAGTGGGGCCCTCCCCCGGACATGGATCTCGAAGCAGCGTGTGATGCGTGGGCGGCGCTCCCGCTGGCATTCCAGCCCGGCACCGAATGGTTGTACGGAGTCTCCACCGACGTGCTGGGCCGGGTCGTCGAGGTCATTTCCGGCCAGACGCTCGCCGAGTTCTTCGCGGAGCGGATCTTCGGACCGCTCGGGATGACCGACACCGGGTTCTCCGTGCCCGACGATCGGGCCGACCGTGTCGCCCGCCTGTACAGCCCGCACCCCAAGACCGGGCGAGCCGTCACCAGTCCGCTCGAAAATTCACCGACTGAAGTGCCGGCGATGCTGTCCGGTGGTGGCGGTCTGTGGGGAACGGCTGCCGACTATCTCCGGTTCGCTCACACACTTCTGGGCCGTGGAGAACTCGACGGCGCACGGATCCTCGGCTCCCGAACGGTCGACTACATGACGCGCAATCATCTGCCCGGTGGCGCCGATCTCGAGACCTTTGGTCGACCACTTTTCGCCGAGACGTCGTATGACGGGGTCGGTTTCGGTCTCGGGTTCTCGGTGCAGATGGACCCGGCTGCGTATCGAGTGCTGTGCTCGCCGAACGAGTTCGCTTGGGGCGGAGCGGCGAGCACCGCGTTCTGGTGCGATCCACACGAGGGCATCGCCGTCGTGTTCCTCACGCAACTGCTGCCGTCGAGCACACACCCGATCCGAACCCAGCTGAAGCAGCTGGTGTACCAGGCGCTCGTCGACTGAGCTCGGCGACGGCGATCGACCGAACCGGATCAGTTCTCGAGCGGCTCGGTCAGCTGTGGCCCCTTGTTGCGGACGTTGTTGACCTCGGTCGAAACCTCGCGCATCACCAAGAGGTCGTCAGGCGCTGGGACCAGCAGCTTCTGGAGCATCTCGATGTTCTGGTTCGTCGGGTCGAGCCACATCGACCACATCGCCTTGGGCAGGATCACCGGCATCCGGTCGTGAACCGGCTCCATCGTGGAGTTGGCGCTGGTGGTCACGACCGTGGCGCTGTGCAACCAAGGAGCGTCGGGACCTTCGCTCTTGTCACGCCACGCCGACCACAGCCCGGCCACGGCCAGCGGCTCGTCATCCACGCGGTGGATGAAGTAGGGCCGCTTCGCGAGCTTTCCCGCCTTGGTGAGCGGTCCGCCCTCGACACCCGCCGCCCACTCGTAGAAGCCGTCCATCGGAATGATGCAGCGGTACTTCTTGAACACTCCCTTGAACGCAGCCTTCTCGGCAAGCGTCTCCGATCGCGCGTTGATCATGCGCTGGCCGATCTTGCGCTCGTTCGCCCACACCGGGATCAGGCCCCAGTGGAACACCTGCAATTCGAGCGCTCCGTCCGTGTCGGCGACGACCCCGTAGATGTCATTGGTCGGCGCGACGTTGAAGTTCTGTCCGAGCGTCTCGATCGACGAATCGGCACCGAAATACGCCGCGATCCGCTCAGGCGCTGACGAGGAGACGAATCGGCCGCACATGGTTCACACCCGATCAGGAGGTCTGGTCGTCGAGCTTCGCGTCGGGCGCGTTCTTGCGGATCGAGGCAATGCCGTTCAGGCATGCCTTCTTGGTCGTGTACGCCTGGCCGTTTGCGATCACCTGGCCGTTGCCCGCCTTCAGCCGAAACCGGTATTCACCCTTGTTGTCCAGATAGACCTCGAACTTACCTGCCATGGGGGTTCCCTTCGTCGTGTGCTCGGTGATCGTCCCGATCGGCGTCGGCGCCCGACAGTAGCCGTCGCACGCCACGGAGTCGGCTCGTGAGGGCGAGCGCCGCCCTCACGAGCGGGTGACGCCCGACTCGGCCGGAGCGGTACGTCCGCTATATGGTCGGCGGCTACTCAGAGGAAGAGGGGAACCCATCGTGAGAAAACAGCTATCCATGGGGCTCGCTGCTGCGGCCGTCCTGACGATCGGCTTGGCGCCCACCGCCGCATCCGCCGGTCGGGGCCCGAAGTACGAGATCGACTGGAAGCAGGTCGCCGACGAGGTTGCTGCAGTCGAGGAGGCCACCGGCCAAGAGACCCTCTCGGGAGAGATCGCCGGCGCCGCCTGGATCGCCCAGGTGCCCGACAACTGGAATGGCGACCTTTTGATCTACGCCCACGGCTATCGCGGCGAGGAGACGGACTTGACGGTCGACGCCGCCCCCCGCGTACCAGTGGCTCAGTGCGCAGGGCTACGCATGGGCGGCGTCGAGCTACCGGCGCAACAGCTACGACCCGGGCATCGGGGTCGTCGACACGAAGAACATCACCCGCCACATGCAGTCGATGCTTCGAAAGGGGCTCGACAAGACGTACCTCGCCGGCTTCTCGATGGGCGGACACGTGACGGCTGCCGCGATCGAGCGCTACCCGGGCACCTGGGACGGCGCGCTCCCTGCGTGCGGCGTGATCGGCGACGTCGAACTGTTCGACTATTTCCTCGACTACAACCTCGGTGCGGCAGCTATCGCCGGTCTCGAGCCCGACTTCCCGTCGCCCGACGAGGAGTGGACGTCCCGAACCGTCCCCGACATCAAGGAGGCACTCTCCAACGACCCGGACGGAACGGTAGGGCCGAACATATTCCTCAGCAGCTCATGGGCGGGAGGGTTCCTGCAGCTGGTCACCCCGACTCCGTCGCCGCTGACGGCGGCAGGCGAGACGTTCAAGGACTTCGTCGAGATCGGATCGGGTGGTGAACGAGCGACCTTCGATGCAGCGTGGAACTACTGGCACGGTGTCGATGCCCCGGTCGGCAACTTCTTCTTCGATCTCGGTGACGGGCACGGCACGATCGCCAATCGGACGGGTGTCGTGTCGCAGAACACCGACATCTCCTACGCCGACGAGTACGGGTCTGAGTTCGCGTCGTCGACGACCGAGGTCGTCGGAGTCTCCGCCTCCAATCGGGTGCGCAACTCGAAGGGCATAAGCCCGCCGCGTTGATCGACGGCACACCCGTCGGTGCCGGTGCTGACGATCCACACGACCGGCGATCTGTTCGTCCCGATCGAGATGGAGCAGATCTACGCCCGGGAGGTCATCGACAACGGGTTCGGCCATCTGCTGGTACAGCGTGCGATCCGCGACGTCGGTCACTGCTCGTTCACGGCCGACGAGTTGATCCAGTCGTACACCGACCTCTTCGAATGGGTCGAGACGGGCATCCGCCCCGCCGGTGAGGACCTCATCAACGATATGGATTCACCGACGATCGGATGTGACTACACCGTCGGATCCGGTGGAAGCGGCTTCCACGGACAACTCGAGCCGTGTCCGTGAGGACCTGACGACGTTCGCACACCGCCGCTTCGGGTCAGCGTTTGCTGGCCCGGAGCGTGGCGGCTGAACGTCAGGCAGTGCGAAGGCAAATGCGGCGTGTTTTCGTGACCACGCTGTGACCACGGCCGAAACAGAAACTGACCAGGGGACGGATCCCCTGGTCAATTGGTCGGGCTGACAGGATTCGAACCTGCGACCCCTTGTCCCCCAGACATGTCGACGCGCCTGGTCAGGATACATAACCCCTGATAGACGGCGAAGTAGTTGTCAACTGTTGTATCGTGGTGGAGTATTGGTGGAGTACTGCGAACTCCACCCCGACCACGGGGCACCACATGGCGAAACGACGCAAATCCGGCACCGGAGGCGTGTACAAGGACTACGGCCGCGACCGCTGGGTCGGCGACGTCGTCATCAACGGCCGCCGACATCGCGTCACCGCGAAGTACAAGCTCGACGCCGAAGCCAAACTCAACCAACTCATCCGAGCAGGCCAACCTGCCGACGACCCGACCGTCGCCGCCGCCGTCGAGATCTTCACCGATCGCGTCGATCCCCGGACGGGACCTCGCGCCCTCCACACTCGACACCTACCAGTGGTCGACCGATCTCATCCGAGACGAACTCGGCGACATCCGGCTCTCACGCCTTACCGTCGACCGGACCGAACGATTCCTCGACAATCTGACCGACCGCCACGGCAACCCGCTCGGACGTCGTTCGGCGAAGCACGTCCGCTCGACACTCGGCCAGATACTCGACACCGCGGCCCGCCGAGGCTGGACCGATCGCAACGTCGCACGCCTTGCCGAACTCCCCGCCGCCGCACCGAAACCCGAACCTCGCCGCGCACTCACCCGGGCGGAAGCCACCAAGCTGTATCAAGCTGTTGCCGACCACCGACTCGGCATCATGTTCCGGCTGCAGCTCTCGACCGGGCTCCGACCCGGAGAAGCAGCCGGGGTGCTCTGGAGCGATCTCGACGGCGACCTGCTGCACGTCAGGCACGCCGTCCGCGTCGTGAAGAACCGTGCCGTGCTTTCCGACAACCTCAAGACCTCAAGTTCGTATCGGACGCTCCGCCTCCCGGCCGACCTCGTCGACAAACTCCAGGCGCAACGAGCACGAGTCGCCGCGGACCGGCTCGCGGTCGGGGCCGGCTGGACCGACCTCGGCCTCGTGTTCCCGTCACCCAACGGCGCACCGCTCACCCCGTCCACGGTCCGCAAAGAACTCGCGGCGATCTGTGCAGCGGCCGAACTCCCAACGATCCGACCGAACGAACTCCGACACACCGCGGCAACACTCATGGTCGACACCGGAGTCCCTGTCGAGATCGTTTCCGACCAGCTCGGACATTCGTCATTCAAGATGCTCGCCGACGTCTACAGGCACCGGGTCCGGCCATCCGTTGACGCCGCGACCGTGCTCGATCTCGGCGACATCGCGAGCGGCGAATCGTGAGCAAACCGGAACCGCTCGGCCGCACGTTCCCCCGATACATCGACGGCGACGGGGCTCGGCTCCCAGCACCACGCCATGGTTCGGTACACATCAGCGACGAGGACGTCGACCAGCTCGACCGCACCTGGTGTCCACGTTGCAGGAGATACTGGGTTGGCCGAGGCGGGCGCGGCGGTCCCGTGTTCCCGAGGCGGGGGCGAGCCGACATGGTGCAGGCGTGGCTCATCGACGGGGAACGCCATTGGGTCACGGTCTGCAAATGCCGTCGCAAGACGTGTGGAACCGTGTCGCTATTCGACGCCGTCGACGGAGAGCTTCTGGCGAAGGTTGACACCAGCGAATGACAGTGGTGTAATACTCAACGACTGCGTACCGGTTCCCGAACCCTCGGCGAACCCCTTTGGTCCACCCGCTCCTGACTTCGTCACCAGGAAATGACCCGAAAGGGTGGACCCATGGCGCTTACGCCACTCGACGACCGAGGGCTCTCCGTCAACATGGCCGAGGCCGCACGAATGCTCGGCGTGTCACGACCGACGATCATCAATCTGATCAGCGACGGTCGAATCCAAACCATACACATCGGCCGACGGCGACTGATTCCGATCTCGGAGCTTGAACGGTTCCTGCGCGACGAGCTGCAGTTGAACGACCCGACACCCGTAGCTGTCGAGGTCTAGCCGTGATCGAACGTCGTCAGGTGCCACCCGACTGGCACGTCGAACGCGACCAAGACGACGCCGGAATCTGCCGGTGCGGTTCCCCGGTCGCCGCCACGATCATCACGGTCGACTACTGCGGACCGTGCGCCGAACAACTTCTTAGGACCGATCCGTGAGCGGGTGATCGAACGATCGCCCGATCTGCAGGGCGTCGGTGTTCGTGACGGCCGAGAGCGGCCCGAGTTGGACCGGGTGCCTGCAACCTCCGGTGCCGGGATTGTTCGGCCACGTGGGTGGGCCGTATCGGCGATCCCTGCGGTTACTGCGAGCGTTCGCTGTTGCTCATGTTGGCGTGGCAGCGGGAGATCCTGTTGGGTTTCGAGTTGCCCGACGCCGATGACGAACGCTTCGAGGGTGTCTCTGAGGCGTGGGCCGGTCGACTCGGCCGAGCTGTCACGGCGGGCATCTTGAGCGAGACCGAGGCCCGACGGTGCTGGCGACGGAAGGTGTACGCAGATGTCGCCGCCTGATCCGACCGTTCTCGAGGAGGCCCGATGGGCTGCGATCATGCGCGACGGAGCACCGCCGACTGACGTGTCTGACCGAGTGATTCTCGAAGGTCGCCGAGCCGCCGCTCGAAAGTGCCGTCATCGCCGACCGTGATCCGTTCGGCCTCGCATCGTTCCAACCCGTCGACCTCGCCCCGGTGCTCGACGGCAAGGTCGACCAGCCCGAGCCGACGATCCTGCGACGAGATGACCGACAAGCGTTGCTCTACCCCGCCCAGGTCAACGGTCTGCACGGCGACAGTGGAGTCGGGAAAGGTTGGGTAGCCCTCCACGCCGTAGCGCAACAGATCAACGCCGGCCACACGGTGCTGGTCGTCGACACCGAGGACGTGCCTGCCTCGATCGTTGCCCGGCTGCGCTTGCTCGGTGCCACCGACACGGCGATACGTGATCGGCTGATCTATGTCCGACCGACCGACCCGTTCGGATTGGTCGCCGTCGACCATCTCGTCGAATTGGTGACCGATCGAGATGTGTCGCTGGTCGTCGTCGACAGTCTCGGCGAATGTTTCGGGCTCGACGCCATCGACGAGAACCACGACGCCGAGGTCGGGCCGTGGCTGCGTCGTGTCGCCCGCCGCCTCGCCGATGCTGGCCCCGCCGTGCTGCTCGTCGACCACACGACGAAGGCGAACGACAACCCGTTGCACCCGTCCGGCTCGAAGCGGAAACGGGCAGCGATCGGCGGGGCCTCGTACTACGTGACCGCCTTGAAACCGCTCGCCCAGAAGAAGGCGGCCGGCTCCGACTCACCTGCGCCAAGGACCGACACGGCACGTTCTCAAGAGGAGAACACGCCGCCGACCTCGTGATGACCGCCGACCTCGCAGGAACCCGGTTCGAGCTTCATGCCCCGAACCCTTCCGACGACGCCGACCGACCCGTCGTCGAGGTCGCCGCTCGTGCCGCCGTCGCGGCCGTCAAGAAGGAAGGTGATGCGAAGTCGCTAACAACCCTCCGAGCAGCCATGAGCATCAAGGCGGCGAACGGCATGAAGGACGGCGGTATCGACCTCGCCGTCGCTCGTGGTGCGCTCACCGAGTCGGCTGGCCCTCGCAATTCGCGACTGTTCACCTTCGCCGGCGAGCTACCCGAAGGCGGCACACCATGACCGTGCCCGACCGTGCCCCGACCGTGCCCGGCACAGTCGTCCACCCTCCGACCGTGACCGTGCCCCGTGCCCCGTCGTTAGACGGGCACGGTCGGCACAGTCGAGAGGACCCCCAATCACACCCACTCACCACCACCGTGCCTCAGGCACGGTCAACCCCGCTGAGAGAACTCGCACAATGGCCCAACCTTCAAAGCGGAAAGGCGACAACGCAGAACGCGAAGCCGCCGCCATCCTCGCCGACGGCGGCCGGCTGCGAAACGAACCAGGACGGACCGAGATCATGGGCCGCCCTCTTTTTGGGCGGGGCGAGCAGTACACCCTCCCAGTCGGGATTGTGTCCCCAGGAAACAGTTGTATGCGCACACATAGCTGAGATGGACCTCTTCGTCCCGATCGACAGGGAATTCGGACGATGAAGGTCGATCCTGAGCGATTGCGGGCACTGGCGAAGAGGTGCGGAGCGGTCGGTCTGTTCGATGCGGCTGAACACTTGATGCTCGAAGCGATCGACGCCGAGGTGCGTTCGCGGTCCGTGCTCGTCGAACCGGCCGAGCTGTTGAGCCTGTCCGAGTGGCACCGACGCCACGCCCCGCACGTCGACATCCGCACTGTCCGCCGCTGGTGCACCGCGGGTCTACTCACCGGTTCGGAGCGGTCGGAATCGGGTCGCTGGTCGGTGCCTGCTGACACGCTCCCACCCGAGTGATCTCGAATCGGACACCGAACCGGACATTCGTTGGCGACGGTGGTCGCGCTGGCAGACACTGGGACCATGCCAACGATCGAAGCCGTTCGGCTCGAACTCCTGAATCGTCAGCGGATCGCACGGGCCCGCGCCACCGGCTGTCTGGTCCCAGGGCCGGCGCGAACCGTGTCACCCCAGAGAACCCTGACCCGCGCCACGCCGATCATCGATGCCGCCGTGCGGCAATACCTCGCCGAAGAAGCCGAGAAAGATCGCCAGGCGATCGAAATTCTCAACCGTATGGGACTCACGACATGAGCAACATCACGAGCGCCGTCGATCGGCTCCTCGCTGACGTCGAGGACGCCCAGCAGCGCCGCCAGCGGGCTTGGTCGCCAGTGGCGCTCACACGCGCCGCTGAACACATGGTCGAAGACAAAGCAGGCGGGGTCTCGGTGTCTGGCGATCTGCTCGGTGTCCGTCAGGACTGGGCCGCCGACCTCGCCGAAGTCTGGACCACCAGCAGCTTCAGTATCGCTCCGGCCGTGATCCTCGTCGAGTTGTCTGCCGGCGCTCCCCCGATACAACTCCCCGTCATGACGACCCCACCGACTGCCGGCCCGCAGACGGGCGGGCAGAAGGGCGACGTTCACAGCTCGGCGTTCGAGGTCGATGCCCAGGACGCGACCAAGATCGACGCGAGCACCGTGATCAACATGAGCCAGCAGCTCGCCCGCACGCTGCCGGGCGGCTACATGGCCAGCCTTCTGCGTTCGGCCGGCCGAAGGAGGCCAGCGACCAGATCGGCGCAGTGGTCGAGACCGGCACAGCCGTGGCCGATATCGCCGCGGCATGGGCGCACTTCGACACCTCGAGATTCACACCTGACCGGCTGCTCTGCCCGCCCAGCCTCGCGCCGACCTACTCCGATACCGGGCTCGGCGAGCTGGGCGTCGAGATCGTCATGTCGAGCAGTGTGAGCAAGGCGATCCTGTTGGCCCGCGGCGCAACCGTCGCGTTCGTGTCCGAGCTCCTGGTCGAGAAGGTCAACCCGGCGATGCTCGGCATCGAGATCGCGGTCGGCTACATCGGCACCGCTGCGATCGAGGCCGAAGGCGTAGCCGTGATCGGCTGAGTGTTCGCCGGACCTGGCGGGGGTTGTTGCTTCTCCGCCCGGTTCGAGGTGGCGGGTACCCGTCTCGGGGGTCACCGGTCTGCAGGCCCGTGACATCGACGCACAACTCGCTGAGGCCCTCGATCGGTTCGCCGGTCGGGAGCCTCGTCGCGTGCTGGTGGCTCGGCGACCGCCCGGCCGCGCGGCCCGGAGCAGGTCCGGTCGCTCATCACGCCTTCCGTTTGACGGCGCTCATCTTTGCGGCGAGGAGGCCGACGACCAGAGCGCCCGCAGGGGGATGGTCGCCCCTGATTCAGCCATGAACCTCGATGCACCACTCCGACAGGTCTTCGCCATCAGGAACGCGGCGCTTCATGAGCATCAGACCCTTCTCCCATCCCTGGAACCAGTTGGATGATTTGTCGTACACGGTCACCAGTTCCCAGCCGCACTGGCCAGCCACGTCGAGGACACTCCGCAAGCGATCTGAGCTGTTGAATGTGCCCGTATTGATCACCGCGTACTGGAATCGCTCCACACCCGCGAGCGGCTGGGTAAACGCCAGTGGAAGAACGCTGGATCCGGGCGACTTCGACCGGCTTCCCGATCGAACTTCCTCAAGCGTCGCAGTGAATCGATCGACGTCTGCGGCATTGTCCAGCCTGAACTCGTTGCGACCCACGCTTACACGCCCACTGACCGCCACAACCTGGTCGACCGGTACAGCGGGTGCTACGAACGACACGCCGGACTTCCGCCGGGCTTGTACGGTCAGCATCGCCTTGTTGATAGTGAGCGAGCATGGTCGACCCTTTGAGTCGGTTACGTCGTAGGGACCAAGATCGTAGGCATCACTCATGGCCCCCATCATGACGGCCGAGTGTCCAAGCCGACGCAACGACATTCGTGCAGCGAGTCGCTGGCGGTTAGCGACGCCCACGGTGCTCCGGCGACTCCTGGGAGCCGCCAAGGTCTCCGCCACACCCCTCGGTCACGATCGACCGTATGGCGCACGACGACGACACACCGGACACCGACGAACTGGAGCAGCTCGCCCGCTCGCTCGCGATGGACGGCAGCCTCGGCCGACGCGACGCGCAGCGGGTCGCCGACGTGCTGCGTGTGGTTGCGGCTCGGCGGCGGCGGCGCTCGCATGGCGAGTGACATGACATCGCGAACGTGCAGAAGGCGCAGCCTGGTCGTGTGCGTGTCATCGTTACCCTCTGAACCATGCCGCCGCGATCATGGGAGTGGACGACGAGGATGATGGGGGGCCCAGACACAATCGCGCCGTTCGACTTCGGCGTGGAGTTGTGGAAATGGGATGTCTCGCTCTACGAGTCGGCGACTGCGATCGGCGCGGCCCTAGCCCGGGTCCCTGGGCCGTCGGGAAGCAGTGTTGACGACGACAGCGTCCTTTTCGAGGCGACCTGGATGCTGGTCCGCGATGTGATCGACGCTGCAGGCGGGGCCGAAGCGGCGTATGCCCGCCTGCTCGCGGCGACGAGTCATGCTCAGGAGTCGTACGACCGTTTCTCTGCCAGGACTCCGCCGCACGAAGCCGAATATCAAGGCTTTCACGATCCAGCGATCGAGGAGGCTTGGTACGCGTTGGAGGAACTTCTCGTCTGGGCCCGAACGATGGACGACCGGCTCCGCCGAGGATCATCGGATCGCGATTTCGCCTGATCAGGGCCTTATACCGGCACTCGCCGATGGTCCTAGACGCGAAGCAGTCATCGACACGCGGAGCCGGCTTCTCAATGCGGGTGTCAGGGAGGCCCGGCTTCTCAGCGGACTGAGTCTTCACATGCAGTCGATGGGCTCAGGGAAGTCTGGACGAGTCGACGGTGGCCGGGTTGTCCTGCCGTTCCCGGACCGGGTCTCTAGTCGTGTTGAACATCGGTGGGCGCTCTCTTTCGGGCAAGGTCGAGACGGTGTTGCGTTCGCCGACCAACTCATGAGTGGTATCGAGCAGTTCATGGACGAGATGATCAAGGCGTTCGAGGCACACGTACCAGAGCGTCTCAGATCCGAACTTTCCGCCGAGGTAGACGACGATTGATAGCCCTCAGTACCGGTGAGCGTTCGCGTTCATGACCCGTCGCACCGGCGTCGACGCAGTGCGTCCTCGTGCGATGGACCGTCGCCCTCGGCACCTTCCCCGAGCCAACTCCAAGCTCGGGTTGACGCCCGCCACCGGCACGAGAACCAGGCGGCCGTCGGGATGTCGAGCATCCGGAGCGCCTGCGCGGCACGACGGACCTCGGAACCAGAGCGTGCCCACAGCAGCGCGCCGAAGAACGCGGGCGCGAACGTTGCCGTCGATGGCGAACAGATCGCCGCGTCTGCGTGAAGCTGCATGGAATTGATACGGCACTTCTACTGGTGGTTGGACCGGCGATCGCGATGAGCACGTCGTCAAGGTTCGGCCGAGGGGGTCTGAATCAACCCTGCCGCCGACTGCGTACTCCACCCCGTACTCCACCCGCAACGCGCATCAGGGGCTCCGCAACCGCGAAACCCCTGGTAGTTAAGTCGGGCTGACAGGATTCGAACCTGCGACCCCTTGTCCCCCAGACAAGTGCGCTAACCAAGCTGCGCTACAGCCCGTACGACATCGCTGTCGCGTATGTGGAGGGCGAGCCTATCGACCGACGACGTGACTCAGACGAACAGCTGGACGAAACGCCACGCGAGGTAGCCGACCGTCGCACCGACCAGCAGCTTGAAGTGCCAGGGCGTGGATTCGTCCTGCGCGACCTGTGCCGCACGGGTCTCGCTCTCCCCGACCGGTCCACCGCACGCCGGGCACGTCCCGTCGTCGTTCATCGCCGATGGTGCGTGGTACTTCGCGCACTGCTCGCACCACGGCATCAGTCGACCTTCTTGCGAATGCGGAGCTTGATCGGCGTGGCGCCGAACCCGAATGCCTCCTTGATCCGGCGTTCGAGATAGCGGACGTGGTGCTGCGGCAGCTCACGGTTGACGAACAGCGTGAACGTCGGCGGATCGGTCGCGCCCTGCACGGCGTACAGCACCCGCGCTCCCCCACCGGCGGGCGACTCCTGCTGGGCCTGGATGATGACCCGGTTCACGTCGCGGGTCGGAACCCGGCGGTGGTACTGCTCGATCGCATCCTGGAGGCGGGGCCGGAGCTTGTGCACGTTCTTCCCACTCAGCGCCGAGATCTTGATCACCGGCGCGTCACCGACGAACGAGAGCTTCCGCGTGACCTCTGACTCGACCTCGTGACGCTGCTCGGGGTCGTCGACGAGATCCCACTTGTTGAGCAGGATCACGATCGGGCAACCCGACGCGTCGACCCGTTCGGCGAGCCGCTGATCCTGCCCGGTGACACCCTCGGTCGAGTCGATGATCAGCAGTGCGATGTCGGCGTCGTCGATCGCGCGGAGCGCACGCACCAGCGAGTAGTACTCGGCCGAGTCGTCGATCTTGCCCTTCTTGCGCATGCCGGCGGTGTCGATGAAGACGATCGGACCGTCCTCGGTCTCGACGAGGGTGTCGATCGCATCCCGGGTCGTTCCGGCCATGTCGTGCACCACCGAACGATCGGAGCCGACCAGACGGTTGAAGAGCGTGCTCTTGCCGACGTTCGGTCGCCCGACCACCGCAACCCTGGGTGGTCGTTGATCGTCGGGGTTCCACGGTTCGACGTCTTCGTCGGGGACCCAGGTGCCGTCGGGGGCCGGTTCGACGTAGACCGCCTTGTCACCGAGCCGTTCGAGCACGACGTCGAGTAGGTCGCCGGCGCGTCGGCCGTGCAGGGCGCTGACCGGAACCGCATCGCCGAGGCCGAGTGACAGGAACTGCCACATCTCCTCTTCGCGGCGGTTGTTGTCGGCCTTGTTGCCGACCACGATCACCTGATGCTGACCGCGGCGGAGCCAGTCGGCCACGGCTTCGTCGTCTTCCAATGCTCCCACGCTCGCATCGACGACGAAGAGCACGAGGTCGGAGCCCTCGACCGCCGCTTCGACCTGTCGCGACACCTTCTCGTCGAGATCGGAACCCTTCGGCATCCAGCCACCGGTGTCGATCACCCGGAATCCGACACCGAGCCACTCGGCGTCGAGTTCCTTGCGGTCACGGGTGACGCCGGGGCGGTTCTCGACGATCGCCGCCTGCTCACCGATGATGCGGTTGAACAAGGTGCTCTTGCCCACGTTGGGGCGACCGACGATCACGACGGTGGGCAGATCGACGGAATCCATGCCGCTCATGCTGCCTGACCGAGCGCGTTTCGCAACGCAATGCCGTCGGTCGGCACGATCTCGACCGAGCGGGGCAGGTCGTCCACCGCGAAGCCGTCGAGGAATCTGCCGTCGTCGGACAGACAGACGTCGGGCAGGAGGTACCGGTCGCCCTCGGGTTCGGCAGCCAGCACGCGGATCAGGTCGGCGCCTGTCATCAGGCCGGTGACACCGGTGTTCCCCCCGAAGAACTCGTTGTCGACCGGGACCACCCTGATGTCGGGCCGGTCGAGTTCGTCGATCAGGGGTCCGATGACCTGGGCACCGAACGTGCCGGTGAGTACCCCGATGCGTGCAGTGCGTCGCGGCCGAATCGAGACGGGCTGCATCACGTCGGCGGGTCGTGCCCGGAGTCCGGTGTAGGCCGCAGGATTCGCCGGGAGGTCGACGGCGGCGAAGAACCCGCTCCGCACGCCGGTTGCCTCGTCGGTCTCGCCGTGGAACTCGCGCTCGAAGGTGCGTGCCATGCCGATGCCGTCTTCGTGCATCGGGAAACCCTCGTAGCTCTCCGCGGTCGGGAACGGTCGCCCGATCATGAGGTAGTACTCGTCGGCGGCGAACACCATGCGCCGACCGAGTACCTCGAGGAACGTCGACTGCCAGCCTTCGATCACGTCGACCACTCGCTCGGCCTCGGTCTTGGTGTGGAGTCGCATCGCCGGTTCGTTGTTGAACTTCGACAGACCGAGTGGCACGACCGCCACCGATTCCAGTTCGGGAAAGCGATCCAGCACACCCGCGAGCGTGTCATCGAGCACGTCGCCGTCGTTCACGCCGGGACACACAACGACCTGCCCGCGGACCTCGATGCCATGGTCGAGGAGCGCTCGCAACCAGCGCAGACTCATCCCGCCCCGGTCGTTCTTGAGCATCCGGTTCCGGATGTCATGGTCGGTGGCATGGATCGACACGTGCAGTGGCGACAGGCGTTCGGTGACCACCCGTTCCAGATCGGCCTCGGTGAAGCGGGTCAGCGTGGTGAAGTTGCCGTAGAGAAAGCTCAGCCGGTAATCGTCGTCTTTGAGGTACAGGCTGCGGCGCATGCCCTTCGGCAACTGGTAGATGAAGCAGAACTCGCAGTGGTTGTCGCAGGTGCGGACACGATCGAACACGGCCGACTGGACCTCGACGCCGAGCGACTCACCGGGACGTTTGGCGACCTCGACATCGAGTGCGAGCCCGTTCCGTTGGATGTCGAGCACGATGTCGCCCTCGTCGGTGAACATCTGCCACTCGATCACGTCACGGGGCACCTGACCGTCGATGCGTGTGATCTCGTCACCGGGCACGAGCCCTGCACGCGCAGCAGGTGAATCTGGTGCAACGGCGACGACGAGAGGTGCGGACATGGCCGAGCCAGGCTATCGGTGCGCCCGCCGGTACTCTGTCGAGCAGATGAACGTCGACCGTGTGCTCTTGGCGGAACCCCGTGGCTTCTGTGCCGGTGTCGAGATGGCGATCAAAGCGCTGGCGTGGATGGTTCGGTCGTTCGAACCGCCGGTCTACTGCTACCACGAGATCGTGCACAACAAGATCGTGGTCGAGCGTTTCGAGCGCCAGGGAGTGGTGTTCGTCGACGACATCGCCGACGTGCCCGAGGGACAGCCGATCATGTTGTCGGCGCACGGCTCCGCTCCCGACGTGGTGGCGGCCGCGCAACAGCGGGGCAGCTTCGTGGTCGACTCGGTCTGCCCGCTCGTCACCAAGGTCCACCACGAGGTCAAGGTGAGGGCCGGCAAGGGCTACCGGATCGTCTACGTCGGCCACGAGGGCCACGAGGAAGCCGTTGGCACCATGGCGGTGGCGCCCGAGGCGATCAGCCGGGTCGAGTCGGTTGGCGAAGTCGACGGGCTCCCCGACTTCGATCAACCCGTGGCCCTGCTCGCACAGACGACGCTGTCCCACCGCGATTGGGAGGGGGTCGCCGTTCGGGTGCGAGAGCGTTTCCCGGACGTCTGGACCCCCGGTCGGAGCGATCTCTGTTTCGCCACCACCAATCGACAATCGTCGCTGCTCGCGATCGCCGAGCGATGTGACGCGATCGTCGTGATCGGTTCGTCGAACTCGTCCAACACCCGCGCACTCGAACAACTCGCGACCGAGGGCGGGTGCGATCGCGTGTACCGAATCAACGTTGCCGACCAACTGCCCGACGACCTGTCAGGAACGGTCGGCGTCACCGCAGGTGCGTCGGCACCGGAGGAGCTCGTCGAATCGGTGCTCGACCGTCTGGCTCCGACGAACGGTGTGGACGTCGTTCGGATCACCGACGAGGACGAGTACTTCCCGCCGCCGAGAAATATTCGAGAGCTCCAGGCCTCGATCGAGACCGCCGGCACAGTGCTGCTCGGTGGTTCGCTGCTCACTCGCCCGGTCGTCGACGATCGCAACCTGCCCGCCAGCGAAGTGCTCGCGGCGCTGGCCGACTGACCGATGCTCTCCCCCACCATCGACACGGTCCGTCTGTTCCTGCACGTGCTCGGGGCTGCGGTGTGGGTGGGTGGCCAGATCGTCCTCGGTGGCCTCGTGCCCAGTCTGCGGCGATCGTTCCCCGACGCCACCAAGGTCGTCGCCCGGTCGTTCGCACGTGTGGCTTGGCCGGCATTTGCGCTGGTGGTCATCACGGGCCTGTGGAATCTCGCCGACATCGACGTGGCGAACACCACGACGGCATATCAGATCACCCTCCTGGTCAAGATCACGCTGGCGATCGCCAGCGGAGCGGCGGCGGCCGTGCATCAGGTCGGCCAGTCACGGGCTGCGCTCGCCATCGGCGGAGCCGTCGGCCTCCTCGCTGCGCTCGGCGCGATGTTCTGCGGCTACCTGCTGACGACGGGTACCTGACCTCTCTGCCCGACGATGGTTGGGCACCCCGTTCAGTTGCGGGGGACCTGGCTCCAGGGGACGTCGCGATCGACCCTGACGTCGCCGGGCAGGCCGAGCACCCGTTCGCCGAGGATGTTCAACATGACCTCGGTCGTGCCGCCCTCGATCGAGTTCGCCCGCGACCTCAGGAATGCCTTCTGCTGCGAGTCGGAGGACATCGCGGTCGCCGGCTGATCCATCGCATAGCTGCCATAGAGCATCCCGTCGGCACCGAGCAGGCCGACCAGTTCCTCGTAGACGGCCTTGTTGAGGTTGGCCGACTCCATCTTGCCGATCGAGCCCTCGGGGCCCGGGTCGCCGAGCCGCCGATTCTGATTGGCTCGGATGTTGGTGAGGCGGTGCACCTCGGCGCGGATCCACAGCTGCGTCACCCGGTCACGCGTGGCTTCGTCCTTGCGATCGTCGGGCAGGCCGTCCCAAACCTTCACCAGTTCGCCGATCGAACCAGATCCACGAGCCGGGATACTGCCGCCGATCGAGGTTCGCTCGTTCATCAGTGTCGTGAGCGACACGCGCCAGCCGTCGCCCGGATTCCCCAGGATTTCGCTCTCGGGAATCCGCGTGTCGGTGAAATACACCTCGTTGAACTCGGCTTCACCGGTCATCTGGCGGAGTGGACGCGTCTCGACGGTGTCGGCGCCCATGTCGACGACGAACGCGGTCAGGCCGGCGTGCTTCACCGCCTCGGAGTCGGTGCGGACCACGAGCAGGCCCCAGCGGGACACGTGCGCCAACGTGGTCCAGACCTTTTGCCCGTTGACCACCCATTCGTCGCCGTCTCGGACGCCACGCGACGAGAGGCCGGCGAAGTCGGAGCCCGACCCCGGTTCGCTGAAGAGCTGGCACCAGATCTCTTCGCAGGTGAACAGTGGCCGGAGGTACCGCTGCTTCTGGTCGTCGCTGCCCCAGGCGTGCACGGTCGGGCCGCACATGCCGTACCCGATCGGGTTGCGCGCCATCGAGAACGGGCCAGCGGTGGCGCGAACCCGCTCGTTGACGACTCGTTGGAGCTTCGGGTTGAGCCCGAGTCCGCCGAGCCCCTCGTCGAAGTGCACCCAGGCGAGGCCAAGGTCGAACTGAGCGCCCAGGAACTCCGTCGGATTCGTCGACGCCGGCGGGTACGAGTCGACCAGGTGGTCGGCCAGATCGGCCACCCGCTGCTCGTCGGCCGTCAAGGTGCTCTCGATCACCGTCATGGCGCTCAACGTACCGGCGGATCGGCACGGCGGTGGAAGCCGCGGTGCCTGAACCCGGGTTGCGCCTGCCACACTTTCGGCAATGTCGGCACGGAGCAAGGCGATGGTCGTGGCACTCGGTGTCGGACTGCTGTCCGCGGCCTGCACTCCCGATGGCTCTGGAGGCACCGGTGAGTCCACCGAGCCAGAGGCCGTGGCCGAACCGGAGATCTCGGTCACCGTGCCGCCCGAACGCCTGACCCCGTTCTGCGAGGCGATGATCGATCTGTCCGATGAGCTGCGGTCGGGGTCGGCCGGAGACACCGACGATCTGATCATCTCGACGTACCGGTCGATCCAGGCCGACGTGCCCCTCGAGATCGCCGCCGACTTCGACCTCGTCCTGTCCGCGCTGGAAGCCGGCCTGCCATCGCCGACGGACCCGCCGATCGAAGCCACCACGCCGACGACCACGAGTGCCTCAGATCCGACGGCCAGCGGCGCTCCGGGTGAAGCGGTTGCAGGCGAGGGCTCCGTCGACGAGGGTTTTTCGCCGGACAGCTCTCCCGCCGAGCGAATCAACAGCTACGTCGACTTCGACTGCCGCGGCACCGAGAACAACCCCGGCCCGCCTGCCACGCAGCCAGGTGACAGGCCGGCCGACGAGGAATCGTCCGACGAGAACACCTGACCGAACAACCCCCGATCCAGGTCGGTGGTGAGTGGCCCTACCGTCGACCGCGATCGTGGCACGGTCGGGTTGACCCAGCCCGACGACACACGGGAACACACACCTGCTCACGCCGACAGCGGCAACGTCCGCACGTGCGGCCGACCGTCAATTTCAGCGGTGCCAGTGACTCGAGCGCCTCGACGTGTTCGTTGGCGAACTCGGGCAGTGTCTGGCGGGCCTGCATCACGATCGCCATCCGGACGTCGTCATCGCGGCGCTCGCACGACAACTTGAGATTGTTCAGCATGCGGGCGATGACCAACCGCGGAGGAATCGTCTCCAGGTACGAGTCGGACCAGCGTTGCACGCCGAGCCGGACCAACAGGTTGCGACAGTCGTCGCGACTGAGGTCGGTTCGGCGATGGTAGGGATCGGCGAACCAGCGACGATCCTCGGGGTCTCCGACCAGGAAGTGGCCGGGGAAGCCGACCCCGGCGAGGCGCACGCCGACCCGTCGGGCGACCTCGATCGCCACGACAGCGAGCGTGATCGGCATACCCAGACGGCGATCGATCACATGGTCGAGGCACGAGTTCTGCCAACCGTGGTAGTCGGTGTGATCCCCGGAGAAGCCCGCATCGTTCGTCAGGAAACGCATGACGCCATCACGAGTCGGCGTCGGGCAGTCCGCGGCGAGCACGTCGAGTTCGGTCATCACTCCGATCACGTCCAGATCGGGCTGGAGAGCTTTCGACAGCGACAGCGTCATCTCATCGAGCGTGGCGTCGGAGCGGGCAACCGCATCGGCAAACGGTGCGATGCGCTCGTGTAGTTCCGACCGTTGAGCTCGACCCACGTCGCGACCGTACCGTCGGCTACCGTCCGCGGCCATGTACCCCGGAGCGCACCTCGAGACGAACGCCGACCGTCCCGCCGTGATCATGGCGGAGAGCGGCCACGTGCAGACCTTCGCCGAGCTCGACGCCGGAGCGAATCGGCTCAGCCGGTTGCTGCGATCTGTCGGTTTGCAGCCTGGCGATCACATCGCCGTCTGCATGGAGAACCATCCTCGCTACCTCGAGATCCTCTGGGGATGCGAGTACGCCGGCTTGATCTACACCGCTGCGTCGTCCCGGCTCACGACCGACGAACTGTCGTACATCGTCAACGATTGTGAGGCGAAGGCACTCGTCACGTCGAAGTACCAGGCCGACCAGGCCGCCGAGATGCTCGACGTGACGCCGAACGTCGAGCTCCGGCTGATGCTCGACGGCACGATCGACGGGTACGAGGCGTTCGAGTCCGCCGTCGACGGCCAGTCGTCCGAGCCGCTCGACGGTCGCCTGGCAGGAACCGACATGCTGTACTCGTCGGGCACCACCGGTCGCCCGAAGGGCGTGCTGCCGGCGTTCGAGCTCGAACCGCTCGAAACCCGGGTCACCGGCGTGGCCGGCATGCTCGGCGTGTTGTTCGGGATGGACGACACCAAGGTGTACCTCTCCCCGGCTCCCCTCTACCACGCTGCTCCCCTGCGCTTCTGCATGTCGACATTGGCGATCGGTTCGACGGTCGTCGTGATGGAGCGGTTCGACGCAGAGCTCTACCTGCAGTACGCCGAGAAGTACTCGGCCACCCACAGTCAAGTGGTGCCGACGATGTTCGTCCGCATGCTCAAGCTGCCCGAGGAAACCAGGGCCGCATACGACGTGACGACGATCGAGTGTGTGATCCACGCTGCGGCGCCGTGCCCGATCCCGGTCAAGAAGCAGATGATCGAATGGTGGGGCCCGGTGATCCACGAGTACTACGCCGGCACCGAGGGCAACGGGTTCGTGTACTGCAACAGCGAGATGTGGCTCGCCCACGAGGGCACCGTCGGCACCCCGATCAACTGCGTCGTCCACATCGTGGGCGAAGACGGCGAGGACGTGCCCGTGGGCCGGCCTGGCACGATCTACTTCGAGGGCGGCACCACCTTCGAGTACCACAACGACGAGGAGAAGACGGCGGGTTCCCGACACCCGAAGGGTTGGTCGACACTCGGGGACGTGGGGTACCTCGATGAGGACAACTTCCTGTACCTCACCGACCGCAAGGCGTACATGATCATCTCAGGCGGCGTGAACATCTATCCCCAGGAAGCAGAGAACGTCCTGACGATGCACGAGGCCGTGGTCGACGTCGCCGTGTTCGGGGTGCCCAACGACGACTTCGGCGAAGAGGTGAAGGCCGTCGTGCAACCCTGCGAGATGCCTGCCGACGACGACGCAGCGGCGAAGCTCGCAGGCGAGTTGATCTCCTACTGCCGATCCCACATCGCGGACGTGAAGTGTCCGCGGTCGATCGATTTCCGTGAAGAACTGCCGCGGCATCCGACCGGCAAGCTCTACAAGCGCCTCCTCAAAGACGAGTATTGGCGAGCCGCCGGGCGCAGCATCTGATCACCGGTCGTACGATCGCCCGAATGCATCCGTTCCTCGACTGGCCGGGCCCGCTCGCGTTCGCGCACCGAGGTGGCGCGTCCGATCATCCCGAGAACACGATGCCGGCGTTCCAACATGCGGTCGATCTCGGGTACACGTTCCTCGAGACGGACGTCCACGCAACGGCTGACGGGGTGCTCGTTGCGTTCCACGACTCCGAACTCGACCGCGTCACCGACCGCACGGGCGTCATCGACGATCTGCCGTGGAGCGACGTGAGCCGCGCCCGGGTCGATGGGCGAGAACCGATCCCCCGGTTCGAGGAACTCATGGAGCAGTTTCCCGACCACCGGGTGAACATCGACTGCAAGGCCGACAGCGCCGTCGATGCCCTCATCGCTTCTCTGCGGCGCTTGGGCTGTCTCGATCGTGTTCTGGTCGGCGGATTCAGCGACGCCCGGCTGCGGCGGCTCCGCAGTGAGTTCGGCGACGCGCTGTGCACGAGCTTCGGTCCAGCACAGGTCACTGCGCTGCGCCTCACCGGCCGGGCCCCGTGGGGCGGGCAGGTTGCCCAGGTTCCGGTGAGGTCCGGACCGGTCACGCTCGTGAACGAGCGGTTCGTCGAACGCGCCCATCGTCGTGACCTGCAGGTGCACGTGTGGACCATCGACGAGCCGGAGGAGATGCACCGGCTGCTCGACCTCGGTGTCGACGGGCTGATGACGGATCGCCCGTGGCAATTGAAGGACGTGCTCGTCGCACGCGGCGAGTGGCACCAGTAGCGACCGCTCGGGTGGTGCCGCTCAGTCGACGACTTCGGCGATGTGCACCACGGCGTCACCTCGGTTGACCAGCGGTGCCTCGAGTCGACCGATCACGAAGCCGCTCCGGGTTGCCTTGATGAATGCAAGCCGTCGACCGAACGAGTTCGAGATCACGCCGAGACGGTCCCCCGCCTCGACCTCGGCGCCGAGGGCGCACTCGATGCGGATGATGCCCGACACGCTGGCGCGAACCCAACCCGTCTTGCGGGACTCGACCGATGGTCGGTCCGGCAGGGTGTCGCCTTCGATCATGCCGAGCGATGCGAGCACACGGTTCACGCCGCCGACACCGGCATCGATCGCCCAGTCGTCGAACCGCAGCGCCTCGCCACCTTCGTAGAGCAGCACCGTGGCGCCGTGCTCTTGCGCGGCGTGGCGCAGCGAACCGTCACGGGTGCGGGCGTGGATCATCACCGGTGCCCCGAAGGTCCCGGCGAGTTCACGCGTCCGCTGATCATCGAGGTCGGCCCGGATCTGAGGCAGATTCGTCCGGTGGTCCGAGCCCGTGTGGAGGTCGATCCCGACGTCACTCGGGGCAACGATCTCGGTCATCATCAGATGAGCGATCCGACCGGCGAGCGAGCCCCGTGCGGTGCCGGGGAACGAGCGGTTCAGGTCACGGCGGTCGGGCAGGTAGCGGTCGCCGGTCATGAATCCATGAACGTTCACGATCGGTACGGCGATCAGCGTGCCGTGCATGGTCTTCGGCGACAGGTCCGCCAACACGCGCCGGATGATGTCGACACCGCCGACTTCGTCCCCATGGATCGCGGCGTCGACCCACACGGTCGGCCCGTCCTCCCGTCCGTGGAGGACCAACACCGGCAAGGTCACCAGCTCGCCCGTCACGAGCTTGGAGATCGGCAGTCCGATCTCCTGTTTGAACCCGGCGCGAACCCGGTTGGTGCCGATCGCGAACGAGGGGCGGGCCATCAGGGCTTGCCCCGGTTCTTGCGCCGAGTCGACCGTTTCGGTCGACCACCGAGGTACGACCGGCCCGGATCGACGAGGATCAGGCCTCGGAGTGCCTCGCGTCCGATGAGCATTCGGAACCCCATCTCGTCGCGGTTGGCCAGGGTCAACTCCGCATCGAGGTCATGACCGACGACCTGGATGGCGGTGCGTACGACCAGGCGTTCCTCCTCGTGACCCGTCGAACTGCGGATCGCCCGACGATCGACGATCGGCAGCTCGACTCGCACCTCGTCCGTCTCTGACCGCTGCCACGGATGAATCGCGAACGACACCCAGGGAGCACCGTCACGTTCGATCTCGTCGATGTCGAATGCATGGATCGACGACGACCGAGCCCCCGTGTCGAGTTTCGCCTTCACCCACGGCACGCCGAGGTCCCGGAGCGCGATCCACTCGCGCCATCCGGCC
This sequence comes from uncultured Acidimicrobiaceae bacterium, assembly GCA_963792905.1. Taxonomy (GTDB): domain Bacteria; phylum Actinomycetota; class Acidimicrobiia; order Acidimicrobiales; family Ilumatobacteraceae; genus Ilumatobacter. The sequence goes on from CAWBYE010000018.1 coordinate 315,039, forward strand.
ACCGTGGCCGAAGGCCCTGCATCGTTCACCCTGGTAGTTTGCCGGTCTTGACGATGAAACTCGCGATCCTCTCCAGGGCACCACGTTCGTACAGCACGCAGCGGCTCCGAGCAGCCGCCGTCGAGCGTGGACACGACGTGAAGGTCCTCAACACGCTGCGCTTCTCGATCGACCTCTCGGGCGACGAGCCGGATCTGCAGTTCCGAGGCAAGACGTTGTCGCACTACGACGCGATCCTGCCGCGAATCGGCAACTCGGTCACGTACTTCGGCACGGCGGTGGTTCGCCAGTTCGAACAGATGGACGTGTACACGCCGAACACGGCCAACGGAATCTCCAACTCTCGCGACAAGTTGCGTGCGATCCAGATCCTGTCCCGCCACAACATCGGGATGCCCGCGACCACGTTCGCCCGAGACCGCGCCGATGTGCTCCCGGCGATCGAGCGTGTCGGCGGCGCTCCCGTCGTGATCAAGCTGCTCGAGGGCACGCAGGGCATCGGCGTCATCCTGGCGCCCGACACCCACGTGGCGGAAGCGATCATCGAGACGCTCCAGAGCACCAAGCAGAACGTGTTGATTCAACGCTTCGTCGCCGAGAGCAAGGGGCGTGACATCCGGGCGCTCGTCGTCGGTGACCGGGTTGTCGCCGCGATGCGCCGTGTGGCCACGGGCGAAGAGTTCCGCTCCAACGTGCACCGCGGTGGACGTGTCGAGTCAGTCGAACTCGACCCTGCCTACGAGGAGACTGCAGTCCGATCGGCGCAGATCATGGGCCTTCGCGTGGCTGGTGTCGACATGCTCGAGAGCGATGACGGGCCGTCGGTGATGGAGGTCAACTCGTCGCCCGGTCTCGAAGGCATCGAGGAGGCGACGAAGCTCGACGTCGCCGGCGCCATCATCGACTACATCGCCAACCAGGTGGCGTTTCCCGACATCGACGTCCGCCAACGTCTCACGGTCAGCACCGGCTACGGGGTGGCCGAGTTACTCGTCCACGAAGGTGCCGACATCGTCGGAACTGCGATTGCCGACTCCGGGCTCCGCGAACGCGACATCGCGGTGCTCACGCTCCATCGCGGCACCGCGGTGATTCCCAACCCGATGGGCTCGCGAGAGCCTCGAGGCCGGTGACCGTCTGCTGTGTTTCGGCAAGTTGGAGGAGATGCGCGGCATGATCCCCGAACGGCGCCGGAGACGAGCTCGGGTCAAGAAGCTGCCGAAGAACCCGATTCCCGACGCCTGAGTCCGGCGACCCCCGAACCGAGCACGACAGCACCTGCCAGCGTCACCGTCGGGCCGACGCCGACCCGGAACAGCGCGATGTCGGGAGCGGCCAGCACCGCCACGGCCGTGCCGCCGACCCAGACCACCGTCAGGGTGGACAGCGCCAGCGCCGCCGCCCATCGGGCGTGGCCCGTCGCGACCGCCCATGCGGTCGTCACCACTGCCACGAGCAGCAGCGGGACCAGCGGCCAGAGACGCAATGACCATGCCACGACGCCACCGGGAGCAAAGCCGAGGCGCTCGACCAGATCGAAGATCGTGTAGCTCGCACGATCGCGCGTTCCTGACCTGAGCCATGGCAGGAACGTGCCCACCAGCATGAGCACGCCACCGAGTGTGACGACCGCGGCGCCTCTCATCCGTCGATCGACCACGATGTGAGCGTAGGGCGCGGCCTACCGTGGCGCGATGACTCCGCTCCCCCACAGCAGCGCCCGTGGCACGAGGCACATGGTGGCGTCGGCCGATCGCCTGGCCACGCGGGCCGGCGACCTGACTTTCGAACGGGGCGGCAACGCCGTCGACGCCGCGATCGCCACCAACGCCGCCATCGCTGTGACAGCGCCCCACCTGTGTGGCATGGGTGGGGATCTCTTCGCACTGATCCACACCGCGGGCGACGTCGTGGCGTTGAACAGCAGCGGGCGCGCCGGCTCCGGCAGCGATGCCGAATCGCTGCGCGCCGAGGGGCGATCGGAGATGCCCTTCCGACACGACGTTCGCTCGGTCACCGTTCCCGGTTGCGTCGACGGCTGGCTGGCGATGCACGAGCGCTTCGGATCGATGACGATGGCCGAATTGCTCGGTCCTGCGATCGATCTCGCCGACAACGGCTTCCCGGCCAGCCCGCTCCTCGCAGGGTCGATCCGTCGCGTCGATGATCGGGGTCGACGCCAACTCGACGAGTTGGCCGCGCAGGCCACACACACGGGTGCGGTGGTTCGGCGACGCGGGGTCGCGAGGGCACTTCGAGCAGTCGCCGACACCGGACGAGAGGGGTTCTACGGTGGCGAGTTCGGCGAGGGGTTGATCGAACTCGGGAATGGCGTGTTCACGACCGACGACCTGAACACGACCCAGGCCGAGTGGGTCGACTCGCTCCGTGCAAGCGCTTTCGGAGTCGAACTGCACACCATCGGCCCCAACTCGCAGGGCTATCTCACACTCGGCGGCGCGCTGCTGGCGGATCCACTCGACCTGCCCGACGACCCCGACGACGACCGGTGGGCGCACTTGCTCGTCGAGGCAGCCAAGCTCGCCGGCTTCGACCGACCCGATGTGCTCCATGAGCACGCCGACGGCGAGCAGTTGTTGGCTGCGATCCGTGACCGGGCTGGCCGCCTCGACACGGAGCAGGCCACGAATTACACGGTGCCGAGCAACGACGGCGACACGACGTACCTGTGCACGGCCGAGGTCGGCGGTCTGGCCGTATCGCTGATCCAGTCGAACGCATCGGGCTTCGGTTCATGGCTCGCCGAGCCGCGCACTGGGGTCAACTTGCACAATCGCGGCCTGGGGTTCAATCTGATCGACGGGCACGGCGCCGAGTTCGGACCGCGCCGTCGCCCTCCTCACACCCTGTCACCTGCGCTGGCGACGTCAGGCTCCGATCTCGTCTCGGTGTTCGGCACGATGGGTGGGGACGCCCAGCCGCAGATCCTCTTGCAGATCGCCGCCCGACTCTTCCGTCACGGCCACTCGCCGGCCTCGGCGATCAATGCTCCCCGGTGGGCACTCTCGGGACCCTCGACGGGCTTCGACACGTGGACCGCACCGGCCGAGCAGATCGTCGATCTCGAAGGCCATGCACCGCCCGACTGGCAGGCTCTCGGCGACCGTGGTCATCGCACCCGGCACAGCGCATCGTTCGACAGTGCATTCGGGCATGCGCACGCGATCACTCTCGATCGAGATGGTGTGCTCGCCGGCGCCGCTGACCCGCGTGCCAGGATCGCCGCAGCGACCGGGCGCTGAGTCAGCCGAGCGCTCGAACCCGGCAGAACGGATGGCCTGCCGGATCGAGGTGGACCCGGAACTCACCTGGGTCGGGCTGGGGCGAGCGCGTCCGGATCCGGGCAGTCGAGAGCAACGAGGCTGAAGTCGGCGATTGGCATGGCGAGATCGGTAGGTCGTTCCCCGCCGGCGCGTGTTGCCGAGTACCGTGACGCCGTGGCGCAGTCGCTGATCGAAACCATCCGTTCCTCGGTGATCGGCGCGTCGGAGATGGTCGAGGGGCCGTTCGGAGCCCGACCCGTGGTCTATGCCGATTACACGGCATCGGGCCGGTCGCTCCAGTTCGTCGAGGACTACATCAGCGATGTGGTGTTGCCGCTCTACGCCAACACCCACACGGAGTCGTCGGGTACCGGCTTGCAGACCAGCCGGTTTCGCGAGGACGCCCGTGACATCATCGCCCGCTGCGTCGGCGCCACCGATGAACACGCGGTGCTGTTCTGCGGCAGCGGCTCGACGGCGGCGATCGCCAAGATGGTGGGCGTGCTCGGCATCCGGGTGCCCTCCAACCTCGACGATGCCCACCACCTCACCGCCCACATCCCCGCCGACCAGCGACCGGTGGTGTTCATCGGCCCGTACGAGCACCACTCGAACGAGTTGCCATGGCGCGAGTCGATCGCAGACGTCGTCACGATCGACGAGGACATCGATGGCCACGTCGACCTCGCTCACCTCGAGCGCGAACTCGAGCGTCACCGTGATCGGCCTCAGCTGATCGGCTCGTTCTCGGCGGCGTCCAACGTGACCGGAATCGTGACCGACGTCGGTGCTGTTTCGAGCCTGCTCCACCGGTATGGCGCGATCGTGTCGTGGGACTACGCCGCGGCCGCTCCATACGTGCAGATCGACATGGGTTCGCCGGCCGACGGCGACGACTATCTCGATGCGATCTTCGTCTCCCCCCACAAGTTGATCGGTGGCCCCGGCACCCCCGGCCTGCTCGTGGCCCGCCACGAGCTGTTCACCAATCGTGTCCCCGACGTTCCCGGCGGCGGCACCGTCGCCTTCGTCAACCCGCAGGAGCACGACTACCTCGCGGACATCCAGCATCGCGAGGAGGGCGGCACCCCCGAGATCGTCGGTTCGATCCGTGCGGGTCTGATCTTCCAGCTGAAGGAAGCGGTCGGCATCGACTGCATCAGCGAGCGAGAGGAGCACTTCGTCCGTCGGGCGATCTCGACGTGGGACGGGCATCCCAACTTGATGATCCTCGGCAGTCCTGATGCCGAGCGACTCTCGATCGTGTCGTTCGTCGTGCGTGACGTGCCGCCGGGTACCGAGCCGGTGCCCGGCCGCTACCTGCATCACAACTTCGTCGTCAGCGTGCTGAACGACCTGTTCGGCATCCAATCCCGGGGTGGGTGCTCGTGCGCCGGCCCCTACGGCCACCGCCTGCTCGGCATCGACCTCGAGCGGTCGCATGAGTTCGAGCGCGAGATCACGCGCGGATGCGAGGGCATCAAGCCGGGGTGGGTGCGAGTCAATTTCAACTACTTCATCGATGACGACACCTTCGACTACATCGTCGGCGCCGTCTCGCTGCTCGCCGACGAGGGCCGCAAACTGCTGCCGTATTACCGCTTCGAGCCCGACACCGGCTTGTGGAAACACCGCGATGGACTGACCCCTGCTCCCCTGTCGCTGCATGACGTGTCGTACTCCGAAGGTGCGATGGGGTACCACCGCAGGCCGCAACTGCTGCCCGACGGTGGGCTGGCCGAGTACCTGGAGCGGGCGAAGTGCCTGCTCAAGGAGCTCGCCGACGCCCAGCCGAACCCGCTCGGCTTCCCCGCGACCACCACCGACTTCGAGCACCTCCGTTGGTTTCCGTACCCCGACGAGGCGGCGCAACCCTCCGAGGTGTAGCACCGCGGCGGCGTCATGTACCTTCGTCCGGTGCAACAGCTGCTGGCCGATCTCCTGGACCTCGAGACCGCCGGATGGCGTTCGCTCTGCGACGGCACGGGCGCCGACTTCTACGGATCGATGATGATCGAGGACGCACACATGGTGCTTGCGAACGGCGTCGTCATGACGCGATCGGAGGTCGCCGATGCGCTGCGACATGCGCCTCCGTGGACGTCATTCGACATCGAGGATCCCGATCTCACCTCGTTGGGTCACGACGTGGCCGCTCTCGTCTACACCGGTACCGGCCGCCGCGAGCAGGGCGACGACTTCACCGCGATCATGACGAGTGTGTATGTACGACGTCCCTCGGGATGGATGTTGGCGCACTATCAGCAGACGCCGGTCGGCTGAGACCCAGGCGGCGCGGTCCGGGTCGTCGACAGTCGGCCGACGACGATCAGCGTTCGATCATCCGAACCGTCGAGGTGGTGGCCACCAGGCGTCCGGCACGGAACAGCTTGCGATCGGCCGGTGCGTCGGCGATCGCTCCACGGACCGATGGCGCATCGATGGCGACGAAGTCTGCCGGGTCTCCGACCTCGAACCGGACGGGAGCGAGACCGAGTACCCGACGAACGTTGTTGGCGACCATGTCGTACGCCTCGTCGGGCAGGACGTGACCCGCCATGACCAGGAGCGCTGCCGTCTCCAACGGATCGGATCGCCCGACGAGATTGAAGGGGTCTTGCACGTTGTCGGCCCCGGCGGCGACCAGCACGCCGGCCTCGCGCAGCGCTGCGATCGCCGTGAGTCCGCGAGGCGTCGACTGCGGGTGGTCGCGACCCTGCAGGAACAGGTTGGTCTGCGGGAGTGGCACGATCGAGATTCCGGCTGCTGCGACCTCACCAGCGACCATCGACTGCGTGGTGGGCGGTTGCACGCCGAGACTCACACAGTGGCTTGCCGTGACACGTTCCTCGACGCCACGATCGATCACGGCTCGCGCCAGATCGCGGCAGGGTCAGCACCGACGGATCGAGTGTCTCGTCGACGTGCAGGTCGACCGGGATGCCGGCGTCGGCGGCGGCATCCAGCGCAACTCGGATCGACCCAGGGCCGTCGACCTCGAGATGTGGGCAGCCGCCGACGAGATCGACACCCGCGTCGATCGCAGCACGCAGGGCGGCTCTGTTCTCCGCTCCGTCCGGCCCGGCCATCGGCGAATGCGTCAATGCGACGAACTCGACGTGCATGAGGTCGGCGTACGGCGCCACCGCTTCCTGAGCTGCACGCAGGTGCCAAATGCCGGAGCCGGACCCACAGTTGATGTGACTCCTCACGGCGCTGACGCCGCTCAGCAGCAGCCGGTCGAGGGCCGCTCGAATGCGTTGCACCATCTCGTCGTGGGTGAACACTCCGGCCGCGGCCGCGGCGATCCACGCCTCGATGGCGCCGCCGAGATCGCCGGTCGGGTTCGGGACGGTCTCGGCCGTGAGGGCCTTGTCCAGATGCGCGTGCGGCTCGGCCAGTGCCGGAAGCAGCAGCCAACCCTCAACGTCGACCGACCGGCTCGAGGCGCCCAGCCCGCTCGTTGCGGTGTCGCGAACACCACTCGGTTCGTGTGACATGACGTCGACGATGCGGCCGTCGGACACGCTGACATCGACATGGCGCCCATCAGCCAGCCGAGCGTTGGTGATCACCTGCGTCATGATCGAATCGTACGCGGCGAATCCGCGCCGCAACCTCGTCGACCCGGGTCCTCCGTATGCTCACGACCATGAACGACGTGCTGCGATGCGACGGCTGCGGTCTCCCGGTCGAGCTCGCCGACGACGTCGTCAACGTGGCTGGTCGGCGCCTGCACCGGATGTGCACGACATCACACCACCTCGACACGGACGATCGTCCGAGCGATCGGCTCACCAGCCTCCGTCGTTGGGTCAATCTCGGCCTCACGCCGGGCCGTTGAGTTCCCGGCGTGCGCCGTGCGCCTAGCATCGCTGCGATGAGCCGTCGCTATGAGGAACTGTCCGGTCCAGAGATCGCCGAACGGGTCGGGCCGTCGTCGACGTTGCTGCTGCCGATCGGTGCGGTCGAGCAGCACGGCCCGCACCTTCCGCTGGCTGTCGACCACGTGATCGCCCACGAGTCCGCGACGGCGGTCGTCGAGGCGTGCGGCGACGAACTCGACATCTGGCAACTCCCGACGCTCTCGGTGAGCAAGTCGAACGAGCACGCCTGGTCCGCTGGGACCCTCTGGTACTCCGCCGAGACGATGATGTCGATCCTGCGCGACCTCGGTCGAGGGATCGCGTCGACGGGTGCGGAACGACTCGTGCTGCTCAACGGCCACGGTGGCAACACGACGCTGCTCAACACGGCGCTGCGTGAGCTTCGACTCGAGTACGGCCTCAAGACGTTCCTCGTGCACCCGTCACTGCCGCCTGCCTACGGCGGGTCATCCACGGCCGACGAGCTCGGCATGGGCATCCACGGCGGTCTCAACGAGACGTCGGTCTTCATGCATCTGCGACCGGATCTGGTCGACCTGACCCAAGCGGAACGCAAGGTGCCCGAGGCGCTGGCCGACAACGAGTACGTCAAGTTCGGTGGGTCGGTGATGTTCGGTTGGCTGTCGAACGACTTCGACGCCGACGGCTACATCGGCGATCCGACCGGTGCCAATGCCGATCTCGGCAAGCAGCTCTTCGAAGCCAACATCGAGCACCTCGCCGCTCAGATGGCCGAGATCGTCACGTTCGACTTCGGCCGCTGACGCGACGAGCGACGCCTCGGTGCGAGCGGCGACATCGACGTGCAGACGAGAGACCTCGCCGCTGAGTCCGAAGCCTTCGCCGATCCGATCGGCTCGCACCGAAGCGACCGGACCGAGGGACCACCGGTCGTCGACGTGGTCGTTCAGCCAGGCGACGTCGGCAACCCACGCTCGAGCTCGGTCGAACGACGGCACCGAGCCGTCAGCCGACCTGCGGGAGCACTTCGTCCGCGAGACGGTGGAGCTGGGTCTCCACCTTGCTGTACGGGTCTCCCGGCATGGCCGGGAAGATCATCAGGTCTTCGATGCCCAGTTCGTCGCGGTACCAGGAGATCGTTTCCGCGACGTCGTTCGGGGAGCCGACGACCCACGTACGCTGCCGATCCATGGAGTCCTCGAGCGTGGGGATCAGCCCCGGCGGGGCCGGCTGACCGTCGTCGCCCATGTACCCCTTGCTCCAGCCGTAGGGGCCGAGGAACTTCCAGAACTCGTCGTGGCCGTCGCGGACCGACGCGATTGCCTGCTCGCGGGTGTCCTCGATGCAGGTGTTGAGCACGAGCATCCGCTTCTCGCCGCGGGCGAGCGTCCGCCCGTGGGTTGCTTCGTAGGTCTCGGCGAATTTCTCCCACCGCGTCTTGATGAACGAGTGGTGACAGTTCCAGAACACACCGCCCCATCCGGCCGTCGGAACCTGCTCCAACGACGGTGGCGAGGTGATCGCCTGCCAGACGTCGTAGGGGTAGAGAGGTTGTGGCACCAGTGTGAGTTCCTCGACGAAGCCGCCGCGGTCCGGAATGCCGGCCGGCGGGAAGTCGTAGATGTCGCCGTGGTACGAGAACGAGTCGTTGTCGAGCGCAACCTTGATGACGTCCATCGCCTCGTCGAACATCTTTCGGTTGAGATCGTCGGCGGCGATCTGATCGGGGTTGTCGAAGCTACCGATCTTGGTGCCGAGCGGCTCGGCCTCGCGGTGGACAGTGCCTCTGCCCACGCCGAGGATGCCCCGCCCTCCGGAAATGTTGTGCAACGTCGCGAAGTCTTCGGCGAGCTTGAGCGGATGCCACTGCGGCACGATGTTGAACGCCATGCCGATCCGGATTCGCTCGGTCCGTTCCGCCAGGATCGAGCCGATCAGCAGTCCGTTCGGGATCACCTCGTAGCCCTCGTACTGGAAGTGGTGCTCGGTGAGCCAGAAGGAGTCGAAACCGAGTTGGTCGGACAGCACGCCCATGTCGAGGATCTGTTCGGTGGCTCTCCAGACCTCCTTCTTGTCGTACCGGCGATCGGTGGGGGCCGGGAGTCCGGCTCCCGCATCCGGCATCTCGACACCACCGAAGAGGAAGATTCCCGTACGCATGCCGCCACTGTACGAGACTGGCGACCGTGCCTCCAGCGCCGATCGACCCGCGACCTCCTCGACGCGGCGTGTGGTTCTTCCCGGGGATCGAGGCGAGAGCACTCGTCGAGGCATCCGTCGCCGCTGAAGAGTGTGGTCTCGACGAGGTATGGGTCGCCGACGAGGGAGTCGCCCGTGACCCGCTCCCGGTGCTGGCGGCCGTCGCCGGCCGGACTCGTGTCATCCGGTTGGCGACCGGCATCACCTCCCCCCTGTTGCGACATCCAGGCGCGATCGCCGCCGGCGCTGCGACGCTCGATGAGCTCAGCGGTGGGCGCGCCGTCGTCGGCCTCGGCCTCGGAGGCGACCTGTCGCTCGGGCCGTTCGGGATCCGGGCCGATCGGCCGGTCGCCATGCTCCGCGAGGCCGTCGACGTCATCCGTGCCGTCCATCGCGGCGCTGCCACGGCCGGCTACTCGCCCCCCGCCCATGCGATGCCGCCGCGGAACGTGCCGATCTGGATCGGGGCCCGCGGGCCACAGCTCGTGCGGCTCGCGGCCAGCGTCGCCGACGGACTGTTCCTGTCCGGCTGCACGTCCGAGGAGCACGAAACGATTCTCTCCAACGCGGCGACCGTCGGTCCGGTCGCGACGGCGCTGTACCAGACCGCGGTCGATCGACCCGCGTCGACGGCGGAACTCGATTGGGATGCCGCCCGAGCCGTGCTGGTCGACGCAGTCGTGCATCACCGGCCTGCTGCAATCGGGATCAATCTGGTCCAACTCGCGACACCGGGGACCGATCCGATACCGCTGGTGGAGCGGGCAGCCGAGCTGCTGCGCTCGGTGTGATCAGCCCTCTCGGAGCACGTCGTACGACACACACTCGGCGCGGCGCTCGTGCACTCCCATTGCCGCGATCACGTGCTCGAGGTCTTCTTGCTTGACGGCCTTCCAGTGCTCCGTCGACTCCCACCAGATGACGGCGTGCACGGCCGTGGGGTCGTCGTGGGAGCGCCACATCTCTTTTCGAATGAAGCCGTCCTGCCATTCGAGGAAGCGCGACCAGTGCTGCTCTTCGACGGCCAACCACTCGTCGAGCTCGTCGGCCGGGACGTTGAACGTGAGGAACTCGATCACCATGCTCGACACGCTACGCGGTCTCCATAGTCTGACCGAATGCTGATTGCACAGATCTCGGATTGTCATGTGGTCGACCCCGGTGATCCGTTCGCCGATCGTGTCGACAGCGCCGTCCGGCTCAGGGCAGCAGTCGAGACGATCAACGCACTCGAGCTGCAACCTGACCTGGTGATCGGAACGGGAGATCTGGTCAATGACGGAACTGCACGGCAGTACGACCACCTGGACTCGTTGCTGGAGCCGCTGCGGGCGCCGTTCGTGCCGCTCCCGGGCAACCACGACGATCGTTCCGAACTGCGACGGCGTTACTCGACTGTGCTTCCCGCCGGGGATCCCGGCACCCCGATCGACTTCGTGGTCGACTGCGACGAGGTCGTCATCGTCGCGCTCGACACGACGATCCCAGGTCACCACCAGGGAACGTTGGCCGATGCACAGTTGGCGTGGTTGGACCAACGGCTCGCCGCCACGGCTCGCCCGGTGATCGTGGCCCAGCATCACCCACCGCTGCCGAGTGGGGTCGGCCGGATGGACGAGATGTGCGGTTTCGACCGCGGCGAGCGCGAGGCTCGGGTGATCGAGCAGCACGGCCACGTCGAGGCGGTGGTGTGCGGTCACCTGCATCGTGCCTACCAGTACCGATTCGCCGGCAGTATCGCCGTCGTCTGCCCGAGCACGGCGAGCCAACTGGGCCTCGAACTGACCGGTCTCGCCACTCGGTACACGTCGGAGCCGACGGGACTCGTGCTCCACCACTGGCGGGACGGTGTCGGACTCACGTCGCACGTCGTGCCGCTCGGGACCTACGAATCCTGGGCCCCCAGCTGGGCGACCTGACCGCGGTCAGCGGTCGGTGTGTTTCCGCTGCGTGAACAGTGGACCCGGCCACCCAGCCGTGTGTAATGCCACTGCTGTAGTCCGCTACGGTGCTGTCTCGAAGTTGGTCTGCCGGGAGCGTTCCCGCAGCTGGAGGAACTGATGACCGTCACCACCACGACCCAGAGAACCGAATCACTGTCGTTCGAGGGCATCGGGATGACGTTCCCTGACGGGACCGAGGCGGTCCGCGACGTGTCGTTCACCGTCCGCAAAGGCGAGTTCGTCACCGTGGTCGGTCCGTCGGGGTGCGGCAAGTCGACATTGCTGAAGATCGCCTCGGGTCTCTTGGAGCCGACGGCCGGTGAAGTGATCGTCGATCGCGATCGGCTGGGATACGTGTTCCAGGACGCCACACTCCTTCCCTGGCGGACCGTCAAGGGCAACGTCGAGTTGCTGGCTGAGCTGCACAACATGCCGAAGTCCGAACGTTCGCGGGCTGGCCGAGGAGGCGATCCAGCTCGTCGGTCTCGACGGTTTCCAGGGTCACTATCCCAAGTCGTTGTCCGGCGGGATGAAGATGCGCGCCTCGCTGGCCCGGACCCTGACGCTGAGCCCGCCGGTCTTTCTGTTCGACGAGCCGTTCGGCGCAGTCGACGAGATCACCCGAGAGCATCTCAACGAGGAGACCCAGCAGCTGTTCCAGCGCGAAGGGTTCGCCGGCCTGTTCATCACGCACTCGATCGGCGAGGCAGTGTTCATGTCGACTCGGGTGATCGTGATGTCGGCACGTCCCGGCCGCATCGTCGCCGAGTTCGACATTCCGTTCGAGTATCCGCGCCACCCCGATCTCCGTTTCGAACCCGCGTTCGCCGAGCTCAGCGGTCAGGTGTCCCACCAGTTGCGGGGTTCCCACTCATGACCGACATCAAGGGCACCGATCGTCAGGCGGCCCACCAGGGCGAGGCCCTCGCCGGCACGATGGCCCCGCGACCCGCTCGAGGTGCCGCGTCGCAGCACCGCCAAGAAGCGGGCTCGGACACTGCTCGGACCAGTTCCTCCCGCCGATCCTGATGGGCATCGTCGTCCTTGCAGGCTGGTACTTCGTGTCCTACGTGATGCTCGACGAGGGTCGGCGGTTCCTGCTCCGTCCGCCGCACCAGGTCCTGCAGGTCGGTTTCCTCGACTGGGACAACTTCTCCGAGATCCTGAGCGGGTTGTGGTCCAGTACCAAGGTCGCCTTGATGGGCCTGAGCATCTCGATCGTGCTCGGCTTCACGCTCGCGACGATCATGAGTCAGACCAAGATCATGGAGCGGGCGCTGTATCCGTACCTGGTGATGCTGCAGGCGATCCCGATTCTCGCCATCGTCCCACTGATCTCGTTCTGGTGGGGCACGGGGCAGCAGTCACGAATCATCGTCTGCGTCATCATCTCGCTGTTCCCGATCATCGTGAACACGTTGTTCGGGCTGCAGTCGGCCGAGCGTGGCATGCACGACCTGTTCACCTTGCACCACGCGAACCGATTCACCCGATTGAGGAAACTCATGTACCCGGCGGCGATGCCTGCCATCTTCGCCGGTCTCCGCATCTCCGCGGGCCTGTCGGTGATCGGGGCCATCGTCGGCGACTTCTTCTTCGCCCGGGGCGACATCGGTATCGGTCAGCTACTTCGCCGATATGCGAGCCAGCTGCAAGGCGAAGAGCTGTTGGCCGCCGTCATCATGTCCTCGGCGCTCGGCGTCGCCGTCTTCCTGCTCTTCGGATGGATCCAGAACCTGGCGATCGGGAAATGGTACGACGCCACCGACTGAGCGACCGACCCACTCTCAACACACCACCAAACACCTGAGACATCAGGGGGAGAAATCACCACCATGAAACAGCGCAGAACCTCTCGCTACGTTGCCGGCGTCGTGGCGCTCGGACTCGTCGTCGCCGCGTGCGGCGGCGACGATGATGATGACGCAACGCCCGCAGAAGAGACCGCCGAAGCAACCGCCGAAGCAACCGCCGAAGCAACCGCCGAAGCAACCGCCGAAGCAACCGCCGAAGCAACCGCGGAGGAGTCGGGCGAGATGTCCGAGGAGTCGGGCGAGATGTCCGAGGAGTCGGCCGAGGCGGTGGCGATCGACCTCGCCAGTGTCTGCCCCGATCCACTCGTCATCCAGACGGACTGGTGGACCGAGTCGGAGCACGGAGCGCTCTACGAGATGATCGGCGACGACTACACGGTCGACACCGACAACAAGATCACCAGCGGGTCGATGATCACGGGCGGGGAACCGACCGGGATCACCCTCGAGGTGCGGGCCGGCGGGCCGGCGATCGGCTTCAACGCACCGCGCGTCAACATGTACACCGACGACTCGATCCACATCGGCTACACCACGACCGACGGACAGGCCCAGAACTGGGAGGATGCACCACTGGTCGCTGTCGTCGCTCCGCTCGAGAAGAACCCGCAGATCGTGATGTGGGACCCGGAGACGTACCCCGAGATCGAGACGATCGCCGACCTCGGAGAAGCCGGCGTCAACGTCAACCTGTTCGGTGGGGCACCCGGCTTCCCCGAAGCGTTCGTGGCGCTCGGGATCTGGACCGAGGACATGATCGACAAGTCGTACGACGGCACACCGGCGAGGTTCATCGCCGAGGGCGACATCGCACAGCAGGGCTTCGCCTCGGCCGAGCCGTACCTCTACAAGAACATGTTCGAGGAATACGGCCGTGACGTGGCCTTCGAGCTCCTGCACGATGCCGGCTACCAGGTGTACTCGCAGGCGCTCGGTGTGAAGCCGACCGACCTGGAGACACTCCGTCCCTGCCTCGAGCAGTTCGTGCCGATGGTGCAACAGGCCGTGATCGACTACGCGAACGACCCGGCCCGAACCGAACGCGATGATCGTCGACGTGGTCGAACAGTTCAACAGCGACTGGGTGTACAACGAAGGGGTCGCGGCGTTCGCCGCGGAGACGATGACCGAACTCGGGTTGCACGCCAACGGGCCCGATTCGACGGTCGGCAACTTCGACTTCGACCGAGTCAACGAGCTGATCAACACCATTCGCGACGCCGGCGCCGAGGTTCCCGCCGAACTGACCGCGGAAGACATGTACACCAACGAGTTCATCGACGAGTCGATCGGCTTCTGACCCGAATCGAACTGAGTGGTCTCGGGGACCGTCGCTCCGGCGACGGTCCCCCGGGCTCCATTCGCGAGACTGGCAACCATGACGATCACCGACGACGGACGTGCGTACGGCCATCGAGCCGGCTCGTACGACCCCGAACTCGCCGAGGTCGATGCGGGCACGCCTGCGGGCGAGCTGTTGCGTCGGTACTGGCACCCGATCGCCCGTGCCGAGGAGGCAACACCGCTCCCCGGCAACGTCAAGGTGCTCGGCGAGGACCTGGTGCTCTATCGGAGCCTGTCGGGCACGCCCGGCCTGATGTTGCCTCGGTGCTGCCATCGGGGCACCACGCTGTTCTACGGCAAGGTCGAAGACGACGGCATCCGGTGCCCCTATCACGGTTGGCTCTTCGCGGAGGACGGCGTCTGCCTCGACCAGCCGTGTGAGCCCGACCGTGGTCGCAACAAGGCGTCGTACCGGCAGCCGTGGTACCCGGTCGTCGAGTACCACGGCCTGATCTTCGCCTATCTCGGCCCGGCGGAGAAGCAACCGGTCTTTCCTCGGTACGACATCTTCGAAGATCTCGACTCCGATGACGAAGAGATCGTCATCATCGACCACTTCGCATTCGGAGGACCCAGCGACGCTCCGTGCAACTGGTTCCAGACCCACGAGAACGCGATGGACCCGTATCACGTGTTCATCCTCCACAATGCCATCAGTGGGCCGCAGTTCGACCCGAAGCTCGAGATCTGGCCGAGCATCGACTGGCAGCGCAACGATCTCGGTGTGACCGCGACCCAGGACCGTGAGCTGCCGGACGGCACAACGCTGCACCGGGTCACGGAGGTCCGAATTCCAACCGTCCGAGTGATCCCGACGCCCACGCTCACCGTGCTCGGCAAGACCAACAACATGTCCTGGGCACTGCCGATCGACGCCACCACCACCCGTGTCTACGCAATGGTCCGCAAACCGAAGGATCGGCCTCCGCAGGGCCTCCCGGTGTACGCCGACGGCAAGAGCTGGTTCGATCTGTCCGATGACGAGCACCAGTTGTTTCCGGGCGACTACGAGACACAGGTCGGCCAGGGTCCGATCACGCTCCACACCGAGGAACGCCTGTCATCGACCGACCGTGGGGTCTCGATGGTCAGGCGTCAGTTCAAGGACCAGGTGCGCCGGGTCGCCGACGGGCTCGATCCCGTCGGGGTGCACTTCGACGAGGCCGAGGCGCTCCAGACCGTCGTAGCCGGCAACTACGTGGTGGGACCCGACACGGATCTGACAACGATTCCGCTCAGCGAGACGCTCGGGTCAGGCTGAGGGTCGGGCGGCCGCCAACCGTCGCCGTACGGCCGTCGCCCCGAAGCGCGAACCGCTGAGGTCGGTGATGACGGCGTCCGCACTGTTCCGACCGGACGCACCGAAGACACCAGCCCCGGGGAAGGTCCCAGCGCCCGACAGGTACAACCCGTCGATCGGAGTGCGATACCGCGTCGTTTCCCGTTGGCGACCGAAGAACGCCCGCAACGGGGGCCCGGCGTAGGACGGTGTGTGACCCCGATGCATCTGGAACTCGGCCTCGTAACGGTCGGGCGTCATCGCACGCCATCTGTCGATCTGCAACGTGCCCGGTTCCATGAAGCCGTCGAGGACTTCGAGCCAGCGAGCCGGTTCGTGGGACTCCGGCCAGCCGCCATCGAGTGAGTACGGGGTGAACAGCACCTCGAGGCTGAGGACGTGCTGGTCCGGCGTCGGCTGCATCTCGACATCGAGCACCGTCGGCACGTTGACGAGGAACGTCGGGTGCTGGGCGACGCGGCCGTTGTCGCGAAGATCGTGTGCACGGGCGAGTTGTTCCGGACTGGGAGCGACGACGGTGGTCGGTGCCAGTGAGTCCGCGCCGGGTACGAGCGCGTCCACGAGCGCCGAATCGCGGTACGTCGGCAACCCGGAGAGGACGGCATCGACCTTCGACTCGTAGCCCTCGTGAACGGGCATCGCCCGATACCGGTCGACGACACGACGAGCCCCGCTCGGCACCGAATCGAGCCAGTCGACGAAGACTCGTTGGGGGTCGCACGC
The DNA here is from genome assembly GCA_963792905.1 of uncultured Acidimicrobiaceae bacterium. Lineage (GTDB taxonomy): Bacteria > Actinomycetota > Acidimicrobiia > Acidimicrobiales > Ilumatobacteraceae > Ilumatobacter. The sequence continues at coordinate 331,494 of CAWBYE010000018.1, forward strand.
TGCGACCACCCGATCGCTGGTGAGGGTGCTGCCGTCCGTGAGGCGGACCCCCGCCGCAACGCCGTCATCGACGAGCAGGCGGTCCACCGTCCGATCGCAGAGCACACGCCCCCCTGCGTCTTCGAAGCTGGCCCGTACCGCATCGGTGAGCGCGCCACTGCCGCCCACGGGGCGGCCCGTCTTGATCAGATGTCGCGTGGCATAGATGGCTGCGGCCATACCCGTTCCCGGTGCCGTGGGAGGCACACCCCACACCGTCGGACCCGAGCTCACCGCCGGCATCGTGATGTGCCAGTCGTCGAAGTACTGCGACATCACGTCGGCCATGCTCGAACGGCTCCAGCGCAGGAGGCGAGCCGCTCCGGCTGCCCGCTTGGATGCGACGACGCCGAGCATCCGTCCGGTCGACGGTGTGGTGCGGGCCATCTCGAGCGCCAGTTCGGCGACGGGCAAGGCGTCGGCAAGGTACTGGCGATAGCCGGGAACCTGGGAGGGGTACGCGGCGTGCAGGGCCTCGAGATGAGCCCCGACATCGTGCAGGAACACCCACGGCGGCGAACCGTCATGAAACCGGTGCACCGATCCGAGCTCTGGCTCGACGTACCGCAATCCGTATGCGGCCAGGTCGAGCTCATCCGCAACCGGCATGCCTCGAACCATGGTGTGGTCGCAGTTGCAGATGTTGAAGCGGGCGTTCAGATCGGTCACGGTGGACGCACACCCGCCGACATCGCCCCGTGACTCGACCAGCAGCGTGTCGACGCCCGCTCGGGCCAGGTATGCCGCGCAGATGAGGCCGTTGTGCCCCGCCCCGACCACGATGACATCTGCGTCCATGTCGCCGACGCTAGACGTGGGAACGCGGTCGGCCGACACCGGCCCGATCGAGGAGTACGTGGAGGAGGACGTTGGCTCCGGCTTCGACGTCGGCCGGCGCCGTGTACTCGGCGATGTTGTGGCTGAGGCCGTCGACGCTCGGGGTGAAGATCATCGCCGTCGGGCACACCCGAGCGAGCATCTGTGCATCGTGGCCTGCGCCGCTCGACATCCGGTGTGTGCTGTGCCCGAGCCGTCGTGCGGTGTGCTCGACGAGATCGATCGTCGCCGCGTCGAAGTCGACCGGTTCGAATCGGGCCAGGCGCCGCGCACTCACGTCGACCTGCTCGTCGGCCGCGGCCGAGTCGACGAATGCGGCGAGCCGCCGCTCTGCCTCCTGCAGGATCGAGTCGTCGGTGTTGCGTACGTCGACCGTGATCGTGACCGACGATGGCACGACGTTGACGAGGTTCGGATGCACGTCGAAGCGGCCGACCGTGCACACCTGGTCGTCGCCCAGTTCACCCGCAAGGTCCCGCACGAACCCGGCGATCCGAGCGGCCACGACGAGTGGATCTCGGCGCAGATGCATCGGCGTGGTGCCGGCATGCGCCGAACGCCCGGTGATCGTGAGCTCGGTCCAGGAGATGCCCTGTACACCCTCCACGACACCGATCGTGAGCTCGGCATCCTCGAGGACCGGACCTTGTTCGATGTGGAGTTCGACATAGCAGTGAGGGAACGAGGCGGCGGGCACCGGCAGGCTCCCCACATAGCCGATTCGGTCCAGCTCGTCGCCGAGTCGGGCATCATCGTCGACGGCACGGATGTCGCGGGCTTGCTCGAGGGCAAGTCCACCGACATAGACCAGGCTGCCCAACATGTCCGGGGCGAACCGGGCGCCTTCCTCGTCGGTGAAGAACGCGACCGTCAGGCTTCGTTGCGGTGTGAGACCACTCGTGATGACGGTTTCGAGCACCTCGAGACCTGCGAGTACGCCCAGAATGCCGTCGAACCGGCCACCGGTGACGACGGTGTCGATATGCGAACCCGTCATCACGGGCGCAAGCCGTGGCTCCGATCCCTGAAGGGTGGCGAAGACGTTGCCGACCTGGTCGACCTCCACACCGAGACCGAGGTCGCGCATCCAGGCGACGACGAGATCACGACCCTCGCGGTCGGCATCGGTGAGCGCCAGTCGGGCACAACCACGCTCACCGTTCGGGCCGATCACGGACCCGATCTCGCCCAGCGCATCGATGCGGCGATGGAGACGCTCTGCGTCGATCCGCAAATCGTCGGCCGGATGCAGCATGAGCAGGCAAGCTACCGGAATACGTGACAGTGTGGGGCTGTTGGAATAGCTGACGCTATTCCGCGGGCGTCGGAAAAGGTGACCATCGTGAAATCGGGTTCGTTGCAGCTCGGCGCCTTGTCGGGCATCAGCGTCAAGGTGCACTGGAGCGTCGCTGTCATCGGCATGCTCCTGGGCGCCAGTCTGGGCCAAGCGATCGGCTGGCTGCCGGCTGCGATCGGCGTGTTGGCGTTCATGGCATCGATCCTGGCGCACGAGTTCGGACATGCGTTCACGGCTCGACACTTCGGTGTCGGCACCGAATCGATCCAGCTGTGGGCGCTCGGCGGCGTCGCCCGCCTCACCAAGGAGTCACCGTCGGCGAAGGCCGAGGGCTGGATCGCCGCCGCCGGTCCTCTGGCCAGTGTGTTTCTCGCCGTGACCAGCCTCGGCGCCTGGTGGCTCCTGGGCGGGGTGGGCTCGTCCAGCGACTACATCGGCTTGCTCGGCTGGCTCGGGGTCATCAATGCGCTGCTCGCCGTGTTCAATCTGCTTCCCGGTTCACCCCTCGACGGTGGTCGAATCCTGAAAGCGGTGCGGTGGGGTATGCACGGGGACCGCTACCGGGCAGCTCGCGAAGCGGCTCGAGCGGGCGTCGTGCTCGGCTGGGTCGTCGCTGGGTTCGGCTTCTTCCTCATCCTGCAATCCCAGAGCGGCGTGTGGCTGATCATCACTGGCGCGTTCATCGCCGTCAACGCTCATGTCGAGATCGCCGCGTCGACCATCGCCGGGCGCCTCGCCGGCTCGAAGATCCGTGACCTCACCTGGTTCGGTGTCGCACAGGCAGGTGCCGACATGGACGCCGACTCGATGTTGTGGCAGCGCAGCCGGCTCGGCGCCGCCGGCGCCGTGGCGATCACCGACGATGCCGGTCTGCCTCAAGGTCTCGTCCTCGAAGACGACATGTGGGCGATCCCCGCCGACGAACGACCCTGGATGTTGCTCACCCAGATGATGGTGCCCTTCGAGCGAACGGCGCGGGTCGACCCGGACGACGATCTGGCGTCCGTCCTGCCTCAGATCAATCCTGCCCGGCCCATCGTGACCGTGTGGGAGGACGGGCAGCTGGTCGGCCTCGTGCCGCCCCGGCGTCTCCGCGAACGTCTCGCCGAAGCTGGTCTCTGACCGTCCCTGCATTCAACCGTCCCTGCGGTCAGGCGTCGGCGACGCTCCAATTCCGCTTGGCGACGGGAGGCTGGTCGCTCCACGGGAAGTTGATCCACAGGTTCGTGCGCTTCCAGACGTAGTCGCACTTCACGACCGAGTTCGGTTTCTCGTAGATCACGGCCGTGCGGACCTCACCGACCTTGCCTTCGCAGAAGTCATCGACGCTCTTCAGGGTATGGCCGGTGTCGGCCACGTCGTCGACGATCAGGATCTTCGCATTGTGCAGATCGACGAAATCGGGCGCGGGCGGCAGGATCCGCGGGACCTCGAGCCGCTCGTCGACACCGGTGTAGAACTCGACGTTCATCGTGTACGTGTTCTTGACCGACAGCGCATAGCCCATCGCACCGCCGATGAGCAGTCCGCCGCGAGCGATCGAGAGCACCATGTCGGGCTCGAAGTCGTCGTCGGCGACCATCTGTGCCAGCTCTCTCGATGCGATACCGAACCGCTCCCACGTCAAGATCTCGCGCTCCTCGGACATGGGCGTGCACGCTACTGCGTCCGCGGCCGACGGATCACACGCCGACGATGTCGATGGGCCGGACGGGCACCCGATCGATCTGGTGAGGGCGTCCGGCCTGTCGCAGCGCGTCGCGGATGGCGGCGGCGATCGCCGGAGTGACCGAGATGCACGGCGGCTCGCCGACACCCTTCGCTCCGAGTGGTGCGAGCGGTTCCGGCTCCTCCACCAGGACGGCGACGACGTCGGGCATGTCCAGCATCGTCGGCAGGAGGTAGTCGGTGAAACTGGCGTTGCGGATGACGCCGTCGACTTGCACGATCTCCTCCATCACCGCCAGGCCGAGGCCCTGTGCGATGCCACCCTCGATTTGACCGACGACCGACAGCGGATTCAGCGCCTTGCCGACATCCTGGGCGGTCGCCACCTGGATCACCTTCACGAGCCCGAGGTCGATATCGACGTCGACCACCGCCCGGTGGGCCACGAACGCGAATGCTGTGTGACAGTCGCCCTGGCCGTTCTCGTCGAGTTCCACGGTGGGCCGGTGCCGATACACCGCGGTCTGTTCGATCTCGGAACCTGCGGTGGCTTCGGCCACCGAGACTCGGAACGGTCCGGTGGTGTCGATCACATCGGAGCCTTCGACGACCAAGGTGTTCGCGTCGAGGCCGTTGAGCATCGCCAGGTTGACGAAGAGGGTGTCCCGGACGGCCTCGCAAGCCGCCGCCACCGCTCCCCCGCTCATCCATGTCTGGCGGGACGCCGACGTGGAACCTGCAGAGCCGACGGCGGTGTCGATGCGATCGAGAACGACATCGTCGACGCCGAGGATCGTCCTGGCGATCTGACCTGCCAAGGTGACGAAACCCTGGCCGACCTCGGATGTCGCGAATTTGAGCGTCGCCACGCCGGCAGCGAGCCGGCAGCGAGCCGTCGAATAGTCGTCGAAGCCCTCTGAGTACATGAGGTTCTTCATCGACACGCCATATCCGATACCGCGCACGACGTGCTCCGCATCGGCCGTGCGCCCGGCGCCACCCGGTAGTCGCATGATGTCGCCGTCGTGTCCACCGACCGGCTCGTCGGGGAACGGCAGTGCCACCGTCTCGCGAATGCACTCCGCAACGGGCGCAACGCTGTCCATGACCTGGCCGGTGATGAGGGTGTCCCCGGTCCGCATCGCGTTCCGCAGCCGGATGGCGACCGGGTCGATACCGCATGCGTCGGCCAGCTTGTCCATCTGCGATTCGTGGGCGTAGCACGCCTGCACGACACCGAACCCGCGCATCGCTCCGCATGGCAGATGATTCGTCCGGACCGCGTACCCGTCGACGACGGCGTTCGGGCACCGGTATGGACCCTGCGTGTGCGTGATCGCATTCAGGAGCACCGCCGACGATGTCGATGCGTATGCACCTCCGTCGAACACGAATCGTGCGTCGATCTTCACGATCTCACCATCGGACGTCGCCTGATGCCGCATCCAGATCGTCGCCGGATGGCGGTGGACGTGCCCGAGGAAACTCTCGGCGCGGGTGTAGTGCATGCGCACCGGTCGGCCGAGCCGAAGCGCAAGGAGACAGGTGTGGACCTGGAGAGAGATGTCTTCCCGCGCCCCGAAGGCGCCGCCGACGCCGCCGAGCACCAGCCGGACCTGCTCGTCGGGGAGTCCGAGGCAGGCGGCGATCTGCCTGCGGTCTTCGTGGAGCCACTGTGTGGCGACGTGGAGTTCGACGCCGCCACCGCCGCTGTCGGGGATCGCGAGCGCGGCCTCGAGGCCCAGAAAGGCCTGATCCTGCATCCCGAGTTCGTAGCTTCCCTCGACGACGACGGCGCCCGTCGCATTCGGATCGCCGTGAACGACCTTCTGCTGGCGCAGCATGTTGCCGGCGGGGTGGATGTCGGGTGCCGTGCCGTCGATTGCCGCCTCGGGATCGAGGAGCGGCTCGAGCACGTCGTACTCGACCAACATGGCCTCGAGCGCCCGCCGACACGTCTCGGGATGATCGGCGGCGACAGCCGCGACCGGCTCGCCGACGTACCGCACGACGTCCGACGCGAAGACCGGCTGGTCCTGGTCGATCAACCCGTAGTGCATCGTGCCGGGCACGTCATCGGCCGTGATCACGGACTCGACGCCGTCGATCTGCCACGCAGCCGACGGGTCGATGCGCACGATCCGCGCGAACGGATGAGGCGAGCGCAGAGTTGCGCCCCACAGCACACCGTCACCGCCCAGATCACTGGAGAACTCGAACGAACCCTGCGCCTTGGCGATGCCGTCCGGACGTGTCGGTGAGGTGCCGAGCACGCCGGTCCGACTCGCCTGGCCGACGTCGGAGATGCTCATGTCGCGGTACCGGACCGAGCCACCGACACCCGCTGGACGGCCTCGATGATGCGTCCGTATCCGGTACACCGGCAGACGTTGCCCGAGAGCTCTTCTCGGATCTCCATCTCGGATGGCATCGGGCTGCGTTCGAGGAGATGATGGGCGGCCAGGATCAGACCGGGTGTACAGAAGCCGCACTGCACGGCACCGGTCTCGACGAACGCCGACTGGACGTCGCTCGGAGCGTGCTCGGCGAGGCCCTCGACCGTGACGATCGGCTCATCAGTGGCAGCGGCTGCCAGCACGAGACACGAACAGACGAGCTCACCGCCGACCTGCACCGTGCAGGACCCGCACTCACCCTGCTCGCACGCGCCCTTGGCAGCCTTGAGACCGAGACGTTCGCGCAGGACGTACAGCAGGTTCTCACCGAGCCAGGCGTCACGGACCTCGTGATCCTGTCCGTTGACATGGAGTGTGTAGTACTCGCTCATCCGTGACCACCTGGGAAGGCCCGCAGGAGCTGGCGTCGCACCATCACACTCACCGCATGACGGCGATATGCGGCGCTCGAACGGTGATCGTCGATTGGACGACTCGCATCGGCGGCGAGTGCGCCGGCCGACCGGGCGAGTTCGGGATCGAGCAATCGCGCCGGCCAATCGGCGCTCTCGGTCACCAGTGCCTCCGCCTCCGGAACGCGGATGATGGTCGGCCCGACCGACCCGAGGGCGACCCGAACCGAACGGGATGGGACGTCGATCGCGACGCAGGCGCTGGCGGTGGCGATGACCATGGCGTTGCGAACACCGACCTTGCTGTACCCCTGCCAACCATCGAGCAGTGGCATCGTGATCGACTCGATCAGTTCGCCGGGGCGAAGCGCGGTGTGTTTGACCCCGAGCATGAAGTCGGCGATCGGCAGCGAGCGACGGCCCGACGCATCGATCAGTCCGACCGTCGAGTCGTACGCGGCCAGCACCGGGAGCCCGTCGCCGGCGGGCGAACAGGTGGCGAGATTTCCGCCGACCGTGCCGGCGTTTCGGATCTGGGGGCTGCCGACGGTGCGAGCGGCCTCGGCCAATGCCGGGACCAACGAACGCAGCGGCTCCCGTTCGATCTCTGCCCATCGCAGCGCTGCTCCGACCGTCAGCGTGCGGGCCGACTGGTTCAACGTCCAAGATGTCAGTTCCGGGACCCGATTGAGCGCGATGACCGCACCATCCTCCCACGGCAACCCACGATGCCGTTCGTTGATCTCGACCATGAGGTCGGTGCCGCCGGCGAGCAGGAGAGCCTCCGGCTCGGCGCCCGCAGCGGCGACCGCATCGGCCAGGGAGGTCGGGACGAGAACCGGCATCGATCCCGACGTTACAAAGGCCGGCACGTCGTGGCGACCATCATCGGGAATCAGACATCGTCGAGATCGACCTGGCCCGGGTGCAGGAGACCTCGATGCGCGACAGGGTCACTCGACGATGACGCCCTCGATACCCTCTTCGGCAGGCGGGAACCGAGGGTCGATCACGCCGAGATGGTGACGGAGGATCTTCGCGACGACCAGGTTGCGGACCCACTTTCGATCGGCCGGCACGACGTACCAGGGGGCCTCGTCGGTCGAGGTCTCCCTGATCGCATCGCGAAACGCCGTGCGATAGTCGTCCCAGCGCCCACGATCGTCGAGATCGCCGAGACGGAATTTCCAGCGCTCGTCAGGGTCATCCACACGATCCTGCAGCCGCTCGCGCTGTTCTTCCTTCGACACGTTCAGGTAGATCTTGACGACCTGGGTGCCTTCGTCGACGAGGAGACGCTCGAAGTTGCGAATGTGGTCGTAGCGGCGTCTCCAGACGTCTTCGGGTGCGAATCCCCTGACCCGGACGACCAGGACATCCTCGTAGTGGCTCCGGTTGAAGATGCCGATCGTGCCCTTGGCCGGCGTATGAGCGTGCACGCGCCACAGGAAGTCGTGGGCGAGCTCCTCGTCGGTTGGCACGCCGAACGCATTCACGTCGACGCCGGCGGGATTGACCCCCGTCATGACTGATCGGATCGTGCCGTCCTTTCCACCGGCGTCGGTGGCCTGGAGCACCATCAGCAGTGCGGCCTGCCCTTGCGCGAAGAGTCGCCGTTGGAGGTCGGCGACCTCTGCGATCTCCTGCACGAAATCTGCCTTGCCCCGCGCCTTCTGCCAACCGAACGTTTCGCGTGGATCGAAGTCGTCGAGGTCGACGTCGTGACGGGCGCGGCAGGCAACGACGATCGGATCCGGGTCGCGGTGAGACATGGTCGGGACGGTACACGCTTGCCGAAATCACCGTGTGGTGACAGCCGTCGCAGGCGATGGCGACTGTTCGGAAACGATGCTGTAACATCCGTCACACCTCGCAGCGGGTGAGCCGCTCGGAACCTCCCAGGGGAGAACACCCATGACACCAGCTACCCGATCGATTCGTCCTTGGCGCCGACGCCTGGCCGTTCTCGTCGTCGGCGGCCTGCTCGTCGCTGCGTGCGGCGGAGACGACGACGACGATGCGGAGGAGAGCGACGCAACGACACAGGACGACGGCGGTGACGAGACCGCTCCCGATGAAGCTGACGGCGACGAGGCCACCGCCGAGGAAGACGGCGACGAGGCCACCGCCGAGGAACCCGCGCCAACGGACGACGAGGACACATCCGATGGTTCACCGACCGAGGTGACGCTGGCACCCGAGGTGGACGATGATCCGGTGGCCGGTGGCACGCTCCGCTACGGCCTCGAAGCCGACGTGAACGGGCTGAACCCCACGGCGTCCAGCCTGCCGGTGTCGGGCCTGATGATGGGCAATGCAGTGTTCGACACGCTGGCGGCGCTGACGGTCGACGGGGACTGGGTGCCCTACCTCGCCGCGTCGTACACCCCGAGTGAGGACTTCATGTCCTGGACGATGACCTTGCGCGAGGGCATCACATTCCACGACGGCACCCCGTTGAACTCAGAAGCGATCGTGGTGAACTTCGAGGCCCAGCGGGCGCATCCGTTGGTCGGCTTGGCGGTCAAGCCGTTCTTCCCAGAGGAGGGAGCGGTCACGGTCGTCGACGATTTGACCGTCACGTTCAACCTGCTGGAACCCGATGCCAACTTCCCGACCTCACAAACCGGTCAGCTCGGCATGATCGCGTCGCCGGCGTGGCTCGCTGCTGCGCTCGACGACGGCTCTCTCAACCAGGCGCCGGTGGGTACCGGTCCGTTCGTGTTCGAGAGCCGCAGCGAAGACTCCGTCACCAGCTTCGTTCGCAACGAGGATTGGTGGAAGGGTGAGGTCTACCTCGATGCCGTCGAGTTCTTCCCGATCCCCGACTCCGACGCCCGGGTCGACCTCCTGTTCGGTGGCGAGCTCGAGGCCATACACACCACCGACCAGGCGTCGACCCTCGATGTCCGCGACGACGAGTCGTTGCAGCGGGTCGAGAGCGATGCCTCCGAGGAGTCGTTCGCGATGATGAACTCGTCGGTGCCACCATTCGACGACATCCGTGCCCGCCAGGCGCTCACGCTGGCGACACCGGTCGACCTGTACAACGAGCTGATCGGACTCGGGGTCAACCGGCCGGCCGAACAGATGTTCATTCCCGAGAGTCCGTTCTACAACCCGGATGTCGTCCAGGAGCACGACGACATCGACGGGGCTCTGGCGCTGGCAGCCGAGTACTGCACAGAGCGTGGCACCGACGAGAACCCCGTCACCGGTACACCGACCTGCACCGACGGCAAGATCAACATCGAACTGCAGTGGTCGGGTCCGTCGGTCGTCCAGACTCGCATCGCCGACCTGCTCGACGAGGGGTGGGGCCCGGCGTTCAATGTGAGCTTCGATGAGCTCCTGCAGGACGAGCACGTCCAACAGGCGGCCTTCGGCCAGTACAACGTCGTCACCTGGCGCCAGTTCGGCGCCGTCAACCCGACGAACGACAACGTGTGGTTGATGTGTCGCAACATCGGTGGCATCTCGCTCAACTGGCCCCGATTCTGTGACGAGGAACGCGATGCGATCATCCTCGAGACGATGGCGACACCAGACGACGCGGCCCGGGTCCCGCTGCTGCAGGAACTGGTGCGCAAGATGAACGAGGACTATCTGTACGTCTTCTTCAACCACACGCTCTGGTTGAACGCTTACTCCGAGAATGTCCGGGGCGTCTGCGACCGGACCGCCCCCGACGGCAGCCTGCTCATCTGCGCCCTCAACGGCAGGAGCTGGTTCGATTCGATCTGGCTTCAGTGACCCGGGTGCGCTCCAACCGGCTGCTGCGCTCTGAGCGGACGGTTCGATGAACTACTGGCTCCAGCGTGTGGGCATGGCAGTGCTGCTGCTCCTGGCCGTCAGCATGCTGACGTTCGGGGCGATGAACCTGCTGGGTGACCCGCTGTTCAACATCCTCGGGCCGACGGCAAAGTCGGTCGACGTGGAGGGGACGTCGACGGTCGACGGCTACGCCTATCAAGCGGCCAAGGACAATCCGACCACCGAACTGGTCGTGGTGGACGGCGTCGGCGAGCTCGCCCCCGGCGAGGCGATCCGGGCCGAGGTCGGCGATGTGCTGCCCAAGCGCACCGACACCGTCGCCCCGCTCGACGCCGTCACCGTGACCGGTGCGACCGTGAGTATCGACGCGTCGGTCGTGGCCGGGTCGGGCGTGATGAACGGCCCGGAACCCGAGCAGCTGTTCCAGGTGGCGGAGGCGGAATCCGAGTTCTACCTCGACGCCCCGCTGCCGGAGCGGTACGTTCGATGGCTCGGCGACTTCGTGACCGGTGACATGGGCCCGCAATTCAGCAAGACCGGCGAGCCGCCTGTGACCGACCTCATCAAGGAACGTCTTCCTCGTACGGCGACGTTGCTGATCATGGCGCAGATCATGGCGGTCTCGATCTCGATCCCGTGGGCGTTGTGGTCGGCGGCCAAGGCCAACACGTCGATCGACAAGTTCTCGACGATCACGACGTTCCTGATCATCGCACTCCCGAACTTCGCGCTTGGCGTGATCCTCAAGTACGCCTTCGCGATCAAACTCGGCTGGTTCCCCCAGACGTTCGTGGCGAGCGATCCGTTGGCGGCACGGCTGTGGCAACTCGTGTTGCCCGCACTCACGATCGCACTGCCGGCCGCTGCCGTGTACCAGCGCCTGCTGCGCACCGATCTGATCACCACGCTGCAGGAGGACTTCATTCTCATGGCACGCAGCAAGGGCGTGAGTCGGCGGGCCGTACTGTTCAAGCACGCCCTCCGGCCGTCGCTGTTCTCGTTCCTGACCGTGTTCGGCATCACGACCGGCGCACTGATCGGGGGCTCACTGATCGTCGAGACGATCTTCCGGGTCCCGGGCCTCGGGTCGGCGATCGTCGAAGCCGTCGTCGTCGAGGACTTCCCGATCGTGCTCGCGATCGTGATGATCATCGCGTTCGCCTTCGTGGTCGTGAACATCCTGGTCGATGTGCTGTACTCGCTCATCGATCCGAGGGTGCGGCGATGAGCCGCATCGTCGACGTGGGCGGCAGCCAACTCGATTCGATCAATGCTGCCGTGACGGCCGAGGACACCACTCCCGGTGAGGATCTGCTCAAGCGAACGTTGGGGTGGGCCTTCTGGTTGGCGCTCGGCTGGCTGGTGCTCATCATCGGAGCCGCGATCCTGGCGCCGTGGCTGCCGTTGAAGGACCCGAATGCGAACTTCATCGATCCCGAGCTCGGTCGGCCGCCGTATGCCCCGAACTCGACGTTCTGGTTCGGGACCGACCAGGACGCTCGCGACGTGTTCTCGCGTACGATCTACGGTGCCCGAGTGTCCCTGGTGGTCGGGTTCTCCGCAATCGCTTCCGGCATGATCATCGGCGGCACGATGGGAACGGTCGCCGGGTACTTCCGTGGCTCCTTCGACCGGGTCATCTCGTTCGTCTTCCTCGTGCTCCTGTCGTTCCCGGCCCTGGTCCTCGCAATCCTGATCACGTCGCTGCTCGACCGCAGTCTGTTCACGATTTCGGCAACACTCGGATTCCTGGCGATCGCGCCCGTCGGTCGCCTCGCCCGCGCCACGACGATCCAGTACGCAGAGCGTGAATTCGTGATCGCCGCCCGCACGCTCGGCGCCCGCCATCCCCGCATCATCGTCCGCGAGCTGCTTCCCAACGTGGTGATCCCCATGGGAGCGCTCGCTCTGCTCGGCATGGCCGTTGCGATCGTGGCCGAAGGTGGTCTCGCGTTCCTCGGTCTCTCCGTCGAGAAGGAGGAGACGTGGGGCAAGCTGATCCTGCTCGGGTCCGGCAGCCGCGACCTGGAGAATGCCCCCTGGATCTCGATGTTCCCAATTCTCGTGCTGTTCCTGACCGTCCTCGCGCTCAACTTCGCCGGTGACCGGGTGCGTGCGTACTTCGACGTGCGGGAGACCAGCCTGTGAGCGACGCGATCCAGACCACGGGACGCGTCGCCGAGGGCACGTTGCTCGAGGTGACCGACCTGACCACCCACTTCCGGACCGAACGTGGGCTCGTTCGTGCCGTCGACGGCGTCACGTTCGAACTCGACGCGGCAAGTCGCTCGGTGTGGTCGGCGAGTCGGGCTCCGGCAAGACCGTCCTCAGCCGTACGATCATGGGCTTGCTCCCCGCGACCGCAGTGCTGGGCGGCTCGGTCAGGTTCGCCGGGCAGGAGACGCTCGGACTGAACCAGAAGCAGATGCGCCATCTCTGGGGCCGTGAGATGTCGATGGTCTTCCAGAACCCGATGGTCTCGCTGAACCCACTGATGAAGATCGGGAATCAGATCACCGAGCCGCTGAGCATCCACCTCGGCATGGACAGGAAGAACGCACGGGAAACGGCCGTCGCTCTCCTCCGAGACGTCCGCATTCCCGAGCCCGACAAGCGACTCGACCAGTACCCGCACGAGTTGTCGGGTGGAATGCGCCAGCGGGTCATGATCGCGATCGCGCTCGCATGCGGTCCGACGCTGCTGTTCGCGGACGAGCCGACGACCGCACTCGACGTGACCGTCCAGGCGCAGATCCTCGAGCTGATCGGTGAGCAGCGAAACGAACGAAACATGTCGATCATCCTCGTCACCCACGATCTGGGTGTCGTCGCAGGGCACACCGACGAGATCGCAGTGATGTACGGCGGGCGGCTGGTCGAGAAGGCGCCCACGCGAGAGCTGTTCGCCAACATGAAGATGCCGTACACGAAGTCGCTGATGCGCAGCATTCCCAAGATCGAGGACCCGAGCCACACCCGGCTTCTGACCATCCCAGGTCGACCGCCCGACCTCGTCAACCCTCCGAAGGGATGCGGGTTCGCACCCCGTTGCGCCTACGCACACGAGCAATGTCTCGAGGAGCGGCCGCCTCTGGAGCCCACCACGGAATCGACCGAGCACATGTTCGCGTGCTGGTACCCGGTGGGGTCGCCCGAGTTCGAAGAGCGCGACGTCGAGATCATGGCCCAGGTGTCGGTTGCGGGACGGTCGAACTGATGGCCGGCACGGGCAACGCGCACCTGCGTGACGGCGAGGCGGTCCTGCGGGTCGAAGATCTGGTCGTGGAGTTCCCGCTCGGTCGATCGGGCACCGTCAGCGCGGTGGCGGGGATCAGCTTCGACGTGCTCCCGGGCGAGACGCTCGGCATCGTCGGTGAGTCGGGATGCGGCAAGTCGACGACCGGCAGGGCGATCATGCAGATCGAGAAGCCGACGTCGGGCTCGGTCGTGTTCGGCGGCGCCGACCTCACGAAGCTGTCGTTCGACGAGCTCCGCGAGGCACGAACGAAGATCCAGATGATCTTCCAGGATCCGATCTCGTCGTTGAATCCGCGACGCAAGGTGCGAGACAGTGTGAAAGAGCCGCTCGACATCTGGGACCGCGGCACCCAACCCGAACGCGCCGAGCTCGTCGACCGGGTGCTCGAGAACGTCGGGATCGACCCCGAACGTGCTGCGGAGAGCCGCCCGCATCAATTCTCCGGCGGCCAGTGTCAGCGAATCTCGATCGCACGGTCGCTGGTGCTCGATCCGACGCTCATCATCTGCGACGAGCCGGTCTCTGCTCTGGACGTCAGCGTGCAGGCCCAGGTGCTCAACCTGCTCGAAGACCTCAAGGCCGAGTACGGATTGACACTCATGTTCATCGCCCACGACCTTGCGGTGGTGAAGAACATCAGCGACCGGGTGGCCGTGATGTACCTCGGCAAGCTCTGCGAGGTCGCGACGGCCGACGATCTGTACAACCGTCCGGCGCATCCCTACACGCAGGTCCTCCTGGACTCGATCCCGGTTCCCGATCCCGACGTTGCTGTGGCGGGGACCACGATCACCGGCGAGCCGCCTTCCCCGGTCAATCCACCGTCCGGATGCCGCTTCCATCCTCGTTGCCCTGCTGCTGACGAGATCTGTGTCAGCACCGAACCGAGCATGCGGCCGATCTCCGACGATCACTTCGTCGCCTGCCACCATCCGCTCCAGACTCCGGTTTCGATCAGCTGATACCGTCCACGCCGATGTCGACGGTCGCACCTGTGTGGACCACGATCGAGGCGCCTCGATCGCTGAGACGAACGCTGGGCATCCATCGCATGGGCTCGGGCGACCCGACGACCAGGCTCTCCGGCGATTCCTTCGTGCGGGCCACGATCACGCCCGACGGGCCCGGCACGCTCCTGATCCGCTGGACCAGCGACCCGGCCGATCCCGCCGCGTGTGGGCTCGAGGCCGACGCGTGGGGTCCCGGGGATGCCTGGCTGCTCGACCGCGTCGACGATCTCGTGGGGGCCGTCGACCTTCCCGGCGCCTTCGAGCATGCTCACCCGGTGGTCGAACGAGCCCTGCGGGTCACACGCGGTGGCCGTGTCGGAGCGTCGCTGATGCTCTATCACCACCTCCTCCCGACGATCATCGCCCAACGCATCACGGGCGGCGAGGCGGTCAGGCAGTGGGCACGGCTCTGCTACGAGCTCGGTGACCCGGCGCCCGGCCCGGCGGAACTGGTCGGCAGCATGCGGCTCCCGCCGGCACCCGACACCTTGTACCGCCGTCCGGCGTGGTGGTTCCACCCACTGGGCATCGAGACGAAGCGGGCTCGACCACTCACCGAGGTCGCCCGGCACGCCGACAAACTCTGGCGGTGGACCGATGCCGGGTCGTCGACGGTGGCAGAGAAGTTGAGCCTGCTTCCCGGAATCGGTCCGTGGACGATCGGCTCCTCACTCGGGCCGGTGCTCGGCGACGCCGACGCCGTGCCCGTCGGCGACTACCACCATCCGAACACCGTGGCCTGGGCGCTGGCCGGAGAAGCCCGGGCCGATGACGACCGGATGCTCGAACTCCTCGAGCCGTATCGCGGGCAGCGCGGTCGTGTGCTGTGGGCGCTCACCACGGCAGCCGGTCCCGCGCCCAAGTTCGGGTCACGTCAGCGAATCTTGCCGATGGCCAGGTGGTGACCACCCTTCCTTCGCTACGCTCTTGCGATCGTGACGTCCCAGCAGTCGATGTTTCCGGGCGTGGCGATCTCGAGCCCGCTGCGGCCGGTTGGCCCCTTCGGCCGCCTCTGCGACCAGCTGCTCGTTCTCGAACTGCCGGATCTGCCCGATCAGCAGCGTGATGACGCCGTGCTGTTCGTGTGCCGACGTGCCGATCAGATGCCGACACCGCTCCGGCTCGGACTGGTGATGCTGACGTTCGTCGTTGCCGCCGCAGGTCGGGTGGCCGGCACCGACCGGACGACCCGGTTTCTGGCGTCGACGTCACTACCGTTCATCGGTGAGTTGGCGCGTATGGTCCGCTCGCTGGCGTTCGCATACGTGTGGGAGACGTGGCCGTCGACGACCTCGTCGGGAGGACAGGGGTGAGCGCGGCTCAGCGGCCGCATCATGATTGCGATGTGCTCGTCATCGGATCGGGGGCGGGAGGTGCGACAACCGCTGCCCTGCTCGCCGAAGCGGGCGTCGACGTGCTCGTGGTCGAAGAGGGCCCGTGGGTCGAGCAGGGCGAAGTCGTGCCGTTCTCGCTCGAGCAGATGGATCGCCAATACCGCTCCGGCGGGGTCACCGTTGCGCTCGGGCGTCCGTCGATCGCATACACCGAGGGTCGCTGCGCCGGCGGTGGTACCGAGGTGAACAGCGGGCTCTATCGGCGCCCGCCCGAAGAGACGCTCGACCGATGGCGTCGGACGCACTCGATCGTCGAGTTCGACGCCGACGAGTTCTATGGCATCTGTGACGAGGTCGAGGCGGATCTCAGTGTGTCGACCGTGCCAGGACGGCACACACCGGCAAGCGAGCGGCTGCGCTCCGGCGCCGCCGCGCTCGGTTGGGACCACGACGAGATTCCACGCTGGATGACGTACCCCGATGGCGGAGACGCCGACACCGGACAGCGCCAGAGCATGACCCGCACCTACCTGCCCCGTGCGATCCGGGCTGGTGCGCGTGTGCTGTGCGAGCACCGTGTCGATCGGCTGATCGCTGACGGGCGCCGCTCGTTCCGAGCGGAGCTGACGGGCCCGGCCGGCGAACCTGTGACCGTCGACTACCACGCCGTGTTCGTCTGTGGCGGTGCGATCCAGACTCCGGCGATCCTGCAGCGGTCCGGTCACCGGCGCCGGATCGGCAAGTCACTGGCGATTCATCCCACCGTGAAGCTGGCAGCACGCTTCGACGAGGCAGTCAACGTGAGCGTCGATGTTCCCGTCCACCAGGTGAAAGAGTTCTCCCCCGACCTCTCCTTCGGAGGATCGGCGAGTCAACCCGGCCTGGTGGCGCTGGCGCTGACCGACAACTGGGCCGAGATGCGCCACGCCGTCACCGCCTGGCCCGAGATCGCGGTCTACTACGCCGCGATCACGAGCGAGGGGCGGGGGCGCGTCACGGCGGTGCCCGGTATGAGAGACCCGGTCGTGTCGTACCGGCTGACACGGCGCGACCGGAGTCTGCTCGGACAGGGGCTCGCTCGTCTGGCGTTGGTGATGCTCGAAGCAGGCGCTCGCGAGGTGTATCCATCATTCCGGAATGCGCCGATCGTTCGGTCTCGGGCGGACCTGGCGGCCGTCGGCGAACGATTCGTGGCCACGTCGGCGAGCGTGATGACCGTGCACCTGTGCTCCACGGTCCCGATGGGCGAGAACACCGCGCTGGCCGCCACCGACAGCTTCGGCCGCGTCCACGACACCGACAACGTGTTCGTCAACGATGCCTCCTTGCTTCCCGACGCTCCGGGAGTCAATCCGCAGGCGTCGGTGATGGCCGTCGCGATCCGGAACGCGTGTCGCTTCATGGAGGCCCGACGATGACCGCTCCCGGACGGCCCGGCTCGATCGACGCACCGGACGTCACCATCGTGACCGGAGGCAGTGGTTGGCTGGGCTACTCGCTGATGCATGCCCTGACCGACGACAGCGGAGAGTGGGCCCGCTGCCGGCGCGATCCGTCCACTCGTTCGGACTCGGGTCGAGGCCGATGCGCTCAGCGCATTGGGGCCGAACGTCCAGCCTGTGGTCGGCGACCTGCGCAAACCCGCCGACCTGGATCGGCTGTTCGACGGTCTCGACGGCGCGGTCGACGTCCTGCACACTGCCGGCGTCATCCACCCGCGCAACGTCGCCGAGTTCTTCGCCGTCAACGTCGATGGTGTCCGTTCGATGCTCGACCACTCGATCCGGCATCGGGTCCGACGGTTCGTCCACGTGTCGTCGAACAGCCCATTCGGCACGAACGCCCACCCCGCCGACCGATTTCGCAATGACGAGCCCTACCACCCCTACTACAGCTACGGCAGATCGAAGATGGAGGCGGAGCTCGCGGTCGGCGATGCGGTCGCCGACGGTTTGAACGCAGTGATCGTTCGGCCGCCCTGGTTCTACGGCCCGCACCAACCGCCGCGCCAGACGACCTTCTTCACCATGGTGCGCAGGGGCCTCTTTCCGGTCTTCGGTGGTGGGGGTCAGTCGCGCTCGATGGTCTACGTCGACAACCTGGTGCAGGGGGTGCTTCGGGCCGAGCTGGTCGAGACACCTCCCGGCAGCGCGTGGTGGATCGCCGATGCATCCGCATACACCGTGAACGAGATCGTCGACACCGTGGGCCGAGCGCTCATCGACGAGGGATTCGACGTCCGTCCGAACCGGGCCAGGGTGCCCGATGTCGTGGGTCGGCTCGCCGAACGCTGCCGATGCGATGGTCCAGCGGACCGGCCGCTATCACCAGCAGATCCACGTGCTCGGTGAGATGAACAAGAACATCGCATGCGACATCGACGTGGCCCGCGTCGAACTCGGCTACGACCCACCGGTCGCGCTGTACGACGGCATGCGGCGCAGCATCCGGTGGTGTGTCGACCAGGGGTTGGAGCTGTGACCCGCAGTCTCGTCACCGGCGGGAGCGGGTACTTCGGGTCGCTGCTGGTTCGCCGACTGCTCGAGCGCGGCGACGAGGTTCGGGTGCTCGACCTGCACGATGCAACCGATCGTCCGCCCGACGTCGAGTTCCTCGCCGGCGACATCCGCGATCCCGAGGTGGTCGATCGTGCCGTGCGCGGCGTCGACGTCGCCTTTCACAACGTCGCACAGGTCCCACTCGCTCGCGATCCTCACCTCCTGCGTTCCGTGAACGTCGACGGGACTCGCATCCTGCTCGTGGCAGCGAAGGCGGCCGACGTCACCAAAGTGGTGCACACGTCGTCGAGCGCTGTGTTCGGCGTCCCTGAGACCAATCCGGTGCTGCCGACCACGGTCCCACAGCCGCAGGAGGCGTACGGTCACGCCAAGCTGGCGGCCGAGTGGGTGTGCCTCGACGCGGCTCGTACCGGACTCGACGTGTCGATCGTCCGACCGCGGACGATCCTGGGCCACGGGCGGCTGGGGATCTTCGGCATCCTGTTCGACTGGATCGCCGACGGTGCCGATCCGATCGTGTTGGGCGACGGCTCGAACCGCTACCAGTTCGTCCATGCCGACGATCTCGCAGACGCCTGCATCGCAACGGCTCGGGCGACAGGCCCGGGAGTGTTCAACATCGGCACCGATCGGTTCGGCACGATGTACGAAACCCTCGAAGCCCTGTGCCGCCACGCCGGCACGGGTGCTGCCGTGAGACGCCTCCCGGCAGCCCCCGCGGGCGCCGCCATGCGGATGACGGCGAACCTCGGACTGGCACCCTTCGCCCCATACCACTGGCTCATGTATTCGAAGTCGATGTGGTTCGACCTCGACCATGCGCGAGACGCTCGGCTGGACACCACGATGGTCGACCGATGAGATGTTCGCCGAGAGCTACGACTGGTATCTGGAGCATCGAGCGGCGACACGCGACGCCTCAGCCAGCCGCCATCGCCGATCGGCGAGCCAGGGTGTGGTGGGCCTCGTGAAGCATCTCGGTCGCCTCCTGCCGCGAGCACAGGCCGTCTGATGACGCAGCTCGAGGTCGGGCAGCGCGTCGCCCGCATGCGTTCGACGACGTGGTGGAGGCTGCTTCGGCACACCTTGCCGGTCTACGTGCTGTCGCGCGCATGCGTCCTCGCTGGCGCGGCCGTGGTCGCGGCCGAACTGCGAGTTGACGCGAACCTCGCCGAAGAGCGCCTGCTGCCGATCGGCGATCCGCACGGCACGACGAACTCCGGCAGTGCCGTCAGGCCGATGCTCGATGTCCTCACGTCGTGGGACGGCCTCTGGTACATGGACATCGTTCGCAACGGGTATCCGACGTCGGTTCCACCGGACATGACCTATTTCGTCGACGAGGCGAGAGCAGCCTTCTTCCCGCTGTTCCCTCTCCTGGGTCGAACCTTCGATCGAGTGTTGCCAGGCGGTGATTCGCTCGCGGTCCTGGTGATGAACACGCTGTTCGGTCTGATCGCGATCGTGCTGATCGCGCTCATCGCCGAGCGTCTCTACGGCGAGCGCGTGGCTCGGACCACAGCGACACTCGCAGCACTGTTTCCCGGCAGCTTCGTCCTGTCGTTCGCGTACAGCGAAGCCCTCATGCTCGCACTGGCGGCAGCCTGCCTGCTGCTGTTGCTCGACGAGGAGTGGACCGCCGCCGGGGTTTTCGCGGCGCTTGCGACCGCGACCCGACCGAATGGTGTCGCTCTGGTCGTCGCCTGCGCGGTCGCGGCCTTCCTGGCGATCCGCGAACGGCGCGACTGGAACGCTCTGACGGCAGTGCTGCTGGCACCGGTCGGATTCATCACGTTCCAGGTGTGGCTCGGCCAACACACCGGCGAGACGGGTGTCTGGTTCAGGGTGCAGCGCGAGGCCTGGGACGAGGGAGCGAGTTTCGGGTGGACCGCCGTGCGGAATTCGGTCGAGGCCATCTGGCAACCGATGACGTCGCCCACCGACACGATCACGGCGATCAGTTTCGCCACGACGATCGTGTTGCTCATCCTCGCCTGGAGGGCCAAGCTCCCCTGGGTGCTCCAGTCCTACTCGTGGACGATCGTCGCACTGATGCTCGTGCCGGCGACGGTGACGGCGAGGCCCAGGTTCGTGTACACCGCGTTCCCGCTGTTGATCGGTGCTGCGAAGTGGTTCGACGAACGACGCGACCGGGACGAGTCGCTGTGGCCGATGACGATGGCCGCGTGCGGCGCCGGACTGGTCGCTCTGACCGGCCTGTACGGCGTGTTCGGCGCAATCCCGTGACCGAAGGGCCCTGGTACGAGCGCCCGTTGGCACGCACCGGCGCCATACTCGCTGTGCTCGCCTACCTGCCCGCTCTGACCGCGGCGCCCGGCCGGATGCCGAGCGACAGCAAGCTCTATCTGTACCTCGATCCCGGGCGCTTCCTGGGTGACGCGGCATCGACGTTCGACCCGCGGCAGTTCGCCGGCTGGGTGCCACATCAACACGTGGGCTACCTCTGGCCGAGCGGACCCTGGTTCTGGGTGTTCGAGACGCTCGGTGTGCCGGACTGGATCGCACATCGGCTCTGGATCGGCACCCTCATGCTGGCGGCCGGACTGGGCGTACGTTGGTGCGCACGGTTGCTCGGTGTCGGGCCGATGGCTGCATTCGCCGCCGCGATCACGTACCAGCTGTCGCTGTACCTGCTGCCGTATGTTTCCCGGACCTCGGTGATGTTGCTGCCGTGGGTCGGCCTCGGGTGGATCGTGGCGTTCACGATTCGTGCGACCCGGCGACGCAGCTGGGGCGATCCGGCGGCGATCGCACTGGTGGTGCTCACGGTCGGCGCCGTCAACGCCACTGCGCTCGCCATGATCGTTCCCGGGCCGGCGATCTGGCTCGTCCACTCGGCGTGGCAACGCCTGCTCACCTGGCGAGACGCGGTGCTCGTCGCGGTGCGAGTCGGAGTGCTCTCGCTCGCGACATCGCTCTGGTGGATTGCGATGCTGCTGATCCAGGGCCGCTACGGCACCGATGTGTTGCCCTACTCCGAGTCGTTGGGCGATGTGTCGCTGACATCGACGTCAGCGGAAACCTGGCGGGCCTTGGGTTACTGGTTGTTCTACGTCAGGGACCCCTACGCGGCAACGACGACCGAGTCGCTCCGTTACCTGTCGTCGACGCCGTCGATCGTCGTGAGCTACGTCGTGCCGCTCCTGGCGGTTGCCGCGCTGGCGTGGGCCCGGTGGGCGCACCGCCGGTTCGCCGCACTCCTCGTCGCCTCGGGCTTGGTGCTGGCGGTGGGTGTCCACCCGGTCGGAGACCGCTCCCCCCTCATGCGTCTGCTGGCAGGCGACGACGAGAGTGGTCTCGCTCTGGCACTGCGCAGCAGTACACGCGCACTGCCGGTCACGATGCTCGGCGTCGCCTTGGCGTTCGCAATGGCGGTCGAGGCCACTTCCAGGTCGCAGATACGAACGTTGCGGGTACCGGCACAGTGGGTCACGGGCGGCGCTGTCGCGCTCGTCGCCCTGGCGAACCTGCCGGCGCTGTGGACCGGTGGATTCGTCGACCCGGCGCTCGAGCGGGACCAGGATCCTCCCGCTGCGTGGATGGACGCCGCGTCGGCCCTCGACGGTTCCGGCGGCGACGCTCGTGTGCTCCAGCTCCCCGGAGCCGAGTTCGGCGCCTACCGGTGGGGGTACACCGTCGACCAACCGCTGCCGGGGCTCACCGAGAAGCCGCTCGTGACCCGTGATCTGCTCCCGCTCGGTTCACCAGGCGCAATGGACCTGCTGTACGCACTCGACGACCGCGTACAGCAGGGTGTGCTCGAGCCCGAAGCGCTCGCTCCCGTCGCACAACTGCTCGGAGTCGACACGGTGTGGTTGACGAACGACATCGCCTTCGATCGGTTCCGAACCGCACGCCCCGAGGTCGTGCGTGCCGTGGTGGCTACGGCTCCCGGTGTCGGCGAACTCACTCCGTACGGCGATCTGTTTCTCAACCGGCCGGATGTGCCCGTCACCGACGAGCGTGCGGTCGGCGACCCCCGGGTCGGCCAACCCGTCGTGCCGGTCGAACTGGCAGAACTCGACGAACCCGGACGGGTGATCCGCGCAACCGCCGCAGAGTTGGTGCTGTCCGGTTCGGGAGATGGCCTGGTCGACGCAGCTGCCGTGGGCCTGGTGACGCCGCACACGACCGTCACGAGGTTCAGTGCCCACCTCGACGACATCGAGGACGAACTCGTGGCGGCAACCGGTCTGGTCGTGACCGACTCGAACCGCGACCGGGCGAGGCATTGGCGGAGCTCGCAGGACACCACCGGATACACCGAGCCGGGAGGCGCCGAGCAGGACGTGCTCCGGCCGTCGTCATCGGATGCCCGGCTCGACGTGTTCGACACGAACGATCCGACGACGCAGACGGTCGCGGTGCAGCGCGGCCCCGTCGTCGCGACCGCCACCTCGTATGGCGAACCGTTCGCGTATCTCCCCGAGCATCGTCCCTTCATGGCGATCGACGGCGACCCCGAGACCGCCTGGTTGGTCGGCGAGCACGGGGACCCGATCGGCGAGATGATCCGCATCGAGTACACGGGTCCGATCGATGGACTGACGCTGCACCAGCCGGATGTCCCCGGAGCGCGACGCATCACCGAAGTCCACATCGTGGAGTCCGACCCGACCACGTCGATCGCGGGCCGAGCCGTCGTGCTCGACGAACGATCGTGGGGCCCGACCGGCCAGCAGGTCCCGGTGTTCTCGTCCGTCGACTCGGGCACGCTCGAGATCACCATCGTGGCAGTCGAGGGGGGCACACCGTTCACCGGCTCAGCTGTCGCCGGAGTCGGCTTCTCCGAGATCGAGACCGGCCTCGGTCCCTCGACCGAAATCGTTCGCCCGCCGCACGATGCGTTGAACCGACTGCCGCCCACCACGCCCCTTGGGTTGACCTTTGCCCGCCTCCGCTCCGACCCGATGGATCGGTGGCGAGACGATCCCGAACCGACTCTGATCCGCGAGTTCGAGATCCCGTCCTCTCGGGAGTTCGAGGTCGGGCTCACGGTCCGGGTCGATGCGAGGGCGCCCGACTCCGAACTCGCGACGCTGTTCGGGTGGCCGGTGGTGGCGACGACACGTTTGACCGGGTCCCCACGAAATGCCGGTGTCGCCGCGTTCGACGACGACCCCGCGACGGCCTGGATCACGGCGTTCGGTGCGGCCGAGGGTGCGGTCCTGACCACCAGAGCCGAGGAGCCGATCACATCGGTCGGGGTCGATCAACCCGTCACCGGCTTCAGTCGGGCGACATCGCTGAGCATCCGGTCCGGCGGTGAGGAACGTGAGGTCATGCTCGTTCCGGGCGCCGCCGGCGACGCGGTCGTCGCGGTCGATCCCCCGCTTCCGCCGGGTGAGGTGTCGTTCACGATCACCGGGATCGACCCGGAGGTCACGACCGACCGCCGGTTCGGTGACCCGGTCACGCTGCCTGCCGCGATCACGGAGTTGAGATTCGACGGCCGTCCGACCGTCACCGGACTGACCGACGCAACGACAGCGATCGACTGCACACCCATCGTCTCGGTCGGCGGGCGAGCCATCAGCGCCACGGTCGAGGTGGCCGGTGACGCGTGGCTCGACGGTGCCGCCCTGTCGGCGGACCCATGTGTCGACTCAGTGGCGCTCGCAGGCGGATCCCACCTGATCGTCGAGGAGACCGCGCTGCCGATCTCTCTCGACCAAGTCACGCTCGATGACGGTGTCCGTGAGGCCCAGGCCGCAGTTGCCGCACCACCCACGGTCGAGGTGTTGGCTCAGGACCGGTTCACGCGATCGGTGCGAATCGATAGATGTGCGACCGGCTGCTGGCTGGTCGTCGGCGAGGGTCACAGCGACGCCTGGACTGCCGAGGGCCCGGCCGGATCGCTCGGGGCACCGGCCCGCGTCGACGGAGGGTTCAATGGTTGGTGGATCCCGCCAACGGACGACCCCGTTGTCGTCGAGGTGACGTGGACGGCCCAACGCGGCCTCACCTGGGCGCTCTACTTGACCGTGCTCGCCGCACTCGTCGCGGTCGTCCTGGTGGTGTTCGACCGGCGGTCGTCGAACGAGAGCACGACCGACGTGACGATCGACACGTCGATCGTCACGTCGCCGCGCCCTCGGTGGCTGACCACGGCAGACCCCATCCCCAGGCGAGCGGGCTGGGCGATCGCAGTCCTGTGGCCCGTGCTCGCCGTACTCGTGGTGAGCCCGGTCTGGGCGCTGTGGGGTGCGATCGGCGGAGGCGCGGTGCTGGTCACCCGTCGTGGTCGGCTTCCGGAGCTGACGGCGCTCGCCAGCCTGCTCGTGGTGTCGGTCGTCGTGGTCGTGCGAGAACGACGCGTCGGTCCGCTCCCGAACGGCGGCTGGCCGTCGACGTTCGAGTCGGTCCAGGGTCTCGGCATGTTCGCGATCGTGTGTCTACTCGTCGGCGCCCTCACCGCCCGCGATGCCGATGTTGCCGCTGGCTCGAGGTCGGACACCGAGTCGCCGACCGATACGAGCACCGCGATCAACGCGTGACCGGTCACTACCCTCGTCGATGATGGGCGACGCAATCAGACGACGACCGGTCGCGACCGGCGCCGCCGTCGTCGTTCTGCCCCTCCTGGTCGCTGTGGTGGCGATGTTGTGGAGGCCGTGGGCGCCGGTCCTGGATCTCGCGATGACCGAACTCCGGGTGCGCGACGTCGGCGGGAGGTTCACGCCGCGGATCGGTCTGCCCGGTCGGATCGGCGACTTCCCGGATCAAGGCAGCCACCCCGGGCCATGGTCGTTCTACGTGGTGGCGCCGTTCTACCGGCTTGCCGGTGCAACCGCGTGGGGACTGCAACTCGGCAGCGTGGCGATCAACTCGGTTGCGTTCGTCGGGGTGATCATGGTCGGCCGCCGATTGGCCGGCACGGCCGGTGCCTTGACGTTGGCCGCCGTCGCCGCCGTCGCCATCCGCGGCTTCGGGCTGAACGTGCTCACACATCCGTGGAATCCCTACTTCCCACTCGCCCTGTGGCTGCTGCTGCTCGTGTGCGCGTGGGCCGTCGTCGCCGGGGACCATCGGTTGGCGGTCGTCGTCGCAGTGTGCGGAAGTATCGCCGCTCAGACTCACGTGCCGTATCTGCTGTCGTGTCTGTCGGTCAGCCTGCTCGTGCTCGGCGCTCTCGTCAGACGTTGGCTGATGACCAGCGGCGAGGAGCGGGTCGCTGTCCGGCGGTCGACGTTGATCGCGCTGGGGGCCACGGTCACACTGTGGGTGCCACCGCTCGTCGACCAGTGGCGCCGCGATCCTGGGAATCTGACGATGCTGTACCGGCATTTCACCGGCGAGCCGGCCGAGCCGCTCATCAGCCTGCCGGTCGCCGGCAAGGTGTTTCTGCGGCACCTCGATGTCGTCGGCGCCGGCTTCTCCTGGCTGGCCCGAGCGGACGGGTTCATCCATCGCTCCGGTTTGCCGGCACAGCCGGGAGCCGACGGATCCGCCATCATCGGCGGCATCGTGCTCCTCGTCTGGTTGGGCGCAGCTGCTACCGCGTACCGGATGCGGTATCGACTCCTGAACGCGTTGAACATCGTGCTCGTCGTCGCGTTGTCGGCCGGGCTCATCTCGATGACTCGCATCTTCGGCAAGGTCTGGTTCTACCTCACGCTGTGGGCATGGATGACGATGCTGCTGGTCGTGGTGTCGGCACTCTGGACGATCTCGCTGGTGGTACGAGAGTACGTCGATGGCATCGACCGGCATCTCCGCTCGGGTGCGGTCGCCGTCGTTGCGCTGGCGACGGTGCTGTCGCTGGGTGCGGTCGCCTTCCACGACGTTCCGGAACCGAACCTGTCCGACGGGCTGCGAGCGGTCGTGCCGCCGACGATCGACGCTCTGGAGGCGGAAACGGGTGCTGCAGTCGGCCGCAACGGCACCTACCTCGTTTTCTGGCAGGACTCGGTGTTCATCGGTTCCCAGGGGTACGGCCTCGTCAACGAGCTCGAGCGCCGGGGGTTCAACGTCGGTGTCCACGAGACATGGCGTGTTCCGGTGACGCATCATCGTGTGCTGCCTCCTGGGACCTACGACGCCGAGGTGCATCTGGTCTCCGGTGTCTACATCGACGAATGGCGTGTGCGCGACGGCTACGTCGAGGTGGCGGCGGTCGACGTTCGCACGGCCGATGAACGAGCCAGGTTCGACACACTACGCGAGCGAGTCGGCGCTCGGCTCGAGGAGATCGGCCGCTCCGATCTCATCGAGACGGTCGACAGGAACCTGTTCGGGGCCTCGCTCGATCCCGACCTCCCTCCGGACGTGGTGGACGACCTCGCGGAGATGCTGTTGCTCGGCGAACCGGTCAGCATCTTCATCGCCCCCGCCGGCAGCACGTTCTAGACCGACCGTCACCGTGACGCAACGGGTGCGAGCCTGAGGCAGGCGGTGTACATGGCGGTCGCGGTGAGCAGGTGGACACCGTCGAGGACGCTGCCGACGAGCAAGCGCCCGGCCGCGAGGATCAACAGCTATCAACAGCTGACGGGTGGGTCGGTGACGAGCACCAGCGTGCCGACGACACGTCGTTCGATCAAGGCGGAACGTTCGATGGCCTCATCGACGCCGACGCTGCTGATGACGATCCGGTCCTCGGCCGCGAGCAGGGGAAGCAAGCCGTCGGCGACCAACACGAATGCCTCGTCGGTGTCCCCGGCCAGCGCGCGCGCGAAGCGCTCGGGCAGGTCGCCCGGAAGACCGTCGAGGCGGAGCTCGACCCGGCCGGCGACGAGATCATCGACCGCTGCATCGACGAGCGCGTCGACCTCGCGCTCCACCTCCGGTTCGAGCGGCGATGCCCGTGAGATCACGCAGCCGGGGCCGTCGTAGCGAACCGCTGCGCCACGCTCGACCTGCCGAATCGTGGCGACCTCGCTGCCGTCGGCGCGACGGCGATTGCCGAGTTGGCGGACGACTCCCTCGTCGTCGACGCGGAACTCGATGCCCAACTCCCGAAACCGCATCTGCACCGCAGAACTCCACGCCTCGAACGGTCTCAGGTTGCTCACGTCGTACCGCACCGGTCCACCGGGATCGAACGCACTCAGATCGTCGAACGTGTGCTCGAGCGTGTCGGCAGTGTCACGATCGGCGGTCGGGCCCAGGTCGTGGGCCTCATACGGGAGGTTCGCCACACTGATCAGCGCAACGACCGAGATCGAGCGCGACGTTCACGTGCCGCTCCGTGACCCGACCGGCACCCAACTCGACCAGCGCCCACACGATGGTGGTCCAGACGAACACCGAGAGCACCCACAGCCACCGAACGTGGTGCGAGCCGAGCCCGACGATCGACACGGTCTGGATCGTGAGCGAGACGACGGCAGTTGCGACGCCGACGAGGGCCACCAGAGCAGCGCCCGCCACGAGGGACAGGTCTCTGCGCCTCGACACGACGGTCAACCATCCGAGCACCCAGATCACCGCGGCGACAGCGACCAGCGCGAGCGGGCCGCCGGGCAGGGCGGGCACGAGCAACTGCGGCCCACCGGGCGAAGGGGTCAGCGGGGTCGAGGTGACCGACTCCTCGAAACCGAATCTGGTCCACCACGGTGGGAGGGACACGACGGCCGCAACGAGCTTGACCGAGGTGGCGGCACCGATGGTGACGTCACCGCCCCCGGCGTTCGTCGCGAGGCGGGCGAGGTTTCCCTGGCCCTCACCGAACAGTTGCTCGACCACGGGCTGCAACCAGGCAACTGCGAGCACCGCCACGCACCACCACGCGGTGTGCTCACGGAGCAGATGCGCGGCCTGCCGGTGGTCGGTTCGCACTGCGACGATTCCAGCGGCGAGCACCAACAGGCCGAGCGCTCCGAGCACGTAGACGTAGCCGATGTGGGTCTGCACGATCAGCGACGCGACCGCCAACCAGCCCGGCAACATCGTCCATCGACCGCCGACGAGTCCAACGGTGAGCATCAGACAGCACGTGAACGGCACGAGGAGCGCATGCGGTTGCCAGATGTCGATCAGGAGTTCGCTCCCCATCGACCAGGCGAGTCCCGCCAGCATGAGCAGAGTCCAGCGCTCGACCCGCCAGCCTCCGAGCCGTGAGCCGACCCAGGCCGTCGCGACTGCGAAGCCCGTGTTGAGGGCAGCGACACCGACGGCCACGCCGGTTCCGATCCCGAACCATCGCCCGAATGTCCACATGAACGGGGCGAGGAGATCGGCGTACAACGGGCCGGGGTTGTTGACGTCGGTGCCGATCGTGAGCGAGGCCGAGGTCCACGAACCGAGCAGCGGATGATGGGCGGTGCCCACGTCAGCGGCACGGATCGCCAGCAGAGCGCTGTCGCCGACCGGGAACCAGCCCGTCGCGACTGCCCGCGCCGATGCGACGACGATCGGGATGATCACCAATGAACGGAACGACCACCGCAACCACCGGGGTGGATCGTTCGAATCGGTCGACGGTTCGGTCATCGGGCTGGTGGGGCGCTCGGGCGTCCGCGCCGGTGCGAACTGTAGCCTCCTGCCGGTGGACCTGACCGAACGTGGCGCCAGTACCACCCGCCACCCGTGGGAGGTACAGCGGTTCCGTGTGTACCGCCGGATCCTGGCCGACCACGGGGCGCTCGAGGCACACAACGTGCTCGACGTCGGAGCCGGCGACGGATGGTTCACCGACATGCTCGGCGACTCGCTGCCGGCCGACGCCACCACCGTGTGCTGGGACGTGAACTACGACGACCACGATCTCGAGCCGGCCCGGCCCGGGCAGGTGCGCACCCGCGACCGACCCGGCACCGGCCACGACCTGATCCTGGTGCTCGACGTGCTCGAACACATCGCGGACCCCGATGCGTTCGTTGCCGATTCACTGCAGCCGATCACGGAACCCGGCGTTCCCGTCCTGGTCGCGGTCCCCGCGTACCAGCGCCTCTTCGGATCGCACGACGTCGCTCTCGGCCATCACCGCCGGTACGGGCGGGGGCAACTGCTCGATCAGGTCACACCGTGGATCGAGGTGGTCGAGCACGGCTCGCTCTTCACCAGCCTGTTGCCGCTCCGCGCCGCGACGGTGGTCGCCGAGCGATACCGACCCCCGACCGACGCCACACACGGCATCGGCAGCTGGAGCGCCGGACCGGTCGTCACGGCGGGCGTCAATGGATGGCTCGCCGCTGACGCACGCGTCCTCAGATCTCTGGCCAAGTCCGGTGTGCGTCTCCCCGGGCTGTCGCACTGGGCTTTCGGGGTCGGGCGATGAGTACCCGGGTCGTCGTGCCGTGCTTCGACGAGGCGGATCGTCTCGACGTCGGCGGCTTCGCAGAACTGGCTGATCACGTCGACCAGGTGGTCTTCGTCGATGACGGCTCGACCGACGGGACGCGCCTGGTCATCGAGCAGTTGATCGACGTCTACGGCGATCGCATCGCGCTCGTTCCGCTCGAACGCAATGTCGGCAAGGCCGAGGCCGTGCGCATCGGCCTGATCGAGTCGATCGAGCGTGGCAGCTCGATCGTCGGGTATCTCGACGCCGATCTGGCGACTCCTGCGTCGGAGATGCTCCGCCTGATCGACATCGCGTCGCAGCGGCCCGATCTGGCGGCGGTCCTGGGGAGCCGCGTTGCGCTCCTCGGGCACACGGTGCGGCGCCGACCGGCTCGCCACTACCTCGGACGACTCTATGCGACGGCTGCCAGCCTGGCCCTGGGAGTCGCGGTGTACGACACCCAGTGCGGAGCCAAGGTGTTTCGTGTGGACCGACGATTGCAGCAGGCGTTGGCCGAGCCGTTCCACGACGCCTGGTCGTTCGACGTCGAACTCCTGGCTCGTCTGCTGGGCCACGATCGTGGACGGACCACCAAGATGCTCGAAGTGCCGTTGAACGAGTGGAGCGACGTGTCCGGCTCGGCGGTGAGCCCATGCGCCGGCGCACGGGCACTGTGGGCTCTCGCCGGGCTCCGCTCGCGTGTCGGTCACCACGGTCGGCGCTACGGCTGAGTCGGCCGGGCGCGCCCGGCGACGCGCTGCGCCGCGTCGGCCACGGCCCACCTGGTCACGAGCCACATGGACTCGAACACGATTCGCCCGGACATCTTCGACTTGCCGCGCTCTCGGTCGCGGAAGACGATCGGGGTCTCGGCGATCGTGTGGCCCGAGCGGCCGAGCCGGCGAACGAGTTCGGTCAGGAATGCGTATCCCTCGGCATGGGTCGTCGTCGGCTCGATCGCCCGCAGGGCGTCGGCGGTGTAAGCCCGGTAGCCGGACGTGCAGTCGCGGGCGGGGAGGCGGAGCACGGTGCGCGTGTACAGGTTGCCCCACTTCGAGAGCAGGCGTCGGTGCAGGGGCCAGTCGGTGGTGCCACCGCCGCGGACGTAGCGAGATCCGATGACGGCGTCAGCGCCACGGTCGATCAGGTCGAGCATTGCGGGGATGACGGCGGGGTCGTGGGAGAGATCGGCGTCCATCGACACGATCACGTCGTACTCGTCGTCGAGCACGTGAGCGAAACCGGCTCGGTAGGCACTCCCGAGCCCGTCCTTGTCCGGTCTGACCAGCACGGTGATCCCGCCGAGTTCGTCAGCGAGCGCCTGGGCTGCCGTCGCCGTGCCGTCGGGGCTGTCGTCGTCGACGACGAGCACCTCGATGGGCACGTCCAGAGAGCGAACCGCTCGGAGGTAGATCTCGATGTTCTCCCGCTCGTTGTACGTCGGGAGGACGATGACGCTGCGCACAGTGGCGGAACGCTACCTCCGTGGCGGCTGGGAGGCGATGACCGCTCGGTGCAGCGCACTCGTGACACCCAGCGCCGAGGCGTCCCAGCTCAGGCTCGAAGCCCACCTCAGTGCGCCGCGGCGGAGCTCGGCGAGACGATCCGGATCGGTCAACACGTCCCCGACCGTCTCGCCGAGTGCGTGGGGCCGCGTGAGCACACCGGAGGTGCCGTCGAGAACGCTGCTGCGGTGACCGCGGATGTCGGTGGCCACGGAAGGTGTACCGCAGGCCGCTCCCTCGGTGAGGCTGAGCCCCCAGCCCTCGGCGATCGAGCCGCTCATCACGACCCACGCCCGGCGATACATGCTCACCAACTCGTCGTGCGAGACCCGGCCGCGAAGCCGGATCCAGTCGGAGGCTCCGGCGGCATCGATCAGACGCTGCAGTTCGTCGCGGAGCGGCCCGCCGCCGACGATGTCGACCTCGAGCGTCGGCGCACGTCGCCGGGCGATCAGGGCTGCGTCGATCACCCGGTCGAAGCGTTTCACGGGCGCGAGCCGGCCAACCGCGATGATCGTCGGGGTGATCGCCTTCGCTCCGCCGGGGCTGAACCGTGGGTCGACTCCATTGGGGTATGCGAGCACACGATCCGACCGGAACCCGAGTTCGAGCAGATCGTCGCGCGTCGCCTCCGACGGCGTCACCGTCAGCCCCGGTCGGTACAACGGCGGCGCCATCCGCGATTCCAGGAATCGGCCCGCCGGTGCCAACGGCCCGGGCATCACCTGGTCCCACATCGGCCCGTGGACATGGTGGAAAACGGTGATCCGGGGCTTGCGGCACCACACCGGCGAGAACCAGGGCACGCCGTTCCATATCTCGACGAGCGCATCGTACGGGCCCATGCGGCCCGTGAGCTCCGACGCCACGGTGCGAGGAAAGACCGAGTAGCGGCTGCCACGCCGAACCACCCGATACCCGTTGCGGTGATCGATGGCGGGCAATCCGACCGCGGCGGACGTACGGTGCAGCACCTCGAGCCCTCGCTCGGCCCATCGTCGCATGAACTCGTCGGCGTGAACCTCGGATCCACCGGCGTCGCGATCGTCGAGGTCGCGCCAGGCCAGCACGTGCACCCGCCGGACACCCCGCTCGATGAGGTCTGCGACGAGTTGGTCGAGCTGCTCGGTGGCAGAGCGGTCGGTGGCCATGAGCTGGCCAGGCTACGGCTGGCGGCCGACGTCTGGGGGTTCCTCCGTTCGGTCGCTCGGGTCGCTACCGTTCCGGCGTGCCCTCGCCCGATCTGCCGACTCCCTTCGTCCTGGGCGGCGCGTGGCGGCGGCCGTCGTGGCCGGAGTCCCGAGCGACGGTGCTGTCGATCGCCGCCGTGCTGGCTGTCGTCGTTGCGCCACTTCGCGGGCTGTACCGGGCGACCGGCTCATCCATGGAAGAGGGCTTCATGCTCGTCTTTCCCAAGCTCGTCCAGCAGGGACAGGCAGCCAACGAGGACTTCCTGCACTTGTACGGCCCGGCGTCGCTGGACGTGCTCGCGCTCTGGTACCGCGTCGCCGGTGACACGCTCGAGAGCCAGCGCACCTTCGGCCTGTTGCAGCACCTCGGTATCATCTTCGGCCTCTACGCCTTGACCCGTGCGTGGGGGCACGTCGCAGCCGTCGGGTCGTCGCTCGTCGCGGCGATGCTGATTCTCACCCCGATCGGATTGTCGGCCCTGGCCTGGCACGGAGCGTTGGCGCTGGGTGTGTGGGCGGTGGTGTTCGCCGTCCGCTCCACGTACACGGAGTCGGTGCGCGACCTCTGGTGGGCCGGCGGACTCGCCGGCCTCGCCCTCGGCTACCGGCCCGATCTCGTGGTCGGGTTGGGTCTCGCGATCGGGTTCGTGCTGTGGCAACGGCGGTCGGGCTGGAGCGTCGTCGCCCTCGGCGCCTTCGTCGGTTTGCTGCCGATGTGGTTTCACCTGGTTCGTGTCGGACCGGTCGTCGCCTTCGAGGGCATGGTGCTCGACCCGATCGTCGAGCTCAGGCCTGGCCGCGAGCTGCCCCGGCCTCCCGGCTGGAGCGAGGCCGACGGAGCACTTCAAGCCGTGGCCGAGGGCCTGCCACCTTGGTGGGGCCTGCCCGCGATCGGGCACAGCCAGCAGTTGTTCGTCTGGTTCTTCGCGGTGATCCTGATCGCAATCGCCGTGCCGGCGGTGGGTTGGTGGGCGATGCGACGTGACGAGGACCGTCAATCGACCAGCTACGTGCTCGTCGTCGGCGGACTGTTCGGACTGGGGATTCTTCCGCAGGCCCTTCAGCGTCCTGATTCGACTCATCTGGCGTGGGTCGCCGTCGTCTCGTGGTCCTTGCTGGTGCCGGCCGTTGTGGTGCTCGCCCGGCGTCGCTCGACGCCGACCCGTCGCGCACTCGGCGCGACGGTTGCCGTCGGGGTGTTGATGCTGGTGGTCTGCCCGTTCTACACGTACCGTCACTACCTGCTGCACACGCGGGTGTCCGCCGGGCAGTTGCCCGTCCCGTTCCTGGTCGAGCGGGATGATCATCGCTTCTGGTTCGGTGACTTCTTCGTGGCCGAGGCGCTCAACGAGATGATT
This sequence comes from uncultured Acidimicrobiaceae bacterium, assembly GCA_963792905.1. GTDB lineage: Bacteria > Actinomycetota > Acidimicrobiia > Acidimicrobiales > Ilumatobacteraceae > Ilumatobacter. The sequence continues at coordinate 365,341 of CAWBYE010000018.1, forward strand.
CCCGATCTCGAGGCACGTTCGGAACCCGGCGACCGGCTGATCGTCGGACCGGCCGATCTGAGCCGCACGATCTACAGCGATGTATCGGTCTACTTCCTGTTCCCCGAGCTCGAACCGGCCACGTACTACATCGAAATGGACCCCGGTCTTGCCGATGTCGAGGGCTCGGGCCTGGCGGAGGACATCGCGACCGCCGATTTCCTGGTGCTCACCAACATCTGGACCGGATGGAACGAACCCAATGATTCTGACCTCCATCAGTCGCAGGAGCACAACCAGGCGGTCGCCGACGGCTTCTGCCTGGTCGGGCGCTACGAGGACAACCTGGTGCTGCTGTTCGCCCGCTGCGACGGCGGAGGTGGCATCAGTCCCGCCGACGTCAGCGGCCGGTACCCGGCCGTGGCGAACGATGACGCCTGAACCAGACCCGATGCCTGGTGCGGGCATGCCAGGCTGATGCGGTGGGTGTGATCGAGGACTGCCGATTCGAGACCGAACGCCTCCGGATCACCCCGTGGACCGAGGAAACGAGCGACGGCCTGACCGACTTCGTCGTCGAGTTGCTCTCGCCGGCGGCGACCGGCGCACTGCCGCCCGACTGGGCGGGCTCCTACGACCACGAACGTGCGCAGCGGTGGATCCGGGACCGAGAGGCGGAGTCGACGATCCTGCTCGCTCGTGAACGGGCAACCGGCGCACCGACCGGTCTGTTGCTCGTGGCGACCGACGTCCCGGACGGATGCGACCTCCGGATCGGCTATCTGTTGCCCGACCGGTGGTGGGGCCGGGGATTCGGCAGCGAACTCGTCGGCGGCTTCCTGGCGTGGTGCCGGTCCGACGGCCACGTGCGATCGGTTGCAGCGGGGGTCGATCCCGGAAACACAGCGTCGGCCCGGATCCTGGCAGAACTCGGCTTCGCGAGCGACGGGATCGCGGACGCAGGTCAGGAGACGTATCACCTGTCGGTGCGACCGGAACCCACGGTCAGGATCCGTCCGGAGAACTCCGCCGACGTCGCATCGATTCGACGCGTCGTCACGGCGGCCTTCGGTTCGCCGGTCGAAGCCGCACTGGTCGACCGGATCCGCGTGTCACCCGAGTATCTCCCCGAGCTCGCGCTGGTCGCCGAGACCGACGGTGTGGTCGTCGGGCACGTCATGATCAGCGGCGCCGTGCTGCGTGGAAACGGTGACCACGAGCGGCCGATCGTGATGCTGTCTCCGCTGGCGGTCGAGCCGGACCATCAGCGACGCGGACTGGGAGAGGCACTCGTCCGTGCGGCGGTCGACGGCGCCGATCGGCGAGGGGAGCCACTGGTGGTCGTGGAAGGCAGCCCGGCCTACTACTCGAGGTTCGGGTTCGAGCACTCCGTGACGCATGGTCTCACGCTGCCCCTCCCCGACTGGGCACCCTCAGAGGCCGGTCAGGTGATCTGCTTGACGACCTACGACGGCGCCGACCCGACGCTGCGGGGTCACGTCGTCTACCCGGCTGCGTTCGACGGTCTGGACGACTGATCGGCCGCCGCACGCTCGTCAGCCGAGCGGAAGGCGGCGGAAGACGGGTCGTGGCACGTGACGGAGGATGCTGAACACGTAGCGGAGCGCGCCGGGCGTCCAGACGGTGTGCTTGCCCTTGCGCATCCCGGCGACGGTCAACTCGCCGACGACCCGTGGCGTCGTTGCGAACGGCGTCGACTTCATACCGCACGTCATCCGCGAATGCACGAAACCGGGGCGAACCACGGTCACCCGCACACCCGAACCAGCGAGTGAGTCGCCGAGCCCCTGGGCGAATGCGTCGAGCCCTGCCTTCGACGAGCCGTAGACGAAGTTCGCCGCTCGCACCCGCTCCCCGGCCACGCTCGACAGGACCACGAGGTGGCCGTGGCCCTGGCGACGCATCACACCGCTGAAGCCCAGTGAGGCGGCAACACCACCGGTGAAGTTGACGTGCACGGCTTCGGCCGCCGCCTGTGGATCGTTCGTGAACTCCGCCTGATCACCGAGTACTCCGAACGCCACGATGACCACATCGAGATCGCCGTGCTCGGAGGCGAGCCGACGTGCGAATGCGTCGTGTGTCTCGGTGGCGGCGGCGTCGAAGGTTTCGACCACCACGTCGAGCCCGTCACGAGCGAACTGGTCGGGCCACGCTTCATCAGGTCGCCGGCATGCCAGCACCAGCACCTTGGTCGACGGCGCGACGAGTTCGTCGACGATCGCGCGCCCGATCTCGCTGGTACCACCGAGCAGCACGATGGTCTGAGGTTCCTGGAGGGCGTTCTGCATGAGGTCCGTTCGGTCGGGGAGGATCAGGTGAGTCCGAGGCGGCGACTGAGGTCACTGGCCCACACGCCGGCGGGGTCGACCCGGCTGCGAGTTGCCTGCCATTCTCCCAGCCGTGGGTAGCCGCGTCTGACGTCGGAGGGGGTCATGTGGAAGTCCTTCGCCAGGTAGTGACGGCCACCAGCTGCGAGGACGAGTTCGTCGAGGCCGCGCAGGAGCGGTGCGAGACCCGAGCGGTCGGTAGCGACGTCGATGGCGAGTGTCCATCCGCCCATCGGGAAGCTGAGCGGCCCACGGTTGCCGGGTCCGAAGCGCTTGAGCACCGTGAGGAAGATGGGCAGGCGCGCCGCCGAAATCCGCTCGATCACGGTGCGGAGCGTGTCTTCCGCACCGAACGGGACGACGAACTGATACTGCAGGAAGCCCGACCGTCCGTAGACTCGATTCCAGCTCCCCACGAGATCGAGCGGATGGAAGTAGGCCGGAATCGACTCGATTCCGGTGTGGCGACCGCGCCGGGCCTTGCGGTACCAGAGCTCGTTGAACGCGGCGACCGACACACGGTTGATCACGCCCGGTGAAGGCATCACGGGCGGCACGGCGACGAGTTGGCGCCCGTCGTAGGCGAGTGGATCGGCCGATGCAGCCGGGCTCAGGTCGTCCAGGGTTGCGTGCTCGCCGTTGGTCAGCACTCCTCGGCCGAGGTGCTTTCCGCCCGCCAGCAGATCGATCCATGCGACCGAGTAGCGGAAGCTCGTGTCGCTCTCGGCCATCCGGCTCATGATGTCGTCGACATGACCGATGCGATGGGTCTCGACGGCCATCCGGCTGGTCTCGATCGGGATCAACCTGAAGGTCGCATCGATGATCACGCCGGTCAGCCCCATCCCACCGACCGTGGCCCAGAACAGCTCGTCGTCGTTGCCTGGCGCTTCGTCGGGCCGGAGCTCGACGATCGTGGTGTCGGCGAGCATCAGGCGCACGTGGGTGACGTGCTGACCGAACGACCCCTCACGGTGGTGGTTCTTGCCGTGGATGTCGGACGCGATCGCTCCGCCGATGGTGACGAAACGTGTGCCCGGTGTGACCGGTACGAACCAGCCCCGCGGGATGAGCAGCGCAAGGAGATCGTCGAGCTGCACGCCGCCGCCGGCGGTCACCGTGCCGCCATCGTCGTCGATCAGGATGCGGTCGTTGGCCGGCGCGAGACGCAACACGTGGCCGCCGGAGTTCTGTGCCGGATCACCGTACGAGCGGCCGAGGCCGCGAGAAATTCCGCCACGGGTCGGAAGATCCTTGATCGCGGCCGGGAGTTCCGCTTCATCGAGGTCGAACACGGCTGCCGCCGTTGGCGTTGCGCCGCCCCATCCGGCGAGCAATGTCGCCCGGGCTCTCGAGGTGTCGGTGGAGTTCACGGCGCCCGACAGGCTACTGCTGCAGCGTCACACCTCGGCCAGACCGACCGGGTTGCGGGACCTCGCGGATCTGGCACATCGGGGTGCCGACACATCGGCGCATGTGGTGACTATCGTCTCGGCCGGGCGTGGAAGGAACGAGACGCAATGCTGGTTGGGGCAGAACTGCGGCGCACTGCCGCACTGATCGTGTTGGGCGTCGTCACCTCTGTGGTGACGGTCGTCTTCACTCCGTCGACGACGTCCGCGTCTGGTTTCTCCTGCTCGTCGGGTGGGCCGACCTACCAGGTCAGGTCCGGTGACAGCTGGTTCGGTATCGCCGGCAGAGCCGGGGTTCGTCCGGACTCGCTGCTCGACGCGAACGATGCGACGGCCGCCGATGTCCTGGTCGTCGGTGACGACGTGTGCTTGCCGACGGGGGCCGACGTGTCGGGCCTCTGTTCCTCCTACACCGTCTCGTCGGGTGACAGCTGGGGTTCGATCGCGGTCCGCGTGGGCTCGTCGCCGACGGCGGTGGCCGCCGCGAACGGCGCCGGGCTCGATCGCACGATCCATCCCGGTGACGTCGTCTGTCTCCCGTCGGGAGCGTCGGCCCCCTCGGGATCGACGTCATCAGGGTCGTCGAGCGGTTCCACCGGGGGTTCCGGCGGGTCGTACACCGTGGAACGCGGCGACAGTTGGTCAGCGATCGCGTGGCGGGCCGATGTGTCGATGTCTGCCTTGCTGAACGCCAACGGTGCCAACTCTCCGCGACCTCCTGCTCCCGGGCGACGTGCTCGGCCTGCCCGCCGGAGCGAAACAGCCGACACCCGGCACTTCCGCCCGGGTCGTGCTCCAGGCATCGCCGACGCAGGGGCCGTGCGGGTACCGGGACACGTGGGGTGACGCGCGCAGCCGTGGCCGCCGACATGCCGGCGTCGACATCTTCTCCGGTTCGGGGAACTACGTGTACGCCGTGTCGGACGGCAGGCTGACCCGCGAGTGTGGAACGCAACCGGGCAGAACGCCGGCAACGCCTGGACACTGACCGGGGCCGATGGCACCCGCTACTTCTACGCTCATCTGTCCGACTTCGCACCGGAGCTGAGCGTGGGTTCATGGGTGACCGCTGGTCAGATCATCGGGTGGGTCGGATCGACCGGCAACGCGAGTGCGCACCACCTGCATTTCGAGGTGCGGCCCGGCGGCGGATCGCCGGTGAATCCGTATCCGATCCTGCGGGCTCAGGGTGGCTGCAACAGCGGCCGCCCCTACACCCAGCCCGGAGGGTGGGTCCCCGACGTCAAGCGCTGACGCCCGGCTCGGTCACAGCGATGGGGCCCGGTGGGCCGCTGGAGGTCGGGCCACTGCCGACCGTGACGCCGTCGCCGGTCCGACGAAGCGCTCATGGCGAACCGCGTGCCGGTCGACCGGGCTAGAGGCTCCCGAGGATGTCGGAGCGCTTCTCCGCGTACTCGTCGTCGGTGATGGTGCCGGCTGCGCGGAGCGCGTCGAGCTTGGCGAGCCGTTCCTCGACCGAGGCCGGCATGCCGGGGGCATCGTGGTCGGAGTTCATTGCACGGGCCATCGCCGCAGCGTCGCGTTCGGCCCGGGAGTTGCCGTAGGCATCCATCTGTTGAAAGATCAGCGAGCGGACGCTGTCAGGGTCGGGAATGTTCTCGAACACGGAGTCGCCGGTCTCGCCGGCCGACTCGATCGTGAGCGTGCCGTTGCTCAGCATTCGGGCGATCATGCCCTGTTCGAAGTTCACGTTGTTGACCCGGTTGAGCGGAATCGACACGCCCTTCCGGCGGACGAGACCGCTCTGATACGCGACGCGTTGGTCGGTGACGGCGAACCGTGTGGTCTGCCACTCCGCGAACTCGTAGATCGTGTCGAGCAACCAGACGACGAACGCGATGACCGTCACCCATTGCAGGAACGTCGAGAGGCCACCGTCGGTGATGAAGACCAGCACGAGCAGCACGACGATGCCGATCCCTGAGACCACCTGCTTCCAGAAGTACCACCAGTGAGGGTGCGAATGCAGCACCATCGATTCGCCGGGCATCAGATCGAGTTGAGGTCCTACCACGCAGCCGAGTCTAAAGAATCGTCCGGGTCCTGACGAACATTGCCGGATCGCGGCCGTTCGACGGTCGAACCTCACTCGGTCTGACCACGACGATGCGCGCCACCGGCAGGCGCCGTGCGACAGCCGGCCGGCTCCCGCTCGCTCTGACGGTCAGTTTGCGAAGGATCCCAGGTCCCCGCCCGTCGGCGCGAGTCCAGCGTGCGTGGGCCGGGCTGGCTCGAGCGGTGCCTCGATCGCTGATGGGACCGATCGAAGCGTGTCGGCAACCTCCGCAGGTCCACCGCTGGCACGGATGCGACGACGCGACCAGACTGCGGATATGCAACAGCAGCTGACACGCGACATCACCGTCGACGAGCAGCAGACGTTCTGGCGCGACGGAGTCGTGTGTCTGCGCAACATGTTCGATGCGGAGTGGGTCGAGCGGATGCGAGCCGCCATCGACGACGCCATCGCCAACCCCGGGCCGATGCATCTCCAGATGGACCAGGGTCTGGCGGGCACGTTCCACGGCGACAGCTTCGTGTGGACCTGGCAGGACGACTTCCGCGCCTTCGTCTTCGACAGTCCAGCCGGCAAGATCGCACAGCAGGTACTCGGGGCCCACGAGCGGGTGACGTTGTTCTTCGACACGCTGTTGGTCAAGGAACCGGGCTCGGAGGCCGTGACTCCCTGGCACCACGATCAGCCGTACTGGCCCGTCGACGGCGAGCAGGTATGCACCGTCTGGACGCCCTTCGATCCGGTCACGCGAGAGTCGGGGGCGGTGGAGTATCTCGTCGGTTCGCATCGTTGGGGAAGGCGATTCCAGCCGCAGAGCTTCACAGGAGACAACCGCTACGGGAACACCCTCGAACCGCTGCCGGACATCGAAGCGCTGCGAGACGAGCACGAGTTCGTGATCCACGAGACAGAACCCGGGGACTGCATCGTCCACCACGGATTGACGATCCATGCGGCGCCGGGCAACTCGAATGTGAGCGTGCGGCGCCGAGCTCTCGCGACTCGGTTCTGCGGCGACGACGTCACCTACCGACCCGAAGGCAGTTTCCAACCCCTCATTCGCGAGCCCTCGATCGAGTCCGGCGCTCCCTTGGAGTCCGAACTGTTCCCACGCGTGTGGTCGCCGGCCGACACGGCCTGACTCGGAATTCCTGCACGGACGCCGTCGGGTGCGCATCGACGACGACTCAAAGGACCCGAGGTCTGGTGCCGGCGGTTCTGCGAGTCGAATCGAGGCCCGCGGGATGTGTGCAACGACCAGCAGTGCGAGCTACTTCGCCCGAGTGGATGTCGATCCCATCGGACAGTCCGATCCGGGAGGATGCGAGCACTTCGACGATCCACTGCGTCAAGACCTCTGGCGAAGTCGGAGGCGCTGCCGTTCACGTGGTGGGGTTGCTCGTCCGATGAGCCGAAGGAGCCACCGTGTGAGCCACCGAATGAGCCACACGGTGTCTCACACGGCCGGAGGTCCGTGGCGGCGAGCCGGATACTCGCCGGCCGGATCGGTCAGCGCTCGATCGACACGATGGCGGCGACGATCGTGACGACCGCCATGGCCGCCCACACGGCGACGAAGACGTAGCCGAGCCGCACGTTCTGCGGCGACCCGATCCGCAGACCCCGGCGCGCCATCGCGGCGCGGGCGAGGATGCCGCGGCCTCCGAAATACAGATACATGCCTGGTGTTCTCGGCTGCCGGCGTGCTGGCCATCGTGGTGTTCCATGCGATCACCCGGTGATCACACTGGGCAACCTGGTGATCACCGGCGACGTGATCACCGGCGACAGCGATAGAAACTCTGCACGGAATCCCTGCAGCGACGATGACCTCTCGCGGAACTGCAGGGCTTCTGAACCGACCCGCGCCCATCAGCAAGCCGTGGTGAGGACGTCGGTGCGTGACCGGAGCCCGAGCGTCTCTCGGGGCCGATCATTCGGCGAGGTCTGCACGGCGCCGATCTCTGCTCGGTCGAGGACGTAGAAGTCGGTCGAGCGAGGGAACCACCGGCGAAGGAATCCGCTGGCGTTCGCCTCACCACCTCGCCGTCACCGAGAATCGGATGGTGCTTGGTTCATCGGTTGGGACCGCCGTCCATTTGCTCACCCCAAGTCCGACACGCGCGCCGAGGCCGTTGCGAACGCTGGCGTCTCTGAGCCGACGTTGCACCCCTGTGATGGGCGTCAGTACGGCCACTCCGGCGCCTGTCGGCCGACGCGGAGCATGACCTTGCCGAGTCCCACGGTCAGCAGCACCTTGAGGGCGACGTTCTTCGCGAACCACGGGAGCTGTGCGAGCTGACGCACTGCGTTTCTACCTCGGGCGATGTCGTCTGAGGCTCGGTACCTCGTCAGCGACCTCGACCGGCCGTCGTACCGCCACCTGGAACTCAGGACGAGCAGGCGGAGGATCGCTCCGGTGACACCGATGCTGCTGAAGCTGTCGTGGATGAGCATCGTGCCGTCGGTGCGCACACGCGCGCCGTAGCGCTCGACGTCACACTTCGCCGGCCGATATCGGTGCGCACCATCGACGTAGAGCACGTCGATGTCGCCCTCGACGTCATCGAGCGCTTCGTCGCTGAACTTCCGGAGGTGGACCACCCGATCAGCGACCCCGGCCCTTTCGAGGTTCTGCAGGAACGCCTCGTGGTCGCGGCCCGCATCGTCCTCGTAACCGTCGAGCTCTTGGGGACCGCGATCGTTACCCGCATGCGGATCGATCGCAATGACCGTCGCATCGTCAGGACATCCCGATGCGAGCACGATGGTCGAACGCCCGTGAAAGCTGCCGATCTCCACGATCGTGCCGCCCGACGGGCAGTTCGCTGCTGCGTCGTAGAGCGCCCGGGCCTGACCTTCGGTCATCCAGCCCTCGACGTCGGCGACCGCCTCCCAGGCCCGCTCGAAGGTCGTCACGTGTACACCGCCAGGCCGTAGACGATCACCCAGCTGACACCGAGGACCTGGAGCACCCGGTCGCTGCCGAAGACCTCCTCCGGGGCGGCACCCTGGCCCTGATCGAGCACGAGCGCGTAGCGCAGGAACGCCGCGATGATCGGCACGATCGACAGCTCGTAGTAGGGCAGCTCCGTGCCTGCGAACTCTTTGGTCTCGAACGCCCAGGTGCTGTAGCTGACGAGCGCGCCACCGCAGGTCACGGCGAGCACGAATCGGAGGTACCCCTCGCTGTATTCCCCCAGCGTCGAACGTACGTCACCCGCCCCGTCGCCGAGATCGCGACGCTCGGCGTACCGCTTCCCGCTCACGATGAAGAGCGAACCGAACGTGGTCACCAGGACGAACCAACTCGACATGGGTACGTCGACGGCCACGGCGCCGGCCGCGGCGCGCAGGACGAAGCCCGATGCGATCGCGATGAGGTCGATCACGGCGATGTGTTTCCAGAACGCGCTGTACGTCAGCGTGATCGCCATGTACATCGCCACGATGACGATCGTCTGCCAGCGGCCGGTCAGGCCTGCGAGTACGAACGCTGCGATCGGGAGCAGCGTGCCGAGGACCCGACCCGTGGTCAGGCTGATCTCGCCGGCGGCGATCGGCCGCTTCGACTTCTTCGGATGGGCGCGGTCGGCTTCGACATCGAGCACGTCGTTCCAGAAGTAGGTGCCACTCGATGCGAGGCAGAAGGAGACGAACACGATCAGAGTGATGCCGAGTTCTCGTGGCTGATCGAGCACGCCGGCAGCGCCGGGTGCGGCGAAGACGAGCACGTTCTTCAGCCACTGGTTCGGGCACGCGGTACGGAGGATCGGATGCATGAGGGAGATCGTCAGACGGTCGGTGCAACGCTAGCGAGCGGCTCGTTGACCCAGTGGGGATGGTCCGCAGCAGCCAGAAGTTCGCGGTCGCCGGCCGAATCGCCGTATGCGAAAGGGTCACCGAACTTCGGTCGAGCCCTGAGCCGGCCAGCCATTCATCGAGCCGACGGAGCTTCTCGGGACCGCGGCAGTTCAGGCCGTCGAGTTCGCCGGTGCATCGGCCGTCGACGACGCGAACCGGGTCGCGACCACGTCGACTTCGCCGAACCCCTCGGCAACGACCCGGACGTACGACTCGTAGCTCGCCGACACGATCACCACACGATGACCTTGTTCCCGATGCCAGCGCAATCGAGCGGTGGTGTCGGGCCGGAGCCACTGCTCCGTGATCGTGTTGCCGTGCGTCGCCGCTTCGGCCTCGATCTCCGAGCACGTTCGGCCTGCGAACACGAGTCGGGTGGCGAGTTCCCGCAATCGGTCGCGATCACGCCGAACAGCGATCGGTACGAGGCGCGACGTCTCCGGCACGAGTGATGCGGCGAATCGAGTGGTCGTCGTGAACCGCCGCAGGAATGGCACGACGGTGTCGCGCGTGGTCAGCGTCGCATCGAAGTCGAACGCAGCGACGACGGTCATCGGAAGCTCGTGTCGAGCATCGCCCAGAAACCCGGCCAACTCTTCGACACCACGGACGGATTCTCGACCGTGATGCCCTCGACGGCGGAGCCGAACACTCCGAACGCCATCGCCAGGCGATGGTCGTGATGGGTCGCCAGCTGCGCTCCGTGCACACGATCCCGAGACGGTCGCACGATCAGGCCGTCGTCTGTCTCATCTGCGTCGACGCCGGCCCGCCGGAGCTCACAGGTCAGGTCGCCGAGACGGTCGCTCTCCTTGTCACGGATGAAGCCCACGCCACGGATGCGGCTCGATGACTCGGCGAAGGCCGCGACCACGGCGACCGTCGGCACCAGGTCGCTGATGTCGGCCATGTCGATGTCGACCCCCTCCAGACGCGAGCTGCCGACCACACGAACGTGGTCAGTGGTGCGTTCGACGGAGCAACCCATCTCAGCCAGCACGTCGACGAAACGTGCGTCTCCCTGAAGGGCATCGGAGCCGAGACCGGGCACCGTGACCGAACCGCCGCACACCGCTGCGATCGACAGCGGATAGCTGGCGGACGAAGCATCGGGCTCGATCGAGATGTCGGCTGGTTCGTAGTGACCCGCGGCGACTTGGATTCGTCGGTCTCCGACGGCGACGTCATCGACACCGAACCAGCTCATGGACGCGGCCGTGAGCTCGACGTACGGACGGGAGACCAGCGGTGTCGTCAGCTGCAGGTCGAGACCATCGGGGAGGTACGGACCGATCAGCATCAGCGCCGTCACATACTGGCTCGACACGTCGCCGCGGATCGAGACCGTGCCCGAGGTCGGCGGCCCCTCGATCGTCGCGGGCAGATGGCCGAACGCCTCGCCCGCAGACACGCTGACGCCGAGTTGACCCAACGCCTCGTGCAACGGGCCGAACGGCCGGCTGCGCAGGGGCGGGTGGCCGTCGACGGTGATCGGCGACGACCCGAGCGCGGCGAGCGCCGTGGCGAATCGGGACGTGGTGCCGGCCAGCCCGGCGAACACCTTTCGTTCTCCTGCATGCCAGAACGGACCGTGCCCGGTGATCGTGACACGACCGACGACGAGTTCGGCATCGGGCCCGAGCTCACTCAGGCACGCCAGCATCGCCTGTGTGTCGTCGCCGTCGGGCACATTGGCGATCGTGCTGATCCCCTCGGCGAGTCCCGCGCACACGAGCACCCGGTTCGCGATCGACTTCGAGCCCGGGACTGCGACGGTCGCATCGACGGGACCGGTCAACCGATCGACGCGACGAGTTTCCATGTCAGGCGAGCGGTGTGACGGCAGGCTTGAAGCCGCGTGCGATCAAGCCGCCCTTGAAGATGTCACCCGAAGCGGCATCGACGAGCACGACCGCGACACCGCGGTTGCTCTCGGGCAGATGCACGACCTCGAAGTTGGCGATGTTGACGCCCAAGTCGGCCGCCAGCGTGAACACTTCAGCGGCCGCACCGGTTCGATCGGGAATCGGTATCCGCACCTCGGCGACGTTCTCGGGATGGGCGACTCGACCGGGCAGGTTGGTCGCGCGCATCACGAGCTCCGGTGAGGGTCACCTCCAATGCCTCACGATCGTCGGCATCGACCACGTCTCGGATCTCCGACAAGCGCCCGATCAGACCGTCGAGGGCCGTGACGATCGCCGGACGGTTCTGCGAGCAGATGTCGAGCCAGATATCAGGGTGTCCGGAGGCGATTCGGGTCATGTCGCGAAAGCCACCTGCCGCGAGCCGCAGCAACGCAGCGTGCTCTTCGGCTCGGTCGGATGCGACCTGCATCAGTGTTGCCGCCGTCAGGTGCGGCACGTGGCTCACGACGGCGACCACCTGATCATGCCGCTCAGCGGTGAGCGCCACCACCTCGGCACCGAGCGAGCGAATCACCGCCGACACGCTGGCGAGTGCCCGGTCGTCGGTGGCATCGGTGGGTGTAAGGACCCAGATCGCTCCGTTGAACATGTCACCGTCGGCCCCGTCGAGTCCGTCGAGTTCGCTGCCGGCCATGGGATGTCCGCCGATGAAGCGAGCGTCGGTGCACGCTGCGGTCACCGGCCCTTTCACCGAACCGACGTCGGTGACGAGGCCGCTCGTCTCGGTCAGTGCCCGCTTGACGGCCTCGTCGATGGCACGCACCGGCACGGAGACGAACGTGATCTCGGCATCGGTAGCGAGCCCGGCGCCGTCGATCGCCCCGATCTCGAGGGCACGCGCCATCGTGTCGGCGCGAGCATCATCGCCGTACACCCGCCAGCCGCGGCGGCGCAGGCCGAACGCGATCGATCCACCAACCAGGCCGAGGCCGATCACGTTGGCGGTGCGCGGGGTCGCGACGGGGCTGCTCACGGACCGGAATCGTACCGGCGTGCCTGCTCGGCAACGGCCTCCGTCAACGCCCGACGCTCTCCGGTGCTGAGCTCTCGCCAGTCTCCGGGCCGCAACGACCGGTCGGTGATCGGGCCCACCCGCGTGCGCACGAGTCGGAGCACCGGATGGCCGATCGCATCGCACATCCGCCGTACCTGACGGTTGCGGCCCTCGTGGATCGTCAACCGGAGGACGCCGGGAGACGGCTGCGACGCCGCGGCGGGGGCCGTCATGCCGTCGTCGAGCTCGACGCCGTCGCGGCAGGCGGCGCAGCTCGCCGTGCGTCACACTCCCCTTGACGTGGGCGAGGTATTCCTTTTCGACGCCATGGCTCGGATGAGTGATCCGATGTGTGATGTCGCCGTCGTTGGTGAGCAGCAGCAAACCTTCCGTATCGGCATCGAGACGGCCGACGGGAAAGACACGCGGCTCCTTCGGCACCAGATCGACGACAGTCGTTCGTCCGTGGGTGTCCTTGGCAGTCGTGACAACGCCCGACGGCTTGTTCAAGAGGTAGTACACGAGTCCGGGTCGAACGCCGACGGGCGCGCCGTCGACCTCGATGAGATCGTTCTCGGCGTCGACGCGCCGTCCGAGCACTGCGACCTCGCCGTTGACCGTCACCCGGCCTTCGGCGATCAGCTCCTCACAGATCCGACGGCTCCCCCAGCCTGTCGAGGCCAACACCTTCTGCAGACGCTCGCCGCCGGGCAACTGGCGGCTCTGAGAGGCGATCTGCTCCCAGAGCGGCGGCTCGGGTTCGGGACCTTCAGGCGGGTTGGCTGCCATCGTTCGCCTCCACGCGAAGCCCGTGCTCGAGCGCTTCGACGATGTCGGCGTCGGGGATGAACTCGGCGATCGGCGGTAGGTCGTCGAGCGAGTCGATGCCGAGCTTTTCGAGGAACTGGGCTGTCGTGCCGAAGAGGACTGCCTGGCCAGGGCCGGGATCGCGGTCGACCTCGTCGATGTAGCCGCGTGCCTGGAGGGTTCGGATCACACCGTCGGGATCGACCCCTCGGATCGACGCAACTTGGGCTCGGGAGATCGGTTGCTTGTAGGCGACGATCGCGAGTGTCTCGAGGGCGGCGCCGGACAGCCGTGCCTTCTGGTCGTGCAGCACGAACCGCTCGACGTAGGGAGTCTGCTCGGGGTCCGTCTGGTAACGGAATCCGCCGGCGACACGCCGAAGCTCGAACCCACGCCGTTGGACGACGTACTCGGCAGCGAGCTCGTCACACCACTGTTCGACAGAGCTCACCGGCTGCTCCAGGAGTTGGGCGAGCAGGTCGGGCGGGACCGGATCGTGTGAGACCATGATGACTGCCTCGATCGCGCGCTTGAACGACGCGATCTGTTCGTCGATCGGCAGGAATTCGTCCGACATCGTCACCAGTCTTACCGGTCAGCCCTCGTAGGCGTCGATCAGGATGCTCTCGGTGTCGGCGTCGGCTCCGCCGCACCAGGTGACATCGATGTCACCGAACCGTTCGGGTTGATCGATCTCGACGAACCCCTGCTTGAAGAGCTCGAGCACCGCCAAGAAGCGCACGATGACCTCGATCCGGTCCGCGAGATCAGCTGTCAGTCGCCGGAACGAGATCTGGCCGGCACGCGGCAGTTCGTCGATCAGTTCGGCGACGGCGTCGGCGACGGTGAACTTGATCGGGTTGACGTGAAAGAGGTCGACGATCGGTTCGGGCTTGGGCGTGAGCGCCCGAATCGCTGCGCTCTGGAAACGCCGGAGGCTCGTGCCCTCGAGCAGGTCGGGCATCAGCTCGGCGAACCGTTCGTCGGGTCCGACGGTGCGGGGAAACGACAAGTCCGCTTCGTCGGCGAGGCGGTTGAAGATCTGTGCGACGTCCTTGAACGTCTTGCACTCGATGAGTCGGGCGAGCAGCAGGTCGCGTTCTTCCCACAACGCGAACTCCTCGTCGAGATCCATGTCGCTCTGGCCTGGCAGCAGCCGTCGGGTCTTCAGCTCGACGAGCGTGGCCGCGATGAGCAGGAACTCGGTGGCGACGTCGAGGTCGAGCGTCTGGATGCGCTCGAGTTCGGCGAGATAGGCGTCCACGATGTGTGCCAGGTCGATCTCGTACAGATCGACCTGTTCCTTCAGGATCAGCTGGAGGAGGAGGTCGAACGGCCCGTCGTAGACTGGAGTGTGGACATCGATGGACATCGTTCGCACAGTGTACTCGCGCAAATGACATACGTGTAACCACGCTCATGTGACCACGCTCAGTGCGTGGGACCCAGCTCGTCTGACCCGTCACGGTGTTGGGTCGGTGGCGCGATCACATCGCTTCACTCGCCGCCCGGTGCCCAGCGCGGCCGCTCGCCGGTCTCGAGTTCCACGACGTCGGCTTTCGCGGCACGGTACGACGCCTCGGCCTCGGCACCGCCCGAGCCGCTCGTGCGTGCTCGTTTGACGGCCGCAATGGCCCGTTCCAACCGGCGGTTTGCCTCGGCCAGCTGGGCTGCGTGCTCCTCGGCGAGTCGGGCAAGGCGCTTCTCCTCTTCGCGCTCGGCATGTCGCCGCTGCTGTTCGGCCCGCTCTTTCGTCTTCGCTTCCTGCAGCGCACGACCGAACCGGACGACCGGATCGGGGTGCTCCGGTGGGCGCTTGTTCCGTTTCCGGGCGGGCATCCGGTCACTGCTCCCGCGCGAGTCGCGCTCGGTGAGCGGCAGTGTGGGTGCGACTGGCACAACGGGGATCGGAGCAGAATCGCCGCGACCGGTTCTTGGTGGCGTCGTAGAACAGATGCTCGCAATCGTCGGCAGCGCACCGGCCGAATCGCTCGGTGCCGTGGTCACACAGGGTCTGGGCGAGTGCCATCAGCAGGTCGACGGCCACCTGATGGGCGAACGGGGTGGTCCCCGGTGTCCAGTGAATGTGCAACGCCAGTCCGTCATGAGCGCTCAACGACGGAGCGATCGCACACGACTCCAGCGCGGCGTTGACGCGACCCACGGCGTCGCGGAGATCGGCGTCGGGCAGGCGCGTCATGAGGCGGGCGATGGGAACACAGCGATCAGCGAACGCTTCGATCTCGGCGTCACCGGCAGCGGCTGCCCTGAGGAAGTCGTGCTCCACGAGTACGGAGCGGAGATGCTTCGCCAGTTCGGCAGCATCGCCGTCGGCTGGCGCGTCGACGATCACGTTGGCCAGTTCGACCGCAGCGTCGACCGTGCCCTGGACTTCGGCGTCCAATGAGTCTGCCTGCACATGCATCGAGGCACAGGCTACCGATGAGCGGCGCACCATCTGCGACGAACGTCACAGCACGTGACGATGACGTAAGGAGTTATACGGCTTATGCTCCATACAATGGATTCGGCACTGTTGATCGTCGTGCTCGTCGTGGCGAACGTACTGGGCGGCGCCATGGCCGTACCTCAAGCACACAAGCTCCTCCGTACCCGCAGTACGGCAGGGGTTTCAGCTACATGGGCCGCCATCGGCGCCACGGTGAACGTGTGGTGGGGTGTGTACGGAATTGCGGTGGGCGACCTCGGCATCGTCCCGGTGAGCGTCGTCTCTGTGATGGTCTATGTGCTCATCGCCAGTGTGATCGTTGGCGCGTCGTCGGCGTCGACGACTCGAGTCGCCGCACGAGTGATCGGTGCATCCGTGGCGGTCAGCGCAGTTCCGGTCATTGCGCTCGGGCTCGACGGGTGGCTCACCGCCGGGATCGCGCTCGGTGCGCTCTACGGAGTTCAGTTGTCGCCCGCAGTCGTCGCCGTGTATCGCAGCATCGATGTGACCGGCGTGGCGTTGTCGACCTGGGTCATCGCGCTGGTCGAGGCTGCGTTGTGGGGTGTCTACGGATTGGCACGTATCGACGTGGGCATCGTCACGCTGGCGATCGTGGGCGTGTCGATGTCCGGCCTCGTGCTCGGACGGCTTGTCGTCCGGCGGCCGCGCCGGCAGCGGGATCTGACGCCTGCTGGTCTCACCGGTTTCGCCACCGCCTGACGCGCCGGGCGTGCAGCGACGAGTCTGGTGCGGCGGACGACTCTCGCGTCGAATCCCTGCCCCGTCGCGAGATGCCACCCCGGTAGCCTCGCTCACCGTGACTCGTGTCCTCTCCTGCATCCAACCGACCGGCAGCGTCCACTTGGGCAACTACCTGGGCGCGCTCCGGAACTGGGTCGCCGGGCAACATGAGAACGACGTCTTCCACGGCATCGTGGATCTCCACGCACTCACGATCACCGAACAGCCGGGTGTGCTCGGAGAGACCACGCTCGAGCTCGCCGCCATGCTGTTCGCTGTCGGCCTCGATCCCGAGGTGGCCACGGTGTTCGTGCAGAGCCACGTCCCAGAGCATCCGCAGCTCGGTTGGGTCATGGAGTGCACGCTGTCGTTCGGTGAGCTCAGCCGCATGACGCAGTTCAAGGACAAGACTGCCAAACGCGAGGGCAACTTCATCTCCGCCGGCCTGTTCAGCTATCCGGCGCTCCAGGCCGCCGACATCGTTCTGTACGACACGAACGAGGTCCCGGTCGGTGATGATCAGCGCCAACACGTCGAGGTCACCCGCGACGCGGCGATCCGGTTCAATCACCGCTTCGGCGACACGCTCGTCATCCCCGAAGCAGTCACACCGGCAGCCGGCGCCCGGGTGATGGACCTCCAGGATCCGACGTCGAAGATGTCGAAGTCGGCCGACAGCGAGAACGGCTGCATCATGATGCTCGACGATCCGTCAGCGATCATGAAGAAGTTCAAGCGCGCCGTCACCGACTCGGACTCCGAGGTTCGCTACGACGTGACAGCCAAGCCGGGCGTCAGTGGTCTGCTCGACATCCTGGCTGCAGCCACCGACACCACGCCGCAGGCGGCGGCGGAGGGCTACACCCAGTACGGAGCACTCAAGGTCGACACGGGTGAGGCGGTCGTGGCGATGCTCGAACCGATCCAGGCCCGGTATCACGAACTGGTCGGTGACCCCGCCGAACTCACCAGGTTGCTCCAGATCGGTTCTGGCCGTGCACGCACGGTGGCGTCGGCCACGCTTCGCCGCGTGTACGACGCGATCGGGCTCGTACCCGCGTGAAGCTGGCGCCGGTCGACCGGCGAATCCTGAGCCTGGCGATCCCGGCACTCGGGTCGCTGGCCGTCGAGCCCGTCTACGTCCTCGTCGACACGGCCATCGTCGGCCAGCTCGGCACCGACCAGCTCGCCGGTCTGGCGATCGCAGCGACCGTGCTCTCGTTCATCTTCGCGGGCGCCAACTTCTTGACCTACGGCACAACTGAGCGGGTCGCACGTCGGCTCGGTGCGGGCGACAGCGCGGCCGCCGCCAATGTCGGCGTGCAGGCGATGTGGCTGTCGCTCCTGTTCGGTGTACCGGCCGCTCCCCTGCTGTTCGTCGGCGCCCGGACCATCTCCAGCTGGTTCGGGGCCACGGGAGAGGTGCTCGAGCACGCCGAGACCTACCTGTCGCTCAGCGCGGTCGGCGTGCCGTTCTTCCTCGTCACCATGGCGGCCCAGGGCGTGCTGAGGGGTGCCTCCGACTACACGACTCCGCTGTGGGTGTTGCTCGGAGCGAACGTTGCCAACCTCGCGATCGAGCTGGTCTTCGTCTTCGTGTTCGACATGGGTGTGGCAGGTTCGGCGCTGTCGACGGTGATCGCCCAGGTCGGTGCGGCACTGACGTTCCTGTGGATCCTCCGACCGCAGCTCACCGGTGCCTCCATCCGTCGGCCCGACCCGGAGGGCATGCGGCCACTCATGTCGGCGGGGAAGTACCTGCTGTTGCGGGTCGGTTCGATGCTGGCCGTGTTCGGCGGGTCGACGGCGATCGCCGCCCGGATCGACAACGTCACGCTCGCCGCCCATCAGGTGGCCAACAGCATCTTCATCTTCCTCGCGTTGACGCTGGATGCACTGGCCGTGCCGGCGCAGACGATCGTCGCCGAGGAGCTCGGACGCGACGACGTTCCGACCGCGGCGCACGTCGCGAGGCGATCGGTCCGGCTGTCCGTGTGGACCGGCCTCGGTCTCGGGGTGGTCGTCGCGCTGTTGGCTCCCCTCATCCCCCATGTCTTCACCGACGACCCGGCCGTGGTCGCGCGAGCCACGAGCGCGCTCTGGTGGTTGTCGGTCGCTCTCGTGCCGGGTGCGATCGCTTTCGCCTACGACGGCGTCCTCATCGGGGCGGGCGATTACCGGTTCCTGGGTCGCGCGGCATTCGCGTATCTGCTCGCCGTCTCGCCGATCGCCGTGCTGGTCCTGACGTTCCCGAGCCTCGGTATCGGCGGCATCTGGGGTGGGCTGCTGCTGTGGATGATCATCCGCGCAGTCGTCAACGACCGCCGCGCCGCCCGCGTCCTTGCTGTCTAGGCGCGGTCGCAGATCTTGAGTGTGTCGTAGGCCGGACCACGTTCGTCGATCAGTTCGACGGTGGCCGGTTCGCTGCCGGCGGCGGCTGCGAGTTGCGAACCGATGTACTCGTGGTCCTGATACGAGCGAAACCGTTCGGTACGCCCGCCGACCATCGAAGCGGCGACCCTCCCCCAGGTGCCGAGCTCGCACTCGATCTTGCCGACATCGTGGAGCAGCGCTCCCGCGATCTCGGCGCGGGTCGCGTCGGGGCGAGCGGCGATGAAACGGCGAGCGACCCTGGCGGAGTGGCGGCGATCCTGGTTCGTCATCTGACGCCACAGGCCGATCTCGCCGGGCAGCAACTGTGACTCGGCCCAGACCTCCTCGGCGACATCGGGCGGGCTGCCCGACAGCGACGTCACGAAACGCAGCGCCAGATGGTGTGGATGCTTGAGCAGGTTGATCGGCTTGCTCATGCCGCATCACTCCGCACGGCGCGGGGGTGGGCCGATCGATAGACCTCCCACAGCCGTTCCTGGCTCACCTTCGTATAGATCTGCGTCGTCGAGATGGACGCATGGCCGAGCATCTCCTGGACAATACGCAGATCGGCGCCGTGATCGAGCAGGTGCGTCGCACACGAGTGCCGGAGCACGTGCGGCGAGAGGTGGTCGGTGATGCCCGCTCGCTCGCCGTACTTCTTGATGATCAACCATGCTCCCTGGCGGCTGAGCCGGCCACCGCGCTGATTCAGGAAGATCGCTTCGGCGTCGTCACGCCGCTTCCACTTCGTCGGGACCATGCGAGCCCGTCCTGACGGGCCGAACCAGTCGTCGAGTGCCCGATCGGCGGCCGAGCCGAACGGAACGATCCGTTCCTTGCCACCCTTGCCGTACACCCGTACCAACGACGCGTCGAAATCGATGTCGCCCATCGACAATCCGACGACCTCCGAGATGCGCGCACCGGTGGCGTAGAGCAGCTCGAGCAAGGCCCGGTCGCGACGGTGGATCGGCTCGTTCCCGATCACGGCATCCAACAGGCTGCCGATCTGATCCTCGGAGAGCGGCTTGGGAATGCCCGACGGAACCCGCACCCCGTCCAGACGGGCCGTCGGATCGTCGGGGCGGTACCGTTCGATCGCCAGGTAGCGGTGCAGCATACGAATCGCTGCGATCTGGCGTGCGATCGACGACGTCGCCGCATCCGTCGTCTTGCGTTCGCCGACGAAGTCGATCAGGTCCGCGGTCGCGACCGTGAGCGGCGTGAGGCTCCGGTCGTGGAGCCAGCGGTGGTACTGACGAAGGTCCCGCCGGTACGCCTGTACCGTGTTGCGGGATCGACCCCGTTCGGCCGACATCCACACCAGGAACTCCTCGGCTTCGAGGGTGAGTTCCTCGCCGTTCATGCGCGCAGCCGTCGGTCGGTGGCCAGGAGCCCGGCCACACTCTTGGCGTCCGTGATCTCACCTCGATCGATCATGTCGAGTGCGTCCTCCAGCGGCAGGTGCAACAACTCCATTGCCTGCTCCTCCGGGCCGTGACGGTCGTGATCGACTGGCGTGCAGCCGGTGGCGAGGAAGATCGAGCACACGGAATCGGTCATGCCGGGTGACGGGAAGAGCTCGACCAGCAGCTCGAGCTCCCCCGCCGCGAGGCCCGCTTCCTCCACCAGCTCGCGACGACCGGTCTCCATCGGTGGCTCACCCGGCACATCGCGCATACCCGCCGGAATCTCGATCACGTTGCGCTCGTACGGCGGCCGGTACTGCGACAGCAGCACCACCGAGGGCAGCCCCTCCGCATCGAAAACGAGCGGTACGACGGCAACGGCGCCCGGCGAGCGCACGATGTCTCGTTCGAACACCTCACCGTCCGGCGCTTCGAACTGAGCACGCACCACTTTCCACACGTAGCCCTGGTGCACATCGGTGTCGCCCAGGTGGCGGAATCCGGTCATGGTGGCTAGGCCGAGGTGTCGACGGCGGAGTTCGTCTCGCTGGTCTCACGAGACGCCTCGTCCAGCATGCGGCGCAGCCCTGGTGGAGTTGCGTCTCGCCGAGCCAGGGCAGCACCGATCAGTTCCCGGAAGAGGGGGTGGGCGCGGTCAGGCCGGCTCTTGAACTCGGGATGCGCCTGCGTGGCGACCCAGAACGCCAGATCGGGCAGTTCGATGAACTCGACGAGACGTTTGTCGGGCGACGTGCCGCTGCACCGGAAGCCCGAGGCCTCGAACTGCGACCGATACTTGGGGTTGAACTCATAGCGATGACGATGTCGCTCGCTGACGACGGGTTCCCCGTACGCCTCCGAGACGCGGCTTCCCGGTTCGAGGACGGCGTAGTAGGCACCGAGTCGCATCGTGCCGCCCATGTCGGTCACGTCACGCTGGTCATGCATCAGGTCGATGACCGGATACTTCGTCGACGGGTCCATCTCGCTCGAGTTGGCACCGACGAGGCCGAGCACGTTGCGGGCGTACTCGGACGTCATCGCATGCAGGCCGAGACACAGGCCGAGACAGGGCACGTCTTCTTCCCGGGCGAACCGAGCCGCGGCGACCTTGCCCTCGAATCCACGGGAGCCGAAACCCCCGGGAATGACGATGCCGTCGAGGTGACGCAACCGGTCGGACGCGAGCAGACCCTCGACGTCCTCGGCCTGGATCCAGTCGATCTCGACGTTCGCTCCATGGTGGAAGCCCGCGTGCTTCAGGGCCTCGACGACCGACAGGTAGGCATCAGGCAGCTCCACGTACTTGCCGATCAGTCCGATCTTCACTGGCAGCGTGGCCGCCTCGACTCGCTCGACCAGCTGTTGCCAGTAGGTGAGATCGATGTCGTGACCCTCCATCCGCAGCACGTCGAGCGCCACGGTATCGAGCCCCTCGTCGTGGAGGATCAGCGGAAGCTCGTAGATGTTCCCGGCATCGGCCGCGTTGATGACCGCGTCCTGAGGGACGTCGCACAGGTTCGAGATCTTGCGCTTGAGGTCTTCGGGTACCGGTGCCTCGCTGCGGCACACGATGAGATCCGGCTGGATGCCTCGGCTGCGCAGCTCGGTCACGGAGTGCTGCGTCGGCTTCGTCTTCTGTTCGCTGGAGGGGCCGATGAACGGCACCAGCGTGACGTGGATGTAGCAGACGTTGTCGCGCCCGGCGTCCTTGCGGAACTGACGGATCGCCTCGAGAAACGGAAGGATCTCGATGTCACCGACCGTGCCTCCGACCTCGGTGATGACCACGTCGATGTCGTCGGTCGCCACCTGGTGGATACGCCGTTTGATCTCGTCGGTGATATGGGGGATGACCTGCACCGTCTTGCCCAGATAGTCACCTCGACGCTCGGCTGCGAGCACGGACTGGTAGATCGATCCTGTCGTCGCGTTCGACCCCCGGAGCAGGTTCTCGTCGATGAAGCGCTCGTAGTGTCCGAGATCGAGATCGGTCTCGCCGCCGTCGTCGGTCACGAAGACTTCGCCGTGTTCGTACGGGTTCATCGTTCCCGGATCGACGTTGATGTACGGGTCGAGCTTCTGGAGCGTCACCCGCAGCCCACGAAGCTTCAGCAGACGGCCGAGCGAGCTGGCGGTCAACCCCTTCCCGAGGGAGCTGGCAACACCTCCGGTCACGAAAATGTGCTTCGGCATCTAGATGACCTCCGTCATTTGGCGCCCGTTCTGCGGTCTGAATCGGGCGTGAGCACGACGGGAAATCACCATATCCCGCGCGCCCTCTCCAACGCGCGGATCGGTGCCACATCCGGCCGAGAATTCACCGAGCGAGCAGATCGCGAGCGTGTTCGATTGCGGCACCGGTCTCTGCACCGGCCAGCATCCGGGCGATCTCGCCGACGCGGTCATCGCCCACCACCTCATCGACCGTCGTGAACGTCTGGTTACCGTGCACCGATTTCGTCACCACCAGCTGACGTGTCGCCCGGGCCGCAACCTGCGGGAGATGGGTCACGATCAGCACCTGGTGGTGGGCCCCGAGATCGGCCAGTGCCGCGCCCACCGCGGCTGCGGCCGCGCCGCCGATGCCGGCGTCGACCTCGTCGAAGACCAGCGTGCCGGCTCGCGGGCGCTCGTCGCCCACACTGAGGACGAGGCGCAGTGCAAGCATCGCCCTCGCCAACTCGCCGCCGGAAGCGACCCGATGGAGCGGCAGCATCACCGAACCCGGATTGGCCGACAGCAAGAAGCGAACCTCGTCACCCGGATGGTCGTCGTCGGAGCCACCCACCTGAACGGCGATCGACGCGTCCGGCATTGCCAGGACCCGCAATCGTTGCTCGACCGCGGCGGCGAGCGCGGGCGCGGCGGCTCGGCGCGCCAGACCGACGACGCGCGCCGTGGCGCGTTCGCCCTCGACCGCGGCGGCCCTCGCCGCGTCCAGCGACGCGGCGCGGCGGTCGTAGTTCTCGAGTTCGCGGAGGCGATCCTCGGCCTGCGCGTGAAACGCCATCACCTCGGACAGGTCCTGACCGTATTTCCGGCGCAGGTCGACGAGCAGCTGCCGCCGCGCACGCAGTTCTTCGAGGCGCTCGGGCTGCTCTTCGATCGTCTCGGTCAACGATCGCAGCTCAGCGACGATGTCATCGAGTTCGGCCTGAACTCCCGCCAATCGCCGTGTCACGGCCTGGAACGGCGCCCGGTCGCCGGTCGCGTGGAGCGCGGCGGTCAGTGGATCGTCGGCCCGATCATCACCCCGCAGGGCATCGAGAGCCGAGTCGCCGGCTTCTCGATGCCCGACTGCATCGGCCAACAGCGCTTCCTCTGCCGCAAGTCGGTCGTCCTCGTCCTCGTCGTCGAGGGCGGCGGCATCGAGTTCGTCGACCTGAAAGCGCAGCAGGTCGATCTCGCGCGCACGTGCTCGCTCGTCGCCGCCGAGCGTGGCCAGCTCGGCGTCGAGCTCGGTCAACCGAGCTCGCGCCGACCGCAACTCGGTGAGGTCGACGCCTCCGAACTCGTCGAGCGCCGCTCGTTGTGTCGCAACCGACAGCAGGCTCTGGTGCGCATGCTGACCGTGCAGATCGATCACGTCGCGCGTGATGTCGGCCAGCGACGCGACGGTGGCCGGCCGACCGTTCACATAGGCGCGTGAACGGCCCTCCGCCGGCACGACACGGCTGAGCACCATCTCGTCGACGCCGTCGATGGTCGCAATGTCGAATCGGCCGTCGATTCGCGCCTCCGACGAGCCGGCACGAACCATCGCCGAGTCGGCGCGGCCACCGACGAGGAGGCTGATCGCCTCGACGAGCATGGTCTTGCCCGCACCCGTTTCGCCGGACAAGGCCGTCACCCCGCCGTCGAAGACGAGCGACGCTCGTTCGATCACCCCGAGGTTCTCGATGTGCAGTTCGGTCAGCATCGCCGATCAGTCAAACATGTGGGTGTGACGCTCACCGGTCGGCGAGTCCGAATTTCGCCTTCAGCACCTGGTGGTAGTGATGGGCTCCGAATCGTACGAACCGTGCGGTTTTCGACGAGGGCGTGCACATGACCGTCGAACCGGCCGTCAGGTCACCGACCGGACGGCCATCGACCGCGACCGCCGTCGCACGCTCGCCGAGTACTTCGATCTGTACCGTCTCGGTCGGATCCAGCACGAGGCTCCGGTCGAACAGCATGTGCGGCGCCACCGGCGTCACGAGCAGCGCCCGATGCTTGGGTGACACGATCGGCCCACGGGCCGACATCGAATACGCGGTGGAGCCGGTCGGCGTCGACACGATCAATCCATCGGCCGCGTACGAGGTGAACGGCTCGCCGTCGATCCGGACGAGGAGGTGGACCGTGTGCCCCGAGACCCGCTTCTCGACGACGGCCTCGTTGAGTGCTCGCCAACTGCCTTGTCGGGTGCCGTCGGCGGCGGTGACGACGATCGACAGCATCATTCGTTCGTCCAGATGCCAATGCCCGGCTTCGGCTCCCCGCTCGAAGCGCTCGAGTGCGTCGGTCACCGATCCGACCTCGATCTCGGTGAGGTACCCCAACCGGCCCATGTTCACTCCGAGGAGCGGTACGGGGGCGCCATCGAGCAGGCGTACCGCGCGCAGCATGGTTCCGTCACCGCCCAGGCAGAGCACGAGATCGGCATCGCCGGCGGGGCGGTCGGAGGCGAGGTGATCCAAGGCCGAGGTCGATGCGTCGTCGGGCAGCATCCATGCTTCGTGGTCACGGTCTCGCAACCAGGACGCAGTGGAGTCGGCCAGCGCTCGGGCGTCAATGCGCTCGTGGTGCGCCATGATGACGACGCGGGTCATGATCGGTCCGTCGCGGGTTCGGGGGCGTCGTCCGACGGGCGCACAGCCGCATCGGGAACCATGACGTGCAACAGGAATTCCCGGTTGCCGTCGGCGCCCGTGATCGGCGATTCGGTCCAGCCTGCGACCTCACATCCGGCTTCGGCGACCGCCGACGCGACCTCGGACCTCACGCGGTTCCAGATCTCGGGGTCGCTGATGACCCCGCGACCCCGACTCGCCTCTGACCGACCGGCTTCGAACTGCGGCTTCACCAACAGCACCATCGTGGCTCCAGGCTTGCACACCGACACCAACGGGGCGATGACCAGCCGGAGCGAGATGAACGAGAGGTCACCGACGACGATATCGACCGGCCCTGCGATCGTCTCCGGGTCGATGTGACGGACGTTGGTTCGCTCGAGGTTCGTCACCCGGGGATCTGCACGAAGTCGTTCGTGCAGTTGTCCGTGGCCGACGTCCACCGCGACCACGTGTGCCGCTCCGCGCTGCAGCACGCAGTCGGTGAAACCGCCGGTCGAGGCTCCGGCATCCAACACCCGCATCCCGTCGACGTCGAGCTCGAACTCGCGCAGCGCGTGCTCGAGCTTGTACCCCCCGCGACCAACGAACTGCGCCGGAGGGCCCACCACGACCAGCTGATCGCCCGGTGCGACCTGGCGCGCAGCCTTGTCGGCGACGGCACCGTTCACGGTGATGCGGTTCGCACCGATCAGTTGCTGCGCCTCGGTACGACTCGGCACCAGGCCGCGCCGCACCAACTCGGCGTCGAGGCGGCGGCGACTCAACGGGTCAGGAGGTACGTGTGGTGCTGACCTTGCGCACGCCCGAGGAACCGACGGCCTTCTTGGCCGGGGCCTTCTTCGCGGCTGCCTTCTTGGCCGGGGCCTTCTTCGCGGCCGCCTTCTTCTTGGCCGGGGCCTTCTTCGCGGCCGCCTTCTTCTTGGCCGGGGCCTTCTTCGCGGCCGCCTTCTTCTTGGCCGGGGCCTTCTTCGCGGCCGCCTTCTTCTTGGCCGGGGCCTTCTTCGCGGCCGCCTTCTTCTTGGCCGGAGCCTTCTTCGCGGCCGCCGACGGCACCAGTGACCTCACCTGCTCGGCGAGTGATTCGACACGGTCTTCCAGGTCATCGAATCGGGCACGAGCGGCCTTGACCTGCTTGTTGACCTCCGCCTCGATCCTGGCGTTCAGCTTCTCCGAGGTCTCCTTACCGCGCTCGACGAGTTCCTGCACGGTCTTCTCG
This sequence comes from uncultured Acidimicrobiaceae bacterium, assembly GCA_963792905.1. Lineage (GTDB taxonomy): Bacteria > Actinomycetota > Acidimicrobiia > Acidimicrobiales > Ilumatobacteraceae > Ilumatobacter. The sequence goes on from CAWBYE010000018.1 coordinate 391,746, forward strand.
GCGTCGTTACGACGGACCTCGCCGCTCTGGACGAGCGACTTGACGATCGACTCTGCCTGCTTTCGGGTCATGTCGGTGAACTGCACACCGGCGTCGAGGAACTTCTGCAACGAGGATGTTTCCATGGCTTCAGCCTACCGCCGGACCGTATCCCGGGCTCAGTGACCGACCAGGAGATCCACCACGGCCGAAAGATCGCTTTCGTCGACGTCGGCCACCCCGCCCGCCATCGCACCGGGAGGGGTCACGCCACTGCGAACGAGAGCGAACACGCACCCGATCACATCGGCGAAGGCGCCGTCGGTCGACCATCGATCGCCCACCATGATCGCCGTCTCTGCAGAGAATCGAGGGCCGCACACCCGACTCACGAGATCGGCCATCGGGCGATGCGGCTTGCCCGCGATGACAGGATCACACCCGGCGGCGGTGGCCACCGCCGCCACGATGGATCCGGCGCCCGGCGTGACTCCGGTCGGCGTCGGGAAGGTGGGGTCGGCGTTGGTCGCCACGAATCGTGCCCCGTCACGCACGGCCGCGCTGGTGGCACTGAGCCTCGAGAAGTCGAACGTGCGGTCGAGGCCGACCACGACCGCCTGCGCCGACGGTGCCTCGCTGAACGGGACCAGTTCGGCCCTCCGGCCGCGGACCGCCTCGGTGACACCGGGTCCTCCGCACACGAGCACCCGGTCGCCGGGATCGATCAGCGAGGCCGCTGCCTGGGCACTGGTGACGACGTCCCCGACGGCCGGTATGCCGATGTCGAGGAGGGCGGCCTCCTGCTCTCCGACTGTCGAGACCGAGTTGTTCGTCACGAACAGCACTCGCCGGCCACTCGCACGGAGCCGCTCGATCGCGGTCGGCGTTCCGGGAATCGCCTCGCGTGCGAGCCAGACGACGCCATCGAGATCGCAGAGCACGAACTCGATCGACCCGAGATCTGAGGTCGTGGCCCGGCGATTCATGATGACCGTTTGTACCAGGTCACCGGGTCTGGCACCCTGTGCGGCGTGCCCCGATTCGAACCCTTTCCCGCTCTCCGGTACGCCTCTGATCCGCTCGATCAGGTCACGGCTCCTCCCTACGACGTACTGACGGACGCCGACGTGGACGCCCTCGTGGCGAAGCATGATCACAACGTCGTACGAGTCGACGTGCCGCGCGAACGCGACGGCGATGATCGCTACGAGCTTGCGGCCGACCTCCTCCGGACCTGGCTGGCCGAAGGGGTGATCGTCCGCGATGACGAACCGTCGTTCACGCTGTACCGGATGTCGTTCGTGGACTCAGCAGGTCGTGACCGCGAGATCGTCGGGGTCCTCGGCGCGCTCGAGGTCGTCGACGAGGGCGTCGGGGATGTCCTTCCTCACGAGCGGGTCACACCGAAGGCGTCGACCGACCGGCTCGATCTCACCCGCGCAACGCTGGCCAACCTGTCGCCGATCTGGGGGCTGTCGCTCGCGTCCGATCTGACGCGACTGCTCGCCGAGCCCGGTGAGCCGGTCGGCTCGGTCACGGTCGACGACGTCACACACACGGTCGAGCGCGTGACCAGTACCGAACGTGTCGCCGCGATCAGCACCATGGTGTGGTCCGACGACGTGCTCATCGCCGACGGTCACCACAGATACGGCGTGGCCCGCCGATACCGGGACGAGACCCGGGCACAAACGGGCGACGACGGTTCACCAGCGGAGCTGACGCTCGCATTCGTCAGCGAACTGGTGGCCGACCAACTGAGTGTCGAGGCGATCCATCGCGTCTACCGCAACATCGGTTTCGACGACCTGGTCAGCACGCGCTCGAAGCGGGGTTCGAGGTCACACCGGCGGGGCCGACGGGCCCGGCGACGCCGGGTGAGATGCAGCAGCGCGGCGCGCTGTGCCTCGTGACACCCGACGGCACCGGCCACTGGCTCACACCACGGGCCGGAGCGTTCGAGGGCTTGAGAGCGCTCGACGGCCTGTGGCTCGAACACCTGCTCGACGACACGACCGCCGATGTCACCTACCAGCACGGCATCCACGAGCTGTACACGCTGATGACCACCGACGATTCGGTGACCGCAGCCGTGCTCATCCGTCCCGTCGGCGTCGACGAGATCGAACGCACCGCGCTGCGAGGGGCTGCTGATGCCGCCGAAATCGACGTTCTTCACACCCAAGCTGTTGACCGGTCTCGTCGTGCGCCCGCTCTACTGAGGCGGCGCCGGTCAAACGTCAGCCCGTGAAGACCGGGTCCTCCCAGGTGCGGAGCCGATAGTGCGTCTTGACGCCGCGGAAGCCGTAGCCGTTGGTGTCGCCGTCCTCCAGGTAGTTGATCGCGGGCTGGGTGTACCACCGACCCGAGAACCAGACCCCGAAGCAGCCCCAGGCATCGCCCGGCCCGTAGTCGCCTCGACCCTCGACCGAGTTGAGCCAGGTGTAGACGCCCTCGTAGCACCCACGCCACACTGCGTACGTGTAGTCGAGGTTGTAGGCCGATGAGGTGCGGGCGTTGATCGGGTATTCGAACGCCCACCGGTGACCATCGCTGTCGCGAACCTGACCCAGGCCCCATGACTGCCCTCCGTCGCCGTTGGCGGACTGCTGCCACCATGACTCCTTGACGACCTGGGCGCGAACCATGTCTTCTTCGACGCCCCACTTGCAGGCAGCCCACTGGATGATCTCGTCGGTCGTGCCGGCGAAGTCGCCATCGACCCTGCTGAAGCCCGACCAGTCACTGCGGGTGTTGGCGTTCGCTCGGCTGCCGCGGTTGGCGTTGGCGGCTGCGTTCTCGGGCCGGATCTCGGGCGTGGCTCGAACTCGAGATGCACACTCGGCGCCGGACGGCAGTGCTGCGCCGACGGGCAACGTCTCGAAACCGCCATTGCCGGTCGGCGGCGGTGGGGGCGGTGCCGGCGGGTCGATCGGCGGTTCGATCGGAGGAGCAGTGCCCGTGCCGCCGGTGTAGGCAACGACGTCGACCACCAGGTGGACGCGGCTCGAACCGGTGACGGTGGCTCGCAGACACAACCTGCCGTTGTCGGCCAGCGACAGCATCGCCTGGTTCGAGCGCAGCATGCCCGGCCAGAGATTGAGCACCGACGACGTCGGCTCCGGCTCGTCACACGGCCACGCCGTGATGTGGCCGTAGGCCGCGGGCTCGACGCCGACGATGTTCACCGCAGCGGTGTCGGCGTTGTTCTTGACACCCGACCTGCCCGCGATCTGGACCTCGATCCTCTCGCCGTTGCGTAGTGCTCCGGTGCGGCCTCCGTGACCGTTCCGAGTGTCGAGCGAGCGATTCGGGATGACCATCTCGAGTTCGCTGTCGGCCGCCATCCAGGCGAACGTGTCGATGACCAGATCGGTCTCGACGAGCGTGACGACGCACAGGGCACCGGACGCAAGCGCCGTGAACGTGAAGTGCGGGACGACCTCGTTACGGCGGAAGTTGATCGTCGAAGCCGAAGACGGTGCCCCGCATGGCTTGACCAGCACCCACCCGTCGGCACGGGGATTGACCACCGTCACGTTGACGCCCGCAGCGTCGGCACTCTCGGGAATGCCGGGCGTGCCCGCGATCTCGAACCGGTGCTCCCGGCCCGGCTGAACCGAGCGGGTCTCACGGCTGTCGAACAGGCGTTGCGGGTTGACTCCCTTGATCTCACCCTCGGTCGTGGTACCGGTGAGATCGGCGATCAGGTGGACGGGAGTCGAGGACGAGAAGCAGACGCCGGCAGACGTGTACTCCAGTGCGACCATGTTCGGGATCGCCCGGCCCGGTGTGACGTTGAGGATCGACGTGCCGGGCTCGGACGAACCGCACGGCCACGCCGAGACGTGACCGGCTGCGTTGGGCTGGTCGCTCGTGAGGTTGAGCAAGACCACGGTTTCGCCCCGCGCGTCGACGCTCTCGATCTGCAGCCTCAGCTCGGAACCGGGCCGGAGCTTGCCCTGCGGTGCTCCGAGGCCGATCCGTGTGTCGAGCACCCGTTCGGGAGCCTCGCTGACGACGGCTGCTTCCGTGACGGACGCGGCCGACGCCACGACGATCGTCGGGGCAGCGACGAGAGCGGCGATTGCGAGCTTGATTCCTGTGTTCATCACGTCCTTGTCTTCGGCCCGTCCGCACAGGCGTCGACGAATCGTAACGTGTTCGTCACATATCTGGGCGGCATCCCCCAAATTCGGCCATCACCTCGGTGTTCGCGAACATGGAGAGCAGGTCGAGCACGCCGTCGATCGCTCGCTCGACCGTGCGCTTTCTGGTCGCCTTGACGACCTCGGTGGCGACCACCTCGGTTCGACTCTGCGTCACGCCGGCAGCCCGAAAGAACCGCCGGCTGACGTGACCGACCACCACCACGTTGTCACCGGCACCGACGCTCACCGTCTGCTGATGCACCGCCACTGGCACCGACACCGCCCGACCATCGACTCGGGTCGTCAACTCGACCTGGGTCACCGTCCCACCCGAGGGCAGCTCACGCACCACCGGGTCGTTCGACAGGGTGCCGCGTAGGAGCACCACGTTGTTCGCATCCATCATTCTCCTCTTCGGACATCGTGTTCTGGAGGGCAAGCCGGTGAAGCGCACCCTACGAACAGGGTGTGACGAACAGGGTGTGACGAACAGGGTGTGACGAACAGGGTGTGACGAACAGGGTGTGACGAACAGGGTGTGACGAACAGGGTGTGACGAACAGGGTGTGACACCGAGTGGGCGACGCTCAGCCGAGCGTGCCGACGTTGTTGAGATCGTGGAAGGCCCGCTCGAGATCGCGTCACGAAGGACTCCTCACCGGCACGCAACCAGACGCGGGGTCGGACTGCTTCTTGTTCGGCTGGTCGTTGCCGTCCGGGTTGCCGATCTGACCCTGCAGGTAGCCGTGGTGGTCGGCTTCGTCGGCGTGCACCCCATCCCAGAACCCCCACCGCAGATCGGTGTCGATGTTCATCTTCACGACTCCGTAGCTGATCGCTTCGGCGATCTCTGCGGCCGAGGATCCGGACCCACCGTGGACGACGAAGTCGACGAGGCGCTCGGAGGTACCGAATTCCGCCTCGATGTACCGTTGAGGGTCGCGCAGGATCGAGGGCGTCAACTTGACGTTCGCCGGCTGGTCCACCCCGAACATTGCCGAACGCAGCCGCAACCGTGAACCGGTCGTTGACCTTGATGAACTCCTCGTGGACAGCTGCCACCTCCTCGGGCGTCGTGTACAGATCGCGGGCGTCGGCATCGGTCTTGTCGACACCGTCCTCCTCACCACCCGTGATGCCAAGATCCATCTCGAGGGTCATGTCGATCGCCGACATCCGCTCGAGGTAGCGCTTGCACCCCTCGATGTTGTCCGCGAGCGGCTCCTCCGACAGATCGAGCATGCGCGAGCTGAACAAGGGCTTGCCGTCGCAGCGAAGTGCCGCTCGCCCTCGTCGAGCCGACCGTCCACCAAGGCCAGAAGCTTCTTGGCGCAGTGGTCGGTGTGCAGGATGACCCGCGCCCCGTACGCGGCCGCGAGTCGGTTGACATGGTCGGCCCCGCGAGCGAGTCGATGACCGATGCCCGGTGCGACTCGTCGCCGATCGCCTTGCCGGCGACGAACGCACCGCGACTGTTGGACAACTGGATGAAGACGGGCGAGTTGAGCCTGGCGACCGTCTCCATCACGGCGTTCATCGAGGTCCCTATGGCCGAGGCGCGACGGAGCCCCGACTCACCAACCAGTGATCGCTACGGTGGTCCGGATGGCTGAGGACGCATCGGGGCTGCCCGAACGCGACGACTACTACTTGGCGCTCGCGTTCACGGCAGCGCGGCGGGCGAACTGTCGGGGCCGCAAGGTGGGAGCAATCCTCGTGAAGGGCGATCGTGTCATCGCGACCGGCTACAACGGCACTCCCGAAGGGCTCGCCAACTGTCTCGACGGCGGATGCCTCCGATGCGGGGACCGGTCCTCCTTCGAGCCCGGCACTGCCTACGACCTGTGCGTCTGTGTCCACGCCGAGGCGAACGCGCTGCTGACCGCGGGCCGGTTCGGGGCATCGACCGATGGCACCACCGTGTACACGACGGACCAGCCGTGCTTCTCGTGCAGCAAGGAACTCATCCAGGCGGGCGTCGACAAGGTCGTCTACGCCCGTTCGTGGCGTCCCGACCCACGGGTCGCGGACGATTACCGCAAGCTCCAGGAACGTCTCAACACCCAGCACGTGCCGACAGAGTACGAGATCGTCGAGTTCTCGTGACCGCGGCGCCGGGGCAACCTGCGAAGGTCGTCGTCGTCCTCCTCGACAGTCTCAACCGCCATCTGCTCGGTGCGTACGGCAGCGACGAGTTCGACACCCCGAACCTCGACCGGTTCGCAGAGTCGGCCGTCGTGTTCGAACGTCATCACGCCGGCTCGCTCCCGTGCATGCCGGCCAGGCACGACCTCCTGGTCGGTGCTCTCGACTTCCTGTGGCGGCCCTGGGGATCGATCGAGGTCTGGGAGGAGGCGATCACCACCGAGTTGCGACGACGAGGCGTCACGACGGTACTCGTCTCCGATCACCCCCACCTGTTCGAGACCGGCGGCGAGAACTACCACTGCGACTTCACCGCCTGGGACTACCTCAGAGGTCACGAGAACGACCCGTGGCGCACGCGGGCCGATCCCTCCTGGGCGGGCGCGCCGGCACTTCCGGCCGCGACAGCACATCGACCGCACTGCTACGACGACAGCCGGACCTGGTTCCGTGACGAATCCGACTTCCCGGGCCCTCGCACGATGCACGCTGCCGCCGAGTGGCTGCGGCGGGACGCACCGCACCACGATTCATTTCTGTTGCTCATCGACGAGTTCGATCCGCACGAACCGTTCGACACACCTGAGCCGTGGGCGTCCCGGTACGACCCGGACTGGGAGGGAGACCGTTTGATCTGGCCGCCCTATGCGGTCGATGCGATCGCCAGCGGTGTGGTGTCCGAACGTGATGCCGCCCACATCCGTGCAAACTACGGAGCCAAGTTGTCGATGATCGACCACTGGTTCGGCTCGGTGCTGGACGAAATCGACGCATTGACGGCCTCGGGTGACGACGTGGCGGTGATCGTGTGCACCGACCACGGCCACTACCTCGGCGAACACGACACGTTCGGCAAGCCCGGCTCGCCGATCTGGCGCGAGCTCGGCCACGTCCCGCTGATGATCCGTTGGCCCGGCACACCCGCCGGACGCACGACCGCCCTGACCACCACGGTGGATCTGCACGCCACGTTGTGCGACGTGTTCGGCGTCGAACCCGAGCACGTCACGCACGGGCGATCGCTGGTCCCACTCCTCGACGGAACCGCTGCGAACGTCCGCGATCATCTGTTGGCCGGCTACTGGGGTCGGCACGTGTACGTCATCGATCAGAAGCGAACGTACGGCCGTTCCGCGGTCGGCGACGGATTCCCGATCGAGATGTGGTCGAACCGCTGGAGTTCGATGCCGATCTCGCATGCCGCCCCCGACTACCGCTTTCCGAAACCCGACGGGCGGGCCACGCTCGGTCGCATGCCTGGCACGACGGCGCCCGTCATCCGCCAACCGTTCGCACCCGGGGACCTCCTGCCGTTCTGGGCGTACGGCATGCCGGTCGACGACCACCATCTCTACGACGCCGACGACACCGGTGAGACGACGAACCTCGTGGGCTCGGCGGCCGCAGCCGAGGCCGCCGAGCTCCTGCGCCATGCACTGGCCGCCGTGGAGGCACCTTCGCACCAGCTCGCCCGGCTGGGCCTTCGGTAGCCGTTTCGCCGCCCTGCCCGGCCGTCTGACGAAGCGGTCGATTCACTCCACCGATCCGCTCCCGCTGGAACCTTTGTCCCGACGACGGTTGTCCTGGGCACGATTTGCGCTCTTGTGGTCACCACCCGGCGTTGGCTATCGTCACCCGTGGCGTAGTCGCTCGGGCTGCACCAGACGGACTTTGGGGGTCCCAGATGTTGAAGAGATCATTGGTGCTGGCAACGGCGTTTGCCACCGCCGCCGCGACGTTCGGAGCGGGCGCTTCCGCCGAGGAGGTCGTACTCGCACCCGACGGTGGATCCAAAGAGGTCGTCGAGAGCGACACGGGCAGCTACATCGTGGTGATGGAAGAGGACCCGGTCGTCGTCACCGTCGGCCAGGACGGTCTCGACACTCCGGTGGCCGACGGCATCGCAGCCGATCTCGAAGCCGAGCAGAACGACGTGCTGGCCGACATCGGCGGTGACGCCTCCGACAAGGTCAACACCTACACCAGTGCTCTCAATGGCTTCTCCGCTGCGATCAGCTACGAAGAGGCCCAGGCACTCGCGGCCAATCCGAAGGTCGCGCTCGTCCTCCCTGACGAGCTTCATCAGGCCACGAACTTCAACGAGGGCCCGAACGACTACCTCGAACTCGGTGTCCGCGGCGGGGCCTGGCAGTCAGGGCTCACCGGTGAGAACGTGATCGTCGGTGTGATCGACAACGGCATCTGGCCGGAACACCCGAGCTTCGCCGACGACGGCTCGTACCCGCCGCTGCCCGACTTCGCACTCGACGGAAGCGAACGCCCCAACTGTGAGTTCGGCAACACCGCCCACAACCCTGACGACGTAGCATTCTCCTGCAACAACAAGCTGCTCGGCGGTCGTCAGATGCTCGACACGTACCGCGCGCTGATCGGTGCGACGCCCGAGGAATACGACTCGGCCCGCGACGACGACGGCCACGGCACACACACCGCATCGACCGCGGCCGGCAACGCCGGCGTGCAGGCGAGCATGTACGGCCGTGATCTCGGTGAGGTCTCCGGCATCGCACCACGTGCGCACGCGTCATCGCCTACAAGGGTCTCGGCGTGCTGGGCGGCTTCACATCTGACCTCGCTGCCGCGATCGATCAGGCCGTCTTCGACGGCGTGGACGTCATCAACTACTCGATCGGCGGCGGTGCGTCCGTTCCGATCGGCGGCGACGACCTCGCCTTCCTGTTCGCAGCTGATGCCGGTGTGTTCGTCGCCACCTCGGCCGGCAACAGCGGCCCCGGTGGCGACACCGTGGGTTCACCAGGCAACGCCCCGTGGCTGACCACGGTCGGTGCCAGCACCCAGACGCCGTTCTACCGCGGCACGGTCAGGGTCAAGGGCGGCCCGAACGTCAAGGGCGCCTCGTTGACGCCGCAGCTCCGTCGCACTGCGTTCGTCGATGCCGAAGACTTCGGCAATGAACTGTGCCTGGCGGATACGTTTGCGCCTGGCAGCCTGGACGGCAAGGTCGTGCTGTGCCGTCGCGGTGCGATCGGCCGAGCTGCGAAGGGCGAGAACGCAGCTGCCGCCGGCGCCGTCGGCATGGTGTTGTACAACTTCGACGACAACGACAGTCTGTTCACCGACACTCATGCGGTGCCGGCGGTGCACATCAACTACACCGACGGGCTCAAGATGAAGCAGTACATCGACGATCGCGTTGCGGCCGGCAAGAAGCCGCTGGTTGCGATCAGGAACACCGGCAAGGAGACCAGGGCCAAGGGAACACCGTCGATGACGTACTTCTCGTCGCGCGGGCCGAATGGTCCGGTGCCTGACATCATCAAGCCCGACGTCACCGGTCCCGGTCACCAGATCCTTGCCGGGGCCTCGCCAGGCGTGAACCCCTTCGGCGATTCGTTCCAGGCGATCTCGGGAACGTCGATGTCGAGCCCGCACGTCGCTGGGCTGTTCGCTCTGCTCAAGCAGGCGCATCCCGAATGGACTGCTGCGATGGCGAAGTCCGCGATCATGACGACCGCCAACACGAAGGTGCGGGCCGAGGATCGCAAGACACAAGCCAATCCGTTCCAGATGGGCGCCGGTGAAATCGATCCGGGCAAGGTCACCTCCCGCAATTCGGTGTTCAACCCGGGCCTCGTCTACGACGCCGGACTCTTCGAGTACGCAGCGTTCACGTGCGGCGCCGACTACGGCATCTTCACACCTGGATCGTGCGATTTCCTGGCCGGTCTCGGAATCCCGTCCGACGCCAGCGATCTCAACATGGCGTCGATCGGCGTCGCGGAGTTGGCGGGCAGCCAGACGGTGACGCGAACCGTCACCAGCGTCGGCCCGACGACGATTCAGTACCACGCCGAGGTGAAGGCCCCGGATGGGTATTCCGTCACGGTGTCGCCGAGTCGGTTCGGCATCGCCCCGGGCGAGTCGCAGACGATCGAGATCACCATCACCAACAACAGTGCACCAGCGGGTGAGTGGCGCTTCGGCTCCCTCGAACTGCACGGCTTCGCCTACGTCGTCCGCAGTCCGATCGCGGTCAACGGTGCACTCTTCGACGCTCCACCAGCCGTCGCCGGCTCCGGCGCCGAGGGAGAAGCGAGCTTCGACGTGTTGTTCGGATACGAGGGGAGCTACACGGCCGCACCGCACGGCCCGGTTCCCTCCAAGCCGCTCGCGGGCGCCATCGGGCAAGATCTGGACCAAACCTATCCGAGCGGGGACGACGCTCCCGGCCCGGGCGGAGGTGTCGATCTCTACACGCTCGACGTCACCGACACGGCATTGCTGCGGATCGCGCTCGCGATCCCGGGCGACGACGACATCGACCTGTTCTTGTCCGACTCGTCGGGTGCGATCATCGCGGCCAGCACCAACGGTGGCACCGATGAACTGATCGAGCTCGTCTTGCCGGCCAGCGGCGAGTACACCCTTGCGGTGCACGGTTGGTCGGTCCCGAATGCTCCACTCGCCTACACCGTCGACACATGGGCAGTGCCCCTGACGCCGGGAACCGGTGAGCTGTCCATCGACAGCGCTCCCGCCTCGGCGGTGCTCGGCGCCTCCGGCACGATCACGACAAGCTGGGCCGGCCTCGACACGGGGCAGTACCTCGGTGCGGTCTCGCACACCGGAGACGCCGGGCTGTTGGGTCTGACCCTGGTGGAGATCGACGTCCCAGACGACGGTAGCTGACCTCATCGTGTGAACAGCCGCCGGCTGCGCCGCCCCCACGGGCGGTGAGGCCGGCGGCTCTTCGCGTCCCGCCGGCAACGGCACCGGGCTCTGTCTGCTCCGCCGTCCCACCACACGACCTACTCTGAACACGTGGCAGCCCGGAAGCAGCAGAACACCACCCAGCCCACCGAGGTGGACCCCGTCGAGTTCATCGCGAACGTCGATCATCCGGTCAGACGGGCCGACGCCGAGGTCCTGCTCGAGATGATGGCCCGCGTGACCGGCTACCCACCCAAGATGTGGGGGCCCACGATCATCGGGTTCGGCCGCTACCACTACCGATACGACACCGGCCGGGAAGGAGACTTCCTGATCACGGGCTTCTCACCTCGCACGGCCAACCTCGTCGTCTACATCCTGCCGGGGTACGACGACATCGAAGATCGACTCGCCCATCTCGGCAAGCACCGGATCGGCAAGAGCTGCCTCTACATCAACAAGCTCGCCGATGTCGATCTCGAGGTGCTCGAAGACATCGTGTCGAACGGTGTCGCCAGGATGCGGGAGAACTACGAGACCTGGGCCGAGTAGCGCTCGAGCGGCCCGTCGACTCGCTCAGGGAGTCGTTGGTCCCGCTGGTTCCGATTCCCCGATGAGTGCTCGGTGCCGATCCGTCGGGCCGAGCAGCATGAGGTCGGTGAGTTCGGGTGGGACGTCGGCCGCCGCCAGTCGAGCGGCGTACTCGGGTGGTCCGATGAGACCATCCAGCATCTCGGCGCGGACCGCGAGCGCTCCGTCGTCGTCGAGCACGCCCGCCGCCCCTGGGAACAACACCCACTCGTCACGGGCGTGGTAGAGCGCACCGACGTATCGCCGCCCGACCTGCAGGGTCGGGTTGCCGTCCGGCGTGCTCCCGACGCATCGGTCGGCGTCGTCGAGCGGCCACGTGAGGGTCTCGACCTCGTCACCAGTGTCGAGGCGGTACTCCGACGCCGGGTCCGAGGCGCGCCCACCCCGCCATCCGGTCTCCCCCACCCGCAGGGTGACCCATCGAGAGACCAACGGAACTCTCGGGTCGCCGCCCTCCCGCGCGCTTCCGCGCTCGCCTACGACGGTGAACGTCGACAGCTGGTCGGCGTAGGCCGCCACGTCGTCGAACGTGCCGGCGGGCAACTCCGTCAAGCTCTGCACACCGCGGTACGAGACGACCGGGCAGCCATCGGCGTCGACCGCCCCCGGCGGGCCCTCGTACCCGACGCTGCACGAACAGAGCAGCACCGCTGACACGAATGCGGCGCTACGACCTGAACGGAATGAGGATCGCACCCGAATCCTCGTTGAGGTTGTCGGTGACGTTGTCGATCCGGTCGCCGATCCACTCGAACAAGGTCACCTCGACGAAGATCTGGAACACGAGCCAGCCGATCAGCAAGATGATCGCGACCACTGACAGGATACGAATCCAGCGGGTGATCCGCGATGTGTACTGCGTGATCAGCGGGGTGAAGCTGCGCATCGCGTTGGTCGTTCGGTTGCTGAACTCCTGCGCCGCCCGGTCGACCTCCTGGCGGGCGACGTTGCGCACCTCGGCGATGATCTGTGACGTCTCCTGCTGGGTGACGCCGCCGGGACGCGAGATCTGCCGCACGGGCATCGTCGAGGCTTCGAAGAACTCGCGGTTCTCCTCGGCCGCTATCAGTTCGGCGCCGCTGGGTGGCGCCCGCCGGATGTCGGTCCAGTCGAGCCCGTCCCACCACCGCAGACGCTGCCGGTGCTGTGGATCCGGGTACCAGCCGGCAGGCGGAGCGTCGATCTTGCGCATCGACGGTCAGCGGCTTCGGTGGTCGTCGCGGTTCGGCTCGGGGAGCTCGACGCGTTCGTTGTCGTCGGGGACCGGGAGCCCGTCCTTGGGCCGAACTTCGTCCGATGCGTCATCGGGTCGGATCGTCTCGGCGAACGCAGCGACCGTCCCGAGCAACCCCGAGAACTCCGCGGGGATGACGAGCTTCGTCGCTCGGCCGTCACCGATGCGTTCGAGCGCCTGGAGGTATTCGACGGTCAGCACATTGTGGTCGGTGCCGGCCTCCTTGATGCCGGTGAGCCGGGCCTTGGCCGCGGCTCCTTCACCTTCGCCGAGCAACTGCAACCGCATCTTGTTGGCAACCGCGCGGAGCTGAATCGCTTCGGAGTCGCCCTGCGCGTCGAGCACGGCAGCCTCTTTACGACCCTGCGCCGAGAGCACCGCCGCCTGCTGCTCGCCGTCGGCACGGGCGATCGCCGCCTCCTGGTAGCCCTTGGCCTCGGTGACGGTGGCCCAACGGTCGCGCTCCGCACGCATCTGGGCGTGCATGGCCGACACGATGTCCGGCGGTGGATCGATGCGCTGGATCTCGACACGGACCACCCTGACACCCCACTTGTCGGTGGCGTCGTCGAGCACTTCGCGCAACTGCGTGTTGATCGTGTCGCGCGATGTGAGCGCCTTGTCGAGCTCCATGTCGCCGATCAGGTTGCGGAGGTTCGTCTGGGCGAGCTTGGTGATCGCAGTGAAGAAGTCGGCGACGTTGTAGACGAGTCGCTGTGGGTCGGTCGCCTCGTAGTACACGACGGCATCGACCGACACGACGACGTTGTCGGCCGTGATGACCTCTTGTGGGGGCACGTCGACGACCTGCTCGCGCATGTCGATGAGCTGCATGGTCTCGATGAACGGCACGATCAACGTCAGACCCGGGTCGCGAGTCGTCTTGTACTTGCCGAGTCGTTCGATGAGGCCGCGCTGGTACGGCCGAACGATCTTGACGGACGCAACGAGCGCGGCGAGGCCGATGATCGCGATGACCACGATCAAGATGACGGCAACGGTCATGTCTGCTCCTTCTTCGAGGACGATCCGGTCATGTCTGTTCTCTCTTCGGCGACGATTCGTCGCCGCGCAGTTGGGTTGGGTTCGGACGGGCGTCGGGTGCGAGCGGAGCAACGACCACGCGTGTGCCCTTCATCGCGAGCACGCGGACCTTGGCCCCCTCGGCGAGCCGGTAGGCCCCGTCGGTGACGGCACCCCACACCTCGCCGTCGACGCTGACCCGGCCGGCCCACGCGGTGTCATCGGGCTCGATCGGCGTGGTGACGATGGCGGTGAGGCCGACGAGCCTGTCGGCGCCGACGCCCGGTGCCATGGTGTGTTCCTTCATGAAGCGTTGCGCCCACCGATACAACACGGCGAAGAGGAGGGCGCCACCGAACACGAAGACGGCCCACTGGATCTCGATCGCCACGTCGTAGAACGCGAGGATCGCGGCGACGAACGCAGAACCTGACCACGGCAGGATGATGAACGATCCGCCCACGACGACGAGTTCGACGAGCGCGAAGATGACCGCTGTGGTCAGCCAGATCCAGGGCCAGACGTCGAGATCGATCCCGAGATCGAGAACGGCGATCACCATGGCCACACCCTAGGTCGGGTCTGTGACGAACTCGTGACAACGCCGGCGAAACCCCACCGCGGCGGATCGTGTCAAGAGCAGTGGATTGCCACGTCGCGCCCACCAGGGTGCGACGATGGGGCGTGGATGTCGACCGCTGGAGCGAGGTGCTGACGTTGGTCGCCGGCGTGCTCGGCCTCATGGTGGTGGTCATCGCTTGGCCGCGTCGTCCGCCGAACGAGCATCGACCAGGTGTTCGGCAACCAACCGTCTCGCCGCCGATCCGAGTTCGGTTGGACACGATCGGTGAGCAGGCGCGGTGGCGCGTGGCGAATCGGCACGGCATCCTCGACATCACCGTCGACATCGTGACGTTTCGCCCATCGGACTCCGATCTCGCCTGGGTGAGCGAGCCGATCGTCGAACCGGTCAGGATCTCACCCGGCCGGTCCACGACGCTGCCGACCGTTGTGGACGACGCCACGTTGACGTACGACGTCGTCGTGGCATGGACCGTTCAGCATCTGGACGGAGGGGTTCAGAGCACCCGAACGTTCACGATCCGACCCGACACCCACGACGCGGTCGACCCTGTGCCCATCGTTGCGCCCAGCACCGAATGGGGCCTCGCCGTCGTCTACGGGCTGGTCGCCGTGCTCCTCGCAGCGATGACGTCGGTCGCCATGTGGAGGCTGATCGACGGTGGAGACGCTCCGATTGCGATCGAGAGCACACGGCCGATCGCAGCGACCACGACCACCGTGATCACCTCCACGACGACTGTGACCACCGTTGCGGCCACGTCCACCACCGCAGTATCCGTGACCGCGCTCCCGAGCTCGACGTCCGTGTCCACGACCACCACTGCGACATCGGTGGGCGCCGCGACCACGACCAGTCCCGCTCGCCGCACCACCACGACGACAACAACCACCGACACCACGAGCACGACCAGCACGGTGACGACGACGCCCGTGCCGGGGGACCTGCGGCAGGTGGCGGCCAGCGGTCGTCTGGACAACTGCAGCTTCGGCACCGACTGCCTGATTGCGAGCTTCCTGCTCGTGGGCTTCCCGACCAGAGGTGAGTACGTCTGCGAGTTCGACGACGGCAGCCGCTTCACCTTCCGCTACATCGGCGACGGCGCAGACGACGCTTGCGCAAGATCGGGGTCGGCACCGTCGATCACGATCGAGGTCGACGGCGTCCGATCGGCGACGCTGACACGCGACTCCCTGGACGGTGCGTGACCCTGGCCGAGCCGGATTCCGATGGGGCCTCGATCGAGATCCCGTGGCAGAGTCGACCAGTGCAGCGTGCCCACTCCCCCGGCGCAGAGGTCTCGTCGCCGAGCCGGCTGCTGACCCCGGAATTCGGTGTGCTGATGTTCGGGTCGACGCTCTACTTCGGTGGGACCGGCATTCTCAATGCGCTCGTTCCGACGTACGTCGTCGACGAGCTGGGCGGCTCGGAGGCGACCGCCGGCACCGTGATGGGATCGATCGCGATCTCGTCGCTCCTGAGCCGACCATTCTTCGGTCGCGTCGCCGATCGCCACGGTTCGCGCCGAATCCTGCTGATGGGCACACTGCTGTCCGTGCTGTCGATGGCAATCATGCGCCTCGGCCCGCAGACGGTGGCGACCGTCGTCCTGTCGCGTCTCGTGCTGGGTGCAGGGATGTCGGCGATGTTCACCGGGTCGACGCTCCTGGCCGTCGTGCTGGCCCCACCGATGCGGCAGGGGCAGGCCGCGAGCCTGATGCTCGTGTCGGTGCATGCCGGGCTCGGCATCGGGCCGATCCTGGGCCTGAGCATCCTGGACCGTTGGAACTACGACCGCGTGTGGGTGGTCGTCGGAGTGTTGGCGATGCTGAGTGCAATCGTCGCGTCACAACTCGGTGCTCACCCGGGTGACCCCGATGCCGAGCCGGCACCGCTGATCCACCGTGCCGCCCTGCTGCCGGGGATCGTGACCTTCTTCGGCGTCTTCGCCTTCAACGGGTTCCTGACCTTCGCCTCGCTCTACGGCCGAGAGGTCGGAGTCCAGGACATCGCACTGCTTTTCACGGCCGCGTCGGGCACGATCGTCGTCGTCCGTCTGCTGGCAGGCCACGTCCCCGACCGGATCGGTCCCATACGAGCCGGAACAGGAGCACTCCTCTTGACGTTCTTCGCCACCCTGGTGCTCGCGTTCTGGCAAGAGCCCGCCGGAGCGTTCGTCGGTGCGATACTGCTCGCCGGCGGCTTGTCGCTCCAGTCGCCCTCGTTCATTCCCCTCGCGATCGCCGATGTCCCAGATCGCGAGCGCGGGTCGGCAATGGCGACGTTCACCGGCTTCTACGACATCGCAGGGGCCATCATCGGGCCGTTGCTCGGCCTGATCGTCGCAGGCGTCAGTTATCAGGCCGCGTTCCTGTTCACCGGTGCGATGGCGCTCGTGTCACTGACGTTGCTCCGCCTGCTGATCGCTCCGAGGCGGCAACGATCGGTGGCGCACGGGCCGCGTGCGGTCGTGACGCCATGAACCTCTCCGAAGGCGAGGCGACCGAGCTGGTCGAACGTTTGGTCACACGAACGATCGAGTTGATCGAACGTGAGTATCCGAACAGCATCCGGCTCTCGCTCGCCGCAGCACCGACCGAGATCGTCACCCCGCGGGCGGTCTACCCGGCGTTCTACGGCTGTTACGACTGGCACTCGGCAGTGCATTCGCACTGGCAGGTGGTGCGAGCGCTTCGCATGATGCCGGGAGTGTCCTTCGAGGCAGCTGCGACGGCCGCGCTGGACCGCACGCTCACGCCGGAGAACACCGCCATCGAGATGGAGTGGATCGCCGAACGCCCTGGATTCGAGATGCCGTACGGGATGGGCTGGCTCCTTGCCCTCTGTCGCGAACTCCGCGACTGGGACGACCCACGGGCGCAGCGATGGTTGGGTGCCCTTCAACCGTTGGAGGGCCACGCGCTCTCGGCGTTCGACCGGTACTGCTCGACGATGACCGTTCCGGTCCGCGGCGGGCTCCACAGCCAGTCGGCCTTCTCGCTCGGGTTGGCATGGGACGCGACCGATGCGCTTCGAGAACCGGTCGGCGCCACGGCTGTCCGGTTCTTCGGCGCTGACACCGACATCGACCTCCGCCACGAACTGTCAGCCGCCGACTTCCTGTCACCAGCACTGAGCGAAGCCGACCTGATGCGGCGGGTGCTGCCAGGCGACCAACTCGTCGCCTGGCTCGAACGCTTCGCACCGAGCGGATTCGGTGACCTGCAACCGGTCGCCGTCGTCGACCCGTCGAACGGTCAGTTGGCGCACTGGGCCGGACTGAACCTCAGCAGGAGCTGGATGATGCGCACACTCGCAGAAGCGCTGCCACCGGAACACCGGCTCGTCGACGAACTCCGGGCGGGCGCCGCCGGCCACGGCGCGGCCGGCCTCGCATTGGCCGATCACGACGAGTACATGATCTCGCACTGGGTTCCCACCTTCGCGGTGTATCTCCTCACCGGCGGCAGAGCGGACGAAACAGGCTGAGCACCGTTGATCGCTCCGGCTGTGCCACTGAAGACCGGGGTCCCACCCATCCTCGCCAAGGCGAAGTCGAACTGCCCTCGACCCTGAACGCACCGGAGCCGACGCCGTCGTCGGCGCCGTCGGCGTGGTAGCGACCGAGGTGGTCGCGACCTCGGGCGACGTGGTGTCAGCGAGCGCATCAGCGATGTGCACCGGCAGCCTCGGTCGACGACGCATTCGGGGCGCCGGTCGCCGCAGCCTCTGACGCGCCGCAGCCGAACACGACGATGCCAACCGATCGGCGCGACGCCGACAGGCCGCGTGACCGAACCCTGGTTCGAGGGGTCGGGTCGGACCGACCGCTTCGCCTCCTGAACCGGTTCCGCTGTCGCTGTCCGGGCGGCTCGTGTCACGATGGCGAGTATGGAGTACACGCGTCTTGGATCGTCCGGGCTCGAGGTGTCGAGGCTCTGTCTCGGCTGCATGGGCTTCGGTGAGGCTTCCGGCAACGTGCACGCGTGGGCCATCGACGAGGCGGCCAGCCGTCCGATGATCGAACGGGCGCTGGAACTCGGGATCAACTTCTTCGACACGGCGAACGTCTATTCGGCCGGTTCCAGTGAGGAGATCGTGGGGCAGGCGCTGCGGGACATGGCCGACCGCGACGACGTCGTGATCGCCACCAAGCTGTACTTCCCGATGCGCGGGCGGGACGCCCGCAACTCGGTCGGGCTGTCGCGCAAGGCGGTCATGGCCGAGGTCGACCATTCGCTCCGACGCCTCGGTACCGACTACATCGATCTCTACCAGATTCACCGATTCGACGAGCACACACCAGTCGAGGAGACGATGACCGCGCTGCACGACCTGGTCACGAGCGGCAAGGTGCGGTACCTCGGAGCCTCGTCGATGTGGGCCTGGCAGTTCGCCAAGATGCAGCACACTGCCGATCGGCTCGGCCTGACCAGGTTCGTCTCGATGCAGAACCAGTACAGCCTGCTCCAGCGTGAGGAGGAGCGCGAGATGATGCCGTTGCTCACCGATCAGGGTGTCGGCTGCATCCCGTGGAGTCCCCTCGCACGTGGTCTGTTGGCGCGACCGTGGGAGACGACCACCACACGACGGCGACAGGACGGCCTGATCGACCACCGGTTCAGCGAAGATGTCGACCGCCCGATCGTCGACCGCGTCGCCGAGATCGCTGGTGCGCGGGACGAACCGATGGCGCTTGTCGCCATGGCCTGGGTCATGGCCAACCCGGTCGTGTCCGCTCCGATCGTGGGCGCCACGAAGATCCACCACATCGACGATGCGGTCGCGGCCCTCGATGTCACGCTGACGGACGAGGAACGGGCCGCCGTCGAAGGGCCGTACCGCCCCAAGCCGGCCTCGTTCTAGCAGTTCGTCGTCGGGTTCCGAAGCACCGCCGCTGCCCGGCCGGCGCTAGGCGACTCACGCCGACGTTCCCACCTCGGCTCTCACGGAACCGGTGGCGCGTCACCGGGGTGTGCGATCCCCGTGAGGACCTCGATGGCGTGGTCGATCGCCCACATCGAACTGTGCGTGGACCCTCGCTCGATCCACGCGGAGACTGTCGCGTCGTCCGAGCGTGCCGTGGCGATCTCCCTGGCCGTATCGAGGCGCGCGGATTCGACTCCGTAGGTCGACTTGACGGTCGGGTTCGACAGCGCACCGAGAAGTTCCATCGCTGCTTCGTCGTGACCGGCTCGGACGAGCAGCTCGATCAGGTCGCGAAGTGTGGTGATCCCATGCGTGAGGTTGCTCGTCCGCCGGTACTGAACGATCACCGGGACGACCGCCGCCATTGCGTCGTCGACGTCCCTGATCATCAGGCGGTCGCCGAGTGCACACGGTCACGAAGTTCGAGCGGCGCACTTCCCAGGATCCACCTTCACCCTTCGCCGGTCAGACGTCGATGCATGATGAGGAGGTCGGTGGGGCCGTCCACCGGGTGCCGAAAGGCGCCGGGAACGGTGCCGATCGTGTCGAAGCCGAGGGACGTCCACAAGGCGATGGCTCGCGTGTTGGTCGCCACGACGGCATTGAACTGCATGGCGGTGTAGCCGAGCCGGCGTGCCTCGTCGATCACGGCACCGGCGAACTCACGTCCGATGCCGCGTCCCACCAGCGCAGGGTCGATCATCCACCCCGCATTGGCGACGTGGTCCCCGAGCCCGGGGAGGTTCGGCTTGAGCAGTGCCGTACCGATGACCCGGCCGTCTTCTTCGGCGACGAACGTGGCCGCACGTTCGCCACGACCGACCTGGAGCCACGCCGTGCGGGCATCGGTCTCGCCGATGTCGGGCGGGTACGTATACGAATCACCCTTCGAGACGACCGCGTGGAAGATCAGCCAGATCGCCGGCCAGTCGTCGACCGCGGCCCGTCGAATCTCCACGTCGCCGCTCCGGTCAGTCGACCTGGGGGATCATCCGGAGACCGAGTTCGGCGACCGCTTTCGGATCGCCGGGGATGGGACTGTTCGTCATGGGGTCAGCACCCGATTGGGTCTTCGGGAACGCGATCACCTCGCGGATGTTCTCCTCTCCGGCCAGGATCGCAACGAGGCGGTCGAGACCCACCGCGAACCCTCCGTGGGGCGGGGCGCCGTACTCGAACGGGTTCAGGAAGAAGCCGAACTTCCGTTCGGCCTCGTCGTCACTGATGCCGAGCGCAGTGAACACCAAGCGTTGCAGCTCAGGCTCGTGGATTCTGATGCTGCCCGAGCCCAGCTCCCACCCATTGAGCACGAGGTCGTAGGCGATCGAGCGAACGGACATCGGGTCGGAATCGAACTTGTCGATGTCGTCGGGGTGCGGCATCGTGAAGGGATGGTGCCCAGGCTTGGGGCGTCCGGTTTCCTTGTCGACACCGACGAACAGCGGGAACTCGACGACCCACACGTACTTGTACGGGCCCTCGTACACGGGCGGCCGGCCGAGGTCGTTGCGCAAGGTGCCGAGCACCTCGCACGTGGTCATCCACTCATCGGCCACGATCAACACCAGGTCGCCGTCGTCGGCGTTCGTGGCATCCTTGATCGCTGCAATCTCCGAGTCGGACAGGAACTTCGACACCGGCGACTCGAACCCGTCCGCGGTCGCCTTCAGCCACACGAGCCCCTTCGCACCCAGCGACTTCGCACGGTCCGTGAGCTTGTCGAGCTGGTTGCGGCCATAGTCGCCGGCGGCGCCGGGTACGTTGATGCCCTTGATCGCACCCGCACCGGCAAACGCCTTGAACTCGGTCGCTGCGAACAGGTCCGTGAGCTCGATCAGCTCCATCCCGAAACGGAGATCTGGCTTGTCGATGCCGAAACGGTTCATGGCGTCGTGCCACGTGATTCGCTCGATCGGGTCGGGCCGCTCCCCCGTCGCCGCTTCCGCGGCGTCGAGCACCGCCTCGGACACTGCATCGAGCACATCGTCCTGCGTGACGAAGCTCATCTCGACGTCGAGCTGCATGAACTCGTACTGGCGGTCGGCGCGCAGGTCTTCATCACGCAGACAGCGCGCGATCTGGTAGTAGCGGTCGATGCCACCGACCATCAGGAGCTGCTTGAACAGTTGTGGCGACTGCGGTAGCGCGTAGAACGAGCCCGGCTCTTTGCGGGCCGGCACGAGGAACTCGCGGGCACCCTCGGGCGTCGACGGGACGAGCATCGGCGTCTCGACCTCGACGAAGTCCTGCCGCTCCATCGCCTTGCGCATCGAGGCGTTGACGGCCGACCGAACCCGGAGGTTCTTCTGCATGCGCTCGCGGCGCAGGTCGAGATATCGGTACTGGAGACGGATGTTCTCGTCGACCTCGTCGGCACGGGCATCGACCGGGAACGGAGGCGGCGTCGCCTTCCGGAGGATCTCGACCTCACACTCGCCAACCTCGATCTCGCCTGTCGGCAGGTTCGGGTTGACCGTGCCATCGGGCCGGGCTCGAACAACACCGGTGATGCGGAGGACATATTCGGAACGAACGTCGGCGTCATCGTTGATCACACACTGGGTGATGCCGGTGTGGTCCCGGAGATCGACGAAGGCGAGCTTGTCGCCGTGCTCGCGCCGGCGGCCGACCCAGCCCGTGAGCGACACGGTCTCGCCGATGTTCTCGGACCGGAGCTCACCACACTGATGGCTTCGCATGCTTGTTTTCGACATCAACTTGCTTCCTGGAGTCGTTGCTGGAGTTCTTCGATGAGGCTGCCGCGCTCGATGGCGACCTGGTCGGCTTGCGAGCGCAACGGACGGACGACGACGGTACCGGCGTCGACCTCGTTCGTGCCGATGATCACGGCATATGCAGCACCGCTGCGATCTGCGGCCTTGATCTGGGCCTTCATGCTGCGCTGTTCGTAGGCCCGATCGGCCGAGATGTCTGCTGCCCGGAGCTCGGTGGTGACATGCAGTGCATGCTCGCCCCCGGTGGTGTCGACCACGAACACGTCGACGCTCGGGTCGGGCGCTGGGAACACGCCTTCGTCGTCGCAGGCGAGCAACGTCCGATCGACTCCGAGTGCGAACCCGATCCCCGGCGTGGCCGGCCCACCGAGCGCCTCGACCAACCCGTCGTAGCGCCCACCGCCGCCGAGTGCGTTCTGTGCCGAGTCGAGCGTTGCTCCCTGGAACTCGAAGGTGGTGTGACGGTAGTAGTCGAGCCCACGGACGAGCCGCATGTCGACCGTGAACGGGATTCCGAGCGCTGCGAGTCCGGACTGAGCCGTTTCGAAGTGCGTTCGGGCGTCGTCGGACCAGAAGTCGGCGATCGTCGGTGCTGCAGCGATGATGTCGGCGTCTTCAGGGCGCTTCGAATCCAGCACTCGGAGCGGATTCTTCGCGAGTGTCGCCCGGCTCTGTTCAGAGAGGCCGTCGGCGGCGGCAAAGTGTGCACCGAGCGCTTCGACGTAGTCGGAGCGGTCGCCCGGCTCGCCGAGCGAGTTCACGACCAGGTGAACCTGCCGCAGACCGAGCCTCCGGTAGAACTCCCACGCAAGTGCGATGACCTCGACGTCGAGGTGCGGATCGTCCACGCCGAGTACTTCGATACCGACCTGGTCGAACTGACGGTAGCGACCGCGCTGCGGCTTCTCGTACCGGAAGTTCGGGCCCGAGTACCAGGCCTTCCACGGTGTGAGCGGTCGGTGCTCGACGAATGCGCGGCACACGCTCGCCGTCTGCTCCGGGCGCAACGCAACGTGCCGGTCACCCTTGTCGACGAAGTCGTACATCTCCTTCGTGACGACGTCGGTGGCCTCACCGATCCGGGTGAACACGCCGAGGTCCTCCATCAGCGGTGGGATCACCAGCTGGTAACCGGCCGCCTGGACGATGTCGGCGAACACAGCGGTGAATCGACGCCAACGGGCCGCTTCCGGCGCGAGAATGTCGCGCATCCCTGGGCTCGTCTGGAACGTGGGCACGGCGAGCCAGGCTAGCGGTGTGCTCCGACGACCCAGCTGCCGGTTCAGTTGATGATCGTGGCGCCCGGCACGATCCGGTGCACGTCGTACACCGCGTCGATCCGCTTGATCGTGTTGAGCACCGACCCGAGCTGGGCCGCGTTCGACATCTCGAACTCGAACCGCATCTTCGCCACCCGATCGTCCCCGACGATCGTCTCGCAGCGTGTGATGTTGACGCCCTGCTCCCCGACGGCGTTCGCCACATCCCGGAGCAATCGAGACC
Source organism: uncultured Acidimicrobiaceae bacterium (assembly GCA_963792905.1). Classification (GTDB taxonomy): domain Bacteria; phylum Actinomycetota; class Acidimicrobiia; order Acidimicrobiales; family Ilumatobacteraceae; genus Ilumatobacter. Next base: position 415,311 of record CAWBYE010000018.1, read on the forward strand.
GATCGAGCGCCACGACCTCGACCCCGACCGTGTACAGCTCGTCCCGCCGATCGCCATCCCACTCGACCTCGATCATGCGGGCCGCCTGGTCTTGCGCCAACGACATCGCGTTCGCACAGTCGTGGCGATGCACGCTCACACCCCGACCACGTGTGATGTAGCCGATGATCTCGTCACCGGGTACCGGTGTACAGCAGTTCGCCATTCGAACCATGAGGTCGTCGAGTCCCTCGACGTGGACCCCGGCTGCGCCGCTGCCGTCGTCGTGGTGCCGACGCGGCTCGAACACGGTGGTGGGCAGCTGCTCGGGCAACTCGCCGGTTCGGAACAGGCGAGCGATGCGTTGTGCCACGCTCCGGGCGGACACGTGATGTTCGCCGACCGCCGCCAGGAACGTGTCGACGTCGGTGTAGCTGTGCTCGACGATGACCTCGGCGAACTGTTCGGAGTTCCAGATCTTCTGGACCGGGAGACCCTCGCGCCGGAACTCGTCAGCGAGCTCGTCGCGCCCCTGAGCGAGCATGTCGTCCCGGCGCTCGCGGCTGAACCACTGCCTGATCTTGTTCTGGGCACGATGCGACGCCACGAAACCCAACCAGTCTTGTGATGGCCCCGCCGTCTCGACCTTCGACGTGAAGATCTCACACGTGTCGCCGCTGCTCACCGGTTCGTCGAGTGACACCAACCGGCCGTTGACCTTGGCACCGATGCAGCGGTGACCGACCTCGGTGTGTACGGCGTATGCGAAGTCGACCGGTGTCGACCCCACCGGCAGCGTGATCACCTTGCCCTTCGGTGTGAAGACGAAGACCTCGTCGTGCTCGAGGTCGGTCTTGAGGTTCTGCATGAACTGAGCCGGATCGGTCACCTCGGCCTGCCAGTCGATGATGCGGTTCAACCAGTCGATGTCGTTCGTGTTGCCGTCACCCTTGTACGCCCAGTGCGCCGCCACGCCGAGCTCGGCGCGATGGTGCATGTCGCGGGTGCGGATCTGGACCTCGATCGGACGGCCTTCCGGCCCGATCACCGTGGTGTGCAAGCTCTGGTAGAGATTGAATTTGGGCATTGCGATGTAGTCCTTGAAGCGGCCGACCACCGGACGCCACCGACCGTGGATACTGCCCAGAGCGGCGTAGCAGTCCTTGATCGAGTCGACGATCACCCGCACTGCGACGATGTCGAAGATCTCGTCGAACTCGCGGCCCTTCACGACCATCTTCTCGTAGACGCTCCAGAGATGTTTCCCACGCCCGGTGATCTCGGCCTCGATGCCGAGCTCCTTCAGGCGCAGCCGGAGTTCGGAGATGGCCTGTGCGAGGTACACGTCGCGTTCGGGAGTGCGCGTGGCGACGAGGTAGTCGAGTTCCGCGTAGCGCTTCGGATGCAGCGCTGCGAACGACAGGTCTTCGAGCTCCTGTTTGATCTCCTGGATGCCGAGCCGATGCGCGAGCGGTGCATAGATGTCGAGCGTTTCCTGAGCAACGCGGCGCTGCTTCTCGATCGCCATGCCGGCGAGCGTGCGCATGTTGTGCAACCGATCAGCGAGCTTGATGACGAGCACCCGGAGGTCCTTCGCCATCGCGACGAGCATCTTGCGCATCGTGGCCGCCTGTTGGGCCTCCCGGGAGTCGAAGCGGATCCGCTCGAGCTTGGTGACGCCGTCGACGATCCACGCGACGTCGCTCCCGAAATGTTGCTCGACGTCAGCGAGGATGATCTCGGTGTCCTCGACCGCGTCGTGCAAGAGCGCAGCAACGATCGACGTCTCGTCGAGACCGATGTCGGCGACGATCTTCGCCACCGCCAACGGATGATTGATGTAGCTCTCACCACTCGAACGGGTCTGGGTCCGATGGGCCTCGGCGGCCATGTGGTAGGCGCGATTGATCGTGTCCACCCGAGCCTTGGGGTGGTGACGTCGGTAGCTCGCGAGCAGCGGAGTCAGCTCGGTCGACGCGGCAGTCTCGTGGTGGCGCCGCCACGGAAGGACCCGATCGACCGTTGCCATGCTGCCGCCTAATACCTCGTGAGGCTCTCGACCCGCTCGCCGTCGAATCGACCTCGACCACCGAGCTCGGCCAGCTCGAGCATGAACCCGTAGCCGACGATGGTGCCCCCGAGCGTCTCGACGAGTCGTCCGGTCGCTTTGGCGGTGCCCCCCGTTGCGAGGACGTCGTCGACGATCAGGATCCTCTCGTCGGGATGCACGGCATCACGGTGGATCTCCAGCTTGTCACGTCCGTACTCGAGGTCGTACTCCTCGCGTGCGACCGCCCACGGCAGCTTGCCCGCTTTCCGAACCGGTACGAACCCGGCCCGCAGGCGGTATGCAACAGGCGCAGCGAGGATGAAGCCCCGGGATTCGACACCCACCACGCGGTCGACTTCGATGTCGTGGAACCTCGTCACCAAGTCGTCGACGGCACGGCCGAACGCAGCCGCGTTTCCGAGCAGTGGCGTGATGTCGCGGAACGTGACCCCCGGCTCGGGGTAGTCCGCGATCGCCCGGACGTGGTCACGGACCCACACTGCATCGGCTGCCATGTACGGAGGTTACCGACCGGATGCGACCAGCCAGCGTGTCAACGCCGCTTCTTCTTGCGCGGACGCGGCGGATGCGAGAGCACCTGCTTGGCCTCGGTCGCCGTCGTGCTCGTCTGCTTCGCATCCGACGGCTTCGCGCCCGCCGAAGCGGCAGCCCGCTGTTCGGTGGTCTCGATCACGGCTGAATCCGCCTTGCGACCGTCGTCGCGGCGGCTCTTCGCCGCCTCGGAGCGGGTCTTGCGACTGCCGACGTTGCCCCCCATCACCATGTCACGCAACGCATCGCCGACCGCACGGTCGATGTTGCGCCCCTCCCAGCTCGGGTCCGATCGCTTGAGGACACCGAGAAGAGCCGCAGCAACGAAGATCGAGGAGTAGGCGCCCGTCACCATGCCGACGAACAGCGCGAGCGCGAACTCGGCGAGGGTGCTCTGCCCGAGCACGCCGGCGCCGATCAGGAGGAGGGAGATCACCGGCACGATCGACGAGAAACTGGTGGTCAGCGACCGCATCAGCACCTGGTTCATCGACACGTTGATGATGTCCTCGTACGGCGGCTTCTGCGCGGCGTACTTCGCTTCGTTCTCCTTGACACGGTCGAAGACCACGATCGTGTCGTACAACGAATAGCCGAGGATCGTCAGGAACGCGATCACCGTCGGTGGAGTGACGATGAACTGGAAGATCGAGTAGATGCCGACGCTGATCAACACGTCGTGGAGCATCGCGACGATGGCGGCCAACGCCATTCGCCACTCGAACCGGATCGAGATGAAGATGGCAACGATGACGAGGAAGATCGCGAGCGCCTCGACCGCCTTGGTCGTGATCTCGGCACCCCACGACGAACTCACCAGGTTGACGTTGACGTCGTCGATCGGCACGTTGGCAGCGGCCGCGAAATCCTCGCGGAGCTGCGCTCCGACCTCTTCGGGCTGGTCGCCGACTTGCACCTTGATGAACGCGCCCGACTCGGACGTTCGCTCCTGGAGTCGAGCTCCCTCGGTCGAGACACCGGCGTCTGAGAGCACCTGTTCGGCATCGTCGACGGTGAACTCCGCGGCAGGTACGTCCCATGAGATACCGCCCTCGAAGTCGATGCCGAGGTTGAGGCCCTGCGTGAACATCGACACGATGGTCGCGATCAGCAGCACACCTGAGATGACGGCCCCGACTTTACGCCGGCCGACGAAATCGATGGATGTCTGCCCCTCGAACAATCGACCGATGGCCGAGGATTTGATCGGCGGGCGATCGATCGCCGCGACGTCACGAATCGTGCCGGTCATACCGTGGCTCCAACCGTCGGTACCGAGATCGATTCGTGTTCGGCGTTGTCGTCGAACCAATTCGTCATCGACAGCAGGAACACGGATGGGCGCGTGAAGAAGTAGAAGACGAGGAGGTCGCAGATCGTCGTCAGGCCGAGGTACAGCGCGAACCCCTTGACCGAGCCGACGCTCAACCAGAACAGGATCATCGAGGCCATGAGCGACACGAGGTCGGCCGACAAGATGGTTCGCCACGTGGCGTCGAAGCTGCGCGGGGCGGCGTTGCGCATCGAGCGCCCGTGGCGGACCTCGTCCTTGAGCCGTTCGAAGAACACGACATAGGTGTCGACGGTGACGCCGACCGCCACGATGATGCCGGTCGCTCCGGCCAGCGTGAGCGCGTAGTTCGTTGCCTGCGACACGATGGTCGCGAGGGTGAACACCGTCGTCCCCCACACGAGCAATCCGGCGATGATCACCACCGACAGCTTGCGGTAGTAGGCGATCATGAACACCAGCACTGCCGCCAGGCCGATCAGACCGGCGATCAGGGCCGCATTGAGCGAATCCTGGCCCGCCGTGGCCGACACGGTTTCGACCCGTTGCTGTTCGACCGGGACCGGGAACGCTCCTCGGTTGAGCACCCGGGCGAGGGCGCGGACTTCTTCCTCGGTGAAGTCGCCGGAGATCTGTACCGACCCTGGGAAGTCGGGTGTCTGCACCACCGGCGCCGACTGGATCACGTCATCGAGCACGATCGCGAGCTGCCGACTCGGGCAGTCGCCACCTCCGCTGAAGCACTGCTGGGCAAGCGCGTTCCAGACCGCCTGGCCCTCGTCGCGGAGGTCGACGTTGACAACCCAGCCGCCCTGTTGGTCGAGCGCAGCGGTCGCACTTCCCTGGGAGAAGACCTCACCGGTGCCGCCGACCGCTCCGAGCACACAGTCACCCGCCCCATCGGCACGCGGCAGTGAAGCTTGGCCGGCGGTCGCGTCGGCCGGCACATCGACGCCGCAGGCGATCACCGGTCGCAGCGTGACGATGCCCGACACCTGCAGCGCATCGAAGGCAGACTCCTGATCGCTCACGCCGGGGAGGTCGACGATGATGTTCTCGCCCTCGACGCGGACATCGGGTTCAGCGATCCCGAAGTCCTCGAGCTGGCCGCGCATGAGATCGCGGACGATGACGAGTTGCTCGTCGTCGGCCGGCTCCGACGTGGCATAGATGACGGAAAGCCCGCCTTTCAGGTCGAGACCGAGGACCGGTGTGTTGCCGATGGAGAGGTTGAACGCGAGCAGTCCTCCGACCAAGCCGACGAAGATGACGATCGACGCCCACAGCCTCGACTTCTTCACGAGGTGCTGTCCGCCTCGTCGTCGCTTTCGAGCACCGATGTCTCGTCGTCATCGTCGTCGTCATCATCGTCGGCGTTATCGTTGGTGGTGGCGGCGGGTCCGACCTTGCCTTGGACGGCTGCCTTGGCAATCCGGATCTGCACATCGTCATCGATCTCGAGCCAGAACAGGTCACCCTCCTCGCCGGTGATGAAGCCGTACACACCGGAGCTCGTGATGACCTCGTCACCCACGCCGAGAGAGGCCTGCACTGCTGCTGTCTCCTTCATTCGCTTGCGCTGGGGCCGGATGAGCAGGAAGTACATGGCGAACGGGATCAGCAGCAGGACGAGCAGCGACACGACGCCGCTGCCGCCTCCGTCGGATTCCTGGGCCAGGATCGAAAGTGCAGTCATAGCGGTCGGCAAGCCTAGCCATGTGTCGGCACGGTTCGACGGCAGATGTCAGGACCACACTGCCAGCACATCGGCTCGAAGCGAGGCAAACGTGCCTTCGATGATGGCCGCGCGCATCCGATTCATGAGATCGATCGTCCAGGCGACGTTGTGAAGGCTCACCAGCCGCGAGGCCGTCGGCTCGCCGACCTTGAACAGATGGCGGAGGTAACCGCGGGTGTGCCGTGCACAGACGGTGCACCCGCAGCCGACGTCGAGTGGTTCGTCGCTGAGCGAGTACTCATTGCGCTTGATGTTGAGCCGACCGGCTGACGTGAGGGCCGTGCCGTGGCGGCCGAGCCGCGTCTGCATGACGCAGTCGAACTGGTCGACACCGAGTGCCACCGCTTCGACCAGTGATGCAGGGTCACCGACTCCCATCAGGTAGCGGGGCCGATCGGGCGGCAGTCGAGAGATCGCCGCAGCCAGTGCCGGAAGCATCTCGTCGTGTGTCTCACCGACGGACAGTCCGCCGATGCCGTAACCGTCGAAGTCGAGTGCGACCGTTCGCTCGGCGCTCTCGGCCCGCATCGACCCGCTGACCCCGCCCTGCACGATCCCGAACAGCGACTGGTCGGAACGCGAGTGGGTGGCGCGGGCGCGGGTCGCCCACGCCGCCGTCCGCTCGACCGCGAGTCGAACGACGTCAGGCGAACTCGGCAACGGAGGGCAGACGTCGAGCACCATCTGGATGTCGGCACCGAGCAGTTCCTGTGTTGCCACTGAGGATTCGGGCGTGAACCGATGCGAGCTCCCGTCGTAGGTGCTCCGGAACGTCACCCCGTCGTCATCGACCTTCGGTTCGAGGGAGAACACCTGGAATCCTCCGGAATCGGTGAGGGTCAGTCCGTCCCAACCGGCGAACTTCCCGAGTCCACCGAAATGGGCGACGGTCTCGGCCCCTGGCCGCAGCATCAGGTGGTACGTGTTGCCGAGCACGATCTGAGCACCGATCGCGGCGTAGTCGTCTGCGCTGAGGTACTTGATCGCGCCCCGTGTGCCGACCGGCATGAACAGCGGCGTCCTGTAGTTGCCGCTGGCTGTCGTGGCCGTCCCGGCACGGGCGGCACCGTCGGTCGCCTCACTCACGAACTCGACGGCACGCACGACGAGCGAGGTTATCGAGCGTCGTGAGGCGCCGGTCACCCGACGTACGTCGGCGTGGTTTGGTCACCGAAAGGAGCGCGAGGCCAAGATGGCACATCCGTCCACCCGCCGACACAAGGACGTCTCTCATGACCTCCCATCATCCCGCCGCTTCGGCGGCCCGCCCACAGATCCATTCGGTCGACATCGCTGACCTGACTGCCGAGCCGATCGCTCGCGATCAGCGCCCGGTGCTCGTCACCGGCCTCCGCGCGACGTCGGAACCATGGTCCCCCGACGTGATCGCCGAACGCGTCGGTTCGACGAGCGTTCCCGTGACGGAGATCACCGGTGGCGAGTACATGTCGGCGAACCATCGCACGATGACGATTCGCGAGTACCTCGAGGCGATCGCCGAACCGGAGCCCGGTGCACCCATCCCGTACCTCGCGGAGCTGTCGTACGACGAGTACTTCCCGGGTCTCGCCACCGAACTCGTCGACCCACCCGAAATGCCCGGCGAGCGTTTCGCGTTGCGCGTGATGTACCTCGGTCGGCTCGTGCACTCGCAGACGCACTTCCACACGGCCGGCAGCGCCATGCTGTTTTGCCTCCACGGGTCCAAGGTCGTGCGGCTGTTCGCCCCCGACCAGACCGATCGGATGTACAAGGTCGAGCGGCGCAACTTCAGCGAGGTGCTGATCACCAGCCTCGGCGACGAGCCGCCCGAGTACGACCGAGACCGGTTCCCCCGGTTCGCCGACGCCGAGTACACCGAAGTCGTCGTGCGCGCCGGTGACGTGCTGTACATACCGATCCACTGGTGGCACAGCATCCAGAACATCGACGAAGTCAGCCTGACGGCCGTCTACTTCTGGACGCAGACCTGGCGCGACAGCTGGCGCCTCCTCGTGCCGCCGCGGCTTCCACCCCGTGGCCTGCGGTCCGACTACTGGTGGGATCTGCTCAGCCGGGCCCGCCGCCACCCCGGCGACCTCGCGGTGAACCCTCACCGGTCGGGCGACCGAGTGACGACCTACCGGCAGGAGGTCAGATCGCGTGCCTGTCCAGCAGCATCGCGTCGCCGAAGCTGAGGAAGCGGTACCGCTCTCGGAGGGCTTCGTCATAGAGGCGTCGCCAGCGGTCGCCGACGAACGCATCGATCATCATCAACAGCGTCGTGCGCGGCAGGTGGAAGTTGGTGAGCATCAGGTCGACGATCTGCCAGTCGAAACCCCGATGGATGAAGATGTCGGTGCGGCCCTCGAGTCGGCCGGTCGCCGCAGCCGACTCGAGCGCTCGCACGGAGGTCGTGCCGACGGCGACCACGCGCCGTGCGGCTCGGCAGCGTGCGAGCGTGTCGGCCGGCACGCGGTATCGCTCGGTGTGCATCCGATGGTCCAGCGGGTCGTCCTCGGTGATCGGGCGGAACGTGTCGAGACCCACCACGAGTTCGACTCGAGCGGTCTCGACGCCCATCGAAGCGACGGCAGTCAACAACTCGTCGGTGAAGTGCAGGCCGGCCGTCGGTGCCGCGGCGCTTCCCGGCTCCCGGGCGTAGACCGTCTGGTATCGATCGGGGTCTTCCAGTCGCTCGGTGATGTAGGGCGGCAGCGGCATCTCACCATGATCGTCGAGGATTTCGAACGAATCATCGGATCCGATCAACCGCACCATGAACGTGTCGCCGGCCCCGGTGCGCTCACCGATCTCCACGAGCGGTGAACCGGACGGCGACAACAGCACCTCGCCCGCCCTGAGACGTTTGGCCGGCCGGATCAGCGCCTCCCAGGTCGCTCGGGCGCCATCGAGCGGTTCGAGCATCAGCACCTCGGCTGTGCCACCCGTGGCCCGGCGGAGTGGCAATCGGGCCGGAATCACCCTCGTGTCGTTCACGACGATCAGGTCGCCGGGCGTGAGGATGTCGACCAGGTCAGCAACGTGCCGATGCAGGGCCACTTCGACCCCACGGTCGACCAGCAACCGCGCCGAGTCGCGCGGTTCGATCGGTGTCTGAGCGATCCGGTCGGGCGGCAACTCGTAGTCGAAGTCGGCGAGGCGCATCGGTGCCGAAGGCTACGGACCGCTGTGCGACGATGGGCACATGGCGACCTCTCGAACCGTTTCCGTTTCACGTGGCGACGCCGGCGACATGCCGCTGCACGTCTGGGTGCCCGACGCCGGCACCGGCCCGGGCATCCTCCTCATCCAGGAGATCTTCGGCGTCGGGCCCTACATCCGGTCGGTCGCCGAACGGTTGAGCGATGCCGGGTACGTCGTTGGTGCTCCGGAGGTGTTCTGGAGGTTTGCCCCCGGTTGGGAGTCGGCGCACGACCAGCCCGGACTCGAAGCATCGCTCGAACAGGCGGGGCAGCTCGACCCCGTCGACGCTGCGAACGACTGCACCGCTGCCCTGCAATTCCTCAGCGAACTCGACGACGTGTCCGGCGCGACCGGGGTGATGGGCTTCTGCCTCGGCGGCACGCTCGCGTGGGCGGTAGCGGCGAGCGGCGAGCCGGCAGCTTGTGTGAGCTATTACGGCTCGGGCGTACCCGGCATGCTCGAACACATCGACGCCGTCACGTGCCCGACGCTGTTCCATTTCGGCAACGCTGACCCGTACATTCCGAACGAGGGGGTCGAGGCGATCAATGCGGCGATCGACGGCCGGCCCGGCTTCGTGCTCAACGTCGAGAACGCCGGGCACGCCTTCGACAACCACGAGAGCGAGATGTTCTGGAACGAATCGGCTGCACAGGCCGCGTGGGCCAAGACGATGGCCTTCCTGAGCGACCATGTTCCGGTCAGCTGACGGTAGAGCAGTCACGCAGGCGGCATGACCGCGTAGCGAAGTCGATCCGGCCACCGTCGGAGCACCCGCATCTCGCCCCACAGGGCCGGATAGCCGCCGACCAGTGCCTGACGGGGTGTGTCGATTCGCTTCGAACCGATGCCGTAGCGAACGGGTGCGACCTCGGCTCGGAAGGTTCCGAACAGCCGGTCCCACACGATGAACACCGCACCGAAGTTCTTGTCGATGTACTCGGGGTTCGAGCCATGGTGGACCCGGTGGGTCGACGGTGTGACGAAGACCGTCTGGAGGACCGGGACCCGGCGCACCGATTCCGTGTGATACAGCTGCGCAATCGTCGCCGCCAGCACGTCGAGTGCGATCGCCGCGACCGGGTGGAACCCGACCAACGGCAACCAGAGACCCAACCACGGCTTGTACACCGCTTCCATCCACGGAACACGAACAGCCGTCGTGAAGCCGATCGTCTCGGGAGAGTGGTGCACCATGTGCGACGCCCACAGCACTCTGACCCGGTGTTCCGCCCGGTGCACCCAGTAGTACACGAGGTCGCGCATCATGAACACTCCGATCCAGACCCACGGACTCGTGAGGTCGAGCGTGAACAGACGGAAGTGATCGAAGGCGAACAGCGCCAACGACGCAGCGGCGAGCTTGCCGACCAGACCCTTCGCGGCGATGAAAGCCAGGCCCGACGTCAACGACGTCCGCGTGCTCCCGTCCTGATGGTCGACGTCGCCGGCCATGTGCCGGCGAAGCTGCTCCATGAGGATCGCCGAACCGACGAGCACGACGAAGGTCGTGGCGGCGTGGTCGGTGTACCACGCGATGGCCGTGCGAAACAGTTCGGTGAACATGGGTCCACCATGCGCTCAGCGTCGAAGCAGCACCATCCGGAGAATCCCCCAGGTGCCCCTGGGGCCGGCTCAATCGAGTCGGTCATGGTGAGCGCCGACGAGCACGACGACGAGCACACAGGGCTCGTCGAACGGGTTCCGCCATGCATGACGCGTGCCGTTCTGGATGACCGTGTCACCCGGCCCGAGCTCACGGGTGGACACCGTCGTCGAGTTCGAGCACCACGCGACCGGAGGCCACGTACTCGTAGTCCACGGTCGCCGTGGTGTGCATGCCGGGTGCATCGGGTTCCATGTGGCCCATCAGCCCCGGCAGCTTGGCCTCGATGTCCCCGAACGCGGCGTCGAAGTCGACGTCGTCGAGCATCACGGTCGAGTCGGGCGGCACGGTGAAGAGCCCGAATCGGTAGCCGTCGAGCGGTGGGAAGTACTGCACCGCAACCGGTGCCGAGCCGTCATCGGGGAACCGATTCGGAGCGTCGCTCCCCCAGAGCCGGAAGAACTCCATCCCCGGCACGAGATCGCTGGTCACGGGCTCGACCACCTCGTCGCTGGCGAAGATCGCCTTGCCGTCGTCGTCATGGCCTGTCACGACCCGTCGAATCCCCATGTGAGCCCCTCTCCTGTTGCGACGGACGCTAGTCGGCAACGACGGTCCCGAACGGTGGCCGAACGGCGTCAGCCGTCGAACAGGCCGGGTTGGCCGGGGCGCGGCGCCGGCGCGGCCAACCCCAGGTGGTGATAGGCGGCCGGCATGGCAACTCGACCGCGGCGGGGTGCGGGCGATCATGCCCTGCTGGATCAGGAACGGTTCGTAGACATCCTCGACGGTGTCGGGCTGCTCACCCACGCTGATCGCCACCGTCGACAGGCCGACAGGACCGCCGTTGAACTGCACGCACATGGCGCGCAGGATCGCCCGGTCGACCTTGTCGAGCCCGAGGTCGTCGACGCCGAACAGTGCCAGGCCCTCGCGGGCGATGTCTGCCGTGACGGCGCCGTCGTGGCGGACTTCGGCGAAGTCACGCACCCGTCGGAGCAGCCGATTGGCGATTCGCGGCGTGCCACGTGATCGTCGGGCGATCTCCCAGGCACCGTCGGTGTCGATCGCCACGTCGAAGATGCCGGCCGCACGCACGACGATCTGCTGGAGCTCGTCGTCCTCGTAGTAGTCGAGACGAGCGACCAGCCCGAATCGGTCGCGGAGCGGGCCGGTGATCATGCCGGTGCGGGTGGTGGCGCCGACGAGCGTGAACGGCGGCATCGTCAGGCGAATGCTGGACGCCGCCGGCCCCTTGCCGACCACGATGTCGAGCTGGAAGTCCTCCATCGCCGGGTACAGGATCTCCTCGACCGCCCGAGACAGCCGGTGGATCTCGTCGACGAACAGCACGTCGCCTTCCTCCAACTTCGTGAGGATCGCCGCCAAGTCACCCGCCCGTTCGAGTGCCGGGCCCGAGGTGATGTGGAGGTGCGACTGCATCTCGGTGGCGACGATGCCTGCGAGTGTGGTCTTGCCCAGACCCGGAGGCCCGGCGAACAGCAGGTGATCGACGGACTGACCGCGCCGGCGCGCCGCTTCGAGCACGATCGACAGATGCTCTTTCAGCTCACGCTGACCGACGAACTCGTCGAGCGCCCGAGGGCGGAGTCCGGCCTCGATCGACTCCTCGACGTCGGAGGCGATGCCGGGATCGCTGAACTCGTCACGCACGGCGGGCTCCGAGCGATTTCAGCGCGTCACGAAGCAACCCGGCAGCATCACCGCTCGGGGCCAGATCGCGGAGCGTGTCGCGGATCTCGGTCTCGCCGTACCCGAGGCCGCCGAGCGCCTCGCGGACATCGGCCATCGCCGACCCACCCCCGTCGGAGCCACCGGCACCGTCCAGTACGGGCACACTGAGCCGTGACTTGAGCTCGACCAGCAGTCGCTCCGCCGTCTTCTTGCCGACACCCGGCACGAGGGTGAGCGAAGCGACGTCCTGATTGGCGACGATATCGACGAGCGCGACCGGCGGATGCGTCGCGATGATGGCCATGCCGAGCGCAGGGCCCACACCGTGGGTGCCGATGAGGGTCTGGAACGTGGTTCGCTCGTCCCGCGTCAGGAAGCCGAAGAGCTGCTGGTCAGCCTCACGGATGTGGTGGTGCACGTAGAGGAAGGCATTCGACGACGGCTCCAGCTCGGCCAGCGCCCGCTGCGACACGTGTACGACGTACCCGACGCCGCCGACCTCGATGAGCACCGAACCATCGAGATCCCGCTCGAGGATCTCGCCGCGGAGCGAGCCGATCACCGCCGACCACCTGCGCCGTTCGTTGCGGATGCGACGCGCTGCGACATCGGTGCATACGCCAGGTGGCACAGCGCCAGCGCCGCTGCGTCGGCGGCGTCGGCCGGCTTCGGAAGCTGCGTCAGCTTGAGTCGTGCCTGCACCATCTTCTGGATCTGCTGCTTGGTTGCGCCGCCGAATCCGGCCACCGTGTTCTTCACCTCGTTGGGCGTGTACTGCACGACGACGCATCCGGCCGCCGCCGCTTCGCAGAGCGCCAGACCGCTCGCCTGTCCGACGCTCATCGCGGTCCGTACGTTGGTCTGGAAGAACACCCGCTCGACCGACACCACCTCGGGTTCGAACTCCATGATCAGCCCCACGAGTTCGCTACGAAGTGCCGCCAGCCGGTACGGCAACTCCTCGGACGCCGATGTGCGGATGACCCCGAGCGTCACCGCACTGGCGGCGCTGGGACCGCGGCCGTCGACGACTGCGTAGCCGCACCGCGTCAGGCCGGGGTCGATACCGAGCACACGCATGGGCAGCCTCTCATGCACAACAGGACGCGGGCGAACACAGGTTCGACGCTAGCGCACCGGCGTTCGAGACCGCGGGATCTCCTGCTCACGCCCGCAGCAGGGCCGCCAGGTCTCGCTGCCGCGATGGCGTCATACCGGCCTGGTGATCGACACGACCGTCGTGGTCGGACCATTCTGGGCGTCGCTCGTGAGGCGGATCGGCATGCCCGGATGCCCGGGCGAGAACCAGAACGTGTTCGTGTGGTCGTCGGACGAGACGTCGTAGCGAAGGCATCTGATCGTGCCGAGCGGTGTCTCGACCGTGTCGTGAGTGCACGTCGTGATCTCGGCAGGAAACGACGCATGCGCCTGCAGGTCCGTCCACGCGGCCATCACCTCGCGTGGCTCGCCTGTCGGCTGGCCCGACTCGTCGATCGGTGTCATGACCATGACGGCTCGTTCGGCGTCGACGTCGATGAACACCGTCCGTTGCCGCGACACGACGCCGGCTTGCTCGGTGATCGTCTCGACCGTGTAGCCCATCGGAGTTGCAGCCCGGATCTCCTCCGCGGTGAACGGGGTCGGGGTGTGGTCGCGGTGCAGCACGTAGGGGTCGGCCATCATGACCTCCAACGGACCAGGTCACGGTCGATCTCGGCGATCGTGCGACGACCGGTCAGCGCCATCGTGCGCTCCACACCCTCCTGAAAGAACCGCAGCACGTGGTCGACCCCGCGTTCGCCGCCGGCACCGAGGCCGTAGAGGTACGGGCGGCCGATCGAGCAGGCGTCGGCGCCGAGCGCGATCGCCTTGACGATGTCGCTCCCGCGGCGAATGCCGCCGTCGCAGATGATCGCTGCGGCACCCTGGATCTCCTGCGCCACGGGCTCGACCAGGTCGATCGGTGCGGGCGCACCGTCGAGCTGGCGGCCGCCATGATTCGACAGGCCGATTCCTTGCACGCCCGCGTCGACCGCTCGGTGCGCATCCTCGACCGTCTGGATCCCCTTGAGGATGATCGGTCGGTCCCAGATCGATTGCAGCCACTCGACATCGGCCCATGACAAGCGCTGGTCGAAGTTCTTCATCACGTGCTCGGCCATCGGTATCGCGTCGCGGGTCCCGTGCTCGGCGTGGTGGGCCACATTGGCAAAGACCATCGGTTCGTTGCGCAGGAGGTTCAACGTCCACGCCGGATGCAGGATCCCGTCGACGATCGTCTTCGGGCCCAACTCCGGTGGAAACGCATAGCCGTTCCGGACGTCACGCTCACGACGACCGAGCACCGCCGTGTCGACCGTGAGCCACAGTGCCTCGTACCCCGCGGCCGCCGCCCGCTCCACCAACTCCTTGACGAGCCCGCGGTCCTTCCACGTGTACACCTGAAACCACTTCGGCCCGTCGGAAACCCCGGCGACCTCCTCGATCGTGCGGGTGCTCATCGTGGAGAGCGAATACGGAAGACCGGCACGGGCCGACGCTCTCGCCACCGCCAACTCTCCCTGCGGGTCCGCGATGCGGCTGTACCCCGTCGGAGCGAGAATCAGCGGCAGCGGAACGTGGCGGCCGAGGATGGTGCTGTGGGTGTCGATCTCGCTGACATCGCGAAGCACGTTCGGGCGGAACTCGAGCCGGGCGAACCGGCCGGCGTTGTTCGCCATCGTGCGCTCGTCCTCGGCGCCACCGTCGATGTAGTCGAACACGCCCTGCGGTAGTCGACGTTTCGCCACACGGCGCAGGTCCTCGACCGTGACCGCGGTCCGGAGGCGCCGCTCGACCGGATCGGCCTCGAACTTCCGGAAACGCACGGTTGAACGGAACGTGTCGTACATACCCACGTCGGCAGGCTAGATGCCGAGTCAGCCGGGTGGCAGATCGGTGACACGACCGCCACTGCGCCAGTAGAGGTTGCCGCCCGCCGCGGCTTCACGATCGAGCAGGTCTTCGTCGACCAGACCCCGGCGCAGCGCCGACCAGTCGGCGTTGAATGCTCCCAGTAGCTCGTTGACCTCGAACTCGGTGTAGCGACGGCCGACATCGAATTCCAGCGAGAGACGCTGGAGCACGATCAGCCGCTTCGCTCGCTGCGTCGGGATCTCGTTGAGGATGCGTCCCGAGAAGAACCGTTCGAGGACCGCTCGTTCGTCATCAGTCATTCCGTAGCCCATCACCGGGTCCATCGGGATCTCGATCTCGGCGGCCTGTCGGGCGGCAAGACGGATCGCCTTGTCGTCGAGTGAGTAGAGACCGGCATCGTCCGCTGTCACCAGGCCGACCGCCCGGAGGTCGCCGATCGAAGACAAGACGACTCTGCGGTCACGTCGAGTCGCCTCGACGAGTTCATCGGTCGTCCTCGGCCCCACCGAGAGCGCGCCGGCGACGGCGAGACGGTCGACGTCGAGCAGCAGCGTCAGGAGCCGGGTGGTTTCCACGGCCGACAGTCAACCAGCTCCGGTATCGAGGGCTGCGTGGCGTTCTGCGAGACTCGACAGATGCTGGCAATCACGATTCTCTATCCGCGCACCGACGACTCCACGTTCGACATGGAGTACTACACATCGTCGCACATGCCGATGTTCGCCGAGTCCCTCGGCGAGGCGTGCACCGGTTGGGGCGCAGCAGCGATCGCCAGAGGCAAGTATGCGGCGATGGGGTGGATGGTGGTGACCGACCAGGCGTCGTTCGACTCGGCCATGAAGGAGCACGGCGCCAAGGTCATGGGCGACGTGCCCAACTACACCAACGTGCGGCCCGAGACGCTCATCGGCGAGATCGCCGGCGGCAGCCAGTAGCAGCCGAGTGCATCGGGACCCGCATCCGGCGTGGGTCGGACCGTCCGACTGCCTCCCAGGTCTCGGGCCCGCCGGACCTCGCCCGGATTCGCGAAGTCCGTCCTCTCGGAGCGCGGACGACCTCCGAGTTCGCAGAAACTCCAGGCCGTCGAGCGGCTACCGCTTCTTCCAGACGGAGACGTGTGAGCGCGATTCGCCGGTGAACGGGTCGCACGCCCAGCTCGCCCAACGCGTCTCGAGTGTCATTCCTACGATCTCCGCCATGAGGTCGAGCTCGGAGGGCCACACGTACCGAAATGCCGGTGAGGTCGTGCGAACCCGGTCACCGTCGATGTGGTAGTGGTGCGAGATCGATATTTGATTGACGAAGTCCGCGAACTCCTCGAATCCGAGATGTCGCGACGAGATGTCGAACGGGCGGATCGTTTCACCCGGTGGCAGGTGACGGAGTTCTGGGACCATCGTTTCGATCACGAAACGACCGCCGGAGACCAAATGGGCCGCGGCGTTGCGGAAGCACGCCACCTGGTGTTCCTGCGTCCGGAGGTTCATGATCGTGTTGTCGACGAGGTACACGAGTCGGGCGTCCTCGCAGACCCGGAGTGAGGTCATGTCGCCAACGGCAACGCTGATGTCGTCGGCGCCGGGCTTGTGCCGCAACTGCTCGAGCATCGCCTCGGAGATGTCCATTCCGGACACGCTCACCCCTGCTTCGGCCAACGGCAATGCGAGGCGACCGGTTCCCACGGCGAACTCGACAGCAGGGCCGCCGCGAGCCAGTTCTGCCAAGACGTCGACGGTGCGTCGAATCGTGTCGGGATGGAAGTGGTCGTCGTGGACGTCGTCGTACGCTGCCGCGACCACCGGGTCGAGGTGCACGTCATCGGATGAGAGGTGGTCGTGCTCGGGCATGCGCTCAGTCTGACGAAGTCGCCCAGCGAGGCCACGACAGGTTCTTCCGTTCTGGGCTGGTGCCCCCTGCACGGCGACCGTGGTGCCCCACGCCGCCCAGTGCTCGGTTGCAGAACGTTCAGGTGGCGCGGGAGCACACTCGAGTGTGAATGGCGCGTTCGGCTCGCGCGACGTTGCGCGGGATGTGGTCGGCGCGGTCGTCCGGGGGCGGGGTCGACCGGCCCGCGCTTCGGCACGGTCAGGAGTGACGGAGCAAGCCCTGGTCGATCACGGCGCGGACACCGGCCGAGGTCGAGAACACGGCCTCGCCCTCTCCCGTCTCCCACATCGACACCGTCAACGACTCACCGGGGAACACCGGCGAGGTGAAGCGACCTTCGACGTGACCGAAGCGTGTCGGGTCGCCCCCGCACAATGCGTGCAGCAGTGCGCGGCCCGTGAAGCCATAGGTGCACAGGCCGTGCAGGATCGGCCGGTCGAAACCACCCATCGCCGCGAACGACGGATCGCTGTGCAGCGGATTGCGGTCGCCCGAGAGTCGGTAGACGAGCGCCTGGTCGGGTGACGTCTCGTAGGTCACCTGGTGGTCGGGTGCACGGTCGGGCGGTACGTTCTGCGGACCGGACGGACCACGCTCGCCTCCCCACCCACCCTCGCCCCGGATGAACACCGACGCGGTGTTCGTGTAGAGCGGCTCGTCCCCCATCGTCGCCGTGGTTGCGGTGACGACCACGGCGGCTTTGCCCTTGTCGTACATCGCGGTGACCTCACTCCGCAGCGTCGCCGTACCTTCGACCGGGATCGGGCGGTGCAGGGTGACCGATTGCTGACCGTGCACCAGCAGCGCCGGGTTGAACGATCCGATGTTGCCGATCGCCGACCCGCGCCCCCAGCCGATCACGACCGGAAACGTCGGGAAGACCTGTTGTTCGACGTCGTTGGTGTTCTCCGTCGTGAACGCGAGCTCGTCGGTACCGGCGCCGATGCCGACGGCGTACAGCAGGCAGTCCTTGCTGTTCCAGCTGACGTCGATCGGATCGCCCTTCGAGCCGACGGCGTCGGGATTGAGCGGCATGTCAGTTGCCTCCCGTCGAGTTGGGTGCCGTCGGCGACTGCGGTGGGCCGCCGGGCTCACCGTCCATGCCCGAGTTCGCGCGAGCGGTGGCCAACATCGTCTCGACGAGCGGCCCCATCGCCGTTGGGTCGTCGGTGGGATCGACTGCAGGCCCGCGGACCCAGCCCTCTGCCACTGCCAACACGCGACCGCTCGCCTCGAAGATGCGCCCGGAGATCGCAGACGACTCCTCGGACACGAGCCACGTGACGATCGGCGCGATCCACTTCGGGTCCATCGCCGCCTTGTCCTCGTCGCTGGCCTGACCCATACCGAGATCCTCGGTCATCCGGGTGAGCGCCGCCGGCGCGATCGCGTTGACCGTCACGCCGTAGCGAGCCAGCTCGAGCGCGGCGATGTTGGTGAACGATGCGATCCCCGCCTTGGCGGCGCCGTAGTTCGTCTGGCCGATGTTGCCGTAGATCCCCGACACCGACGTGGTGTTGATGATGCGACCGCTCACCGGTTCACCGGCCTTCGACCGCTCGCGCCAGTAGGCGGCCGCGTGTCGGGCAGGTGCGAACGTGCCCTTGAGATGCACGTTGATGACTGCGTCCCATTCGGCCTCGTCCATGTTGGCGAGCATCCGGTCGCGCAGGATGCCGGCGTTGTTGATCACCGCATGCAGGTCGCCGAAGTGGTCGACCGCCTGCTCGATCATGCGCTTCGCTCCCTCGAAGTCGGCCACGTTCTCGCCATTGGCGACTGCCTCCCCGCCGAACGCGACGATCTCGGCGACCACCTGCTCGGCTGGGCTCTCGTCGGTGCCGGTGCCGTCGCGGGCGCCACCCAGATCGTTCACGACCACCTTGGCACCGTGGTGTGCCAACATCAGTGCATACTCTCGGCCGATACCCCGTCCGGCACCGGTGACGATCGCCACACGGCCTTCACACAATCGGTTCATGTTGGTCCTCCATTCGGCTCCACGACGTCGATTGTGGAACGTGGGAGCGCCCGCGAGCGAGCCGTAGCACTTCGCCGTAGCCTCGATTCCGTGCCCGCTCGCCCCCCCTCGACGTGCGACGTGCTCGTGGTTGGTGCCGGACCCGCCGGTGTTGCCGCCGCAATCACGCTGCATCGTGCCGGCCGCTCGGTCGTCGTGATCGACAAGGCGCGCTTCCCCCGCGACAAGTGCTGCGGAGACGGCCTGACCACGCTCGCCCTCCGCGAGTTGGAGTCACTCGGTCTCGAACCGAAGGACGTCGACGACTGGTTCGACGTCGACGCCGCATGGCTGCGTTCTCCGTCGGGTCGCGAGATCATGATCCCACTGCCGGATCAAGGGCGCTACGCCGCGGTGGCGCCGCGGATCTCGCTCGACCATTCGCTCGTTCGTTTGGCCCGCCGATCGGGCATCGACGTGTTCGACGGCCACGGTTTCGAAGCGATCGAAACAGGCGACCCTGATCACGTCGACATCACGGTCGAGAACATCGGCACGATCCGCTGCCGATACGTCATCGCGGCTGACGGCATGTGGAGTCCGGTCCGCAAGGCCGTCGGGGCTCGGCTGGACCGCTACCGCGGCGAGTGGCACGCATTCCGTCAGTACGCTCGTCACGTGACGGGCCCGGCGTCGGACCGACTCACCGTCTGGTTCGAGGAGGACCTGCTCCCCGGCTACGCATGGTCGTTCCCACTCCCGGGCAACCGAGTCAACATCGGCTTCGGTGTGCTCCGCGACGGCAACCGCAAGATCAGCGACATGGCCGCTCTGTGGCGTGACCTCCTCGGACGACCGCACGTCGTTGCAGCACTTGGCCCGAACGTCGAGCTGGAAGGGCGGCACACCGCATGGCCGATTCCGGCACGCGTCGATGAGGTCTCGCTCACCGAGGGCCGGGCGCTGTTCGTCGGTGACGCAGCGGCGGCGACCGACGTGATGACCGGCGAGGGAATCGGTCAAGCACTGCTCTCCGGCCGACTCGCCGCCGAGGCGATCACCACCGCTGGGGCGCTCCGCCCCGATGCGGTCAGGTCCGGCTACGAACGAGCCGTCGAACGCGAGTTGTTCGCGGACCACCGGATGTCGAAACGTCTCGGGGCCGTGCTGAAACACCCGACCGGAGCCCGCGGCGCGATCCGCGTCGTCGAGGCGAGCGGCGACTGGGGCCGCCGCAACTTCGCGAGATGGATGTTCGAGGACGAACCACGGGCGATTGCCACGTCGCCTCGCCGCTGGCATCGCGGCTTCCTGGCACGACCGGGCGCCTACGTCGACGCCTGAGTCGGCATGTCCGTCAGAGCTGCGGGCGTTTCCGCTGATCGCCGACGACCGGGTCGAGCCGCTCGAGTGGCGGCGCTCCCACGTCGACGTCACCCACCGAGACCTCGACGCCGTCCTTGTCGATGTCGTTCGGGTCGCTCGACGCCTCGACGGTGACAGGCGCATCCTCTTTCGGTGGCCCCTCGTAGACCTCGGCAACCGCCATCATGGCGCCGGCCATGGCAGCGCCGGCGAGCCCACCCTTGCGACGACCCGCCTCGATCGCGCTGGCACGCTGCTCAGCGAGCCGTGCTTCTTGCTGCGTGATGAACTCGTCGTGAGCCGACGCAGGGAACGCCCGATCGGCAGCGCTGAGCTCCGTGGACTCACCCTGGTCGGTCATGCGCCCAGGGTACGGGCGTTCAGCCCATGAGTTCGCGGAGTTGTCCGATCGTTCTCACGGGGTCGCCGCCCACGGGATCGACCGACAGGTGTGTGACCCCGGCCTCCGTGTACGCGGCGAGCCGCTCCTTGACCTGACCCGCGGAGCCGACGAGGTTCGTGTTGGCGAGCATCTCGGCCGGCACCTTGGCGGCTGCTTCGTCCTTCTGGCCGCCGAGATAGAGATCTTGGATCTCGATCGCCTCGTCGACATAGCCGTACTTCTGCATGATCGTGTTGTAGAAGTTCTGGTCGCGGGCGCCCATTCCACCGACATAGAGCGCAACATGCGGTCGAGCCATGTCGAGTACCCGGTGCGCCGCGTCACCTGCGAACTCGTCACCGATCGCGACCATGCCGCCGGCAGAGATCTGGAGCTGGTCGAGCGACTCGTCCCGGGAAGCCGTCCCCTTCTTGAGTTCCTCGCCCCACACGGTGTGGTACTTCTCGGGGTCGAAGAAGATCGGCAGCCAACCATCGGCGTACTGCGCGGTCGCCGTGACCGACAGCCCCATCAGCGAGGCCCAGAAGATCGGGATGTCGGGTCGAACCGGATGATTGATCAGCTTGAGGGGCTTGCCGAGACCGGTCCCCTGCCCCTCGGGCAGTGGGATCTGCACCGCCTTGCCGTCGTACTCCACCCGGTCGCGCCGCCACACCATGCGACAGATGTTGATGTAGTCGCGGATCCGCGCCATCGGCTTCTCGTACGGCACGCCGTGGAAGCCCTCGATCACCTGCGGCCCGGACGCGCCGAGCCCGAGCACGAACCGTCCATCACTGACGTAGTCGAGTCCGGCGGCGGTCTGAGCGATGCACGTCGCCGTGCGGGAGTACGTGTTGAGGATGCCCGACCCGATGTGGATCGTGCTGGTCTTCGCAGCCAGGAAACCCATCTGGCTGACCGAGTCGAAGCTGTAGGCCTCGGGAACCCACACGATGTCGAGGCCGGCGGACTCGAGCTCCTGCACACGTTTGACGTCCTGGTGGAAGTCGCCGGAGTAGTTGATCGACATCGAGAGTTTCACGGCGCCGACACTATGCAACCAGTGATGCCGGCTCCGATTCGGTCGGGTCACCGACTCGACAGCGCGGCGTCGACCTCGGCGTCCATCAGGAGCCACTGGTCATCGAGCCACCGCACGAACTCGGAGCCTTCCGGTACGTCGGCGCGGCGGACGCCGCCGGGCAACGAACCGCACCGGAGGCAGTCCGCGGGCGACCTGCCGCATCATCCCGGCGAACGAGTCGAGTCCGTCGAAGCCCGTGTGCCACGCGAGCACGACGTCGGCGTCGGGGGCGCCCTCGAGCATGGCCACCGATCCGGCAGGCCGGGGTGGCAACAGTCGGCGGAGCGGCTGGAGCCTCGCCGCGCGTTCGGCATCACGTTCGGCGATCTTCTCGAGAGCCCGCGAGCGTTTGGCATCGCTGCTGCGAGTGCCCTCCGCGAAGATCACGCCGACGACGCCGGGCCCGATGCCACTCGCCATCTCCGCGATCGCATCCAACTCGACCGAGCCGTCGACGGCATCGCGATCCAGGAAGTGGTTCGGTACCCGGAGGCCGACGATGTCGAGGCTCGGGTCGAACAGCAACTCCTTCTTGAGCACGTAGCGAGGCTGCAACCCGAGTTCGGTCACCAACGCCCAGCCCGACAGCAGCGAGTCGCCGAGGCTCGCATGCCGAGCCAGCACGATCGCATCACCGCCCTCGAGTTGGTCGGCCCCCTCGATCCGGGGTTCCATCCCGGACGTCCGGCACATCGAGGTCATGAGCGCACCGGCCCACCACGCCATCAGTTCATAGTGGGCGACGTGGTCGTCGCTGCGGCCGCGCATCCACAGCCCACAGGCACGAACCACGCCGATGCATTCGATCCAACACCAGCAGACCGCCATCGTCAGTAGCCGAGCGAGCGGGAACCGCCATCGGAGACGCACCAGATCGAGCACGACGGCGATCGGGAGCCAGATCGGAACCGAGAGCGTGATCGCAGCCGTGCCCAGTGCAAGTCCCGGCAGGCTCAGCAAGCGTCGTCGGAGCTTTTCGACACGGCCCCGCGGGTCCGTCATGCGGCTGGCTGGGTGAACTCGACTCGGTTGCCGTCGGGATCCGCGGCGAAAGCCTGACGGAGGCCCGAGTCACCGACCGCTCGTGCGTCGTCGATGTCGACGCCTGCCGAGCGCAGTTCACCGATCACCTCGTCGATCGATTCGACCCGGAAGGCGACGTGTTGACCGACATCCGCGGGGACCTCCGCCTCGATGAGGTGGACCTGGCGGCCGGCGCCCGCTTCGAGCCAGGCGCCGCCGAACGGGAAGTCGGGTCGGGAGAGCTCGGTCATGCCCAACACGTCGCGATAGAACGCGAGCGCCCGCTCGGTGTCGGTCACATTGAGTGAGACGTGGTGGATATCGGCGATCAGCACGACGTCAGAGTATCGAGTGAGCGCTTCGCCCCACATTCGTCCGGTTGGTCTGAGGGCGCCCCCACACTGTCAGGAATCGGCTCGCCGTCATGAGCACGCGTCACCGATCGCAACCCTGGCGGAGCGCGGCGTCGTACTATTCGAGCGCGGCGTTCAGATTGCCGGAGCGGAACCCTTCGAGATCGACCGTGACGTACCGGTAGCCGCATGCCCGAATCGCCGCGACGGCCTCGGAGCGCCGTTCGAGGAGCCGCAGCATGTCCTCGAGATCGACCTCGATGCGGGCGGTGTCGTCGTAGTGCCGTACCCGGCACTGCGCGAAACCCATGTCGTGCAACGCCGCTTCAGCCCGCTCGACACGACCCAGGATGCCGACGGACACTTCGGTGCCATACGGCACACGGCTGGCCAGGCAGGCGGCAGCCGGCTTGTTCCAGGTGCGCAGGCCGAGCCGTCGCGAGCTTCGCGAACCTCGGCTTTCGTGAATCCGGCGTCCACCAGCGGGAACACCGCACCGGCTTCGGACGCGGCACGCTGGCCGGGGCGATGGTCGCCGAGATCGTCGACGTTCACACCCAGCGCGATCACCGCGTCGTGACGGGCTGCGATCGGCGCGACGACGTCCATCAATTCGGCCTTGCAGTGGAAGCAACGGTCGGCGTCGTTGCGGCGGTAGGCCGCTCGCTCCATCTCGAACGTCTCGACCGATTCCCAGGACCAACCGAATTCGGCAGCGAGATCCCCGCAGTCGGCTTTCTCTGCGCCGGCGAGCGAGGGCGAGACCGCAGTGACCGCGGTGGCTCCGACCCCACCGAGCACCTGATGGGCAACCGCAGCCAGGAAGGTCGAGTCTGCACCGCCCGAGAACGCCACCACGACCGACTCCAACTCTCGTAGACGGACCATCAGGCGGTCGAGCTTCTGGTCGACGGCGTCTCCCCGGGCTGCAACCATCCCCGGAGTGTGCCACGAGTAGGCAGTTGGGCAACGCCGTGCGCGAGGATGACCCCGGCATGGGGGCCCCTCACTGGTGGACGCAACGACGATTCGGCCTGATGATCCAGGCCAATCTCGCGACGGTCCCCGCATGGGCGCCGATCGGCGAGTATCCCAGCTGGTACCGGGCCCACATCGATCCCGGTGTTCGAGACGTCCTGCTCCATGCGTCACCGCTCGTCGAGACGCTCGCCCACCACCGCGATCGGTGGGCGCACGTCGAGGAGTACGACGACTTCCTCCCATTTCTGACCTTCGACGACTTCGACCCGGACGCATGGACCGGCCTCGCCCGGGATGCCGGAGCGGGGTACGCCGTGATGGTGGCCAAACACCACGATGGACTGTGCTGGTGGGATGCCCCGGGCACGGACCGCACCGTGTTGCAGGGTGGCCCGAAACGCAACGTGCTCGCCGAGTTCTCGGCGGCCTGCGAGCGGGCCGATCTGGTGTTCGGCACGTCGTATTCGCTCCTCGACTGGGGCGACGACAGCTACCCGGGATGTGCCTACGTGGACTCGGTCCTGCATCCCCAGGTGCTCGACCTGGTCGGACGCTACGGAGCACGAATGCTCTGGGGCGACGGGCACTGGGGTGCAGGCGGCGGCCACTGGCGGAGTGACGAGCTGATGACGAAGGCGCGTTCGATCGACCCCGAGGTGCTCGTCAACGACCGGTGGTGGGCCGGCGATGCGGGCGTGCTGACGTTCGAGTACCGAGTCCCGGATGGCATCCTCAGGACGCCGTGGGAGATGCGACGCGGCCTCGGGACCGGAATGGGCTACAACCGCATCGAGCAGGAGGACCATCTGATCTCGGCCGGGGAGATCGTGGCGGTGCTCACCGAGGTCGTTGCGAAGGGCGGACATCTGCTGCTGTGTGTCGGCCCCGACGCTCGAGGACGGATTCCGGATCTGTACGCCGACCGGCTCCGCGCTGCCGGTGGCTGGATCAGACGCCACGCCGATCTCGTCAACCGAGGTCGGCCATGGAGCACCTGGGGCGACGACGACTGTCGATACATCATGGTCGACGATGTGCTCCATGTGATCGACGTGAGCGGCCGCGGCCGCTTCTCGGCACTGACCCGCGACGGCGGCGTGGTACGTCGTGTGGCCACGCTCGACGGCGAGTCGATGGCCTTCGACCAGGACGGGCGAGACGGCCAGGGCATCGTCCTGGAGCGGCGCTCCCGGCGCTCGGCCCGGCTGCCGGTGGTGTATCGAGTCGACCGCGACGCGCCGCCCGAACCCCCGGTCGAGTTGTTCGCGCGTCAGGCCTCCGAGGCGACCGAGCTCGCTCCCCTGCTGGCGGATGCCCCACGTGGAGCCATCGTCCAACTCGGTGACGGCCGATACGTCGGTCCGGCCCGAATCCCCGACGGCGTCACGCTCCGCGGGTTGGGTGCGGACCGCACCACGATCGACGGTCTGGAGACCATCGCGGTCGTGCTCGGCGACGGATCCCGGCTCGAGCACTGCTCGGTCGCTGGCGGTGGCGAGCGGATCGTGTGGCTCCCCAAACCGGTCGTCGCCATCTCCGGCCAGGGCGGCGAACCTGCTGGGTTGCCGCATCGACGGCCACGTGGAGGTCACCGGCGGGCGCGCCCGCGTCACGTCCTGCCGTGCGATCGGCGTCATCTCCAAGGGCGCCGAGCACCTCGAGATCCTGCGCTCCTCGTTCAACGGCATGGAGTGGGACTGTGCGATCGACATCGTCGGCGGCTCCGGCCACGTCGTCGAGGGCTGCGAGTTCCGTCATGTTCTCCAAGCGATTCGGCTCGAATCGACGGTCGGCGCCCGGGTCCGAGGGAATCAGGTGCGGTCGCGATGGTGGGGTGCGCAACTGATCGACACCGACGGTTCGATGATCTTCGGCAACGCGTTCGCCGGGGCGATGCGGGCGGTCGACATCGACGGCGGAACGCTGGCCCAGGTGACGGGCAACGCAGTCAGTGACGGCGACAGCGGGTGTTTGGCACAGCGCGGGGCCAGTGACGTCGAGGTGTCGGGGAACCACTGGGAACGATGCCGGGTCGGGCTCATGGCCTGGGACGCCGGCACTGTTCGCCACTACGACAACGCCGCCGTCGATCTCCTTCAACCCGACGACGCCGTCCTGATCGGGCCCTGACCGGTCGCCTCTCGCTGGTCCTCCGGCCGGCGTGACCCTGACGACCATCGAGTCGTCGATGTCGTCGCCGGGCATCCATGACGCGTCGGACGAGGAGAACACCACGCTCATCGCCGTCGACGACAAACCGGCCTAGAGTCGAGCCGATGGTGCCCGAACTCGCGACAACCTGGTACATCGACCACGACCATCCGGCCGTGCAGACGTACGCCCGCGACGCCGTCGGTGACCTGATCGAACCCGTGGACCAGGCGATCGCGCTCTTCCATCGGGTCAGGGACGGCATTCGCTACGACCCCTACGGAATCAGCTACGAGCCCGAGGCGTTCCGTGCGAGCTCCGTGGTCGGTTCGCCGACGAACTGGTGTGTGCCGAAGTCGGTGCTGCTGACGGCATCGGCGCGTCATCTCGGAATCCCGGCCCGGCTCGGGTTCGCCGACGTGCGCAACCATCTCACCAGCGAGAAACTGTCGGCGCAGATGGGTACGGATCTGTTCGCCTGGCACGGCTACTCAGAGCTGCTTCTGCCCGATCGCTCGGCCGACGACGGCTCGACTCGGTGGTACAAGCTGAGCACTGCGTTCAACATCGAGCTGTGCGAACGGTTCGGCGTCAAGGTGCTCGAGTTCGACGGCACCGACGATGCGCTGATGCATCCCTACGACCAGTCCGGGAACCGACACATGGAATACGTCAGACAACGGGGCAGCTTCGACGACCTCCCTCTCGACGAGATGGTGTCCGACTTCCGCGAGGTGTACGGCAACGAGTTCGGCGACGCCTCCGCGACGTCGGCCGAGGACGCCGGCGATTCGGCCTTCAGCGCAGGAAGCTGACGCGCCGCTCAGTTCGAACTGGACCCGGCGAGCGCCTTGGCGGCGCGATGACGGTCTTGCGGATCCAGGTGGACCTTGCGCAGACGAACATGCTTCGGCGTGACCTCGATGCACTCGTCGGATGTGATGAACTCGAGCGCGTGTTCGAGTGACAGGACCCGGTGGGGAGTCAACTTGACGGTCTCGTCCGACGACGAGGCGCGAACGTTCGTCAGCTTCTTCTCGCGGCAGATGTTGACATCCATGTCGCCGGCGCGGGAATTCTCACCGACGATCATGCCCATGTACACGTCCGTGCCGGGGCCCACCATCATCGTGCACCGTTCCTGGAGGTTGATCATGGCGTAGGTCGTGGTCGGCCCCGTGCGGTCGGCCACGATCGAGCCCCGGTCACGGGCACGGATGTCGCCGAACCACGGCTCGTAGCCCTCGAAGATGTGGCTGATCACGCCGGTACCGCGAGTCTCGGTGAGGAAGTCGGTCCGGAAACCGATCAGGCCGCGTGCCGGAACGAGGTACTCGAGGCGGACCCAGCCCATGCCGTGATTGGTCATGTTCTCCATGCGGCCCTTGCGGGCGGCGAGTAGCTGTGTGACCGCACCGAGGTGCTCTTCGGGGATGTCGATCGTGACCCGCTCGACCGGTTCACATTTCTTGCCGTCGATCTCCTTGGTGACGACCTCCGGCTTGCCGACGGTGAGTTCGAATCCCTCGCGACGCATCGTCTCGACGAGGACGGCGAGCTGGAGTTCACCACGAGCCTGGACCTCCCATGCATCCGGACGGTCGGTCGGGTTGACCCGGATGCTCACGTTGCCGACCAGTTCGGCGTCGAGCCGATTCTTCACGAGGCGGGCGGTGAGCTTGCTGCCGTCCCGTCCGGCCAGAGGCGATGTGTTGATGCCGATCGTCATCGCGAGCGCCGGCTCGTCGACCGTGATGAGTTGCAGAGCGACCGGATGCTCCGGGTCGGCGAGGGTCTCACCGATCGTGATCTCGGGGATACCGGCGACGGCGACGAGGTCCCCGGGGCCTGCACGGTCGACCGGCACACGTGTCAGCTGCTCGGTGAGGAACAGTTCAGCGACCTTGGTGCGGATGATGGTGCCGTCAACTCGACACCAGGCGACCTGCTTGCCCTTCTCGATCGTCCCTTCCACGACGCGGCAGAGTGCGAGCCGACCGAGGTAGGCGTTCGCGTCGAGGTTGGTCACCCACGCCTGCAACGGAGCACCATCGTGATACGTCGGCGCAGGAATGGTGCCGAGGATCACGTCGCACAGCGGTCCGAGGTTGTCGCCACGGTCGTCGAGATCGAGGGATGCCCATCCATCGCGTCCCGAGCAGTAGACGATCGGGAAGTCGAGTTGGGCGTCGCCGGCGTCGAGGTCCATGAACAGCTCGTAGACCTCGTCGACGACCTCGGCGATCCTGGCGTCGGGCCGGTCGACCTTGTTGATCACGAGGATCACCGGCATGTCGTAGGCGAGCGCTTTGCGGAGCACGAACCGTGTCTGCGGCAGCGGACCCTCGGCGGCATCGACGAGGAGCACGATGCCGTCGACCATCGTCAGCGCACGCTCGACTTCGCCGCCGAAATCGGCGTGGCCGGGCGTATCGACGATGTTGAACGTGACGCCGCCCCACTGAACGGATGTGTTCTTGGCGAGGATCGTGATGCCCTTCTCCCGCTCGAGATCGCTCGAGTCCATGACCCGCTCCTCGACGGTCTCGTTGGCCCGGAAGGCGCCGGACTGCTGCAGGAGCGAATCGACGAGTGTGGTCTTGCCGTGGTCGACGTGGGCGACGATCGCCAGATTTCGCAAGTCGTCGCGGGTACGGAGGTCATCGCATGAGGAACGGGGGGTCTCGGACATGGCCTGACCACGCTATCGGGGTTCCCGAGACGGCGGTCCTGAACACGAACGCGATGGTCTGGACGGCACGTTAGGGTCCAGCAATGTGGCGATCTCCGACTATCTGCGCGGCATCCGCGACCGGGTCGGGCACGATCTCGTGCTCTTGCCGGCGGTGTGCATCCTGATCTGGGACGACGACGGGCGTCTGCTGCTGATGCAGGAGTCCGAGACGCGCAGGTGGCAGACGGTCGGTGGCATGGTCGATCCCGACGAGTCTCCGTGGGACGCAGCCCGGCGCGAAGCGCTCGAGGAGACCGGTGTCGAGGTCCGGCTCGAACGAATCAGAGCCTCGCTCGGTGGGCCTGGTTACCGCGTGCACTATCCGAACGGTGATCTGTGCTCGTATGTGTCGACGGTGTTCGACGCCGTGATCGTCGGCGGCGAGCCCGGTGCCGGCGACGATGAGGTCCACGAGGTCGCCTGGTTCGATCCCGCCGACATCCCCGGCCTCGACCTCGATCCGCTCAATCGGCACCTGCTCGCCGACGCCGGCGTCATCGGCTGACCCGAACGAGCTGCCGACGGCGCACCGTCAGGCCATCACGGAGTGGTCGTCCAGAGCGGCGACCAACCGTCGGCGGGCGACGTCGGTGCCGACGAACACGACACCGAAGGCCAGTCCCGCGACGATGGTGATCATGGCGCCGCTCGGCACGTCCACGTGCCAGCTGGCGTACATGCCGACAACGCCGAACGACGCACCCAGCGCCGGCGCCAACCAGATCATTCGTCCGATCGAGTTGGTGAGCATCCGGGCGGTGCCTGCCGGGATCACGAGCATCGCCGAGATCAAGAGCGCGCCGATCACGCGGACGGACACGATCACCGTGGCTGACAGCGCCACCATGAACCACGCGTCGAGGAGGTCGACGCGGATCCCCGATGTGCGGGCGACATCAGGATCGAACGTCGAGAACGTCAGCTCGCGAAGGAACGCCAGCACGAAGACCGCGATCGCTGCGCCGACCACCACGATGGCGATCAGGTCGCCACGGAAGACAGCCAACACGTTCCCGAACAGCACGGTGTCGAGAGATCCCGAGACTGCGCCGCTGCGGCTCTGGATGGCGAGCCCGATCGCGAACGAGGCGGTCGTGACGACTCCGATGGCGGCATCCGCGCCCACGGTCGATCGAGTCGAGACGCGACCGATCAGCAGTGCTGCCAGGACGCCCCAGACGCCGGCGCCGATGAAGAACGACGCGCCGAGCACCGCCGACACGGCGGCGCCGCCGAACACGGCGTGTGAGAGCCCGTGGCCGATGTAGCTCATCGACCGAAGCACCACGAACACGCCCACGAGACCGCACAGTGCACCTGCGAGGGTCGCCACCAGAAGTCCTCGCTGGAAGAACGCGAACTCGAACGGCTCGAGCACCGTGCTCATGCCGACCGGTCCGTCGGACTCGCGATGTGGGGACCATGACGCCGGTGCTCCAGGACGACCGGCTTGCCGCCGTGCTGGAGGACCTGCATCGGTGCGCCGTAGGTCCGCTCGAGCACGTACGGATGCAGGACTTGCTCGGGCGGCCCGTCCGCGACGACGGTGCGGTTGAAGCAGATCAGGCGCGGCAGGTGCGCAGCGAGGCCGTTGATGTCGTGGGTCGTCAGCACGATCGACAGTCCGTCACGGTGCAGATCGGCCAACACGTGCAGGATTTCGTGGCGGGTGGCAACGTCGACGCCGCTCGCGGGTTCGTCGAGCACCAGGAGTTCGGGCCGTCGTGCGAGGGCACGCGCCAGAAACACACGTTGTTGCTGGCCTCCGGAGAGCTGGGTGATGTGTCGGTCGTGCAACCCGTCGAGCCCGATCCGGTCGAGAATCGTTCCGATGCGGTGCCGTTCCGAACGGGCGAGGCGCCCGAGGCGGGGTCGCGCCACGCTCATCGCTACGACGTCGAAGACGGTGACGGGGAACGTCCAGTCGATCGTCTCGACCTGCGGTACGTACCCGATCGTGACGTCGACCGCGCGGCGGATGCTGCCGTACGACGGTTCGAGGATGCCCAGGAGCGCCTTGAGTACCGTGGTCTTGCCACCGCCCGAGGGACCGACGATGCCGACAAAATCATCCCGACCGAGTCGGAACCCGACATCGTCGACCACGTTCATCGAACCGTACGAGCAGCCGACGTGTTCGAACACGACCAATGGTTCGCTCGACCTCATCGTCGCGAAGCGTAGACGCAGCCCGACGGCAGGCCGGCTGGCGAGCCGCACGATCGCCGCATTTGATCCGACCCGTGTCCCACCGGTAGGAAATGCGGATGTCGAACGGGCCACTCAGACGGGACCATGCCGACGTGCCGGCGTGGTTCCCCAGGGCATCGGTGACCGAACGATGAAAGGTCCGGACGCCGAGCCGACCGCGGTCTCGGCACACCAGGCGGTAGCGCCAACGATCCCAACCGGCTGTGACGATCACCCGTCGGCCCCCGTCACCGGGTGCATCTGACGATGCGGATGTCGGTCGTGCTCGGCGAGTGGCTGGACCGCCCGATCGCTGCCGACATCGCGGTCGCGGAGCTCGCTGACGAGCTCGGCTTCCAACAGATCTGGGTCGGCGAGATGGCGAAGCTGGATGCCCCTGCGACTGCAGCTGCCATCGTCGGCCGGACATCTCGGATCGAACCGGTTCTCGGGCCGCTCGCCGTCACGGTGAGAACGCCGATCCAGATCGCGATCGCGACAGCGACGGTCGCATCCCTGGGGCGTCCGGTCCACGTAGCCCTCGGAACATCGAGCGATGTCGTCGCACGCTGGCACGGCGTCAGCCGAGCCGGCGCCGCCTCTGCGTTGGAGTCCCATCGGGCGGCGCTGGCGTCGCTCTTCGCCGGCGAGAAGGTCAACGGGTTCCGGTTGCGGGAACACATTCCGACGCCGTCGATCACGGTTGCGGCGTTCGGGCCGAAGGCGGTCGCGACCGCTGCAGCCGCGGATCGAATGGTGCTCAACATGGTGTCGGTCGCCACCGCCGGGCGGCTCGCGAACCGGCACCCCAACACCGCCGTGTGGCTTGCCGCCGCGGTCGACCCGTCGCCATCGGAGTTGCGGTGGATGGCGCGCGGGTTCGTCGGGTATCTCGCCGCGCCCGGTTACGGCGAGATGTTCAGCGAGGCCGGGTTCGGAGACCTGGTGCAGTTCGCACGCACCCGTCCGCATCCACGCGAGCTCGCCGAACGTCTGCCCGACGAACTCCTCGACGTCGTCGCCCTCGTGGGCGACGAGTCCACCGTCCGCGCCCGGATCGCCGACTACGAGTCAGCCGGCATCGCCGAGGTGTGCATCGTGCCGCCGCCGCTCGACCTCGAGTGCGGCCGCCGGACGCTCGAAGTCCTCGCGCCTCGCGACGACCCACGACGCTGACGTCGCCGGCTCGGAGGACCTGATCAGAGGTCGACCGTCGGTGCCCACGTCGAGTGGGTGCCGCTCGAAATGCGCTCCGGGAGCCGGATCCTGGCCACCGGACCCTCCTCGAGATGTGCCGCATCGAAGACGACACACTCCGACAGGTCGTTGACGATGTCGCTCGTGAACGTGACCAGGTAGCCGTCGTCCTCGGCCGTTGAGCCGACTCGGGGTGCCATCACCGTCTCGCTGACGAACACACCCTCGTCGAACTCGACCAGTTCCTCGTCGCCGGTGTCGAGGTCGTGTTTGACGAGACCGTCGAACACGAACAAGCCGCGTGAGCAGCGGGCGTTGTACGAGTAGCGGTGCCTCCGGCCGGCGTGACGTCCGTTGACCATCGGGAACTCGAGGCACTGCTCGCTCATCGGTTCCTCCGTCGTTTCGCCGGTCACGAGGTTGAACCGCCAGCGGTGCGCTCGCGCCTGCAACACGTTCATGTCGAGGGTCTCGAACCCCTTGTGCCCTCCACCGAACCGCTCCGCGCCACGGGCCGTCGGATTGTGCTGGAAGAACCCGTCGAGCACGACCTCGTCGCCGTCCTCGTAGGCGTTCGTCCAGTGCAGGACGAACGTCGGGTCGGCCTCGAACCATCGGATCTCGTCGGTCGTTCCGTGTCGTGGCACGATGCCGAAACGGCTCGGCATGTCGCGCCGAAACGTGTTCGAGTAGTACCCGTCGGCGAGCGCCTGCTCGTCCCAGAAGAGGGGCAGGTCGTTCAGGATCGTCCAGTTCTCGGTGAACGCGAGGTCGTGCGGCAGTCGCGGCCCGGGCAGCGGCACGTCGATGTACGTCGTCAGCTCACCGTCGCGGTTCACGACCCCGTAGTGCATGTACGGCGCCTCGGCGCTGTAGTTGAAGAACAGCAACTCGCCGGTGTGCTCGTCGAGTTTCGGATGGGCCGACACGCCTTCGGATGGGAATCGCCCGCCCCATGACGTCGTACCGAGATCGTCGAGAGTGCGCGGGTCGAGCCGATACAGCTCCCCACACTGATAGAAGCTCGCCAGGGCGACCCCGCCGTGCACGATGACATCGGTCGAGGCGTTGTCCTTCATCATCGTCCGAGCGCCCCACCCGTGGTCGGCGACGGCGTTGGAAGGGTGTTCGGTGATCCCGGCCCAGAGGCTGCGCTTGGCATCCTGTTCGGCGAGGAACCCCTCGGTGCGGACGAACCGATTGCTGTAGCGGGCCTCGCCACCGTCGAACGTGATGGAATGCAGCATCCCGTCGCCGTCGAACGGGTGGTAACGCTTGACCGGCTCGAACATCGCCGTCTCGGTGTTGCGCAGGTAGACCCCGTTCAGGTCGCCCGGAATCTCGCCGACGACATCCATGTCCCACACGTCGTACTCGCGATGCTGAGGGCGCCACACACCGCTCCGGTACGGATGCGTGTCACCGGGTGGCAATCCGGTCTCGAAGGTGTTCTTCAACTCCACGTGCATGATGCCGTCGGCCTCCTGATCCGCTGCGTTCCGCGACGACCAACTGTGTACTACGTCGACACCCTCCGCGGCTGCTCGGCACACGCCGGACCGACACCGGCTGCCAAACTGGCGAGCGTGGAGTGTGTCCGATGACCTCGTTGAGCAACGCCGATGACGAGGCCCCGGCCTCTCTGGACGAGCTGGTGCGGCGGGCGGCTGCAGGCCGGCCCGACGAAACGGCGCTCGTCGATGCCCCGAACCGTTCGACCTTCTTCCACGGTGAACCCCTCCGGTTGACCTGGAGCCACGTCGACAGCGTCGTCGACCGGCTGGCGTCGGCACTGACCGATCTGGGCGTCCGCCGGGGTCACGCGGTAGCGATCCAACTGCCGAACGTCGCCGAGTTGGTGCTGAGCATCCTGGCCTGCGCCCGCATGGGAGCGATCGCCGTCCCGTTCCCGATTCAACATCGCCGACACGAGCTGAGGTACGGATTCGAGGCGGCGAAGGTCGTCGCCATCGTCACGGCCGCTCGCCCAGACCGCCCCGAACACCTCGATGATGTCGAGGACGTCCTCTCCGATTTCGCCGATGTGCGGTTGGCCCTGTTCGGCGAGCGGAGAGCCGGGGCACTCGAAGCCCACCGGCTGTCGGTCGATCCCCTGGTCGCGCACGATGGCGCCGTGGCGAAGTCATCTCTCGTGGACCCGTCACGTGCGTCCGCCGCAGATGACGTCGTCACGATCTGTTGGACCTCTGGGACGACCGGCACGCCCAAGGGTGTGCCGCGCACGAACGCGATGTGGTTGGCGTCGAGCAGCTTCCAGGTCGAACGGCTGTCGATCTCGGCCGAGGATCGAATCCTGTGCCCGTTCCCGGTGGTCAACATGGCGGGCATCGGCGGCATGCTGGTGCCGTGGGCCATGAGCGGGGCCCTCCTGGCGCTCCACCAACCGCTGGACCTCCCCGTCTTCCTGCAGCAGCTCGCCACCGAACAGATCACCTACACCGTCGCCCCACCACCGCTGCTCAACATGCTCCTCCGCAACGACGCCCTGCTGTCGGCCACCGACCTGTCGAGCATCCGTGCGATCTCCTCGGGATCTGCGCCACTCGACGACTGGATGGTCGCCGGGTGGCAGGATCGCGGCATCGAGATCGTCAACGTCTTCGGATCGAACGAGGGCGCGGCGCTGCTGTCGACACGAGCAGAGGTCCCCGACCCCACCGAACGTGCCCGCTACTTCCCGATGCCGGAACGACCCGGCATGAGTGTCCGGTTGGTCGATCTCGACACGGGTGAGGAGATCCGGGCGACCGGCGTGCCCGGCGAACTGAGATTCCGCGGCCCGACCGTCTTCGACGGCTACCTCGATTCGACCGGCGAAGAGTTCGACGACGACGGCTACTACCGCACCGGTGACATCTTCGAACTCGCCGGCGACGACGATCCACCTCGACTGCTGCGGTTCGTCGACCGCGCCAAGGACATCATCATCCGCGGCGGGATGAACGTCTCGGCTGCCGAACTCGAGGCGATGATCTCGAGCCACGAAGACATCGGCGAGTGCGCCGTCGTGGCGTACCCGGACGCCGACCTCGGGGAGCGTGTCGGCGTGTTCGTCGTCGCAGCCGGCGGCGCATCTCCTGACCTCGGCCAGGTGATCACCCACCTGCGCGGCGTCGACATCGCGTCGTACAAACTTCCGGAGCGACTCGAAGTGATCGACGCGTTGCCCCGAAATGCGGTGGGCAAGGTCACCAAGCCCGAACTACGGGCCCGTTGGTCCGATGAACCTACGATCGAGAACACGGCACACGTCGACGGGAGCACCTCATGACGGCACAGACGACTCCGACGCAGATCAGTCGCGTCAGCATCCTCGGCGGGCATCAGTCCGACTTCGCCCGCAACATCGCCAAGGAGGGGCTCACCGTCGCCGACCTGGTCCGCGACACGGTCACGGAGACCTTGAACGACGCCGGCATCGAGCCGTCACACATCGAGAGCATCCACGTCGGCAACGCGTTCGGACAGCTCTACAACGGCCAGGGTCACCTCGGTGCGATGCCGGCATCGGTGATCGACGACTTCTGGGGTCTTCCGGCGATGCGGCACGAAGCGGCCTGTGCGTCCGCCTCGATGGCGACGCTGGCGGCGATGGCCGAGATCGAGTCCGGTCGGTACGACTGCGTCCTGGTGCTCGGGGTCGAACAAGAGCGCAACATGCCCGGTGCGCAGGCCGCCGCCGTGCAGTCGGCTGCGGCGTGGGTCGGCCACGAGACCGAGGGCATCGAATTCTTCTGGCCGTACGCCTTCGACCGTGTCGCGAACGAGTACGACGCCCGGTACGGCCTCGATGACGCCCACCTCCACGCGATCGGTGAGCTGAACCTCCGCAACGCCAAGGACAACCCGAACGCCCAGACACGCGGGTGGCAACTGTCGTCCGACTCGTGCGGCACCGACGATCACGTCAACCCGATCGTTCATGGCCGACTGCGCCGCAACGACTGCACGCAGATCACCGACGGCGCGGCCGGCATCGTGTTGGTCTCCGACCGATGGCTCGCCGCCCACCCCGAGGCTGCGGCCCGGTCGCGAATCGCCGGCTGGGGGCACCGGACCGTCGGGCTCGGCCTCGAGGAGAAGTTCGCCCATTCGACTCCCGAGTACGTGATGCCACACGTGCGCGGGGCGATCACCGATGCCTTTGGCCGGGCCGGCATCGGCGGGGTCGACGACCTGGATCTGATCGAGACGCACGACTGCATGACCCCTTCGGAGTACCTGGCGATCGATCACTTCGCGATCACGCCTCCCGGTCAGAGCTGGCAGGCCGTGGAGAACGGTGACCTCGAACGTGACGGTCGCATTCCGGTGAACCCCTCCGGCGGGCTGATCGGTGGCGGTCACCCGGTCGGCGCCACGGGCGCTCGGATGCTGCTCGATGCGACCAAGCAGGTGTCCGATTCGGCCGGTGACTACCAGGTGACCGGCGCACGTCGTGCGGCCACCCTCAACATCGGCGGCAGCACGGCCACGACTGCCTGCTTCGTCGTCGAAGGGGTCTGAGAGGCTCAGTCCCAGCTTCGGCCACGCCGTGCACTGGCGATTGATGGATCAGTCTGCGGGAGCACCCTCTCGACGCGGTGACGATCCTCCCGTTCCGATCCGTCGTCAAATCTCGCAGGCCGTCGATCAAGCCCTCAGCGTCGAACCGATACCGGCCGTCAGAATGACATGTGTCACCGTGTGACCCTGGGGATCCTGGAGTTGATCATCGAACGTCGAGCGTCGACCCGTTGGGCAACACGACGGTCACCGGGCTCAGCGCCTGCGCCTGCACAGCCTCGAGCGTCGACCCATTGGGCAACACGACGGTCACCGGGCTCAGCGCCTGCGCCTGCACAGCCTCGAGCGTCGACCCATTGGGCAACACGACGGTCACCGGGCTCAGCGCCTGCGCCTGCACAGCCTCGAGCGTCGACCCATTGGGCAACACGACGGTCACCGGGCTCAGCGCCTGCGCCTGCACAGCCTCGAGCGTCGACCCATTGGGCAACACGACGGTCACCGGGCTCAGCGCCTGCGCCTGCACAGCCTCGAGCGTCGACCCGTTGGGCAACACGACGGTCACCGGGCTCAGCGCCTGCGCCTGCACAGCCTCGAGCGTCGACCCGTTGGGCAACACGACGGTCACCGGGCTCAGCGCCTGCGCCTGCACAGCCTCGAGCGTCGACCCATTGGGCAACACGACGGTCACCGGGCTCGGCGCCGTCTGGTCGACCTGGTCGGTCGTTGCTCCGTCTCGCAGGACCACGAACGCGATCACCGCTCCGATTGCGATCACCGCAACGAGCGGAATCCAGCGGAGCCAGCGGACTGCGATCGCCGCCCGGGTCGGCGGCGTCGAAAACTCGAGTCCGCGCGGGTCGTCGGGAACGACGACACCCTCGGGGAGCTCGGGCAGTTGTTCAGGAGGGTCCGGCAAACGTGCCGGCGTCTCCCTGGTCGTATGGCGAATTTGCAGCTTCGACATCACCCACTCCTTTCTCTCCTCTGACTCCATCGTGCGCCCGCTGCGGTGGTCCTTCATGCGGTGCTGAAGGTCGGCGGGGTGGGAGCGGCGCGGGCTGCGAGTGGGCCACACATGGGGGCGACCGGGACGGCGCATGGGCATGAAGTGAGCGCCGTACGAGCGATTCGACGTGACGATCGGGCGCTGGCGGAAGCCGGCCCCGTCGCCCGGTCAAGAGCCTTCGGGCCCTTGACACCAACTTCTCGAGGCGGACACTGGAAATTGGAGCGAGGAGGCATCGCCATGCGACGTGGCGGAATGTTCCGGATACTTGGCCCGATCGACCTGCTCACTGAAGCCGGACCGATCTCGATCGGTGGACATCACCAGCGCGCCTTGCTCGGGGCACTGGTGATGTCTGCAGGACATGCCGTGCCGATCGTTCACCTCAGTGAGGTCTTGTGGGGGGACGAGCCGCCTCGGTCGGCAGACAACACGCTCGGGTCATACGTGTCGAACATCCGCCAGCGCATAGGTGCCGATGTGATCGTCCGGACCGATCACTCCTACCTACTCGACCTCACCGTCGCAGATGTCGATGCGCTGGAGTTCGAGCGGTTGATCCGGCGTGCCGATGCGGTGCGCAACGAGCCTGACGAGTGCTGGCGGTTCTGCCGCGATGCACTCGGCCTCTGGCGCGGCCGCCCCTTCGGCGATCTCGCCGACGACGAGCCATTCGTCGCCGAGGCGGTCCGCCTCGACGAGTTGCGGCTCGCCGCGATGGAGCTGAGCATGGCCGCCGACCTGGCGCTCGGCCGTCACGAACTGGTCGTCGGCGAGCTCGAGACGGCGGTCAAGGAGTACCCCTATCGAGAGCGGCTGTGGTACCTCCTGATCGAGGCCCTCGCGCTCGGCGATCGGCGTGTCGAGGCGTTGCGGGCCGGCGCGGAACTTCGTGGCGTCCTCGCCGAGGTCGGGATCGAGGTCGGCGACAGTGTCGGCGAACTGGAACGCAGGATCCTCGCTGGCGGCTTCGACACGCCGACGTGAGCCGCCGCCTTGCAGCTGGTCGAACCGGGTCGGCGGGCGCACCGGTGCGACGCGGCTTCGCCAGAGTTGACGCATCTTGACGCCGTGGTGGCCCAGCGCGCGGGCCATCTCACCAGAGTTCGAATACGGCAGCAGTGCCCGAACCCGAGCCGCGTCTGCATGACCCCTTCGGAGTACCTGGCGATCGATCACTTCGCGATCACGCCTCCCGGTCAGAGCTGGCAGGCCGTGGAGAACGGTGACCTCGAACGTGACGGTCGCATTCCGGTGAACCCCTCCGGCGGGCTGATCGGTGGCGGTCACCCGGTCGGCGCCACGGGCGCTCGGATGCTGCTCGATGCCACCAAGCAGGTGTCCGATTCGGCCGGTGACTACCAGGTGACCGGCGCACGTCGTGCGGCCACCCTCAACATCGGCGGCAGCACGGCCACGACTGCCTGCTTCGTCATCGAGTCGGTCTGACGCTTGTACATCCGCTTGTACATCAGGGTGTCGCGGACCCGCCCGTCACCGCGACAGCGTCGGGCCGAAATGTGGGTGTGCGCCACGACCTAAGATCGTGCACCTGGAGCGGACCCGGCCGTGCCGACGCGGCCGATCAGCGGGCCGCTGCGGACGCCACACGGCGACAGGGAGAGCAGGAGCACCACGAATGGCAGAGCGCACGGGTAACGAGACCATCCAGTCCGACCGGCTCGACGCAGTCATCTTCGACCTCGACGGTGTGATCACCAAGACCGCTGCCGTGCACGAGGTGGCATGGGCCGAGATGTTCGACCGCTATCTGCGCGAACCGCGCCGACGAGACCGGCACGTCGTTCGAACCATTCACGTCCGCCGACTACGGCGAGTACGTTGACGGCAAGCCGCGCTACGACGGGGTCAGGAGCTTCCTCGCGTCGCGTGGCATCGAGCTGCCCTGGGGCGATCCCTCGGATCCTCCTGGGCACGCGACGGTCTGTGGCCTCGGCAACCTGAAGAACAGCGAGTTCACCCGCATCGTTCGTGAGCAGGGTGTCGAACCCTACGAGTCGTCGGTCCGGTTCATCAACGAACTGCACGAGCGTGGGTTCCGCACGGCCCTCTTCTCGTCGAGCCGCAACGCCGACGCGGTGCTCGCGGCGGCCGGGCTCGGTGACCTCTTCGCCGTGCGTGTCGAGGGCCGGCTGACCGCTGAGCTCGGCCTCCCCGGCAAACCCGATCCTGCGGTCCTGCTCGAAGCGATGCGCCGTATCGGTGCAACGCCCGACCGCACGGCAGTGGTCGAGGACGCCATCTCCGGCGTCGAGGCCGGGCGGCGAGGCGAGTTCGCGCTCGTCATCGGGCTCGATCGGTTGAACCAGGCCGACGCTCTCGCCGCGTCAGGCGCAGATGTCGTCGTCTCCGACCTCGCCGACGTCACGATCACGGGGAGTCACCTCCTGAACGCTGCCACGCTGCCGTCGGCACGTTCCGACGAGTTCTGGTCGGCGCTCGGCGACCTGCGACCTGCCGTCTTCCTCGACTACGACGGCACGCTCACACCGATCGTGGAGCATCCCGACCTCGCGGTGCTGTCCGACCATGGGCGCACCACCCTCGAGCAGCTGGCCGCCACCACCGCGACCGTCGCCATCCTGAGCGGGCGCGACGCCGATGACGTGATCGGCAAGGTCGGGGTGCCAGGCCTCTACTACGCCGGAAGCCATGGCTTCGACATCCGAACGCCGTCGGGTGACGCCGCAGGCGGCGACCTCGACCGCTTCGACGCCTTCCTGCCCGAGCTCGAGGCCGCCGAGGGCGAGCTCCGGGATGCATTGGCCGACGTCCCCGGCTCCAACATCGAGCGCAAGCGATATGCGATCGCAGTTCACTACCGCCAGGTGCCGAACGAGCACCATGCCACCGTCGGGGACGCGGTCGAACGGATCGGGAAGGCGCACCCGTCGCTGCGGGTGGCCGGCGGCAAGATGATCTTCGAGCTGCGTCCCGACGTGCTGTGGGACAAGGGCACGGCGCTGAACTGGCTGCTGGCCGAGATGGGTCTCGACGTTCCCGAGGTGCTGCCGGTGTACGTCGGTGACGACGTGACCGACGAGGACGCGTTCCGCGAGCTCGAACATCGCGGTCTCGGAATCGTGGTCGGGCGCGAGGAGCGACCCACGAGGGCGAGGTACGCCCTCGACGACACCGACGACGTCCGACTCTTCCTCGACGAGCTCCGGACCCGCGTGGCCGGGAGGCCGGCATGAGTCGTTGGCTGCTCACCTACCAGGGGTACGACCCCGACGAGGAGGGGCGGCGAGAAGCGCTCTGCACGCTGGGCAACGGGTACTTCGCGACTCGGGGCGCAGCGCCCGAGGTCGTCGCCGGTGACGCCCACTACCCGGGCACGTACTTCGCCGGGCTGTACAACCGTCTCGGCACCGAGATGTCGGGGCGCGTCGATCGAGAACGAGGATCTCGTCAACGCGCCGAACTGGCTGCCGCTGCAGTTCCGGATGGCCGATGACGACACGTGGTTCTCGAT
This sequence comes from uncultured Acidimicrobiaceae bacterium, assembly GCA_963792905.1. Classification (GTDB taxonomy): domain Bacteria; phylum Actinomycetota; class Acidimicrobiia; order Acidimicrobiales; family Ilumatobacteraceae; genus Ilumatobacter. The sequence continues at coordinate 456,666 of CAWBYE010000018.1, forward strand.
CGAGGACGGCTCGGTCGAGAACTACGAGCTCGAGCTCGACGTCGGACGCGGCGTCCTCGTGAGATCGTTCGTCTGGATCGACGGGCGCCAGCGCCGCACGCTGGTGAACCAGCGACGGTTCGTCTCGATGCGCGACCCACACGTCGCCGGTCTCGAGACCGACGTTTCGGGCCGAGAACTGGTCAGGGAGCATCGTCGTACGGTCGGCGCTCGACGGCACGGTCGTCAATGCGGGCGTCCCTCGCTACCGCAGCCTCGAGAGCCGGCACCTCGAGCCGCTCGAGACACGTCCAGTGGGTGATGACGGCATCTCGCTGATGGTGCGCACCACGCAGTCACGGGTGACGCTGGCGATGGCGGCGCAGACGCATGTCGTCGATAGCGGGTCGCCGGTGCGCACCGAGCGAAGCACTTCCGAGTCGGAGGGCTGGATCGGGCAGGACATCCAGATCGAGGTCGAGCAGGGCGAGTCGATCTCGGTCGAGAAGCTCGTCACGGTCTTCTCATCGCGCGACCGCGCCATCAGCGAACCGGGGCTCGAGGCTCGCGAGCACCTCGCCCTGCTGGGCTCGTTCCAGGACATGCTCGGCGCTCATATGCTCTCGTGGGAGCACCTGTGGCGACGCTTTCAGTTCGAGTCCGAGGCCGACGAGAAAGCGAGTCGCATCCTCAACCTGCACGTGTTCCACCTGCTGCAGACCGCGTCGAAACACACCATCGACCTCGACGTCGGCGTCCCCGCCCGCGGCTGGCACGGCGAGGCCTACCGGGGCCACATCTTCTGGGACGAGCTCTTCATCTTCCCGTTCCTCACTCTGCACATGCCCGGAGCTGACCACGCGCGCTGCTGCAGTACCGCTACCGGCGGCTCCCGGCGCGGCCCGCAGCGGCCGCCGCGGAGGGCCACGACGGCGCGATGTACCCGTGGCAGAGCGGCAGCAACGGACGCGAGGAGACCCAGATCGTCCACCTCAACCCGCGCTCGGGCCACTGGCATCCCGACAAGTCGCACCTGCCAGCGCCACGTCAACGTCGCGATCGCCTACAACGTCTGGCAGTACTACGCAGGCGACCGACGACGTCGAGTTCCTGGCGTTCTACGGCGCCGAGATGCTGCTCGAGATCGCCCGCTTCTGGGCGAGCCTCGCCGACCTACGACCAGGCGCTGCGACCGCTACGAGATCCGGGGTGTCATGGGCCCGGACGAGTACCACGACGGCTATCCCGGACTCCGACGAGCCGGGGCTGCGACAACAACGCCTACACCAACGTCATGGTCGTCTGGCTGCTCCAGCGGGCGCAGGACGCGCTCGAGGTCGCTGCCCGAGCCGGCGTCGCGAGAGCTGCGCGAGAAGCTCGGCATCGCGGCGCGAGGAGCTGGAGCGGTGGGAGGAGCATCAGCCGCCGGATGGTGGTGCCGTTCCACGACGGTGACATCATCAGCCAGTTCGAAGGGTACGAGCAGCTCGAGGAGTTCGACTGGGAGGGCTACACGCGAGCGGTACGGCGAACATCCAGCGGCTCGACCGCATCCTCGAGGCCGAGGGCGACACGCCCAACCGCTACAAGGTCTCCAAGCAGGCCGACGTGCTGATGCTCTTCTACCTGCTGTCCGAACAGGAGCTCGCCGAGATCTTGACCCGCCTCGGCTACGACTGGCACGGACGATCTGATCCAGCGCAACATCGACTACTACCTGCCGCCGTACCTCACACGGCTCGACGCTCAGCCGCGTCGTCCACTCCTGGGTGCTGGCGCGCTCCGACCGCACGCAGTCGTGGGCGGCGTTCCAGGAGGCGCTCCGCTACCGACATCATCGATATCCAGGGCGGCACCACCGCCGAGGGCATCCACCTCGGTGCGATGGCCGGCAGCGTCGATCTCGTCCAGCGTTGCTTTTCGGGGCTCGACACCAGAGATGGCATGCTCCGTTTCGACCCGGCGATCCCCGACGAGCTGGGTTGGCTGCGCTTCGACATGCAGTATCGGGGCGGATGGGTGCGGTGTGAGATGTCGACCAAGATGATGAGCATCACCTCGCACGAGGGCGCAGTGAGCACGATCAAGATCGCGATCGGCGACGAGGAGTTCGAGCTCCAACCTGGTGCGCTGCGCCGAGTCGAGTTGCGGTGACACCCCTCGGCTGCTCGTACGCCAGGCGTGATCGAGCCGGTGATCCGGCTCCCGCGCCGATGCGATCGTGTCGGCCACGAGTCGGGGACGACAGTGCGCGGGATGGATGCCCTGATGGATGCCCTGATGGATGCCCTGTCCGGCTGTGACCACGGCGCAATCTCGGCGCAATCTCGGCGCCGTCACGTCGCTAGATCATGCGGGCATCGAACTCGACGCCCATCAGGAACTTGCCGAGGACCTCGTTGAGCTTGGGTGCGACCATGATGTGCTGCGTCACCACGTGGGCGTCGCGCAGGCAGCGGCCGAGCACACTCGTGTCGTACACCGCCGTTCCCCCGGCGATCGTGAACGCCGCATCGGCCACCCCGGCGCAGGCACTCGCTGCGTGGGCAGCCGCCAACCGCATACCCACCCGAGCCGACACCGGCACCGAGTCCCCGGCCACCGAGGCCGACCAGGCTCGGCCGACCTCGTCGTGCAGATACGCACGGGCAGCGCGCCAATGGGATTCGGCTCTCGCCAGCTCGGTCTGTGCGTAGCCGCTCGCCGCCAGCGTCTTCGACGAGAACTGCGGTCGCTTGTCGGCTGCGATTGCGACCAGTTCGTCGAGTGCGTTCCTGGCGATGCCGATCGATGCACCCGCGATGCCGATCGCGAGCAGCGTGAAGTTCGGGAAGTGGGTCGACGGGGCGTCGACCTGCGGTTTGCTGACGCCGGGCTGGATCGTCATCCTCTCGGGGACCAGGACCCCGTCCACCGAATAGTCGAGCGACCCGGTGCCGCGCAGCCCGGACGTGAACCACGTGTCGTGGAACTCGACCTCGGCGGCCGGGAAGAAGCACGATCGCTGCGTGCCGTCGTCGCACCGGGCGCCGCCCATGATCCAGGTCGAATGCAGGGAGCCGCTCCCCCACTGCCAACGCCCGGTGACCCGGTACCCGTCGGACTCGCGAACACCATGGCCGTTCGGCGCGAAGACGCCGCACGTCCGGGCCGAGGTCGACGGGTAGAGCTCACGGGCGGTTTCGGCGTCGAGGAAGGCCGCCATCGACGACGTCGTGGAACCGATCATCGTCGCCCATCCGGCCGCTCCGTCACCGTGCGCGACGAGCTCGATCGCCTCGACGAACGTGAGCGGATCGACGCCTGGACCTCCGTACGGCTCGGGCAGACACAATGTGAGCATTCCGTGCTCGGCCAGCGCCTCCACCGTCCGAGGTGACAGGGTTCGGGCCGCCTCCGCCTCGGGGGCCTCCCGCCGGGCCACATCGGCAGCCGACCGGGCGGCTTCGAGCACGTCGGTTCGCATCGCACCGACTGTAGGCGCTCGGTCCCCCCGGTGATCGACGGAACCGACACACCGCGAGGGCACTTGGGTCTACCATTCGAACATGGAGTTCGGCTTCGTGATTCCCTGGGCAGACGCCGACGAAGTCGCCGAGCTCGCGGTTGCGGCCGAAGATCACGGGTGGGACGGAGTCTTCGTCTGGGAGCCCGTGTGGGGCGTCGACTCGTGGATCAGCCTCGGTCTGGCCGCGGTGCGCACGAGCAAGATCCGGCTCGGCACGATGCTCACACCTCCATCACGGCGCCGGCCTTGGGAACTCGCCAGCCAGGTCGCCACCGTCGACCGCCTCAGCGACGGACGCGTCACGTTGTCGGTCGGCCTCGGTGCGCTCGACACGGGCATGGAGGCGTTCGGTGAAGAGTGCGGGAAGCGCGAACGCGCCGAGCTGATGGACGAGTGCCTCGACATCGCGTGCGGGCTCTGGAACGGCCAGCCGTTCGAGTACCAGGGACGTCACTACACCGTCGCACCGACCGAATTCCCGACGATCGGCAACACCGTTCAGCGTCCGCGGGTTCCCGTGTGGTGTGTCGGCGCGATCGGCTACCAGAAGTCGATGAGCCGTGCGTTCGGGTGGGACGGACTGATCCCACAGGTGATCGACGACGGCCCCGCTCGACAGGCGACCCTGGAGGAACTGGCTGCGATCCGGGCCGACCTGCCCGGCGGCGACTACGACGTCATCATCGAAGGGGTATGGTCGGAGCACTCTCCGGCTGCTTGGGCCGACGCAGGCGCCACGTGGTGGTTGGAGACGCAGTGGGACGCGGTCGGCCAGGCCCGGCCCGCGCTCGCGACGTTCGATCGTCTGCGCGATGGCCCACCCTCGGTCTGAATCCCGGTGTCCTGCACCCTTTGTGCCCTGGTCGCAGCGTTCGGGATCTACACTCCGCCGATGGATCGGGACACCGCGAACCTGGATTGGATCTCCTTCGGTGCAGTCCTGTTCGATCTCGACGGCGTGATCACCCCGACGGCCGAGGTCCACGAACGCGCCTGGGCCGCGCTGTTCGAGCCATGGGATCTCACGCCGGGCGAACACCTCACGTATGTCGACGGCACACCGCGGTACGACGGCGTGGAGTCGTCCCTGACATCACGCGGCGTCCGCCTCCCGTGGGGTGATCCAGACGACCCACCGGGTGACGACACGATCTGTGCGATGGGCAACCGGACGAACGAGATGTTCACGGCCCGCGACGGCATCGCGCACGGCACGGTCGAGGTGCCCGCACGGCTCGATGCAGAGCACATCCCCCACGCGATCGTCTCGTTGTCCGAGCATGCTCGAACTGCGCTCGCGGCGGCGGGCGCCGACCTCGTGGTGGACGATCTCGGTGCCACGCTCACGACCGGTCCGACCGCTGCCGATGAGAACCACGCATGAAGATCCACCCCACCGCCTCGGCGATTCCACGCCACCGGTTCCCGGTCGAACCATGGCGCCTCGTCGAGACCGAACCGGACACCGCCGACCTGGGCCTGACCGAGTCGCTGTTCGCGATCGGGAACGGCTACATCGGCATGCGTGCGAACCCGGCCGAGGGTCGCGACGCTCACACGCACGGCACCTACGTCAACGGCTTCCACGAGACGTGGCAGATCCAGCACGCCGAGGACGCGTTCGCGTTCGCGAAGACCGGTCAGACGATCGTCAACGTCCCCGACGCCAAGCTGCTGAAGTTGTACATCGACGACGAGCCGCTGCTGCTGGACTCCGCCGACCTCGACCAGTACGAACGGGCCGTCGACTTTCGCAGCGGGGTGTCTCACCGCGAGCTGCTCTGGCGGACGCCCGGCGGCAAGCGGGTGCACATCCGCTCGGAGCGGATCGTCAGCTTTGCGCACCGCCATCTCGCGCTGATGCACATGGAGGTCACGGTGCTGGACGATTCGGCACCCATCGTGATCAGCTCACAGCTGCTCAACCGGCAAGACGGCGAGGACGAGTACCACGTCCGATCCGCGGCACTCGGTGAAGGCACCGACCCTCGCCGGGCCCGAAAGTTCGACCGGCGTGTGCTCACGCCGAAGCTCGGTCGTCATGACGACCACGACTACTGCGATCACGAACACGTCGACCGTCACGACGACGAGTACGCCGCCGACCACGACGACCCCGATGGCGGACAGGTCACCCTCGGCTACCGCTGCGCCAACAGCGGTATGACCATCGCCTGCGCATACCGCCACGTCGTCGCCACCGACTGCGACTACGACGTCACGACAGTGGTCAACCACGATCTGGCGAAGTCGGTCTTCACCTTCGATGCCCACGCCGGTCAGACGATCAAGATCTCGAAGTATGTGACGTACCACACGTCTCGGGGGATTCCCGTCGAGGAGCTCGCCGACCGGTGCACCCGAACGATCGACCGCGCGACGAGCATGGGTCGCGACCAGATCTACGCCGAACAACGATCGTGGCTCGATCAGTTCTGGACGAACAGCGATGTCGAGATCTCGGGCGACGCGGCAGCGCAACAGGCAATCCGGTGGAACCTGTACCAGCTCGCCCAGGCCTCGGCGCGCACGCACGAACAGGGTATCGCTGCGAAGGCGGTGACCGCAGGCGGTTATGACGGACACTACTTCTGGGACACCGAGGTGTACGTTCTGCCGTTCCTGGCCTACACGAACACCGAGGCGGCCCGAAAGCTGCTGCGATTCCGGTACCACATGCTCGATGCGGCACACGCCCGAGCGAGCGAGCTCAGCCAACGCGGTGCGCTGTACCCGTGGCGCACGATCAACGGTGAGGAGGCATCCGCGTACTATGCAGCCGGCACCGCGCAGTATCACATCAACGCCGCGGTGGTGTACGCGCTCGAGAAGTACCTGAACGCCTCCGGCGACGTCGAGTTCCTCGCAGACGAGGGTGCCGAGATCTTGGTCGAGACGGCCCGGATGTACGAGGACCTGGGGTTCTACGCGACGAACGGCGAGCGTCGCTTCCACATTCACGGGGTCACCGGCCCCGACGAGTACACGACCGTCGTCAACGACAATCTGTACACCAACGTGATGGCCCGGTTCACGATGCGTTACGCCGCCCGTTCGCTGGCGTTCCTGCGGGAGTGGAATCCCGACGCGTACGCTGCGGTCGCCCGCCGCACCGGCCTCACGGACGCGGAGATCGCGTCCTGGCACCGGGCGTGCGATGCGATGTTCCTCCCGTTCGACGACGAACTCGGCATCCACCCCCAGGACGACAGCTTTCTCGAACGGGAACGGTGGGATTTCGCCTCCACGCCGTCCGACAAGTACCCGCTGCTCCTCCACTTCCATCCGCTCGTCATCTACCGGCACCAGGTGCTCAAGCAGGCCGACGTCGTCTTGGCGATGTTCCTCCGCGGCGAGCACTTCGACGTCGATCAGAAGCGACGGAATTTCGACTACTACGACCCGATCACCACGGGCGACTCGTCGCTGTCGGCGTGCGTTCAGTCGATCGTTGCGGCCGAGATCGGCTACGACGACCTGGCGCTCGACTACTTCCACCAGTCGCTCTATCTCGACCTCGCCGACACGCATCACAACACTGCCGACGGTGTCCATGTCGCCAACGCAGGCGGCGTCTGGGCCGGCCTGGTCTTCGGATTCGCCGGATTGGTCGACACCGGCGACCACCTCGAGTTCCGGCCGCGTCTGCCGGGTGCGTGGACCTCGATGTCGTTCCGTCTCCAACGCCACGGCAGTGCCATCCAGGTGAGGATCGACGTCGACGGAGCAACCGTCGAGGTGCTCAGCGGCAACCCCGTGCCGATCCGCACGTCTGACGGCACCGACCTCCACCTGGACGCGGGCGAGCGAGTCCATCTGACGTGACCCGGACGCCGACGGCGTCTGGTTGGGAGGTCACGGCTACCGGCCGGTAACCTGCCGCCCCATGACTGACGCGCTGGGATTCGACGGCAAGGTGGCGATCATCACGGGTTCGGGCGGTGGCCTCGGCCGCGAGCACGCCCTGATGATGGCCTCCCGGGGTGCACTGATCGTGGTGAACGACCTCGGCGGCGCCGTCGACGGCACGGGGAGCGACAAGGGTGCTGCCGAGCGGGTCGTCGACGAGATCACGGCCGCCGGTGGCGAAGCGGTCGCCGACACGAACTCCGTGTCGACGGCCGAGGGCGGCGCGGCGATCGTCCAGACGGCACTCGATTCCTTCGGGCGCGTCGACATCGTGGTCAACAACGCCGGCATCCTTCGCGACAAGTCGTTCCACAACATGACGCCGGAACTGTGGGCACCGGTCGTCGACGTCCACCTCAACGGCGCCTACTTCGTCACCTCGGCGGCCTGGCCGCACATGCGCGAGCAGAACTACGGCCGAGTGATCAGCACAGCATCGGGCGCCGGCATCTTCGGTAACTTCGGGCAGGCGAATTACGGTGCCGCGAAGATGGCTCTCGTCGGTTTCACGCGGGTCCTCGCGGTCGAAGGCGCATCGAAGAACATCAAGGCCAACGTCATCGCCCCCGTGGCGAAGACCCGCATGACCGAGGACCTGCTCGGGCCTCTCGGCGACCAGGTCGAGCCTCGTTTCGTCTCTCCGATCGTGACGTATCTCGCCCACGAGACCTGCGAGCCGACCGGCCGCGTCTTCTCGGTCGCCGGCGGTCGGGTTGCTGAGATCTTCATCGGCGAGGGACCCGGCTACACCGACGCCGATCTCTCCCCCGAGTCGATCGCCGCGAACTGGGACGCCGTCACCAACCAGGACGGCTACGAGGTGCCGAACCAGATGGCCGACGAGATCGGCATGTACCTCAAGCACCTGTCCTGAGTGGAGTTCTGGCAGGATGGCCAGGATGAAACACGAGAACAGCGGCGACGACGTTTCGGCCGAGCAGGGAACTTCGGGGCCGCCGTGGAAGCTGCTCATGCTCCTGGTCGTCGTGGCCGGTCTGGCGACCTTCTTCTTCCAGAACGGAAACGATGCGCAGATCGACTTCCTCTGGCTCGACTTCACCTGGCCGCTCTGGGCCGTGATCGGGATCTCCGTGCTGATCGGCATCGTGCTCGACCGGCTCGGGACCTGGCAGTGGCGACGGGCCCGTGGCCGTCGTTCCGCCGATTGACCCGTTCGACATGATCCGCGTCCCCTCGACCGAGGGTGTGAACGTCGCCGTTCACGAACTGGGAGCTCAGGGCAATCGTCGACCCCTCCTGATCTCGCACGCCACCGGCTTCCACGCCCACTGCTACACGCCGATTGCCAGCCAGCTCGCCGACAGGTTCCGCTGCCTCGGACTCGACTACCGAGGACACGGGGAGACGCCGGTCGATCCCGAGTGGCCGGTCGACTGGCAGCGTTTCGGCGACGACGCATCGGCAGTGGCGCGTCACATCGCTCCCGGTGGAGGACTGCTCGGCATCGGGCACTCCATGGGCGGCTCGGCGTTGTTGATGGCGGCCCACCGGGACCCGGATCGGTTCGACCGCCTCGTCCTGTTCGAGCCGATCTCGCACGAGGGGTCGAGGCCGACCCTGACGCAAGCGGAGATCCGTGAGTTCCCGATCGTGGTCGGCGCGATGCGACGCCGTCGCCGGTTCGCATCGTACGACGAGGCGTACGAGAACTTCCGGAACAAGCCGCCGCTGTCGTCGATGGTCGACGAAGCGCTGCGGAACTACGTCGACCACGGCTTCCGGCCGGCTCCGGTCGACGATGACGGCAGTCCCGGCGTCGAGTTGCGATGCACTCCCGAACTCGAAGCCGACATCTTCGTCACCGGTGTCACCAACGGCGTCTGGGATCTGCTCCCCGAGATCGAGACACCCACGTTGGTGCTCGGCGGACACGTCGAGGAGCGTCAGCCGTCGGCCCAGGCGGCGGCGATCGCCGACCATCTCGTCAATGGCACCTACGCGCTGCTCGACCACCAGACCCACTTCGGTCCGTTCAGCCATCCGGTCGAGATCGCCGAGCTGGTCGGGCGGTTCGGCGAGCTCGACCGACGGTCGGATCCACCGGCCGGGCCGTCGTCGCTGACCGGGCGATGATCCGGGCACTCCGCCACACCCCGCGCGTACCATGGCGTTCACGATGACCGATCTGGCCCACCCTGTCTCCGCTCCCCCGCCGGTGATCACCGGACCACCGTGGACGGCGCCCACGAGCCTGTCACCGTCGCGTGTCGAGTCCTTCCTGTCGTGCCCGCTCGCGTTTCGGTTCTCCAGCATCGAGAAGCTGCCCGATCTGCCATCGGTCGCGGGCACGCGCGGATCGCTGGTGCACCGCGCCCTCGAGCTGCTGTTCGTCCGGCCAGCTGCCGATCGCACCCCAGCCGCGCTCGAGCATGCCGTCGACACCGCCATCGACGAGTACCGCTCGTCACCCGACTTCACATTGCTCGAGCTCGATCCCGACCAGACCGCCACGTTCGATCGCGAGTGCCGAACGCTCGCCACCAACTATCTCGAGATGGAAGACCCGACCGCCGTACGCGAGATCGGGCTCGAGCTCAAGCTCGAAGCCCCGGTGGGCGCTCTGACACTCCGCGGCATCATCGACCGGCTGGAGCTGAACGACGACGGCGAACTCATCGTCACCGACTACAAGACCGGCCGCGCCCCGAGCCCCAACTGGGAGCGCAAGAGCCTGTCCGGCCTCAACTTCTACGCCTTCCTCTGCGAGTCGTTGTTCGGCAAGCGCCCGGCTGCGATCCGGCTGATGTACCTCAGCTCCAAAGAGACGATCACCGCCACGCCGACCGCACAGTCGACCAAGTTTCTGACCACCCGCACCAGCGCCGTGTGGAAAGCGATCGCGACCGCCTGCGAGCGTGACGACTTCCGACCGCGGCAGGGCCCGCTCTGCAACTACTGCTCCTACCAGCAGTGGTGCCCGGAGTTCGGTGGCGACCCGCAACTCGCCCGCGTCGAAGCCCCAGCGTCCCGTTCCGTCGCTCCGTGAGCGTCCCCGAACCGTCCTCGGCGGCACCTCCCCTCGGTGCACGCGGCGGTGGCGATCCTCCCGGCCAGAGTCGGTTCGGTCCGATCGTCGACCAATTCGACCGCTCCGCCGATGCGATCCTCGAACGGTTCCGCGGCGATCCGAACCTCGATCGTTTGATGACGTTCGCCACCCATGCGGGCGAGTTCAGCGTGATCTGGCACGTGTCGAGCGTCGTGCGCGGTCTGACCAGGCACCGCCACGACCAGATGCTCGCCCTCGCTGTCGGCATCGGATTCGAGAGCCTGATCGTCAACCAGGGTCTCAAGCGCATGTTCCGCCGGCCCCGCCCGACAACCGAGGGCGACGATCGTTTCGAGATCCGAACTCCACTGACGTCGTCGTTCCCGAGCGGACACGCATCGGCGGCTGCGTTCGCCGCAACCGTGCTCATCACCTGGGACGGCAAGCGCTGGGCGCCGCTGTGGGCCACCATGGCTGCCATCGTGGCCACCAGTCGGCCCTACGTGCGCATCCACCACGCATCCGACGTCGTGGGCGGCATCGTCGCCGGCTCGCTCATGGGCTGGGCAGCCAGCCGGGCGTTCACGCGCCTGGGCCTCGACTGATCCACGTGCCGTCCCCGACGGTGCCGCCGTAGTCTGCCCTCATGACCGGGATGCGATTCGACCGCAACATGAGTGATGCAGAGGGTCTGATGTGGCGACTCGAGAAGGACCCGCATCTGTCGTCGACGTTCGGCACGGTCACCGTTCTCGATCGAGCTCCGGATTTCGACTCGCTGCGTCGCCGCATGGAGCGGGCGATCGTGACCATCCCACGCCTCCGCCAGCGCGTGATGCCGGCGCCGGCCAACATCTCACCACCGGCCTGGGTCGACGACGCCGACTTCGACATCGACGTGCACGTCCGCCGAATCGCCTGCCCGAAGCCGGGCACGTTGCGCCAGGTGCTCGATCTCGCATCGTTGATCGTCGCCGATCCGTTCGACCGGACCCGTCCGCTCTGGCAGTTCACGGTCGTCGAGGGGATGCGCGGCGGGAAGGCCGCCGTCATCCAGAAGATGCACCACACGATCACCGACGGCGAACGCGGAGTCGAACTGTCGCTGCAGTACCTCGACTTCGAACGTGATGCTCCGGAACCCCCGCCCGCGAAGCCACACGACATCGACGAACCAGCTGCCGCCGACGCCGGCCCGATCGGCAACGAAGCGCTGAAGGGACTCGTTGCGGCGGGGATCCGCTTACCGCTCGGCGTCGCGAAGCAGGTACGCGAACTCCTGGCCGACCCGAGTGGCATCCCGGACGCGTCGAGCGCCGCCGCCACGACACTCCAGGGGATCGTCTCGCAGCTCTCGGAGACCGACGCCGCGCGGTCACCGTTGTGGACCGCTCGTTCTCTCCACCGACGCGTCGAGCCGGCGCGAGCTCCTTTCAGGGCGACCAAGGACGCCTCGAAACGGCTGGGCGGCACGCTCAACACGGCGTTCCTGACAGCGGCCGCCGATGCGGCATCGGCCTACCACATCGAGATGGGAGCGCCAATCGAGTCGCTGCGGGCTTCGATGGCGATCTCGACCCGTACCGAGGAGTCGGGTGGCAACGCCTTCTCACTGGCCCGGCTCCTCGTACCGACGGGCGAGATGCCCATCGACGAACGGTTTCGGGCGATCCACGAGGCCACCCATGTCGCCCGCGAGGCCAGCAAGGCGGCGGGACTCGACACACTCGCGACCGTCACCGCGGCCCTTCCGACGTCCGTGATCACCCGCCTCGCCCGACAACACGGCCAGACCATCGACTTCGCGACCTCGAACGTCAAAGGCTCCCCGGTCCCGATGTTCGTGGCCGGGGCTCAACTGATCGAGATCTACCCGATCGGCCCGCTCGGCGGAGTCGCCTTCAACCTCACGTTGATGTCGTACCTGGGCAGCCTGGACATGGCGTTGAACATCGACACAGCAGCAGTCGCCGAGCCAGGACGCCTGGCGTCGTGCCTCGAACGTTCGTTCAAGGCGTTGGCAGCGGCGTGACGGGACTCAGCCGCCGGCGGTGAGCAGCATCCGTACGTCGAGCAAGAGATCGGCCACCTCACCCGACGACACGAGCTCACGCTGCATCATCTGGGCAAGTGCGGCGTCGATCACGCTGACGGCCTCGGCGACCACGGCCGGTGCAGGGTCGACGTGCGGGGCTTCGAGTGTCGGCATGTCGGTGATCTCCTGATCGGTCATCGGCCTTCACGGTACCTCCGTTTCGGGCCGAGCGCGCGCACCTACGATGTCTGTGTGAACTCCACGGGCCGACATCGCAATGCCTGAGCGCACGCTGAACGCTGTCGGGCTGCGCCTCGGCGAACCGATCCGGTTTCGTCGAAACGACACCGGGCGCTGGATCGAAGGCAAAGTCGCCCGGATGGAGCCCGACGGCAGCATCACCCTGCACGACCCCGACGGCGCCGCCCGCTCCTTGCGGCCGGAGCGGGTGCAGGTCAGACGGCCGGCGAGCAGGGGTCGGCTGGCGTGGAAGACCGTCAGTGAGGTCGCGGTCACGTGGGAGCAGCTCGATCTGTTCGATTCGTGAATCGCCGGCGAACGGTGAGCGTCACCGACCGCCGGAGCAATTGACCAGGGTGCCGGTCACGTAGCTCGCCGCTTCGGATGCGAGCCAGAGAATCGTCTCTGCGACCTCGTCGGCATGACCACCTCGGAGCATGGGAACGTTCGCTGCGAGTGTGTCGACCCGGTTCTCCATCCCCGATCGCTCGTGGATCTCGGTGTGGATGAGCCCAGGGCGCACCGCGTTGACGCGTAGACCCTCTCCGGCGACCTCTTTGGCGAGCCCGATCGTCATCGTGTCGATCGCGCCCTTGGTCGCGGCATAGTCGACGAACTCGCCGGGACTGCCCAGGTACGCCGCCGCCGAGGACACGTTGACGATCGCACCGCCCGGGCCACCGTGCCTCGTCGACATCCGGCGGACCGCCTCCCGTGCGGCGACCATCGCCCCGACCAGGTTGACCGCAACCACTGCCTGCAACCGGCCGAGATCCATCTCGTCGAGCCGAGCGGCTCGGTGGAGGATCCCGGCATTGTTGACGAACACGTCGAGCGGCCCGAGCACTTCGACCGTTCGGTCGAACAGCCGCTCGACCTCGGCTTCGACGGCGATGTCACACGGAACTGCGAGAGCCCGCGCCCCGGCCGCTGTGCACTCGGCGACCACGTGGTCCGCGGCATCCGAGGCACTGAGGTAGCTGACTGCGACGTCGTAGCCGCGTCGGGCCGCCATGACGGCGGTCGCCGCGCCGATACCGCGACTTCCGCCGGTCACGAGCAGCACCGGTCGATCCGGACGAGCCATTCCACGATTGTGACATCCACAGTACGGTGGTTCCGTGTCCGACGAGTCAGCCTCTGCAACCTCTCACACCGAGATCGCACGTGACCTGATCCACCTCCGCTCCGCTGTCGGGAACCCCACGCTGGCACCCGACGGGTCACAGGTGGCCACGGTGGTGACCACCGTCGACTTGGACGAGAACACGACCCGAAGCTGCATCTGGCTCGACGGGTCCCCACTCACGGCCGGCCCGACCGACAGCCAGCCCGTCTGGTCTCCCGGCGGTGACCATCTGGCATTCGTATCCCGCCGCGGCGAGGACGAGAAGCAGACATCCGTGCATGTGATACCCATCGGCGGGCCCGGCGAGATGCGCACTCTCTGCGCGATGGATGACGGTGTCGGTGATCTCTCGTGGTCACCTGATGGGCGTCATCTTGCGTTCACCAGTCGCACCCGTGACGAGCGGTACGATGCGAAGGACGTCAGGTGGCAGTCGCCGCGCAAGATCGAGCGATTCCTCTCACGACTCAACGGTCAGAACTGGATCTTCGATCGTCCGCAACACATCTACGTCATCTCCGCCGACGGCACCGGCGCACCTCGGAACCTCACGCCCGGCGGCTACGAGTACGGCTCCGTGGCCTGGACGCCGGACTCCGCATCGATCGTCACCAGCGGCCGCGCCCACGAGACGTGGGACGAGGATCTCGCCGAAGACCTCCACCTGGTGACCCTCGACGGCGACATCCGAGCGTTGACCCACCGCACCGGGCTGTTCGAGCGCGCCAGCTGTCTCACCCGACGGCACCTGGGTCGCGTGCATCGGGATGGACGACCCGCTCCAGTTTCCCCAGAACATGAAGATCGGCCTCGTACCGATGGACGGCGGCGACCATCGTTGGATCAGCACCGGTCTCGATCGCACCTTCTTCGCGATGGCCTGCCCTCAGGCGCCCGTGTGGGAGACGGACGACCGCCTGCTCGCAGTCGCGGAGGATCGCGGCGACACACACCTGTACCGACTCGGTATCGACGGGAGGGATCCCCAACGCCTCACCTCGGGCCCCGTCTCGGTCCAGGGTTTCGACGTCCGTGATGGAGTCATCGCCACGATTCGCTCGACCGTCGAGCACGGTGGCGAACTGTGGCTCACGTCGGACGACCGCGACGGGCGCCTCACGTACGTGACCTCCGACGGGCTCGGCTGGGAGAAGTTCTCCGTGTCGTGCACGGACGGATCCGACGAGATCGACGCGTGGATCATGCGCCCGCCCGACTTCGACGAGAGCCGGTCGTACCCCGTGCTGCTCAACGTCCACGGCGGTCCGTTCACCCAGTACGGCGAGTACTACTTCGACGAAGCTCAGATGCAGGCCCGAGCCGGATATGTGGTCGTGATGTCGAACCCCCGAGGCGGCAGCGGCCGCGACACCGCTTGGGGCCAGGCGATCATGGGCCCCAAACACCCGACGGCACCGGGCAGCGGATGGGGCACCGTCGACATCGACGACGTGATGGCGGTGCTCGACACGACCCTCGAGCTCTTCTCGTTCTGCGACCGCACCAGGGTCGGCATGCTCGGCGGCAGCTACGGCGGGTTCGTGGCGACCACGCTCGCCGCCCGGTACGGCGACCGCTTTCGCGGCATCTGCTCCGAGCGCTCGGTCAACAACATGCTCACCGAGGAGTGGTCGTCCGACATCGCCACGTTCTTCCGGTCCGAACACGGACCGAACCCTGTCGAGGATCCGGAAGAGTACCTGCGCATGTCACCGGTCACGATGGCCAAGGACATCCACGTGCCGATGCTGATCATCCACTCCGAGGACGACTTCCGCTGTCCGATCAATCAGGCCGAGGAACTCTGGGTGACCCTGCGCCTCCTCGAGCGAGACGTGACGTTCTATCGATTCCCGGGCGAGAACCACGAGCTGTCTCGGGGCGGTTCACCGGTGCACCGCCGGATGCGGGCGGAGATCATCCTCGACTGGTTCGCGGAGCGGCTCTCACCCGTTTGAGTTCGACGACCGGCGAACCGTTCACTCCGCCGCCCAGGCGTCGATCAGCTTGCGAGCGATCGAGATTCCGGGCGGGATCATCGGCAGGTCGTCTCGGCGGTACCAGCCTGCGTCGGTGATCTCACTCGGGTCACAGTCGACCTCACCGGACTCGTACTCCGCCCGGAACCCGATCATGAGACTGTTCGGAAACGGCCACGGTTGGCTCCCGAAGTACGTCGGGTTCTTCACGATGACCGCAACCTCCTCGGCCACCTCGCGAATCACGGTGTCTTCGAGCGACTCACCCGGCTCGACGAACCCGGCCAGGCATGAGTACATCGGTACCGTCCACTGCACGCCTCGTGCGAGCAGGATCTGCTGATCCTCACCCGGTTCGCCGCCGCGTCACGAGCGTGATCATGGCCGGCGCCAGCCGGGGAAACGCCACGAGGTCGCAGCGCGGACACTTCATCGACCGCTCCCCCGCCGTCGGTTCCGTGGGTTCTCCACAGCGCCCACAGAAGCGATGCGTCCGAGCCCACTCGACGATCTGAACGGCCCGCCCTGCGGCCAGCCATTGATGCTCCAGCGCGTGACCGTGATAGGCACGGAGATCGAGGGCCGCACCGTAGCTCGGGTCGTCACCGAGGGGGACGTCGACCGCCCACCAAGCGTGCCCATCGACCATGCCGATGAAGTGTGAGGGCCAGTGGGCCTCGGCTGGCCGGTCATCGACGAAGATCGCCGAACCGATGACGTGGACGAACCGGTCCCCACCGTCGTGCCCGTCGGGCGGGACGTTCAGTGGCCGGAACTCGGGAACGGACATCCGACACTCGGTAGCACACAGCGGTCGCGCGCCCAGGGTCGGCCCGCCGTGTCTTCGAGGACGATCAGCGCCGAGCCGAGACAGTCACCGCACGAGTGGCTGGCCCTGGCGCTGCCACTCGATCACGCCGCCGTCGACGTCGTACACCTGGTCGAAGCCGAGGTCGGCCATCATCTCCGCCGCCTGACCCGATCGGTTGCCGGAACGGCAATACAGCAGGTAGGTGCCATCGGGATCGAGTTCGGCGAGCTGGTCCGCGAACACGTCGTCGTAGAAGTCGATCAGGCGCGCGTTCTCGAGATGTCCGTCAGCGAACTCCTCGGGGGTGCGGACGTCGATCACGGTCACGTCCGGATCGGTCGCCAGCGTGGCCGCCTCGCCGGGCGAGACCAGACCGAACGCCTGCGTCTCGGCCGACGCCTCGCCGGCGGCAACGGCAGTCGGTTCCTCAACGGAATCGCCGCCGCACGCGACGAGTATCGCCCCAGCCGCTGCGGCAGCTGCGAGGCTGCGAAGACGTCGTCGCGACCTTGCGGTGTGGCTCATCTCATGCTCCTTCGAGTTCTGGGACATCGTTATTGTCCGTACAATACCATCGTCGACTTGCCACCCCACCTCATCCGCAGGACGACATGATGGAGCGACGATGTCCAGTGCCATGCTCGCCGACCAGTTGATGGCCGCCCGCTATCAGATGGCCCTTTCGCTGGGGTTCCACTCGTCCTGTCCTGTTTCGGCGTCGCGCTCCCGGCAATGATCTACGTGCTCCACCGACGTGGGATCAGGCACGACGACGCGGAAGCACTGGCGCTCGCGAAGAAGTGGGGCGAGGCCTCGGCGGTGCTCATCGCTGTGGGAGCGATGTCGGGCACGATTCTCAGTTTCGAGATGGGCCTGCTCTGGCCCGGCTTGATGTCGACCTACGGTGACGTGATCGGTCTCCCCTTCGCTCTGGGGAGTCGCCCAGTATGACTGGATACTCGTGGACGAGCTGACGATCGCTGAGGCGGCCGGAGCCCGATCCACCTTGATCGGGTTGATCATCGTGTTCTGTTTCGCCGCCGTCACCGCGGTGCCCTCCATGCTCCGGCTCTTCGTGCTCGTCAACCAGGACGACTGGCAGCGAGAATGACGTGATGCGCGTTCGAAGGGTCCTGTCCCTACTTGCGACCGTCGCACTGGCAGCGTGCGAGGCCTCCGGCGGTGTCGAATCCATCGATGCCACCGCCACGGAGGCAAACGCGACGGCCGGCTCGGAACCGAGCACTGGCCCGGCAGACGTCGAGCCGTCCGAGGAGCCAGCGCTCGACGACGAGTCGGTCGATGACGAACCGTCTGATGACGGGTCCGAGACCATCGAGACCATCGAGACCATCGAGACCAGCGCCGAAGATCCCGAACCGACGAGTTCGACCGCCGTCCCGGTCGACGAAATCCTCGCCGAACTCGAGGCGAACGGCTTCTGTGACCCCGACGACATCGAGGGCACCGGGGACGTCGGCACGACGACCGCAATGCACCTCGTGGTCGACGCGGTCCCGCAACCCCCCTGCTCTGGAGCGCCGGACGATCGTCTCGACCAGGCGTGGTCCGACCTGGCGGCCGTGGCGCCGATCGACTTCCTCGACGACATCAGTCTGCTGGCCGGGTACGAGGCGTGCGAGGGCTGCGACACGCTCGCGTTCGTGTCGGCCCTCGACGATGCCGGTGCGTTCTTCCTGATGGCGATCGACGTCACCGCCGCCCAGGACGACCCCGACGAACTCTCGCTCACCCTGCTGCACGAACTCTCGCACGTCTTCACCCAGGACCCGACGACCCAGCTCGATGTCGAGACCTCCCCCGATGCGTGCACGACGTACCACAACGGCAACGGCTGTCTCACCGAGCCCTCGTACCTCTGGGACTGGATGACACGCTTCTGGGACACGGAGGTACTGGAAGCGTTCGCGCAGGGCGCGGCCGACCAGGACGGCGGAGAGGAGCGATGCGACATCGGAGGCTCCTACACCGGCTCGTACGGGGCCAGCAGCCCCGAGGAGGACTTCGCCGAGGTCTTCGCCGCGTACGTGTTCGCGGTGGATTTCGACGGTGACCTCGACGAGAAACTGGCATTCTTCGACGGGTACGACGAGTTCAGCCGCATACGCGACCGAGCCGACGAGCTGGGCCTCACCGGCCTCGACAACAGCTTCGAGCGGTGCGGCTGACACGATCGGTGACGGCCGGCGGGAAGGTGGGTACCCGCCGCCCGCCGCCCAGCTTCATCGAGTGAGTGACGCTGCCCGGGATTAGGTTGCGAGCATGCGACCCGAACACATCGATCTGCTGCACAGCGTCGGACGTCCGAGCCCGACACCCGACGGAACGCACGCCGTGGTTGCGGTCACGCACCCAGATCTCGACGAAGACCGATACACCAGCGAACTCTGGGTCGTCGCGATCGAGGATGGTGCATCGCACCGGCTCACCGTCGGCCCTCGCGACTCGGCCCCTGCAGTGAGCCCGGACGGGAGTCGGGTCGCGTTCCTCCGCGCCGCCGAAGGTGGCGCGCCGCAGATTCACATCGTGAGGCTCGCTGGAGGTGAGCCCGCCGCATTGACCGATCAGCCGGCCGGTGCGGGTGCTCCCGTGTGGAGCCCGGACGGTCGGCGACTCGCCTGGTCAGCGCGCGTGCCGGAGCCCGGCCGCTACGGGACCGAGGACGACGACGGCGAGAAGCGGGAGCCTGACGCTGAACCGCCCCGCCTGATCACCGAGTTCCAGTACCGAATCGACAACCTGGGGCACACGAGCGATCGGCGTCAGCATCTGTTCATGGTCGACGTGCCCGACGAGCAGTCCAAGCCGGGGGCTGAGCCGCCCGAGCTCCCGGTCGAGGTGCACCAGCTCTCCGACGGCGATCACGACGACACCGACCCTGCGTGGAGTCCCGACGGCGACCTGATCGCATTCGTCTCGGCCCGTCACGAGACGTCCGGCTCCGACCTGCGGTCAGCCATCCATGTCGTCGCCCCTGTCCCCGCCGACTCCGACGACGAGTCGGCGTCCGGACCGCCGGCTGTGACCGCCGGTGATCTGTCGATCGCGGGGCTCGCGTGGCTGCCCGACGGGCGTATCGCAGCGCTCGCAGCCGAGGTCGGGCCCACCGGGCTCGACTTCGTCGGCCGCCCGACACAGCTGTGGGTGACGGTGTCGCCGGTGTCGATCGACAGCGGGACGGCAGATCTGCGCGCGCTCACGGACGCCGTCGATCTCGACCTCGACGGGGGCTCGGCCGGAATCGCCCTGGCCGACGGCGACCTCGTCGTGCGCGACCTCGACCGCGGCCGGGCCCGACTCCTCCGAATCGATCCCCATGCTCCCGGCGGCGTCACGCCGGACGTGATACTCGACGAACTCGTCGTCGGCCATCACGTCGTCGCGGCCGACGGATCGACCATCATCGTGACCGCAGGAGATCACCAACGCGTCGGCGACCTCGCTGTCGTGCGGGACGGCGCGGCGGAGTGGCTCACCGATGTCAGCGCCCGCCTCCGCGACGAGGCCGGCGTGTTGGATCTGCTCGAGATCGAGGCCGTCGACGTCGACGGGCAGCCGGTGCACGGCTGGGTCGTACTGCCCGATCCCGGCATTCACGGCAATGGCCCGCATCCCGTGCTCCTCAACATCCATGGTGGTCCGTTCGCGCAGTATCCAGCCGGCTTCTTCGACGAGGCGCAGGTCTACGCGGGCGCCGGCTACGCCGTCGTGATGTGCAACCCCCGCGGTTCCGCCGGCTACGGCTTCGATCACGGCCGATCGATCCGACACGCCATGGGGACCGTCGACGCCGACGACATCATGACCTTCCTCGACCACGCGCTCGCCGACGACGGTCTCCGGCTCGACTCTGGTCGCGTCGGTGTCATGGGCGGCTCCTACGGCGGTTACATGACGGCGCTGCTCACGACCCGGACCGACCGCTTCGCAGCAGCGATCGTCGAGCGCGGCTACCTCGATGCGACCTCGTTCGTCGGGTCGTCCGACATCGGGTGGTTCTTCCCGCACCAGTACCACGGCTCGCCTGAGGCCGCGGCCGAGCAGAGCCCGATGCGCCACATCGGCAGGGTGAGCACCCCGACGCTGGTCATCCACTCAGAGTCCGATTGGCGCACGCCGGTCGAGCAGGGCCAACGCTGGTTCACCGAGCTCAAGTTGCGAGGCGTCCAGACCGAACTGCTGCTGTTCCCGGCGGAGAGCCACGAACTCTCGCGAAGCGGACGCCCGCGCCACCGACGCCAGCGCTTCGATCACATCCTCCGCTGGTGGGCCGAGCACCTACCGCTCGACGGCTGACATCGGTTGATCAGGCGACGTCGGCGATGGCTGCCTGCAGGGCGGCGATGCCCTCGTCGAGCTCGTCCGCGCTGACGTTGAGCATCGGAGCGAGGCGCACGACGTTGCCGTACAACCCACCCTTGCCCACCAGGAGACCGTGGCGCCGGCACGCCTCGTGGAACTCGCCGGTACGCGCCTTGTCGGGCTCGATCGTGCCGGGCTCACAGACCTCGAACGCCCACATCAACCCTCGGCCACGCATCTCGGCGATCCAGGGCGTCGAGTCGGCGACCGGATTCATGGCGGCCACGAATCGGTCCCCCATCGCCTTGGCATTGGCTTGGAGGTTCTCGGCGCGGACTGTTCGCAGCGTTGCGGCTCCGGCTGCCGCCGACAGCGGGTTGCCGCCGAACGTCGAGAAGTTGAGCACCTCGATCGTGTCCATGATCTCCGCTCGCGCCACGACGCCGGCAAGGGTGATGCCGTTGCCGACCCCTTTGGCGAACGTGAGCATGTCAGGCACGATCCCATGGGCCTGGTACCCCCAGAAGTGGTCGCCGGTTCGGCCCCACCCGGTCTGCACCTCATCGGAGATGAAGAGGATGCCGCGATTGGAGAGCTCCTTGCCGAAGGCGCCGAACAGCCCGTCCGGCGGTGTCGCGAACCCGCCGACCCCCTGAATGGGTTCGGCGATCATCGCCGCCACGTCGCCCGCCGACGTCATGTCGAGCACTTGCACGAGATCGTCGACACACGCCTCGGTGTAGGCGTCGTCGTCGAAGTCGCGGAACGGTGATCGCAGCCGATACCCGCCGTGCACGAACTGGACCTGGAGTCCCGAGTGCGAGGTCGAGCGCCAGGACGAGTGCGAGGTGATCGCCTGCGTGCTGAAGACGCGCCCGTGGTAGCTGTTCCGGATCGCCAGAATCTGATTCGAGTTGCGATACGACGTGGCAACAAGAAGCGCCGCGTCGTTCGCCTCGCTGCCCGACGGCGTGAAGTAGACGCGCGCATCGGGGATGCCGGAGACCTCGGCAACCATCTCGGCGAACTCGATCATCGGCTCGGACAGATACAGCGTCGACGTGTGCATGACCTTGGCGGCCTGCTCCTGTACGGCGGCGGTGACCGCCGGGTGGTGGTGGCCGATCATCGTCGTGAGCACACCACCGAAGAAGTCGAGATAGCGCTCACCGGCCAGGTCGTACACGTACGACCCCTCACCGTGATCGATCGCGATCGGCTCCGCGTAGTACGGGGCCAGGAACGACGGGAGTACACGGCGGTACCGGGCGGCGAGATCTGAACTGGTCGTCACGGACCCGAACGCTAGTCGTCACACCAGGGTTGCGTTTCGTTCGAAATGTACGTACATTTGAATTGTACGGACATGAGCGCAGGACATGACCGTCAGAAAGGTGCTTCGGAGTGACCACGTCGACCAGTCGATCAAACGAACGCAGCGGCGCCATCCAGTCGCTCGCACGCGTTGCGCCGATCCTGTCGTGGGCACCCGCCTACGAGCGTCGAAACCTCCGTTCCGACCTCACCGCAGGCCTGACGATCGGAGCAATGCTCGTGCCCCAGGGTATGGCCTACGCACTGTTGGCCGGGCTTCCGCCGGAGATCGGCCTCTACGCGTCGATCGTCCCCGTGCTGATCTACGCAGTGTTCGGAACGTCGCGCCAGCTGGCCGTCGGGCCGGTGGCCATCGTGTCGTTGATGACCGTGTCGGCGTTGGCCCCGCTCTTCGAGCAAGGGAGCGCCGGGTACATCAGTGCTGCGGCGCTCCTCGCGATCATGGTCGGAGCCGTCCACCTGCTGCTGGGCCTCGGTCGGCTCGGCTTCGTGGTCAACTTCCTGTCCCATTCGGTCCTGGTCGGTTTCACGGCGGCCGCGGCGATCATCATCGGGTTCTCACAGGTGAAACACCTGCTCGGCGTCTCGGTCCCGCGCACGGAGCACTTCTACGAGACCGTGCACGAAGTCTGGATCGCCATCGGCGATACGAACACGGCCACATTGGTCGTGGGCCTCGTGAGCATTGTCGTGCTCTTCGTGTTGAAGCGTTGGGTGAAGCGAGCACCCGGAGCCCTCGTCGTGGTCGTCGCATCGATACTCGCCGTGCAGTTCTTCGACCTCGAGTCGCACGGCGTCAAGACGGTCGGAGACATCCCGAGCTCGCTGCCCGCATTCGGGCTCCCCGACCTCGATGCCGGAACCGCGGGCTCACTCGTGACTGCTGCGTTCGCCATCACACTCGTCGGCTTCATGGAATCGATCGCCGTGGCCAAGGTCTACGCACGGCGCCATCGGTACGAACTCGAGCCCAACCAGGAGCTCGTCGGCCTCGGCCTGGCGAACGTCGCGTCGGGTCTGTTCGGCGGGTACCCGGTGACGGGTGGATTCTCCCGTACCGCCGTCAACGACTCCGCCGGAGCACGCACGCCGGTCGCCTCGATCGTGACCGCAGTACTGGTGCTCGCCACCGTGCTCTTCTTCACGCCGCTGCTCTCGGCCCTCCCCCAAGCGGCGCTCGGTGCGATCATCATCGTTGCCGTGCTCAACCTGATCGACGTGCGCGAGATGCGCCACATCGCACATCTCAAGCGGTCCGATCTGGTCGGCCTCCTCGTTGCCTTCGTCGCCACGCTCACGCTCGGCATCGAGCTCGGCATCCTGGTCGCCGTCGTGGCCTCGATGCTGGTGGTGTTCGCCCGCATGTCCAAGCCACATTCGGCCCACCTGGGCCGCATTCCCGGAACGACGAGCTATCGCAACGTCGATCGATTCCCGGAGGCATCGACCGACGAGGGCATCCGGGTGATCCGGATCGACGCCGCCCTGTCGTTCGCCAATGCCAACCACGTCAAGCGTCTGTGCCTCGACGAGGCGGCCGGCATCACGGTCGAACCGCAGGTGCTGATCGTCGACTGCTCGGGCATCAACGACATCGATGCGACCGGAGTCGATTCGCTCGCTGAGATCGTGACCGAGCTCGACGAGAGTCCGGTGACGCTCCATCTCTGCGATGTCAAGGGTCCGGTGCGAGACGTGCTCCGGCGCTCGGACCTGTGGGGCCGGCTCGAGGGCCGCGTCCATGCCACGGTCCACCAGGCAGTGATCACCGTGGCGGGCGCCGAACGCCCGCCACCTTCCCTGCGCAGCGCCGGCATCGACGAGAACGGACCGCACCTGGAGCCGAGCCATGCCTGACCCCGCAACGACATGGCACGACATGATTCGCCGCCACGCCGAATGCATCGATGACGGACAGCTCGGTGTGGCACCCGAACCGACACGTCCGGCGGCCGCAGTGCTCGCGTGCTCCGATGCCCGCGTGCCCCCGTCGTTGATCTTCGGACACGAGGGCGAGCTCTTCGTGGTCCGCCTCGCCGGCAACAGCGCAACACCGGGAGCGATCGCGAGTCTCACCTACGCGGTCGAGCACCTGCACACCGATCTGATCGTCGTGCTCGGCCACACCGGTTGTGGGGCCGTCGAAGCGGCACTGTCGGGGAGCGCGCCGGCGACGCTCAATCCGATCCTCACGCCGATCGACGAAATGCTCGCCGCGTGCGACGTGTGCGACGACATCGACTCGGCGGTCGAGGCGAACGTCCGCCACAATATCCGTCGGCTGGAACGCGACCGGGGCCCGCTCGGGCGGTCGATCGCCGACGGTCGCGTTGCGATCCGCGTGCCGTCCACGACCTCCGGACCGGCCAGTTGACCGACCTCGAACTGCACCCCGACGGCCCCGGCGACACCCCTTCACCCCATCACGACACCCCATCACGACACCCCATCACGACACCCCATGCAACAGCCCTCATGAGGAGGACACCATGACCATCAGTACACCGATCCACCCGAGCGAGCTCCGGCATCTCATCGAGGTCGACCCAGAGACTCGAATCCTCGACGTCCGTACGGGTGCCGAGTTCGAGTCGGCTCACATCGAAGGCTCGTTCAACGTTCCGCTCGATCTCCTCGCCGAGCAAGTGCGACATGTCGCCGATGTCGAGCACCCGGTCGTGCTCGTCTGCCAGTCGGGTGGACGCGCGACCACCGCCCAGGAGAAGTTGACCGAGGCCGGCAAGAGCAACCTGCGAGTGCTCGACGGCGGCATGGGCGCATGGCTCGCGACCGGCGGCGACGTCGTCAGAGGTGAGGAGAAGTGGGCGCTGGAGCGGCAGGTCCGCGGCATCGCCGGCGGCCTCGTCCTGGGTTCGATCCTTGCGAGCATCGCCGTACCCAGAGCCCGTGTCCTCGCCGGTGCGGTGGGTGCCGGCCTGGCCTTCTCGGCTGTCAGCAACACGTGCACCATGGGTGACATCCTCTCGAAGCTGCACTACAACCGCGGCCCCGAGTGCGACCTCGACCGCGTGCTCGAGTCGATTGCTCGGACCCCTGATCCGGAGGCAACTCCGGACAGCGCGAACTGACCCGTCTCGCGGCAGGTCGGCGCCGACCCGCGAACGGTCAGTCGGCCTGCTGCTTCGCCACGAGTCCGGGATCGGCGATGTTGACACCATTTGTCCGGACATATATGCTGACTCTCGATCAGGGAGTCCGCAACCCACCGTTCCACGAGGAGCAGCTCATGAAGTTTCACCAGTACTACCTCGATTGCCTGTCCCAGGCGTCGTACCTCATCGGCGATGAAACCAGCGGCCGAGCCGTGGTCGTCGATCCGCAGCGCGACGTCGCCGAGTACGTCGCCGACGCCGAGGCAGCCGGCCTCACGATCGAACTCGTCATCGAGACCCACTTCCATGCCGACTTCCTGTCGGGCCACCTCGAACTCGCCGATGCGACCGGCGCCAGGATCGTGTACTCGTCGGTGGCCGAACCCGAGTTCGAGGTGATGAGCGTTGCAGACGGCGAGCGCTACTCGCTCGGCGACGTGCAGCTCGAGTTCCGCCACACGCCAGGCCACACGCCCGAGTCGCTCAGCATCGTCGTCTACGAACACGCCGACGACGAGACACCCTATGGCGTGCTCACCGGTGACACCCTCTTCATCGGCGACGTCGGACGCCCCGACCTGCTCGCGTCGATCGGCTTCACACGCGATGAGCTCGCCGACATGCTGTACGACTCGCTCCACGACAAGCTGATGCCGCTCCCCGACGCGACCCGCGTCTACCCGGCCCACGGCGCCGGGTCGGCGTGTGGCAAGAACCTGTCGACCGACCTCTGGTCGACCATGGGCGATCAACGGCAGACCAACTACGCCCTGCGAGCGCCTGACAAGTCGACGTTCATCGACGTCGTCACCGAGGGTCAGCCGCCGGCGCCCGGCTACTTCGTGTACAACGCGATCCTCAACCGCCAGGAACGCCAGCTGCTCGACGAGACCGCGATGCCCGCACCTCTCGACTATGGGCAGGTGGCCGAGGCCCTCGGACGCGGTGCGATGCTCGTCGACGGGCGCGACCCGGAGGAGTTCGCTCACGGCCACCTCAAGGCAGCGATCAACATCGGGCTCAATGGCAGGTACGCCGAGTTCGCGGGCTCGGTGCTGCCGTCTGATGTGGACATCGTTCTCTTCACCGATGTCGGTCAGGAACTCGAGGGGAAGAACCGGCTGGCACGGATCGGGTTCGATCGGGTGATCGGGTACCTCGAACACCCGTATGACGTCATGATCGAACATCCTGACGACGTCGAAATCGCGTCCCGGCTGACCGCAGTCGAGTTCAACGAGCGCAGTTCCTCGGTCGCCGACCTCCAAGTCGTCGACGTCCGCAATCCCGGCGAGGTGGCGGACGGCGTGATTCACGGCGCGATCACCATCCCCGTGAGCCAGCTACCGGGTCGCGTCGACGAGCTCGACCCCGGCCGACCAACGGTCGTGTACTGCGCCGGCGGGTACCGATCGTCGGTGGCGGCGAGCGTGCTCCGCCAACGCGGCTTCGCAGACGTGAGCGACGTCATGGGCGGATACGCGGCCTGGGTCACCACCGTGCAGAACGCCTGACGAACGCCGGCGCGAATGTCGAAGCACGACGATCACTCGAGCCGCACGTCGCACCGATCGGATCCACGGGCGACGGACCAGCCTCGCGGCGCATCCTTTCGACTAGAAACAGGTTGGTGAGGACACGATGACACGACTCGGATTCGCACTGCTCAGCGACACGTGCATCGGCTGCCACGCATGCACGGTCGCCTGCAAGTCCGAGCACGACGTTCCGATCGGCGTCAACCGCACGTGGGTCAAGTACATCGAGACCGGCGAGTTCCCGAACACCGGCCGCTCGTTCACGGTGATGCGCTGCAACCAGTGCGACGACGCACCGTGCATGACGATCTGTCCGACGACGCGCTGTATCGGGCTCCGAACGGCGTCGTCGACTTCAACGATCGACCTGCATCGGCTGCAAGTCATGTATGAACGCCTGCCCGTACGACGCGCTCTACATCAACCCCGAGACCAACACGGCGCACAAGTGCAACTACTGCAACCACCGGGTCGAGGTCGGCCTCGAGCCCGCGTGCGTGGTCGTCTGCCCGACCCATGCGATCGTCACCGGCGACCTCGACGATCCCAACTCGGAGGTCTCGAAGATCGTCGCCCGCGACAAGACCTCGGTGAGGGCGCCGGAGCAGGGCACCAATCCGAAGGTCTTCTATCGCGGCGTCGACCAGGCGTCGCTCGACCCGACTCGCACCCAGATCACCAACGACGGGATGATCTGGGCCGACACGACACCGGCCCACCCCACGATCACACCGACGATGGCCGAACACTCCGGTACGGGGTGGTCGCCCGCACGGCCTACACGACCGCTCATCGGATGACCTGGAAGTCGAAGGTCTCCGGGTACCTCGTCACCAAGGCGATCGCTGCCGGTGCGATGTTGATCGCCTCACTGCTGGTCGTCATGGGACACGGGAGCGACCAGGCCGCAGTCGGCGTTCTGCCCCCGATCGTCGCCGGCGTGTTCACCGCGATCACCGGCGCGCTGTTGATCGCCGACCTCAAACAACCGACCCGGTTCCTCTACATCCTGACCAAGTCCAACACCGATTCCTGGCTGGTCAGAGGCGCTGGATCCTCGGTGCGTTCGCGACGCTCGTTGCAGTCTGGGGCCTGTTCGGGCTCGCCGATTCGGGCGAACCACTGCAGGTGCTCGCGCTGCCGGTCTCGTTGCTGGCCGCCGGGGTGGCCGGGTACACGGCGTTCCTCTTCGGCCAGTGCGAGGGGCGCGACCTCTGGCAGACCCCGCTCCTCCTCCCAATCCTCCTCGCCCAGGCCGTCATCGCCGGTGGCGCTGCGTTCGCCGTCTTCGACATCTTCATCGACGTGCCCGAGGCCAGGACGATCTGGATCGTCTTCCTGGCCGCCCTCGGCGCCCTCGCGCTCCTCGTAGCAACCGAGCTGTGGTCGAAGGGCTCACGTCACGTCGAACTCGCAACTCTGGAAATGACCCGCGGCCGGTACGCCGCACAGTTCTGGTTCGGCGGCATCCTCAACGGCATCGTCGTTCCAGCGGCGCTGCTCACCTTTGCGCTCGCCACCGACACCACGAGCCCCTGGCCCGCGGCGTGTGCCGGCGCAGCCGCACTGTTCGGCATGTTCGCCTACGAGGACAGCTTCGTACACGCCGGCCAATCGGTGCCGTTGTCGTGATGGTCACGTCGCGACACCTTCGACAGGAGTACTGCACGTCATGACGCTCTCCCCGCATCCCCCGCACGACCGGTGGCACGACTGGACCGAGCTCGACGCCAAGGCCTGGCCCGACAAGGTCAAGCGCAACTACACGATCGTCCCGACGACCTGTTTCAACTGCGAGGCGGCGTGTGAACTGACCGCGTTCGTCGACAACGAGACCGGCGAGATCGCCAAGTTCGAGGGCAACCCCGAGCACCCGGCGAGTCGCGGCCGGAACTGTGCCAAAGGGCCCGCGACCCTCAACCAGGTCGACGACCCGGAACGCGTGCTGTACCCGCTCAAGCGCAGCGGCCCACGCGGCAGCGGGCAGTGGGAACGCATCTCGTGGGACCAGGCACTCGACGAGATCGGTGGCCGCATCCGCACCGCGCTCCAAGAGGACCGCACGAACGAGGTCATGTACCACGTCGGCCGCCCCGGCGAGGACGGGTACACCGAACGGGTTCTCAAGGCGTGGGGTGTCGACGGCCACAACAGCCACACCAACATCTGCTCCTCCAACGCCCGTATCGGCTACCAGTCGTGGATGGGCCACGACCGGCCCTCGAGCGACTTCGCCAACGCCGAGGTCATCTTCCTGATCTCGGCCCACCTCGAGGCCGGCCACTACTTCAACCCGCACGCCCAGCGGATCATGGAGGGCAAGGACCACGGCGCGACGGTCATCTGCGTCGACCCCCGCCTGTCGAACACCGGCGCCAAGGCCGACTACTGGCTGGCGACGTGGCCGGGCACCGAGCCGTTCATGCTGCTCGCGATCGCCCGCCTCCTGATCGAGAACGGTACCTGGCAGAGCGACTTCGTCCGGCGCTGGGTGAACTGGGAGACCTACCTGACCGAGACCCGCCCCGACCTCCCCTGCGAGTTCGAGTCGATGGAGCAGGCGCTGCTCGACGAGTACGCCGACTACACACCCGAGCGGGCTGAACACGTGAGCGGCGTCAAGGCGGAGACGATCCGCGAGATCGCCGAGATCATCGGCGCCCACCCCACCAAGTTCGCATCACACAACTGGCGAGCCGCCGGCGCCGGCAACCTCGGTGGATGGCAGGTCGCACGCTGTCTCTTCTTCCTGAACGTGCTCACGGGTTCGGTCGCCACCAAGGGTGGAACCGCCGGAAACGGGTGGAACAAGTTCGTGCCGCACCCGCCCAAGGGCGGCCAGCCGATCACGACCTGGAATGAGATGTCGTGGCCGAAGGAGTATCCGCTCGCCTACCACGAGATGTCGATACTTCTCCCCCACTTCCTCAACGAAGGTCGCGGCAAACTCGACACGTACTTCTCACGCGTCTACAACCCGATCTGGACCAATCCCGACGGCTTCTCGTGGATGGAGGCACTGCTCGACGAGCGCAAGGTCGAATGCCACGTCGCGCTCACCCCCACCTGGTCGGAGACCTCGTGGTACGCCGACTACGTGCTGCCGATGGGTGTCGGGTCCGAACGCCACGACATCGCCAGCTTCGAGACGCACTCCGGTCGATGGATCGGCTTCCGGCAGCCGGTGATGCGTCGCTACGCCGAGCTCAACGGCGAAGACACCGGCGCCGACCACCGCACGCACGAGTACAACAAGGGTGAGGTCTGGGAAGAGAACGAGTTCTGGATCGACCTCTCGTGGCGAATCGATCCCGACGGGTCGCTCGGCATCAGGCAGTACTTCGAGAGCGACGAACGTCCCGGTACACCGATGGGCGTCGACGAGTACTACGGACGCATGTTCGCCGACAGCGTGCCTGGCCTCGCCGACGATGCCGCGGCTGCCAATCAGACACCGCTCGAGTACATCCGCGACCGCGGCGCCTACGCGGTGCCCGGCGACATGTACGAACCGTACGACCGCGACGTGGCCGCCGACGACGTCGCCGACTGCGTTCGCGACGACTCGGGCGTGTTCCGCAAGCCCGGAACCGCTGGCACATGGGACGGTTCCGATGACACGCTCGATGCGTTGACGCTCGCCAAGCTCGGCGACGGATCCCCTGCTGTCGAGATCGACGGCGAGATCAAGGAGGGGTTCCCGACCCCATCGAAGAAGCTCGAGCTCTTCTCGACCACGCTGCGGGACTGGGGGTGGCCCGAATATTCGACACCGGGATGGATCCCGTCCCACGTGCACTGGGAAGACCTCGACATGGCCGGCAACGAACGCATCCTGCTCCCGACCTTCCGGATTCCGACCCTGATCCACACACGGTCGGGGAACTCCAAGTGGCTCAACGAGATCAGCCACCGCCACCCGCTCTGGATCCATCCGAGCGACGCCGAGAAGTTGGGGATCGAGGAGGAGGGCCTGGTTCGGATCAGCACCAGGATCGGCCACTTCGTGATCTCCGCCTGGCGCACCGAAGGGATCCGGCCGGGTGTCGTCGCGGCGTCACACCACATGGGACGTTGGCGGATCGAAGAGAACGAGGCCCGGTCGTGGGGTGCAGGCAAGGCGAAGATCGATCACACCGGGACCACGTGGAAGTTGACCCGCGAGCACGGCATGCAGTCGTACGACTCGGGGCCCGACGGGGACGCCGACACGCAACGAATCTGGTGGAACGACACCGGGGTGCACCAGAACCTGACCTTCTCCGTCCAGCCCGATCCGATCTCCGGTATGCAGTGTTGGCACCAACGGGTGCGGGTCACGCCGGCCGAGGATGGCGATCAGTACGGCGACGTCGTGGTCGACACGGCGAAGTCACGCGAGGCGTATCTCGACTGGATGTCCAAGACCGCGTCCCGCACCGGGCCCGGGAGGTCTCCGACGGCCGTTGTGGTACGCACGCCCATTGAAGCCCGAGCCCAGCGCGTACCGCGCCTGATCGGGGCCGATGACGATGACCGATGACTTCTCGAGCGGAGGTCGGCAGCTCGATCGACACTCACCCGTCCCGCTGTGGACGCAACTGGAACAAGAGCTCCGGCGACGGATGGAGGCTGGCCACTTCGAGCAACGATTCCCCACCGATCGCGAGTTGATGACGATCTACACGGTGAGCCGCCACACGGCCCGTCATGCCGTCAGCCAGCTCGGCGCCGACGGAATCCTCCGGCGTTCCCGCGGCGTGGGTACCTCCGTCGACCATCGAACGTTCGAACGGTCGCTCGGTTCGCTGTACAGCCTGTTCCAGGTCGTCGAGGAGAGCGGCGTCCCCCAACGCAGCGACGTCCGGGCGCTCGAGATCGTCACCGATCCCGTTGCCGCCGGGGAGCTCGGCCTCGATTCCGAGAGCCCCCTGGTGCTGATCGATCGACTCCGATGGGCGGGTGACGATCCGCTCGCAATCGACCGGATCTGGTTGCCGGCCGACATCGCTGAGCCGCTGCTGGAGGTCGACTTCACCCGCACGTCGCTCTACAACGAACTCGACCGGTCGGCGGGTATGCACCCGAACGCAGGTTGGGAACGGATACATCCCGGCATCCCCACCGATGAAGAGCGCCGCTCGCTGCGCCTCGATCACGTCGAAGCGGTCTTCTCGATCGAACGACTCGGCACGTACAACGGCGATCCTCTCGAATGGCGTGTGACGACGATCCGCGGTGATCGTTTCACCCTGGTCGCCGATTGGACCGCGGGCCAACGAAATGAGCTGCGGCCGCACATGCTGGTGGGCTGATGGTCGATCTGCATCCAGACCTGGCACACGTGGGCGCACTGGTCGGAACGTGGTCGGGCCGCGGTTGCGGCGAGTATCCGACCATCGACTCGTTCGCCTACGTCGAGACCGTGACCTTCGCACACGTCGGCAAACCCTTCCTGGCCTATGCGCAACGCACCCACGCGCTGCAGACCGATGACTCACCCGGAGTGCCGCTGCACGCCGAGACGGGGTACTGGCGATTCCCGAGCGGCGGTCGCGTCGAGTTCGCCGTCAGCCATCCGACCGGCATCAACGAGATCGAAGAGGGCACGATCGTCGTCGACGACGCGGGCATCACGATCGAACTGGCGGCGTCCGCCGTGTCGCTGAGCGCGACCGCGAAGTCGGTCACTGCGGTCGAACGCTGGTTCCGGCTGACCGGAGATGTGCTCGAGTATCGAGTCTCGATGGCTGCGGTCGGCCAACCCCTGCAACACCACCTCGCAGCGACGCTCGAACGTCGACCCGGCGCCGCAGACTGATCCGACGGGCCGACCGCTGGCCGACTGAACGGTGCGGAACGACGACTCGTAAGCTCGCCGCATGGCTGCTCACACCCCTCGCGACGTCGTGATCGTCGATGCCGTCCGCACCCCGATCGGTCGCCGAGGCGGCGGACTGTCCTCGCTCCATCCGGCAACAGCACTCGCTGCTGTCCAGTCGGCGCTCGTCGATCGCTCCGGCATCGACCCCACCGAAATCGGGCAGGTCGTCGGCGGCTGCGTGAGCCAGGTCGGCGAACAGAGCTTCAACATCACCCGCACCGCCTGGCTGTCGGCCGGGCTCCCGCTCGGCACCGCAGCGACCACGGTCGACACGCAGTGCGGTTCGAGCCAGCAGGCGACCAACCTGGCGACGTCGCTGATCGGTTCGGGTGTGGTCGACGTCGCCGTGGCCTGCGGTGTCGAGTTGATGAGTCGGGTGCCGATCGGCTCGAACTCGTCGAAGAAGCTCGGGCTGGGCTCGCCGATCCCCGAGCCGTACTTCGCCCGGTACGAGATGACGTCGCAGTTCGAGGGCGCCGAACGAATCGCCGAGAAGTGGGGCATCGACCGCACCGAAACCGACGCATTCGGCCTGGCATCGCAGGAGCGTGCTGCGAGGGCATGGGCAGAACGCCGATTCGACGGGCAGTACATCGAGATCGAAGCGCCCGACCTCGACGACGACGGCAACCCGGCCGGCACCACCCACCTCGTTTCGCGAGACGAGGGGTTACGGGAGACCAGCCTCGACAAGCTGGCAGCACTCAAGCCGGTCGGCCGCGAAGACGGCGTGCACACCGCAGGCAACTCGTCCCAGATCTCCGATGGCGCAGCTGCGGTGCTCATGATGACCGCCGACAAGGCTGCGGCGCTCGGTCTCACTCCGAAGGCACGGGTGGTCGACACGTGCCTCGTGGGAGTCGACCCCGTGTTGATGCTGACCGGCCCGATCGACGCGACCGCTCGATTGCTCGACCGAAACGGCCTGTCGATCGACGACATCGACAACTTCGAGATCAACGAAGCATTCGCCTCCGTGGTGCTCGCTTGGCAGAAGGAACTGGGCGCCGACCCTGAACGCACCAACCCCAACGGTGGCGCGATCGCACTCGGCCATCCGCTCGGCGGCACCGGTGCCTTCCTCCTGACGAAGTCGGTGTATGAACTCGAGCGTACGCGAGGTCGCTTCGGCATCGTGTCGATGTGCTGTGGTGGCGGCCTGGGCACCGGCACGCTCATCGAGCGGGTCTGAGGGGGCTGCGACCTCGGTCTCAGCCACCGATGACGACCGGGATCGCCGCGAACTCCGACGGATCGGGGCCGAGACCGGTGTCGCCGACGGCGACCAGGGCGACAACGTCACCTTCGACTGCAGCCGAGAGGTCGAGTGTGACCGAGTACGGCACCGGGGTCGTCCAGTCGGTCATCGTGAAGTCGAGGTCGAACACCACGCCGGCGTCTCCGGCCAAAATCGCTCGAACCACGAGGTTGCTCTCGAATCCGCGGCCGAGGCCTTCGACCACGAGCGGCTCGGCGCTCACCTTCGCCGCCGACGCCGGTGACGTGATCGACACCCCCTCGCTCGTCCCGGCGATGACGAACCAGCCATCGGTCGGACCGAGCTGACGGAGGGCCAGCAGGCCGCGAGGGAAGACGGTGGTGGGGTCGTCGTCGTCCGTGGGTGAGAACACCACGATCTCACCGCTGCGCAGGTCACCCCGCTGGAACTCACCGAGCACCGGCGGCACGCCGAGCACCGCCGACACGAAGTCGGCAGCGGCCGCTTCCGGGGTGGAGAACACGACATCGTGTCCTGGCCAGACGGCGGGATACTCGAACTCGACCGGGATCGGCGTGACCGGCACAGTCGTTGCCGCCGGTGTCGTGGTCGTCGGTGCGGTTGTCGACGCGGTCGTCGGCGCCATGGTCGAGGCCGTTGACGAGGTGCTGGGAGGCGCTGTCGTCGTGGTGGTGGTCGTGACCGTCGAGATGGTGGTTGTCGTGATGGTCGTCGGTGCGTCAGCCGCCGATACCGGGGTCGTGGCGACCGAACCGTCGTCGCCGCCGCACGACACGAGCACGATGGCGATTCCGATCAGGACGAGACGGACAGAACCAGCGGTCATCGTTGCTCCTCGATGTTCGAGTGTGTACCACCATGAGGACACGGTCGAGGCGAGACCGGCAAGAGCCGGTCGGACCCTGTGTCGTCACGATGCGAAGCGGGACCTCGGCCGGCGGTCCGTCACACCCGTGATCGATGATGGTCACATGTCACCGAATCCCTGCCAACCGGTTCGGTTGGGCACTGCGCTACGCCGACGCGAACACGATGGCACCCGCAACATCGGTGACCGCCGCCCGGGCCGCCCCGATCGAACACCGACCGATGCCGATAGAACGTGATCGATGAGCGCCCGAACGTTCCAGGTCGTGGCGATCGCCACCGTGCTGGTGATGTTCGCTGTCCGGCTCCTGCGGTGGCGACTCGCCAGTCTCCGAGCCGGCACCCACGACGGCGCCCCCGCCGGTCGAGCCGAACGCGACCGTCGAGTTCGTGATCGACGGTGACACGATCGACGTCCTCGTCGACGGCACCGAAGAGCGAGTCCGACTGACGGGGATCGACACACCCGAAGCGGCACGCCGCGACACCGGTGCCCCTGCCGAGTGCTTCGCCGACGAAGCGACCACCTTCACCGAGTCGCTGCTGCCGGTCGGCACCCCCGTGCGACTCGAGCGCGACGTCGTCGGGCGCGACGACTACGGCCGGATCCTTGCGTACGTGTACCGAGCCGACGACGGCATCTTCGTCAACTACGAGATCGTGCGCCAGGGCTACGCCCAGCCGTTGACGATTCCCCCGAACGTCACGTTCTCCGAGTTGATGGTGCAGGCCGCACGCGACGCCGAGCGCGACGATGCCGGCCTCTGGTCGGCCTGTGGCTAGGTGGCGGCCCTGTGCGAGAGTGACGTGATGCTCGATCTCCGCCACCGCTTTCCCGCCATCACCGAAGGCGACCACGCCGCCTGGGCCCGTTTCGACGGTCCGGCCGGCACCCAGGTCGTCGACTCGGCGATTCAGGCCACCTCGGCGTGGCAGCGGAGTGGCAACAATGCCAACAGCCACGGTGCGTTCGCGGCCGCACGAGCCTGCGACGACCTCGTCGAGCAGGTGAGGGCGACGATGGGCGAGTTGCTGAACGCCGACCCGGGCGGCTTCATGTTCGGCCCCTCCACCACCTCCAACATCTTCTCGATCACCCGGGCCATCGCCCGTGACCTCCGACCTGGGGACGAGATCATCTGCACGAAACTCGACCACGACTCGAACGTGTCGCCCTGGTTGCTCATCGCGGAGGATACGGGGGCGGTCGTCCGATTCGCCGACTTCGACGCCGACACCGGTCGCCTCACGGTCGAGGCAGTGGCCTCGCTCCTCACCGACCGTTCGCGGTGGGTCGCCGTGACCGGTGCGAGCAATGCCATCGGCACGATGCCCGACATCGGCGCGATCACGACCGCCGCGGACGATGCCGGCGCCAAAGTGGTGGTCGACGGCGTCCACCTCACCCCGCACGCCCCGGTGGACATCGAGACGATCGGCTGCGACGTCTACTCGACCAGCTCGTACAAATGGTACGGCCCGCATGCCGGCGTCACGTGGATCGAACCGGGACTGCTCGACGCGCTCCACGCCTACAAGGTTCGTCCGGCGCCCAGCAGCGGCCCAGAGCGATTCCAGCTCGGCACGCCGAGCTACGAGTCGCTCGCGGCGATCGAGGCAGCGGCTCGCTTCCTGATCGACACGGGTGTCGGCACCATCCAGGGCTACGAACGTGCGCTGTTCGCCCGGTTGCTCCACGGTCTGCTGGCCGACGACCGCGTCACGGTGTACGGCCCGCACGATCTCGACGACCGAGCGCCGACGCTCGCGTTCAACGTTGCCGGTCGAAGCGCCGCCGTGACCGCAGCGGCGCTCGCCGAGGAGCAGATCGCCGTGTGGGACGGCCACTACTACGCGTTGGAGGCAATGCACACCCTGGGGATCGACGGTGCCGTGCGGGCCGGTCTGGCCGTGTACCTGACGGATGCCGACGTCGACCGGCTCGTCGCCGCCGTTGCGGCGCTCTGAGGAGCGATAGCGTCTGGCGGGTGGGGACGCTCTCCGAACGCCTGGGGCACGCGGTCGACGCGAAGCTCGTGATCCTGTCGTGCGACGATCTCGGGTCGTGTCACGCCGCCAACGTCGGCGTCTACGAAGCACTCCGCGACGGATCGGCGACCTGTGCGTCGATCATGGTGCCTGCGCCCTGGGCCCAGCACGCAGCTCAGATGTACCGGCCGAGCGACGATGTCGGTGTGCACCTGACGCTCAACGCCGAGCATCCCACGTATCGGTGGGGACCAGTCACGCATGCGCCGTCGCTCCTCTCGGGCGAGGGCGGCTTCCCACGCGACATCGACGACCTGTGGGAACACGCCGACCCCGACGAGGTGTACCGCGAGCTCACCGCACAGGTCAATCGGGCGATCGCGTGGGGAATCGACGTGACCCACCTCGCTCCCCATCTGACGGCGATCACGCTCCGACCGGAGTTCTTCGGTGTCTATCTGGACGTGGCATGTGAGTTCCGGCTGCCGATCCGCCTGCCGTCAACCGTGACGGCCGAACAGGCCGGCTTCCCGTTCCGCAGACTCGCCGGTGACGAGGGAGTGCTCTTCCCCGACCACTTCGACCACGATTGGCGTGCCGGGTCCAGGGAACGGGTGTTGCGTGCGCTGGGAGCACTCGAGCCCGGCATCACCGAACTCCATGTGCAGCCGGCAATCGACACGCCCGAGGTGCGAGCGCTCACGTCGAACGCAACACACTGGATCGACGACCACGCGTTCGTCACGGCGGGCGATGATCTGACCGCCGCCATCGATGCTGCTGGGGCGAAGCTGATCGGATATCGCGAACTCAGGGATGCGATGCGAGCCGGCTGATCGCCGACGTCGCCTCGCCCGACTTCAGCAACTCGAGCACACGACCTGCGTGGCCCACCGCTTTGAGGCGGCCCCGCATGAACTCGACGGTGGCGTCGAAGTCCTCGTCGGCGGCCACGGCGAACGGAACGGTGACGACGATCTCGGCATCATCGGGACCGTCGACGCGCTCGTCCTTCTTGGCGACGACGACGCGATACTGCACGCTCACGAGCCGACCTCGATCGTTGCGTTCGCGCTGATCCCCTCGAACAGGTCGTGTTCGGGCTCGTCGTGGCTCGGGATGTCACCCACGAGCGAACGAGCGAGGATCCAATCCTCCCAGGGGTAGATGTTGCGGAGCTCGTCGTCGGACAGCCCGAACCAGAAGGCTGCCGTGGGATCGACCTGCGTTGCATGCGCCTTGAGCGACTCTGTGCGGGCCCACATGTAGCCACCCACCTCGATCCGCGTGGTCACCCGGTGATCGGTGTCGGGACGCTCGAACCACTTCTCGTCGAACGGCGACTCGCCGCGATGACGGATCAGCCCCTCGTGCATGGCAACGAGACGTCGGCGGCTCCAGGTGGAGTAGTAGAGCTTGAGCGGCTGGAAGGGCGCCCCCGACTCGGGATACCAGGAAGGATCACCCGCACGTTCGAACGCCAGCACCGAGATCTCGTGCACACGCAGGTGATCGGGATGGGGATACCCGGCCTGGTCGTCGTTGTAGGTGATGAGGACCTGCGGCCGGGTCCGCCGGATGACGTCGACCAACCGACCTGTCGCCTCGTCGACGCTGGCCTGGTGGAAGCAGTCAGGATGGTCATTCGGATCCGAGTCGGCCATCCCCGAATCGCGATAGCCGAGCATCACCACCTCGTCGAAGCCGATCACCTCGGCCGAGCGCGCGAGTTCGGCGGGTCGCATGGAGACCACGAGCTTCCTCTCCTGCTCAGGCGTCAGATCGTGGAACGCCTGCCCGGGCTCACGCAGCGTCGGGTTCTGGAGGTCGCCTTCCTCACCGCCGGTGCAACAGACCAGCACTGTGCCGACGCCTTCGGCGTGGTATTTCGCAAGGGTCGGGGCCCCTTTGGACGCTTCGTCGTCGGGGTGGGCATGTACGGTCAGAATGGTTCGTGGATCGGACATCCCCGACCACGCTACCGGTCGCTACGCTCGGTCGAGATGCGTGCACGCCCCCGTCCCAGCCGTGTCCGAGCGTCGATCGCGTTCCTTGTCGGTCTGGGTCTGTTGGCCACGGCCTGCGGCGACCGCTCCGGCAAGACACTCGACGATCCGGTTTTTCCGCTCCCGGCCACCACGGTGGCCTCCACGCTCCCGCCGCCGACAACACCGCCCGCAGCGCTGAGCCTCGTCGCACCCTGGGTCGACGGGGCCGAGATCCCGGCTCGGCACACCTGCGCCGGCGACGGCGTGTCACCGGCGCTGACATGGTCGAACGTGCCGCTCGGCGCCGTCGAGTTGGCCATCACCGTCGTCGACCTCGACGACGATCAATTCGTGCACTGGATCGTCTATGCGCTCGGTGCCGGCGAAACGGGTTTGGTCGAGGGCCAGCTGCCCGACGGGGTGTTCGAGTGGCCGAATTCGTCGGGGGTTCCTGCATGGCAGGAGCTGTGTCCCCCAGCTGGGGAAACCCACCGGTATCAGTTCACGATCCACGCGCTCAACCAACAGCTCGAAGTTGCCGATGACGCTTCAGCAACCGAAGTGTTGTCCATCGTGAACGCAACAAGCATCGACCTGTCCTCGGTCTCCGGTCTGTCGACCGGGATCGGGTGACCGGCACCATTCCTCCACTCATGACCGATCACCACACCACCCTCGCCGCCACCGACCCGTCCCCGGGCGCGCCGGTCTCGCCGCTCGATCAGCTGCGACAGCTGGTCGATGCCGCCCACCTCTCGACGATCTTCACGACGATCCACGGTGAATACCTCGACGCCAACGCTGCCGGACGAGAGCTCTTCCGGTCACATGCTGTTCCTGGCGGGCGCCTCGACGGCCGCGAGTCGCTCCGGACGGTGCTCGATCAGATTCCCCAGCGGCTCCTGAGCAACTTCGAAGGTGGCGTCTGGCACGGCGACATCGACCTGGGCGTTCCCGGTGCTCCGGCGACCGTCCAGGCGACGACCGTGCTCGTTCAGCACGATCCGACACATCCCGACGGAGGCTTCATCGCCGTCATGTGTCGCGATGTGACCGATGAGCGCAACCGTTCCGACGCGCTGAGGCACCTCCTCGAACACGATCCGGTCACCGACCTGCTCAACCGTGCCGCTGCGCTCGATCGGATCGCACGTGCGCTGCATCGAATCGACGAGACCAGCGAAGAGGTGGCGGTCCTGATCGTCGATGTCGACCGCCTCCGCGATGTCAACGATGCGCTCGGTCACGAGATCGGTGATCGCCTCCTCGCATCGACCGCCAAACGGCTTGCGACCGCCGTCCGGCCGGGCGACATCATCGCACGGCTCGGTGGCGACGAGTTCCTCGTACTCTGCGAGGACATCGCCGACACGGCGGTGGCTGTCGATCTCGCCGACCGCGTCCGCCAAGCATTGACCGGCCGCCTCACGATTCATCAGCTCGAGCTCGACGTGTCGGTGAGCGTTGGCATCGGCATCACGGAACCAGAACTTCGCGCGTTGGATCCGGAAGACGCCGCCGTTCATCTCGTGACCCGAGCTGACACGGCCGTGCATGCTGCCAAGCAGGCGGGTCGAGCGCGAACCATGATGTTCACCGACCAGCTCAAGAACCGGGCCAAGGTCCGTACCGAGATCGCCGCTGCGCTCTCGAAGGCCCTCCGAGAGGGCGAGCTGCACGTCGAGTACCAACCGATCTTCTCCGCCGTGTCCGAGCAGGCCGAGGCCGCCGAGGCGCTCGTGCGTTGGTCGCATCCGGTGCGCGGTCGGATCGAGGCGAGCGAGTTCATCCCCGTCGCCGAGGAGACGGGTGTCATCGTTCCGATCGGCGACTGGGTGCTCGAGCAGGCGTGTGTCGCGACCCGCTTCTGGATCGACACCGGCGTCGTCGGCCCTCGGTTCGCCGTCCACGTCAACGTGTCGCGTCTGCAGCTCGCCAACACGTCATTCGTCAACCGCGTCGTCGATCTGCTCCGCGAACATCGGCTGCGCCCGCGCCAGATCGTGCTCGAAGCACGAGAGGCGACCCTGCTCGGCCGCGACGCGGAACCAGTGATTCGCTCGGTGCGGGCGCTCCGTCGAGTCGGTGTGCGTATCGCCCTCGACAACTTCGGCACCGGGTCGAACGCTCTCTCATTGCTCACCGAGATCGGCGCCGACGTCCTGAAGCTCGACGGCACCCTGGCCCTCCCGACTGGTGCGTCCGAAGCTGACACCCGGGTGGTGCGGGCCCTCGTGCTGCTGGCCCACGCCCTCAACATGGAGGTCGTCGCCGAGCGTGTCACCGGTGTCGAACAGCTGCGACGACTGCGCGCCGCAGGGTGCGACCTGGTGCAGGGTCACCTGGTCGGCAAGCCGACCGCGCCGAAGCGCTCGCCGTCCAGATGAACCTGGACTGACGCTCGATATCCTCGGAGCGGTGACGGTTGCGCAGGTCATCGACGTCGAACTGGAGCGCAACCATGAGCTGCGCGTTGCCTACGACGACGGCGTGACATGCTCGTTTCCCCTGCTCGATCTTCCGTCAGGCCTGCCCCTGCGCCACGTGTCGTGGCCGGCGAGACGCCGAAGGGCCCGTGGTACGACGGTGCGACGATCTCGGCGCTCGGCGCGGAGATGCACGGCAATTTGGGCATCTCGATCGAGTGGTCCGACGGTCACAGCACCGGGATCTATCCATGGACGCACTTGCGGGCGTGGTGGGACGCCGGCCTGAGCTG
The DNA here is from genome assembly GCA_963792905.1 of uncultured Acidimicrobiaceae bacterium. GTDB lineage: Bacteria > Actinomycetota > Acidimicrobiia > Acidimicrobiales > Ilumatobacteraceae > Ilumatobacter. Next base: position 498,241 of record CAWBYE010000018.1, read on the forward strand.
AGAAGATACTCGTTCGACGATGACCCTGCCTCCCCCTCCACCGCCGACTTCATCGGCTGTCTGTTACCGACACGGTGACCGCGCAACCGGTCGACGCTGCACCCGGTGCGGCAAGCCGGCCTGTGGCGAGTGCCTCGTTCAAGCCTCCGTCGGCAGCCACTGCCTCGACTGCGCGAAGGCGGCGCAGCCGGATCTCCGGACGCGTGCGAGGTTCTGGAGTGCCCGACAGCCGGCGATGGTCACGATGGCGATCATCGCCGTCAACGTCGCCGTGTTCGTCTACGTCACGCTTCGCGACCCGTCGAGCCTGAGCGGTTCGCTCACGATCGGCCACGCACAACTCGGTCTCTCCGAAGCTGCACTCGGTGACGGCTTCGGCATCCAGTTCTCCGACGGTTCCATCTACGCCACGGATGGAGGCGACTGGTATCGGCTCGTGACGTCGGGATTCCTCCATTTCGGCATCGTCCATTTGCTCTTCAACATGTATCTGCTCTACATGCTCGGCCAGATGCTCGAGCCGGCACTCGGCCGGGTGCGGTTCCTGCTGGTGTACTTCGCCGGGCTGCTGGCTGGCTCGGCAGGCAGCCTGCTCGTTGACCGCGGCGCGCTCGCCGGCGGGGCATCCGGTGCCGTGTTCGGACTCATGGCGCTGGCGTTCGTCGGGTACTACCTGAACGGCATGAACCCGTTGCAGACCTCGATCGGTACCTTGCTGATGCTGAACCTCGTGATCACGTTCGTGTTTCCCAACATCTCGATCGGTGGCCACCTGGGTGGTGCGGCGGCAGGCGCGCTCAGTGCGTTGGTCGTGATGGCGCCGCCGTATCGCGGCTACCCCAACTGGGCCACCTACGCGACGCCGGCAGCCATCATGGTGCTCAGCGTGGCGATCGCGGTGTTCACCGTGCAATGAGTGCCGTTGCTTCGCAAGGTTTCGTCATGACCGGGATATTGCTCTTCACATCACAACTCCTTGCAGTTAATGTGAAGCGAACGTCAAATCTAATGATGATTCTGTCATGCGTCACCCACTCTCACATCAATTCGCCCGGTTTCTCGGAGCGACCGCCCGCCGGACGCTGCTGGGCGCGCCCGAGCGGCAACGGCCGTGGCTCACGGTGGGCATCGTCGACGATCCGGTTCGTCCGGTCCGTCTGGTCCGTGCTGCCGGGGTCATCGATCCGATCTCGATCAACCGAGTGTTGAGCGCCTGGGAGCACCTGACGTCGCCGTACCTCGTGCATCTCGACGTGCAGGACGCATGCATCGCCGACTCGATCACCATGACACGGCTCGAGACGGCGCTCGATCAGCTCGAACACCGGCGCATCGACGTGCGGATCGTCGGCATCGATCCACATCATCCGGCGATCGCTTCCTGAGCCCGACCACGTTGCGACACCCCTGGTCATGATGTGGGGTATGAACGAACACGACGTCCCCCAGCAACTGACCTTGTTGCCGTCGTCGAGCGTGCCGGTCCAGTTCCGACTCGATGCCGACACGCGGCGCCGCGGCCAACGCCACATCGCCGAGATCCGCCGGATGCTCGCCGACCGTCAAGCCCAACGCCAGGACCAGGCCGCCTGATCGATCGCTAATAGCCGGCGCTCGGGGCCAGCGACGCGACCGCGTCCCAATGGTCGAGTTCCGGGTCGAACGGCAGGATCGCCAACGCACTCGTGGTGACGCCGTTGTCGAAGTACTGCTGAATCCGCGCTCGACAATCTTCGGGTGCACCGTGCACCACGAGATCGTCGACGACCTCGTCGGGGATCTCTGCCAACGCTTGCTTCCGATCGCCCGATTGCCAGGCCGACCACATGCCGGCGAGCTGCTCGACCGCGCCCGAGCCACTCCTGAAACGCGGCGTACACCGGCACGTTCATGTATGCCGCAATCGCGCGGCGCGCTCCGGCACGAACGACATCGGCATCGGCGCTCGGACACACGAAGATCCGGGCGACGAGCTCTCGATCATCCCCACCGGCGCCCTCGCGGACGGCTGCCGCCACCTGCGGGACATCACCGGCCGCCAGCCAGTTCGTGATGGCACCATCCGACTCCCTCCCCGCCATGTTGAGCATGCCCTCGCGGAGGGCCGCGACGACGATCTTGGGCGGCTCCTCGGGTCTGATACCCAGCCGGAAACCTTGGATCTCGAACGTGTCGTACCGCTGGGTGATCTTCTCCCCCGTGAACGCATCACGCAGGAACCGCACGAGGTCTCGCACCTTCTGGTACGGCTGCTCGAACGGAACACCGTTCCAACGCTCGACGATCACGTTCGAGGACGAGCCGATCCCGAGGACGAATCGTCCGGGGGCTGCGTCGGCGAGGGTCGCCGCACTCTGTGCCATACAGGCCGGTGCTCGGGTGTAAGCCGGGAGAATCGCCGTGCCGAGACGAAGGCGTGGCTCCCACACCGAGGCCAGCGCCAGCGGAGTGAGCCCGTCCCCGCCATCGGATTCGGCCGTCCACACGTCGGTGAAGCCCAGGTCGGCGAGCTCGACGATCCGTTCACGCTGTGTATGCAGTGGCCCAGGCAGCGGGATGGTCATTCCAGGTCGGATCGGCAAGGACATGACGCCGACTGTAGGTGCACGCGGCGACGTGGGTCGCCACCGACAAGTACCGTGCCGGCATGAGTGATGAACCGTGGCAGGGTGATGCGTGCTCCCTCGTCGACGCCTTCCGGGCCGGCGACCGAAGCCCCACCGAGGAGCTGGCGGCGAGCTGTGACGCGATCGAACGGAGCGACCTGAATGCGTTCTCCCACCTCCACCGAGAGGAGGCCGAGACCGCAGCCGCGGCGGCCGACGTGACGTTGCCGTTCGGCGGCGTGCCCATCGGCGTGAAGGAGCTCGACCAGGTCGAGGGATGGCCCGACACACATGCCTGCGTCGTCTATCGCGATGCTGTCGCCCCGCACACCGGAACCAACCCAGGACGCATCCGTCAACGCGGCGGTGCCGTGCTCATGGGACAGACGACGGCGTCGGAGTTCGGCGGGGTGAACCTCACCCGCTCCGTGCTCAACGGCACAACTCACAATCCCTGGCAGCACGGCTGCACACCCGGCGGATCGTCCGGTGGCACTGCGGCAGCAGTCGCCGGCGGTCTCGTCACGCTCGGAACCGGTGGCGACGGCGGCGGTTCGATCCGCATTCCGGCAGGGTTCACGGGCCTCGTCGGGCTGAAGGCCACGTACGGACGGATCCCATTGACGCCCGACGCCGAGTTGGGCGCGATGACCGTCACTCACGGGTGCTTGTCACGGTCGGTTCGCGACAGCGCTCGCTGGTTCGACGTCTGCAACGGTCGCGACCCGCGCGAACCGCTCAGCCTTCCCCGAGTCGAGGGCTGGGAAGACGGCCTCGGCAGCCATCTCGACGAACTCCGCGGCAAGCGGGTCGCGGTCGTCCAGGACTGGGGCGCCGCAGTGGTGTCACCGGCGATGTGGGAGCTCCTCGACGATTCCGCCACCGCCCTGATCGCCGACTGCGGCATGGTCCGAGTCGAGGGCGTCGACACCGGGCTCCCCCGTATGGGTGCCGCGTGGTCGGTCGCCAACTCGGTCGGTCTCATCCGCCAATTGGAGGAGTACTGGCCCGAATGCGCCGACGTCCTCACCCCGGAGATTCGAATGGCGATGGAGTATGGCCCGGGCCGGTACGGAGCCGAGGCGCGCATCAAACTCGAGCAGCGACGCACCGAGCTCAACGAGGCCATGGCCCGCATCTTCGACGCGGCGGGCGATGGGGTCGACTTCGTCATGACGGCGACCAATCCCGATGTCGCCTTCGCCGCCGACGGTCCGCTACCCGACACGTTCGGCGGGATCCGGGCGGGGGCGAAGATCAACGGGCGACTGACGTTCCCGGCCAACCTTCACGGGAACCCGGCCGTGTCGGTCCCCTCCGGATTCCTCGACGGACTCCCGATCGGCCTCCAAGTGGTCGGCCCCCACTTTTCGGAGGAACTCCTGCTCGACCTGGCGCTCACGGTGGAACGAAACCGGCCATGGCCGCTGACAACCCGAAACGCTTCGACAGGATCGACCGCAACATGACCATGGACTCGAACCCTGACCTGCCGCTCGGCGCCTTCTCGGTGAGCCTGCCGGTGGCCGACCTGACTGCGTCGCGAACGTTCTACGAGACGCTCGGCTTCCGGGTCGCCGGCGGCGATGCCGACCAGAACTGGCTGATCATGCGAAACGGCGACACGGTCATCGGATTGTTCCACGCGATGTTCGACGAACCGATCCTCACGTTCAATCCCGGTGCCGACCAGCAGATGACACGGCTCGACGACTTCACCGACGTTCGAGACATCCAAGCCGCAGTGCTCGGCGCCGGCATCGAGTTGATCGAGGCCACCGATCCGGACGGCACCGATCCGGCCCACATCGTGCTGGCCGATCCTGACGGGCACCGAATCATGGTCGACCAGTTCTGGCCCCGTCACGAGCGGAGTTGACGTCTGCGTGACCACCTCGAACACGACGGTCGACGCACAGTAGATTCCGCACCATGAAAGTTGCGCTCACGGTCAACGATTTCCTGCGCCGGGCGGAGGCCCTCTACCCCCTTCGTGAAGCGATCGCGGATGAGCCGGACCAGCCGGCCGAGTCTTGGGGCTCGATCAGCTATCGGGAGATGGCGCGGCGGGCCAAGGCCATCGCCGCTGGTCTCGACGAGCTCGGCATCGAGCAGGGTGAGCGCGTGGCAATGGTGTCCCACAACTCTGCTCGTCTGCTCACGGCCTTGTTCGGGGTGAGCGGATCGGGCCGCATCCTGGTGCCCATCAACTTTCGGCTCGTCGCCGAGGAGATCAGGTACATCATCGAGCACTCGGGTGCACGGGTGCTGCTCGTCGACCCCGAGCTCGAGCACGACCTCGCTGATGTCGAGTGCGAGATGAAGTGGACGATCGGCGCCGACAGCGACGCGATCCTCATGAAGTTCGATGTCGAGCCGAGGCCCTGGGACGGCGACGAGGACGCCACGGCGACCATCAACTACACGTCCGGTACCACCGCTCGCCCGAAGGGTGTGCAGCTCACCCATCGCAACATCTGGATCAACGCCTCGATCTTCGGCTGGCACATGGGGGTCAGCGACCGCGATGTCTATCTCCACACGCTCCCCCAGTTCCACTGCAACGGCTGGGGCATGCTCTACGCCGTCACCGGAATGGGTGCGAAGCACGTCATCCAACGCAAGATCGACGGCGCCGAGATCCTCAGGCGGGTCGACGAACACGGCATCACGCTCATGTGCGGTGCACCGGCGGTGCTCAACATGATCCTCGACGCGGCCTCCGAGTGGGACGGCCCGATCCCCGGCAACGGCCGCGTCCGGATCGTGGTCGCCGGAGCGCCGCCCCCGACCGTCACGATCGAGCGGTGCATGACCGAGCTCGGCTGGGAGTTCGTCCAGATCTACGGTCTCACCGAGACCACCCCCGTGCTCACCATGAACCGCATGCGAGCCGAGTGGGACGACCTCGCATCCAGCGAGCAGGCGACGAAGCTCAACCGCGCAGGCGCACCGGTGATCGGCTGCACGATGGCGGTCGATGACGAAGGCGAGATCCTCGCCCGCTCCAACGTCGTCATGGCCGGATATTGGGAGCAGCCGGACCAGACCGACATGGCCATCCGCGACGGGTACTTCCACACCGGTGACGGTGGATTCATCGACGACTCCAACTACGTGACGATCGCAGACCGGAAGAAGGACGTCATCATCTCGGGCGGCGAGAACGTCTCGTCGATCGAGGTCGAGGACGCGATCTTCCAACACCCGGACGTGACCGAGGTCGCCGTGATCGGCATCCCCGACGAGAAATGGGGCGAGGCGGTGACTGCGTTGGTCGTGAGAGCAGACGGTTCCGATCTGTCCGAAGAGGAAGTGATCGGTTGGACGAAGCAGAGACTCGCCGGCTACAAGTGCCCGAAGAAGGTCGAGTTCCGTGACGAACTGGCCCGAACGGCGACAGGAAAGCTGCAGAAGTTCAAGCTTCGCGAACCGTTCTGGGCCGGCAAGGAGCGCCAAGTCAACTGAATCCGCCGACCGGTCAGGTATCGCCGGCGAGCGAGCCGCCGAAGATCTGCCAGGCGAGCACGGATTTCGCCACCAGGCTCAGAACGAGATACGTCTTCTCGCCGTACAGGTAGCTCTTCCACCGCCCGACCCGGCGGTACTGGAGCCATTGGTTGAGTCCGAAGCTGGAGAAGAACACGAACTCGGCGATCACGATGCCGTAGACGAAGCCCGGCACCTCGTCGGCGCTCAACGTGTTGAACCAGATGGCGACCCACGGTGCCAATCCCGCGACGGTGCCGAACCAGAACGGCATCATGGTCGTCTCCGTCCGGCCCGGCGGGTTGAACTTCTCCTGCAGCCAGCCGAACAAGATCATCGAGACGTTCGCACCGGCGATCGCGATCACTGCCGTGATCTCGGTGATCCCCGAGTACGAACCGATGAGCAGGATCATGATCGTCGCGCTGACCGAGTACTCGACCCAACGGAACCGGTTGATCCCACGCCGGAGGTCGTTCTCGTAGGTCGACTTGGCCACGGTCGCCGTCAAGAAGTGGTCGATCGCTGCAAGTGCGAGGAAGACGGCAACGGCGATGCCGACACGCACATCGACGAGCCCCTCGGCGGCGGGGAGTCTCGTACCTGGTGGTCCGTCGGGAGGCGCAGTCGTCAGCGTGATGGCGAAATCGCTCGCCAGCACGAGGATCAGGATGGCCTGGGCAGCGTGCAGGACGGTGAGTCCGATGTTCCACGTGCGCAGGTTCTTCGATGTCTTGTCGTCGAGCTCGATCACGGAACCACGTTACCCACCGACTCGCCTTCGAAACCCTGCTGCCGAGAGTCGGGCGCAGCCCCCGTCTACTCCACCGTCGAGTAGCTGGTGCTGCGATCGTCGGTCCTGGTCCCACGGACCTCATCGGCGCACTCGACGAGATCGGTGAGGTACAGATCGATCACTCCGGTGTTCGAGTTGCTCACGGTCGAATGGAGCGAGTCCGGCGGGCCTTGGCGGTCGTGATACCAGCCCCTCGCCAGCAGCGCGTCACCCAGTGCGAACACGTCGAGCGGTGCCGATGAGGCCGGATCGGACGCGCATCGCGACCAGGTGGTACTCCCCATCACCCAGCACATGGATCCCTTCGGTCTCGGCGATCCCGGCCCGCAGACGATCGGCGTTGTCGAGCGCCTGGCGCGTCAGCTCGACGTAGCCGTCGACACCGAGATGCTGCATCACGGCCCACGCCGGCCGCCATCGGCAGTCCAGATCGGGTGCCTTGAAGGTTCGGGGAGCCGTAGAACCCTCCGAGCCACTGATCGAACATCCACGTCTGGTAGCGACGGAGTTCCTTCGTCCGGTGCAGGATCACCGAGATGCCCTTGGGTGCGTAGCCGAGCTTGTGGACGTCGGCCGAGATCGAATGCACACCGTCGACCCGGAAGTCCCACAGCGGCACGTCGCGCCCCAGCATCTCGACGAACGGGAGCACGAAGCCGCCCATGCACGCATCGACGTGGCAGTTCGCATCGACCGATGCCGCCAACGCGGCGATCTCCGGGATCGGGTCGACCACGCCCTGCGGGTACTGCGGCGCCGATCCGACGACGAGCACCGTCTCGTCGGTGACGGCATCAGCCATCGCCTCGACGTCGACGGTCCAGTCGTCGCGGACCGGCGTGGTGTGGATCGGCATGTCGAACATGTGGGCCGACTTGTGGAACGCGGCGTGAGCCGATTCGGCCACCACGATCTCACCTGCATGGATGCCCCGCTCGGCCCGCCCTCGCTCGCGGGCCGCCAACACGGCACACTGGATCGACTCGGTGCCACCACTCGTCAGGAAGCCGGCGGCGGTCTCGGGCCCGTGCAGCAGCCCCGCGGTCCAGCGCGACCACCTCGCGACTGGATCTGCCCGAGCGACGGGAACGCCTTGGTGTTGAGGGCGTTCTCGTGGAGATAGAGCAGCGCCGCCCGCTCGGCGACCTCGTGCACGGTCGGCCCACCGTCGTACACCATGCCGAACGTCTTGCCGTCCTGCCCATCGGACATCGCCCGACCGTTCTGTTCGAGGTCGGCGATCACGTCGTCGACCGGACGGCCCTGGCGTGGAAGCTCCATCGTCCGATCATCCCACGGAACGGAGCCGGGCGGTCAGCTCAGCTCGTCGGGAACGCAGCAGCCAGTGCGCCGCGCATGATGGTGCGGAGCTGGCCGCTGCCACTCGGGTAGTTGCCCGACACGGTGATCGCCCACGTCACGCCGTCTGGTTGCACCAGGACCATCGCATGCGTGTTCTCGAGTGTGCCGGTGTGGCCCCACGCGTCCGCCGGCGTAGTTGATGACGCCGAGTCCGTAGCTCCCGGCGGGGCGCGTTCGGTACCCGGTACCGCATCGCGCGCATGCGACTCGGGTGACAACGCCTTCCACCCGGGCGAGTCGGGATCGACCGCGTCGAGGATCGCCACGAGGTCGGCAGTGGTGGCGTTCCACGCACCTGCGGCACCGAGCGTCTCCATGTAGTTCCGATTCGGCGTCGGCGCATGCGACACCTCGTCGGGTCCGAGCTCGTACGTCGACGTGAGTCTCATTCCGGTGATGCCGAGCGGGGTCGAGGAGCTGCTCGCTGACGACACGTTCGTACGTCTTGCCCGTGACCGCCTCGATCAGCACACCGAGCACGCAGTAGCTCATGTTGCTGTAGCGGATACCCGTCCGCCGACTTGCGACGATCGGCTCAGACCGATTCGGCGGCCTCGGAGCACGACGTCGCACCCGCCCGAAGAAGAACGTCGCCCTCGTGCTGGGGGAACCCGACGTGTGACTGAGCAGATCACGCAGCGTCATCGACGCAGCGTCCGCGTCGTGCTGCCGTCGATGCCGAGGTGTTCGACGAGCGGCGAACCCACCGGGTCGTCCAGCGTCAGGTCGCCGTTCTCGACCAGTCGCAGCGCCGTGATCGCCGTGATCGTCTTCGAGATGCTCGCGATGCGGAAGCGATCGGTCGTCGACGACTTCGCCGGTGCCGGCGATTCGCTCGACCGAAGGCTGCTTCGTGCACGATCTGCACCGTCGATCATCACGGCGACCGATGCAGCGGTGTTCGCTGGGATCAGACGGCTGGACAGGTTCTCGTCGAACCCCGCCCAGCCCGACGTGTTGGCGCCACGATGCCCGCATCGTCGACGAGCATCATCCCATCGACATCGACACCGTGAGGTCGGCCTCGATCGCCGACACAAGATGTCGTCGGACTCGCCGCCCGGCTGATTCCGCCGAGCCGTCCTCGTTGTTGGATGGATCGGCAACGACGGTGGGCACGGCGCGCTGCCGCTCGATGAACTCCGGCGTCGGGGCGCCGTGAACGCGGCCTGGCCGCACACGCAGACAGCGCGCCGACAGCAGCCAACGCCAGAGCGGCCCGACGGCCCACGTCCCAACCTCGTCGGTCGTCACCGTCACGCATCATGTCAAGGTTGAGGCCGAATTGCACACTCGGTGCTGAACGGCCCACCGTACAGCGGCAGATGTTGCTCGACCGTCAAGACCTCGCGCGAACAGACGTCGCCATACCGGTCGACCCGTTCGAGCACGTCACTCGCCGTGAACGTGAGGTCGAGGGTTGCCGATGCGCAGGCCTCGACCTCGTCCCACGTGACCGGCGTCGACACGGTCGGTGTCGGGGCGGGCCCGCAAGCGAGTACGGAGCAATCGTCGTCTTGTGGTACGCGTTCTGGCTCCAGTCGACGAAGATCTTGCCCGGTCGTTCCGCCTTGGCCATCACGGTGGTCACCCGGCCCGGCATCTGGCGTTCGAGCAGTTGCCCCACCGCCAATGCGAAGTCGGCGGCTCCGTCGTGGGTGACACCCGGACGTGTTCAGCGGTACGTACATCTGCAGGCCCTTCGAGCCCGAGGTCTTGCACCAGCCGCAGCAGATCGACCGATTCGAGCACGTCGCGAGTGGCGAGCGCGATGTCGCAGCACGCGACGATGGTCGCAGGCTCTCCCGGATCGAAGTCGAACACGAGCACACGCGGCACGTCCAGTTCGGCGGCCAACGCCATCGGCGCGTGGAGTTCGAGCGCCGCCATGTTCGCCGCCCACACCATCGCCGCCGTCTCGTCGATCCGGCAGTACTCGATGCCGCCTTTGCGGTCACCCGGGCCAAGCGCCACATCGACCCACGGCGGCCGGTGACCGGGGCACCGCTTCTCGAAGAATCCTGGTGTGTCCGATCCATCCGGGTAGCGGCGAAAGGTCAACGCCCGGCCGGTGAGGTGAGGCACCGCCACCGGAGCGATGCGCGCCATGTAGTCGATGACCTGTGCCTTCGTGAACCCGTTCGGATAGAGCACCTTGTCGAGGTTGCTCAGGGACAGGTGTCGACCCTCGATCTCGATGTCGACCGCTGCGCTCACGCGGCTTCTTGGCCGCTGTCTTCTTGGCCGCTGTCTTCTTGGCCGCTGTCTTCTTGGCTGCTGTCTTCTTGGCGGCTGTCTTGTTGGCCGACGGCTCAGCCGTGGAGGGATGGCGACCACGCGCCTCCTTCGCCTTGGCGACGCTCGCCTCCAGCGCAGCCATCAGATCGACGACCTTGGGCTGCTCGGCCACCGTCTCTGGCACCTCGAACGCCTCACCCGACGCTTTGATCTGGATGAGATCGAGCACCTGCTCGCGATACTCGTCGCGATACTTCTCGGGCTCGAATGTCGCCGTGAGCGACTCGACCAGCGATTCGGCCATCGCCACCTCCTTCTTCGAGACGTCGATGTCGTCGAGCTCCCGGAGTTCGTCGATCGTCGCCGGGTCGAGTACCTCGTCGGCGTAGGCGAGGGTCGACATGATGAGACGGCCCTCCTCGGAGCGGATGGCGGCCGTGTATTGCTTGTTGCGCATCACGAACCGGCCAATGGCGACCTTGTTGCTCTCCTCCATGGCCTTGGCAAGCAGTACGTACGGCTTGGGGTTCGTACCCGGAGCCACGTAGTAGGCGTTGTCGTAGAACACGGGGTCGATCTCCTCGAGGTCGACGAACTCTTCCAGTTCCACCGTCTTGGTGGCAGACGGGATGAATGGCTCGAGCTCGTCGGGGTCGACCACGATGTAGCGGTCCCTGGAAACCTCGTAGCCCTTCACGATGTGGTCGTCGGGCACCTCGTCGCCGTCGAGGGCAGACACCTTCTTGTACTTGATACGCGACATGGTGCGATCGTCGAGCTGGTTGAACGAGACGCTCTGCCTTCGCACGGCGTGGTACAGCTTCACGGGAATGGCGACGAGGCCGAAACTGATCGTGCCGGTCCAGACAGGGCGGGGCATGCCACCATCATGCCCGAACTCAGAGGTCGAGCACAGCCCTCGCGACGAGGTCGGTGCCGAACGCCGTGAGGATCGCAAGATAGAGCAGACCGGTCGCCGCCATCACAGCCGAGTACTCGCGCTCGCGCAGCGCGGCCCGAGTCACGAACACCAGCACGATGGTTGTCACTGCGCAAGCGCCCCAGAACCAGCCCAACGTGCCACCCCAACCGTCGTCGACGGCACCCGACCAGACGCTGAGCATGCCCGTCGGCAGCAGCAGGACCGCGATCTCGATGGGCCACACCCAACCGAGCGCGGCCACGATCTCGTTGAGGAGCCGACGCGGCAGACCCGGCTGCACCAGATACCAGTGCCCGAGCAGCATCGCGTCCGTCACGACACCGAGGAACGCCGCGCCGACGAGAGTGCGCAGCAGCGACACGAGCGTGTCGGCGCCGCCGTCGGGAGCAGCGGCGAGCGCAGCGGCGATCAGTCCCACCACACCCACCGCGACCGGCACCAAGTCGAGCACCGGTGGGAACTCCGGCCCTCGCGGCTCCACCGCCGCATCGACCGATCGATCGATGCCCGTCATCGCCGCCACACGTTCGCTGCGCCGGTCGTATTCCGCATGCTGCCCGCTGACGCCGGCGTCACGCCGAACGATCGACACGACCAAGCCGAGCAGACAGGCCGCGGCCACGCCGATCGAACTCGCCTCACGCAGCGGTACCGTGCCGTAGCGGAACCCGGCGAACGCAGCACCCACTGCGAGCAGGCCGTACACACCCCGTAGCAGCCATCCGTAGCCGAGCCCGACCTCACGGCGGCGTGTGGTGAACCAACAGAACGCCATGCCACCCACCGCCCACTGCAGCAGCACCGTTGCAGCATCGAGGCGAATCACGCCGCTGGAGGGTAACGCCGTAGGCTGGTGCATCCATGCCGACGGAGTCCTCCACCCGACGCCGCTTCGATCGGTTCAGAATGGTTGCCGCTGCGCTGGCAACGGCTCTCGTGGTCACCGGATGCATCACCGGTGATCGGCCCGAGCTGGAGCCGGCGCCCGATGTCGACGACGCCGCCGCCGAGGTCGTCCTCGAACGACTGGCCCGGGCGGGCTCGGTATCGTTCACCGCCACCTACGACATCGTTCCGACGAGCACGGGTGTCACGACCACCGCAGTGGTTCGACAGCTCGACGACCAGCGCCGGATCACGATCGGTGACGTCGACTACCTGATCGACAACGGTGTGAGCCGCACCTGCCGGCTGGAGTCGGATGAGTGCGACGAGTACGTCAACGATGCGCTCGTCAGCGACTTGAACCTGACCCACCGCTTCTGGTCGGACGGCATCGCCGCCAGACTCGTCGTCGATGCATCACGTCGGATCGGGTTCAGCGAGGGCCGGGTCGATTCGATCGCCGGCCGCCCGGCAGCGTGCGTCGATGTGCCGGTCCTGGGTGGCACCGTGCTGTACTGCGCACTCGACGCCGGCGTGCTGGCCCGGTACTACAACGCCGACGTGAGCATCGAGCTGACCTCGTTCACGAACGACGTCGATCCGGCTGTGTTCTCGGCCGACACGGACCCGCAGGTCTGACGGCGGTCAGCCGACCGCGACCAGCTCGTGGTCTGCAGCGTTGACCGGCCGCGGCCCGTCATCGGCGGCGACGACGATGTCCTCCAGGCGCATTCCCCACGTGCCGGGGATGTAGATGCCCGGCTCGACGCTGAACGCGTGACCGGCCGCCAGCGGTAGGCCGTTGCCCTCGACGATGTACGGGTCCTCGTGTTCTTCGAGGCCGATGCCGTGACCGGTGCGGTGGACGAAGTAGTCGCCGTAGCCGCCATCGGCGATGATCCGCCGACCCACACGATCGACCTCCTCGCACGGCGTGCCCACCGTGGCCGCCGCGACCGATGCCGCCTGTGCCTCGTGGAGCACCGCGTAGGCGTCCGCGACCTCGGGGTCGATCTCGCCGGTGAACACGCAGCGTGTGATGTCCGAGCAGTAGCCGTCCATCGTGCCACCGAAGTCGCACAGCACGATCTCGCCCTCGCGAATCACCCGGCTCCCGGCGTGGTGATGGGGGCTCGCCGCGTTCTCACCGGCGGCCACGATCGCGAAATTCACCTTCTGGTGTCCTTCGGCGATGATGCGGGCCGAGAGATCGGCGGACACGTCCGCCTCGGTGCGGCCGACGAGCGGGATCGCCCCCGCCTGCAGTTGAGCGGCGATTCGATCGACGGCGGCGCCGGCTGCCGCCAGCGCATCGATCTCCGCCCGGTCCTTCATCATCCGCAGCGGGCCGACCACGTCGACCGCACGCCGGAACGAGGCCTCTGGGAGGTGCGCAAGCAGCTCGACGAGGAACCGGGCCCACATCTGGTCGCCCACTGCCACGGTGCCGGAGCCGGCGGCGAGTTGACCGACGATCGCCGTCGGGTCGTCGGTCTCGTCCCACGCGAGGAGTTCGAACACACCTGGCTGCGGCTCGACACGTGGGGCCTCGAGCCGCGGGATGAGCAACGTCGCGTCGCCGTCACGCGGCACCACCAGCATCGTGAGGCGTTCGAGCGGCATTGCGAGGTAGCCGGTCAGATACGGCAGGTCGTGACCGACCGAGAGCAGCAACGTGTCGACCCCCTGCTGGTTCATGGCGGCCCTGACGCGATCGAGGCGGTCGAGGTAGATCTGCTTCACGCGCATGAGCGTAACGGTTGGACGCCGCCGCTCGTCAGCACCGGTACGGGTCGAGCACGGTGGCGACGAGCTGGTCGACCTGCTCGGGTGGGAACGGCTGGGGCGTCGTGAGTCGCCGCAGGATGAGCGGACCGACCAACAGTTCGGCGAGCAATTGGGTATCGGTGTCCGGCAGCAGATGCCCGGCGTCGCGTGCGGCGTCGAGCAGTCCGATCGTGCGTGACCGTCGCTCGGCCGACACACGATGGTGGAAGTCGCGAACGGCAGGGTCCCGTCCCCCTGCCTCGATCCGTGCCGGCAGGCACGTCGAGAAGCGCGACTCGGCGAGGTACTGGGCGATTGCGTGGATCATGCCGACGATTCGAGCGCGATGGTCGTCGAGTTCCGGCGGCGTGACCAGTGGCTCGAGCGTTCGGATCGCGTCGGAGACGAGATCGAGCTTGCCCTCCCAATGGCGGTAGATCGTCGCCTTCCCGACGTCGGCGGACCGGGCGACGCCCTCGATCGTCAATGCGCCGTATCCGACCTCGGCGAGCTGGTCGAGTGTGGCGTCGAGGACCACGCGGCGCGTTCGTTCGACCCGAGGATCGACGGACAGGTCGGTCACGCGTCGACCGCCTCCGGATTCTCGGACGTGGCCGGCGCGGAGCGTCGCCCGGCAGCGAGCACGACCACACCGACCACCACAGCGATCGCCGCCGAAACATAGAACGCCGTGTTGATCGCGTTCGTGAAGGCCACGCCGGCACGCTCGATCAACTCGGCACCCTCGATGCCGCCGATCTGGCGAGCCACGCCGATCGCTCCGCCGATCGATTCATCGGCAACGGCTTCGACCTCGGCCGGCAGCCCGCTCGCATCGAACTCGGTGCGGTAGCCCGACGCCACGATGCTGCCGAGGATGGCGATCCCGAGTGCGCCGCCGAGCTCGCGCGTCGTGTCGTTGACCGCAGAGCCGATGCCCGCCTTGTTGAGCGGCACCGACGACATGATCGCGCCGGTTCGCGGGAGCGATCGTGCTGGCCATGCCGGCGGACAGGAGCACCAGGCCGACGGCGATGATCAGGTACGACGTCGACGGCGTGATGGCGGCCAGGACGACGAAGCCGATCGCGATGGAGGCGAACCCGGCGCCGATGACCGCGTTCATTCCGAATCGCCGGACGAAGCCTTCGCTGCGCGGTGAGACAGCGATCATCGTGAGGGCGAACGGCAACGTGGCCACCCCCGCCCGCAGTGGTGACCACCCACGGACGAATTGGAAGTACTGGGTGATCAGGAAGAAGAACCCGAACATGACCATGAATCCGAACGTGATCACGCCGCTCCCGGTCGAGAACCGACGGTTGCGAAATACGGCATGGGCAGCATGGGGTGTTCGGTGTGCAACTCCCATGCGACGAAACCGACGAGCGTCAGCACTGCCACCACGAAGGCGCCGACGACGAACGCATCGCCCCATCCCTTGGCGGGACCCTCGATGATGCCGAACAGCAGTGCGCCGAGGCCGACGAGCGACAACAGCGCACCGACCGGATCGAGGGGTGTGGCCTCGTCGTCCCGGCTCCGCGGAGCGAAGAGCCGCGACGACGATCAGCACGGCGAGCGCGGCAACGACGTTGACGACGAACGCCGACCCCCACCAGAACGACGGGAAGATCCACCAGCCCGTCAGGAGGAACCCGACGACGAGTGGGCCGAGTGCACCTCCCGCACCGGCGAATCCGGCCCAGATCGCAATGGCCTTGCCCCGCTCCAGCGGAGGGAAGATCGCCGCGATCAGACTGAGCGTTGCCGGCATGACGAACGCAGCTCCGATGCCGGCGACGGCTCGGGACAGGATCACGACGTTCGACGTGTCCGCAAGCGCACCGATGAGCGAGCCGGCGGCGAAGACCGCGAGGCCACCCATCAACGCCAGCTTGCGGCCGAAACGATCGCCGATCGCCCCGGCCGACAGCAGCAGCCCTGCGAACACGATCGCATACGAATCGACGATCCACTGCAGGTCGGTGGCGTTTGCGTCGAGGCTCTGCTGCATCGACGGGAGTGCAACGTTGATACCCGACACCGACATCACGACCATCACCAGGCTCAGGCACATCACGCCGAGCAGGAACCATCTTCGCTGATGAATCTCCGGCTGTTCGTGGAGTGGAACGGTAGTCGTCACGATGGCACCCCTCTGAGACTCTCACGTATCACAGCGGAACGTTCACGTTTCGGAACAAGGCGCCAACGTCTCGGAGTCTTCAGCGACGGCGCGCAATCGTGACAATGGTGTCGAATGCGTCCGGGTCCTTGAGCGCCCCCCGACTGGCCACGGTCGCAGGGTCCCCACCGAGCAGCACCTTCTTCACCGGGAGTTCGAGCTTCTTGCCGCTCAGTGTGATCGGGATTGCGTCCACCTGGTGCATCTCGTCAGGAACGTGCCGTGGCGACAATCCGGTGCGCAGTCCCGATCGAACTCGTTCCCGGACATCATCGTCGAGTTCGAGACCGGCCGTGAGCACGACGAACAGGACGAGATGGCCCGGGTCGTCGGCCGCCTCTGATTCGAGATGTACCACGAGGCTGTCAACGACCCCCTCGATCGATTCGGCCACCCGGTAGATCTCGGCCGTACCGACTCGAACACCGCCCCGGTTCAGCGTTGCGTCGGATCGGCCGCTGATGACGCAGGTCCCCCGATCAGTGACGACGATCCAGTCACCGTGACGCCAGATACCGGGATACATGTCGAAGTACGCCTCGCGATAGCGCGAGCCGTCCTCGTCACCCCAGAATCCGATCGGCATCGACGGCATCGGACGTGTGAGGACGAGTTCGCCCTGCTCCCCCACGACCGAGTTGCCCTGTTCGTCGAAGGCCTCCACTGCTGCGCCGAGGTAGCGGGCCGGGATTTCTCCCTCCCAGACCGGCGTCATCGGGCTGCCGCCCACGAACGCCGAGCACACGTCGGTACCACCCGAGATCGGCGAGAGCATGGCGGTCGGCGACACCGACTCGTAGATCCACCGGAAGGCGTCGGTCGGCAGCGGTGCTCCGGTCGACCCGATCGCCCGCACCGCAGTCAGGTCGAACTGGTCGCCCGGAGAGATCCCGGCCGCGCATGCAGGCGGTGAAGAACGGCGCGCCACCACCGAACCACGTCACACCTTCCTCGGCCGCCATCGACCACAGCGTGGTCGGCCCGTCGACGTTCGGGTCGCCGTCGTAGAGCACCACCCGCGCCCCACGAGCAAACCCGAGACGACGTAGTTCCACATCATCCAACCGGTGGTCGTGAACCAGAACAGTCGGTCGTCGACACCGGTGTCACCGTGCAGACCGATCACCTTGAGGTGCTCGACGAGCACCCCGGCGTGTCCGTGCACGATGGGCTTCGGCAGCCCGGTGGTCCCCGACGAGTAGAGCACGTACAGCGGATGGCCGGCATCGACCGGTGTGACGTCGAGCGGCTCGGTCTCCGCGAGCAGGTCGTTCCAGCTGATCACACCGTCGCCAGTCGTCGACTGATCCGGATACGGCACGACCACGGTCGCCACCAGGCTCGGCAGACCCGCTCGGATCGTGGCGACCTCGTCGGTGCGATCCACCATGCTTCGTCCGTAGCGGTACGTGTCGACGACGAGCAACACGGTCGGCTCGACCTGGGCGAACCGGTCGAGCACCGCCTGCACACCGAACTCTGGCGCACACGATGTCCACGTCGCACCGAGGCTGCAGGCAGCCAAGAACGCAACGATCGTCTCGGGCACGTTGGGGAGGTATGCCGCTACCCGGTCGCCCTCACCGACACCCAGTGATCGAAGCCCGTGGCGGGCGCGAGCGACCTGATCGGCGAGGTCCCGCCACGTCAGGGCCGTGCGGTCGCGCGACTGGGAGCGGCCCACGATCGCGATCTCGTCGGCGCGACGATCGGCCCACTGGAGGATGTGGTCCGCGTAGTTCAACCGTGCACTCGTGAACCATCGTGCGCCCGGCATCGTGCGACGATCGATCACTTCCCGGTACGGCTCGGTGGCCGACACGTCGAAGAAGTCCCAGATCGCGGCCCAGCAGTCTTCGAGACCGTCGCCGACCGACCATTCCCACAGCGCGTCGTAGTCGGCGAACGTCAGGCCGTGGCGTTCCTCGCAGAACGACAGGAACTGCCCGAGCCGGGTCGAGGCCCGAGCGTCGGCAGCCGGCGTCCAGAGCACCTGGGGCGTCGTCATCGGGTCACAGTCTCGCGCAGGGCGCGCTCGCGGCATGCGGCGAGGTCGGCCACGCTCTACCCATCGCGTTCCGCCGCCGTCGGTCCGAGGCGAATCTCGGCATCTGGACGGGAGGCCGGGCACTCGACGGCACGGGCAGCGGCGGGCCGATCCGGCGGATCGCGCCGTGCCGGGTGTGGCCGCCCGATCCACCTCCTGATCGCCGCCGCACCCGACCGTTCGCCGACGCCGGCGGTCGCGTCGTAACGTGGCTCCATGGGTTCACTGATCGATTTCAGCAGCAACGGCGGTACGGCATCGGGATATCTCGCACTGCCAGAGGGGCGACGTGGTCCTGGCGTGATCGTCGTCCAGGAGTGGTGGGGCCTCGACAGCGGCATCAAGGAGATGGCCGACCGCCTGGCCGCAGCAGGGTTCGTGGCATTGGCACCGGATCTGTACCACGGCGAACTCGCCGGCCACACCGAGATGGACAAGGCGGGCGAGTTGATGCAGGCGTTGCCGCCGGAACGTGCGGCACGCGACATGAGCGGCGCTGTCGATTATCTCGCAGAGCACGACGCCACCACGAGCGACGGGATCGGGGTGATGGGTTTCTGCATGGGCGGCATGCTGACGTTCCTGCTCGCCGCCCAGCGCCCGGACCGGATCGTCGCCGCCGTACCGTTCTACGGTTTCCCGCAGGGGGACGGTCAACCCGACTATCGCGACATCGAGGCCTCGATCCAGGGTCACATGGCCGAGCACGATGACTTCTTCCCACCGGATGCAGCGCACGCCCTCGAGGCACGGCTGCGCGACATGGGCAAGGACGTGACCTTGACGGTGCATCCTGGATCCGGCCATGCGTTCATGGCGCCACACAACGCACTCGGCACGCAGAACCAGGAGCTCTACGACGAGATCTGGCCGCAGGCCACCGAGTTCCTCCACACGCATCTGCAACCGAGCTGACCATGCACACCGAACCGATCGACGGCTGCATCGAGCGATGGCACCGTCACACGCGCGGGGAGCTGGACGGCGGGCTCGACTCCCTGCTCCACGAGGACTGTGTGTTCCTGTCGCCGATCGTGTTCACGCCACAACGTGGTCGAGACATCACCAAGCTGTATCTCCGAGCCGCCGGCAGTACGCTCGCCGACGCCGACCCGTCCGAACAGGGTGCGCTGGCGGCAGAGTCGGTGTTCCGGTACACGAAGGAGATCCGCCAGGGCCACCATGCGATGCTCGAGTTCGAGACCGAGGTCGACGGGAAGTACGCCAACGGCGTCGACATCATCACGTGTGACGACGACGGGATGATCGTGGAGTTCAAGGTGATGATGCGCCCGCTCCAGGCAATCAACGCCGTCCACGCTCAGATGAAGGCAATGCTCGAGCAGCTGTCCGATGGGTGACCTGGGTGAGCTGAACCGACTCGTCGAGCACACGGCCCAGGATTCGGGGTTCGCCGGCGTCGTCCGCGTCGACTGCGCCGACGAGACGGTTTTGTCCGCCGCCTACGGGCTCGCTGATCGGCGCCACGGCATCCCCAATACCGTGGCAACCCGCTTCGCAGCGGCCAGCTGCGCGAAGGGATTCACCGCACTCGCCGTGATGAGCCTCGTCGACGACGGCGCGCTCTCGCTGGACGATCCGGTTCGTCCGCTGCTCGGCGCCGACCTGGCGCTGATCGATGACGGCGTGACGGTCCGGCAGCTGCTGGCGCACCGTTCCGGCATCGGCGACTACCTCGACGAGGATGACGGCGGCGACATCGGCGACTACGTGCTGTCGATTCCGGTCCACGAGCTGTCGACGAGCGAGTCGTACCTCGCAGTGCTCGATGGCTATCCGCAGCGGGAGCCGCCGGGCGAGACGTTCCGGTACAACAACAGCGGATTCGTCGTGTTGGCACTCGTCGCCGAACGCGCCGCAGGTCGCCCCTACCATCAGCTCGTCGACGAACGAGTCGTTCAGCAGGCCGATCTGACTGCGACGTCGTTCGAGCGTGGCGACGAGCTCCCAGGAGACGTGGCAATCGGCTACCTGCAGCCGGGCGGCCTGAGATCCAACGTGCTGCATCTTCCGGTGCGCGGTGTCGGAGACGGCGGAATCGTGACCACGGCGGACGATATGCACCGGCTGTGGCAGGCCCTCTTCGCGGATCGCATCGTGCCGGCCGACATACGGCGCTCGATGGTCGAACCGGTCAGCGAAGCGCCGAAGGAACGCCAACGCTACGGGCTCGGCTTCTGGCTCCACGAGACACGTTCCCCAGTCTCGCTGGAAGGTTTTGACGCCGGCGTGTCGTTCCGGTCCGTCTTCGATCCGGAGTCGGAGATCATCCACACGACGCTGGCCAATACATCGGGCGGGGCGTGGCCCGTGACGAAAGCGCTCGACGCGGCGCTCGGGCTGGACTGATCACTGCCGACTGGGCGACTGCGCCGCTTGGATCGTCGACTCAGCCGATACCCAGCCGCTCCGGCAAGCCGACGGCACGGATCTGGTCTGCGTGCCGTTCGGCCATCACGGCAAACATCTCGTCGCCACGGTCGGTGCGTTCGACGACCTGCGATGCAAGCACGGCCATGAAGTATCCGGTGGCGCTCCCGAGCACGTAGCCCTCCCACACGTCGTCGGCGGCGATCTCGATGCCACAGGACTGCAGTCCGGCGGCGTACCGATCGACGAGCGAACGCTCGTGGGCCCGCGATCGTCGGGAAGAAGGCCGGCTCCGCAATAGTACGCGATGTCGTTCGGACCGATGCCGATCGACACCGTCTGCCAGTCGACGACGGTCAGTGCCGGGGAATCCGGCGGCTCGCCGAACAGCAGATTGTCGAGCCGGTAGTCGCCGTGCACGAGGCACCACCCGCCGTGCTGCTCGGCCCAGTCGGCGACCGCCGACGCCCACACCGGATAGGCCGAGGTCAATGGACCGGCGAGGTCGACGTCGCAACGACGGAGGCGCGACGAGTACCGATCGACGAAGTCTGGGGTCGACAACTCGAACATCTGTGAGCGGAGTGCCGTCTGGTCGGCTGCCCGTGATCCACCCAGCCACTCGAGTTCCGCTCCACTCGGGACTCGCCCCCAGGTCGGAGCGTGCAGCCCCACGGCCTGCTCGATCGCCAGGCCGGCAGCACGAAGATCGGCACCCCTGAGCTGGTCACCCGTGCGAGCCGGCCTGATGTCCTCCATCAACACGACGAAGTCGTGCGTCGTCGGCTCCCACTCCAGCGCATACACCGTCGGCGTACGAATGGTCACGAGCTCCTGAAGCTCGCGGTAGAAGCCGACCTCCTTGACGTAGGTCTCCAGGTACACCGCGGCGGCTCGGCTGACCTCACTCGACGACGGGAACTTGCCGACGACCGAATCGGGGAGCCCTGCTCGTGACGGCGGCGCGCCACTGAGGTTCGACGCCGGTGAAGACGTCCGCGTCGGCGTCCGATCGTTGCCACTCGTGGTACTCCTCGATCGTCAACACGACGGCCAACGCAGCCTCGACCCCCGACTCGCGGATGTCGACGATGACCCGGCCGAGCTGCCCCGGCGCGCTCGGTGAGATGGGGATGCAGAGCGAGTTCTTCGAGCACGATGTCGGCCTCGTGGGACAGCAACGTCGGATCATCGAGAATCAGGTCTCGGCGGACCGACCACTCGTCCGTGTTGAACAACTCGATCATGCGGTGCCACGGCCTGACCGGTGGCTCCGCGACGGCGGAGCCCATCGCCACGGACGAGCGGCAGACCTCGGCCGGTGTCATCGGTCACCGACGTTGTCAGCGGGGAGGGGCGAGATCGGGACGGTTGTGGTTGGCGGCGGTCCACGGTTCGGGCCGAGAGCGAACAGCAGTGCACCGAGCGGCACGACACCGAGCACGACGAGCGCCGGCGGGTACGAGCCGGCCGCTTCTTCGGCGACGGTCAACACGACGGGCCCGACGGCCGACGCGCCGACACCGAAGAGCGTCAGCGCTCCCTGGATCGAGCCGAGATGACCGATCCCGAACCACTGTGGCTGCAGCGTCGTCGCCGCCGTCCGCACCGAACCGCCTGCCGCACCGAGCACGACGGCATATGCGAGCACGGTCACACCCGGCGAAGCGACTGCGGCGAGCAACTGCGCAGCGAGCAGCAGCCCCATCGAGATCGCCGGCAGGTAACGCGTGCCGAGCCTGTCGCCGACGTATCCGATCGTGAGCCCGGCGACGGATGAACCGATGACCTGGGGGATGAACAGCGCCGCCGCAGCCGTTTGTGACAACCCTGCGTCGCCGAGCAGATCGATCTGGTGGAAGTTGAGTGCCGTCGACATCATGCCGGCCGCACCGGTGACGGCAACCAGCATCCAGAACGATGACGTCCGAACGGCACCGGCCCGGTCGTAGCTTCCCTCGGCCGGCGCGGTCCCTCGGCCCGAGGAACGTCCAGCGCGGCAGATCTCGCAGCCCGAACCAGGCAAGTGGCACGACGAGGCCGACCACCGCGACCGCTGCCACCACCCAGGCCATCCGCCATCCCCAGGCGCCGATCACGACCGAGAGCGCGACGGGGACGAGGGCCATGAGGCCGGCCGTCGCCGTGGTGAAGATGCCGACCGCCAGGCCGCGGGATCGCTCGAATCTGACCTGCACCGTGACCGTCGAGACCAGCGTCAGCGAGCCCTGCCCGAGGAACCGGATACCGCCGAACCCGATCGCCAACCAGATCAGTCCGTTGACCAACGACATGTTGACGAGTGCGACACCGAACATCAGGCCGATCGCGACCTGGGCGATGCGGACGCCGTATCGGTCGATCAGCTTCCCGACGGTCGGGAGCATCGAGGCACCGGCCAGCGTGCCGACGAGATAAGCCGCACTCACTTGGGAGCGTGTGAGCGACAGGTCGTCGACGAGGTGGTCGATGAAGACCGAGACACCGATCGTCTGGCCGGGTCCGGTGGAGCCGGCCGTCAGGATCGCGCAGCCGAGAACGACCCAGCCGGGCCGTGGGCGCCGGTCCCTCAAGACGGCTCGACGAGGATCTTGGCGTGGTCGTCGGGGCGGCCGAGATCGTCGAACGCCTGCGGTATGCCTCCGATGCCGACCGGCCCAGTGATCAGCGGATCGAGGTCCCAGGCGCCGGCAGCGATGTTGCGGTCGATGTCGTCGACCCGCAGCTCCCACTCCCTCATGATCGCGGCACGCACGTCGCGGACGATACAGCCGGGTACGGTCGCACCCGTGAGCGAGGATCATGTCGAGATCGATGCCGGCGACACGGTCTGGCGATTCGAACGCTCGTTCCTGGCTTCGAACTGGTCGTGCATCTTCGCTGCGGGCTGCCACGGCATCCTGCCCGACGTGGCCACGGACCTGCAGCAGGGCTGTTGCAGCTACGGCGCTCACCTGGGCGATGGCGGCGAGGGTCGGTCGGAAGCGCTCAACGTCGCGGCGTACGCATCTGTGCTCACCGCGGAGCAGTGGCAGTACCGGGAGATGTTCACCGCCGAGGGCACCTCGAGCATCTTCGGCGACGGGCGTCGCACCCACACGCGGATCGTCGACGACGCCTGCGTCTTCTTGAACCGACCCGGATTCTCCGGCGGGAGCGGCTGTGCACTCCACCTGGGTGCCGTCGCGGCCGGCGAATCACCCGTCGACTGGAAACCCTCGGTGTGTTGGCAGCTGCCGATTCGGGTCGACTGGGAACAGCTCGACGGCGATGTCGAGCGTGCCACTGTTCGCCGCTGGACCCGGGACGACTGGGGCGAGTTCGGGGCGACCATGGCGTGGTGCTGCACCGAACGCGACGACGGTGCCGAGGCGTACGTCGGAGACGTGCCGGTCGTCGAGTCGATGGCCGAAGAACTGACTGCCGTCGTCGGCCGCGAGATCTTCGTGGAGCTCACGAAACGTCTGGCCTGAGCAGAACTCTCGGGATTTCATCAACAAATCCTCGGGTGCCTTGCAATTCCTGCCACGTACGGGCACAATCTTGAGTGTCTGAACACTCTCCGTGTGCAGATCGGCAGCAATCAGGTGAGTCGCTCGATGCAGCCGGTTCCGGCGCCGTACCGGATCCGATCTGGGACAACACCGCACGAACGACCTGAACGCAGCCGGCGGCGACCGTCGCCGGCCGACTCGTCGGCTGGCGCGGTTCTGCCGCATCTCGTCACGCCGGAAATGCCTCGGCCAGCGCCGCCGCCGCGATCGCCGCCCGCCAGACCCGACCTTCCGGACCGACGTGTACCCCGTCGGACACGAACCAGTCCGAGCGGACCTGTTCCGACCAGCGCACCACGGAGACGTTGTCGTGCTCGGACGTGACGCGATACAACGCCTCGTTCCAGGCTCGCATGTTGTCGTTGCGGTACGCGGTCTGCGACCGGTTGGTCGCAGCATCCATCCAGAGCACCGGATCGCCCACGAACACGTACAGCATGCGTCGGATTCGTTCCTCGTAGCCGAGGTTCGATCCGGCAGCGACGTTGGCGGCGTCGTTGGTCCCGATCATCACGACCCAGCATCCGCCGAACCCGCTGTCACGGATGGCATCGGCCGCCTCGAGCGCGTTCGTCTGCCAGTCCGCAACCCGTTCCCTGACCGACCTTCCACCACTGCTGTCGTTGATCCAGCGCTCGACGCCGACCGACCGATATCGCTCCCCCATCGTGTTGGCCATGCCGTCGACGTATTGGGGCTCCCAGAGGTAGACCGCAGTCGAGTCGCCGATGTGGGCGACGTCGGTACACGAGGTCATCGGCGGTCCCGGCACGGTCGTGCTGGTCGTCGTGCTGGTCGTCGTGCTGGTCGTCGTGCTGGTCGTCGTGCTGGTCGTCGTGCTGGTCGTCGTGCTGGTCGTCGTGCTGGTCGTCGTGCTGGTCGTCGTCGAGCCGACCGGCGTGGTTGGTGCGGGCGTGCCCCGTGGAGGGACGTCCTCGCGAGGCAGCGAGACGGGGCTCCCCGCCGTCGAGGTCGGGATCACCGAACCCGCCGTTGGGGTCGACGCGGCAGCACACGACGTCGCGATGAGTGCGAACACCGCCGCGACGATCGACGCGACTCGAGCGCTCACCCGGGACCGAACCCGATCGCGAATGCTGCGTCGCGTCGGCTCGACTCGGCCTGCTCGCGGGTGGAGCACCCTTCGAGATGGTCGTTCACGAGGCCCATCGCCTGCATGAAGGCGTACACCGTCGTCGGTCCGACGAATGACCAACCCGACCGTTTGAGCCGCTTGGAGAGCATGGTCGACACCTCCGTGATCGCCGGCACGTCAACCGGCGGGCCGGCGTCGAAGTCGGCATACGGCCAGAAATATCCGGCCAGCGAACCGTGCTCGTCGATCATCTCCAACGCCCGCTGTGCGTTGTTGATGGTCGATCGGATCTTGCCCTGGTGCCGGACGATTCCGGCGTCGGTCAACAGCCGGTCGACATCGTCCTCACCGAACTCGGCCACGGCAGGCGGATCGAATCCGGCGAAGGCCGCCCGGAAGTTCTCCCGTTTGCGGAGAATCGTGAGCCAACTCAGACCCGACTGGAAACCCTCGAGGCAGATCTTCTCGAACAACCGCTGATCAGACGTGGCACCGAAACCCCATTCCGAGTCGTGGTACGCGACGTAGTCGACGGTGGACGTACCCCAGGAGCAGCGTGGCTGCCCGTCGTCGCCGATCACGAGATCCATACCCGCGAGTCTCGCAGGACCGGCGGCACCGACGACGTCTCGTTCAGACATCGAGTGCGAGCCGACGCTCCAGACCCTTCATCGCCGCGAGGAGTGTGTCGTTGATGGGAGTTGCCACACCGGCGCGGCGGCCGCCGGCGCAGACCGCCCCGTGCATGACGTCGACCTCGGTACGCGATCCCTTCTCGACGCTCTGAAGCATCGACGCCTTGAACTCGGCGGGGAGTCCCTCCCAGGCCCGCCGCCATGGTTCCGTTGGGTCGGTGGTGGACACTGCAATGCCGAGCCCATGAGCGACCGAGATCGCTTCGGCGACGGTGGCCACGGCCATCCGTTCCACATCAGCGTGCACCGACAACTCGCCATAGGGCAGACCGGTCAGGGCGCTCCAGGCCCCGGTCGCGACGTTGACGAACAACTTCTCCCACATCATCGCCGTGATGTCGGTACTGATGTCGGTCACGAGCCCGGCACCGTCGAAGGCTGCGCCGACGTCCCGCAGACGGTCGGTCAGACTCCCGTCGAGCTCCCCCAACACGGTCCGACGTCCGAGCACGCCGTACTGCACCACACCCGGCGCCACCAGCCGGCCGCCGACGAACGTTCGACCCGCGATCACCCGGTCGGGACCGACGACATCACCGATCAACTCTTCGCAACCGACGCCGTTCTGCAACGTCAGCACCACGGTGCCCGGTGCGACCAGGTGCCGCGCCGTCTCGATCGCTGCCGTCGTGTCAAACGACTTGACAAGAACCACCAGCAGATCAGGTGACTCGACATCATCGGTCGACGTGGACGCGGTGACGTCGACCCGGACCACGTGGTCCGCTCCGGTCAGTTGCAGCCCAGCGGTCCGAACGGCGTCCACGTGCGCGTCGTTCCTGGTCACGAGGGTGACCGAATGGCCCGATCGCGCCAGGAAGCCCCCGATGACCGACCCCAGCGAGCCGGCGCCGAGGACGCAGATCTTCATCTCTCCGACCGTATCGGCCGGCACGTCAAGACAACGACAATTCTGTCAAGTGCCGACAGAACCGACCGAAGAACAGACATGAGCCTGCTCGATGACCACACGGTATCCTCCACCGATCTGGCCGCGCCCCTCGGCGGCGAGATCGTGGCGGTGGCCAACGCTGCGACTGCACGCGCCCATCACGACGCGTCCGCAGGAGAACTGGTGATCGTCGCCCGGACCGGGTCGGGAAGCCTTCGAGCCGTGGGTGGCGACGGAGCCGGCCCCCTGCGCGCTGCGGTGTCGGTCGCGGTCGCTGCCGGAAATGCCCGCCTCTGGGAGGGCGCTCACGACGCCGAGACCGTCGAGCGAACGGTTCGGACCCTGCCCGAGATCATCCGGACCACCGCCGAGGCAGCCGGCGTCCATGTCGCCCACGTCGGGGCCGTCGAGGACGAGTCGATCGCTGCGGTCGCAGTCTGGTTCGAAGTCGACAATCAGGTGTCCAGCTCTGCGACGCGTCGGGAGACCATGGAGTTGTTGATCACGGCCGCCGGCCGCCAACGCGAGTTCTTCGCGGCACGCACCGCCGCTGCCACCGCCGCCGCACCAGACGTCGACGACGAGGCAGCCGATGGGGGTCGACACTTCGACCCGAACGATCCGAACCTCGACATGACCACGGGGCTCGCCACTCGAGCCCAGTTCGAGCGGGCGATGGAAGACTACGAGTCAGACGAGGCGACCCTTGTAGTCGTCGATCTCGATGGCTTCGCACACGTCCCGGAGCAGTACGGCGAAGCAGTCGCCGACGCCATCCTGCTGGAGATCGCCGATCGCCTCGTGGGCTCATGTCGGGGCGACGATCTCATCGCACGCATCGGCGTCGACACCTTCGCCGTTCTGTTCACCGACGCGCCCCGCTCGGTCGGCTTGCACGTGGCCAAGCGACTTCTCGACACGATCGCACTCCCCCTCGAGGTCGAGGGCGGACCGGAAGTCGTCACCGCCACCGTTGCACTCGCACACCAGTTCGGTCTCGTCGACATGGACGAGTTGCTCGAGTCCGCCGACGACGCAGTCGCCAGCGGCAAGCGAGCAGGCGCCGGCAAACTGGTGGTCGCGTCCTGATCGCTGCTAGGCAGCAGCGATCACGCCGTCGCGCGTCATCTTGAGGCGGGTCATCCACGCATAGGCCAGCATCGCTGCAGCCAGCAGCGTCGCCAGGTCGGCGAGGATGTGAAATCCAGCCGACTGTTTGACGAAGCCGGAGCCGAACGCAGCGACGGCCCCGCACAGACTGAGCGTCAGGTCACCGGTGCCCTGTGCCTCGACACGGGCCTCCGCAGGCACCGACGCCGTCAAGAGCGTGGTGCCACCGATCAATCCGATGTTCCATCCGAGGCCGAGCAGGAAGAGTCCGGTGAAGATCATGGCGGGTACGTAGCCGGCGATCACCGCCGCGACGGTGCCGGAGCCGAGCACGACGGCCCCGACCTGGATCGCCCGAATCGCACCGACGCGGTCGACGAACCTGCCGACGAACGGAGCCAGGCCGAACATACCGAGAATGTGCACGGCGATCACGAGCGCCGACAGATCGGCCTGGCCGTGGTCCTGCATGTGCGGGGGCGTCATCGTCATCACACCGACCATCGCGGCCTGAGACCCTGCCATCGCAACGATGCCGAGCATGGCCCCCGGCGAGGAGCGAATCACCCCATACGAGTGACGGACCTGGCGGATCGGGCGGGTGCGTTCGGCGTCCGGGTCGGTGCCCCCGATCAGCACGAGGGGGTCCGGCCGGAGCGCTACGTAGTACACGACCGCCCCCAGCAGAAACAGTGCCCCGGCGAAGAGATACGGACCGATGTACTCGTCGAGACCCAACGATTCGCCGAACCGCTTCTCGAACGGCGTGAACGTCGGGCCGAACACAGCGCCGAGGGTGCCGATCCACACGATCGCCCCGATCGCTCGTGCACGATCCTGATCCAACGCAAGATCTGCGGCGACGTATCGGGCCTGCAGCGTTGCTGCCTGCCCGGAACCGAACAGGAACATCCCGATCACGAACAGCGGGAACCAGCGCAGCTGTCCACCGGTCGCCGCGACACCGGCACCCAGGCTGCCGATCAGGAGCGCAGCGATGAGGCCGGGCCGGCGGCCACGGCGACGCATGTACGCGGCCAGAGGAATCGACACGGCAGCCGCACCGAGTGTGAACGCTGCGCCACCCAACCCGGCCAGACGGTCGCTCCCGAGCATGTCGGATGCCAGGAGGCTGACCACGGCAACGGACCCGGCCACGGCAGCCTGCCCGGGTACCACGGCGAGGCGGAGCGCGTTGAGCGTCCGTCGTTGCTGGTCCTGGTGGTTCGCCGGGTCGGCATCGACCGCTGGTGCCGTCGTCACGGGTGCCACTCTTGCAGACGCACTGAACGGTTCCTGCGTCGCGATCAGCCGGCGAGCATGTCGCGCAGGAAACGGCCCGTGTGGCTGCCTTCGACGGCGGCCACGTCCTCGGGTGTTCCTTCGGCGACGATCATGCCCCCGCCGCTCCCGCCTTCCGGGCCGAGGTCGATGATCCAGTCGGCCGTCTTGATCACGTCGAGGTTGTGTTCGATCACCAGCACGGTGTTGCCCTGATCGACGAGGCGGGACAGGACGGTCAGCAGCCGACGGACGTCATCGAAGTGCAGGCCGGTCGTCGGTTCGTCGAGCAGGTAGATGGTGTGTCCCGTCGAGCGCTTCGCCAGTTCGGTCGACAGCTTCACCCGCTGCGCCTCGCCACCCGACAGCGTGGGCGCCGATTGACCGAGCCGCACGTAGCCCAGACCCACATCCATCAGGGTTTCCATGTACCGCGAGATGCGTGGCTGGTTGGCGAAGAACTCCACGGCCTCGGCGACGGGCATGTCGAGCACGTCGGCGATGTTCTTCCCCTTGAACTCGATGTCGAGTGTGTCTCGGTTGTAGCGCGCACCTTTGCAGACCTCGCACGGCACGTACACGTCCGGGAGGAAGTGCATCTCGATCTTCAATGTGCCGTCACCAGAGCACGCCTCGCAGCGGCCCCCTTTGACGTTGAACGAGAAACGGCCCGGTTGATAGCCACGCACCTTGGCCTCGTTGGTGGTGGCGAACAGCTTTCGGATGCTGTCGAACACACCGGTGTACGTCGCGGGGTTCGAGCGCGGCGTCCGACCGATCGGCGACTGGTCCATGTCGATCACCTTGTCGAGGAATTCGATGCCCTCGATCTTCTTGTGCTTGCCCGCCGGCGTCTTCGACTTGTAGATCCGCTGCATCAGGACCGGCAGCAGGATGTCGCGCACCAGCGTCGACTTGCCCGAACCCGACACACCGGTGACCGTGACGAAACAGCCGAGCGGGATGTCGACGGTGAGGTCTTGCAGGTTGTGTTCGCGGGCGCCACGGATCGTGAGCTTGTCGAGCTTCGGAGCCCGACGGACCTCGGGAACCGGCACCGTTTTCTTGCCGGAGAGGTATTGACCGGTCACCGATTCCTTGACCCGGCTGAGGCCCTTCACGGCTCCGCTGTAGACGATCTCGCCGCCGTGCTCGCCGGCACCGGGGCCGATGTCGACGATCCAGTCGCTCTCCCTGATCGTCTCTTCGTCGTGCTCGACCACGATCACCGTGTTGCCGAGATCGCGAAGCCGGGTGAGCGTGTCGATCAGTCGGCGGTTGTCGCGCTGATGGAGACCGATCGAGGGCTCGTCGAGCACGTAGAGGGTTCCGACGAGACCCGAGCCGATCTGGCTTGCGAGCCGAATGCGCTGTGCCTCGCCACCTGCGAGTGTGCCGGCGGAGCGTGACAGCGTGAGGTAGTCGAGCCCGACGTCGAGGAGGAAGCCGAGTCGAGCGTTGACCTCTTTCGTCACGCGCTCGGCGATGAGTCGGTCGCGCTCGGTGAGTTCGAGCGCGGCGAGGAACTTGGCCGACTCGCCGATCGACATCTCGCAGACCTCGGCGATGTTCTTGTCGCCGACAGTGATCGCCAGGGTGAACGGCTTGAGCCGAGCGCCGCCGCACGCTCGGCAGTGCACCTCGCGCATGTAGCCCTCGTATTGTTCGCGCGACCAATCGCTCTCGGAGCCCTCGTGGCGTCGTTTGATCCACGGGATCACCCCCTCGTACTCGGTCGAGTACGAACGGCTGCGTCCGTACCGGTTCTTGTACTTGACGGTGAGCTTGCCCTTGGTGCCGTGCAGGATCAGTTTCTGCTGCTTGGCGGTCAGCTTCTCCCACGGGCCGTCGAGGTCGATGTCATGAACGTTCGCGACAGATTCGAGCATGCGCGTGAAGTACTGGGTGTGGGCACTTCGCCACGGCACGATCGCACCGTCGCGAATCGACTGCTCGGGGTCGGCGATCACGAGCTCGGGGTCGACTTCGAAGGTGGTGCCGAGGCCATCGCAGGTGACGCAAGCGCCATACGGCGAGTTGAACGAGAAGTTGCGGGGTGCCGGTTCCTCGTAGCTCGTGCCGCAGACGGGACATGCGAGGTGCTGGCTGAACGTGAGCGTCTCGGGCTCGGGCTCACCCTCGCGGGCGACCAACTCGACCTCGGCAACGCCGTCGGCGAGCGTCAGCGCAGTCTCCAGTGAGTCGGTGAGCCGACGTTCGATCCCATCGCGCAGCACGAGTCGGTCGACGACGATCTCGATCTTGTGCTGCTCGTATTTCGCGAGTCGCTCGTCGCGCTGCAGGAATTCGTCGATCACCACGGTCTCGCCGTCGATGCGGGCCCGCACGTATCCCTGACCTGACAGATCTGCCAGCAGTGTGTCGTATTCGCCTTTGCGGCCGCGGACGACGGGCGCGAGCACCTGGAACCGAGACCCTTCGGGCAACTCCAGGATCCGGTCGACGATCTGCTGCGGGGTCTGTCGCTGGAGGCGGGTGCCGTCGTCGGGACAGTGTTGCACCCCGATGCGGGCGTACAGCAGGCGCAGGTAGTCATACACCTCGGTGATCGTGCCGACCGTCGATCGCGGATTCCGGCTCGCGGATTTCTGGTCGATCGAGATCGCCGGCGACAGACCCTCGATGACATCGACATCGGGCTTGTCCATCTGGCCCAGGAACTGGCGGGCGTACGCACTCAGCGACTCGACGTACCGCCGCTGACCCTCCGCATAGATCGTGTCGAATGCCAGGCTCGACTTGCCCGAGCCCGAGAGCCCGGTGAACACGACGAGTTTGTTCGCGCGGGAGTTCGACGTTGACGTTCTTCAGGTTGTGTTCACGTGCACCGCGGACCTCGATGACGGGGCCGGACGGCGTCGCGTTCTTGCGCGCAGCCATGAGCTATCCGAGGCTACCGAGCGTCCGGCCGGGCAGCCGCGGGCGAAGCAGGAGAATCAGTCACGTCGGCCACACTAGCAGTCCATCGAACACACGTACGACCCTCCCGGCTGTCGGTCACAACGAGCAGAGCACGTCGGCGAACACCTCCTCGGCATCGACCGGGAGCCCCTGTCGTACGAACCAGTCGCACACGTTCAGCACGTCTCGGTGCAGGAACTCGACGCCCTGCGGGTTGGCTGCGATGTCGACCGCCTGCGGGAAGTCGATGAACCACAACGTGTGCTCCCACCACAACAGGTTGTAGGCCGACAGATCCGCGTGGGCAAACCCCTCGCCAACCATGAGGTGCAGTCCCGCGACGAGTTGTCCGAACGCATCCGACACCTGATCGTCGTCCAGGCGAGCGGCCTGCAGCTGGGGCGCGGCCTGCACGTCGTCGCCGACGTACTCGAGGTCGTACACGTTGCCGTCGTAGGCGATCGGGAACGGCACCTGCATCCCGGCGTTCCAGAGCCGGGTCATGATCTCGTGTTCGTGCCCCATCCATCGGTCCTGCAGCAGCCGCTTCCCGTACGTCGACATCCGTTCGACCACGCGGCGGTCGCGGGTCTTTCGGAACTGACGGCCTTCGCGGTAGTGGACGTCGTGCACGAACGCCGACGACCGCTGGACACCCAGCGCTTCGAGCTCCCCTTTGCTCCTCACCTCCCTGGGGAGGTAGCGCTTCCGGGCGAACACACACGAACGGCCGTCGTGGCCGTGGCGCTCGATGAGGTTGATCTGGGCTTCTTTGCCCGTCTTGACGACCCCGAGGTCGTCTTCGTCGTGAAACTCGGTGATGAGCCACGAAGGATGGGTACGCATGTGCGAACTCCTTGGTCGAGAACCGACAATGGAACGGTCGGCCGACGCGGAGACGCACAGGAGCGTGCGATCAGGTGGGAGCGCGGCCGACGGGAGGGATCACAGACATCATCATCAGGTGTTCGACCTCCTCTCGGCTCGGCGTGACCGGCACGGTAGACGACCAGCAGGC
The DNA here is from genome assembly GCA_963792905.1 of uncultured Acidimicrobiaceae bacterium. GTDB lineage: Bacteria > Actinomycetota > Acidimicrobiia > Acidimicrobiales > Ilumatobacteraceae > Ilumatobacter. Next base: position 531,521 of record CAWBYE010000018.1, read on the forward strand.
GCGCTCCAAGGAGGTTTCATCGGCGGATGCCCGAGCATCTTGCGGTGGCCCGGGAGGTGCCCGGAGATCTCGGTGGCGGCGGTCTCGATCACCCGATCGAGGTGCCGTCGTCGACGCAATGCGCAGCGCGCCGACGGAACGGGTGAGTACGGTCGTGGTGTGGTCGACAGATTCGAGCTCGCGCGCCGCCGTATGGTCGACGAACAACTCGTAGCTCGCGGGATCACCGACGGGCGGGTGCTGGACGCGATGCGGCACGTTCCGCGGCACGAGTTCGTGCCGGCCGAGCTCGCCGGCCAGGCGTACGACGACTCGCCGCTCCCGATCGGCCACGGAGCCACCATCTCCCAGCCGTACATCGTCGCGCTGATGGCCGAGGCGCTGTTGTTGGCGCCGTCCGACCGGGTGCTCGAGGTGGGCACCGGATGGGGCTATGCGGCTGCCGTCTTGTCCGAGCTGGCCGAGCACGTGACCACCGTCGAGTGTGTGGACGCGCTCGCACAGGAGGCAGCCGGGCGGCTCGCCGACCGAGCCGATCGGGTCGACGTCGTCCACGCCGACGGTTCGGTCGGCCACCCCTCCGGGGCTCCCTACGACGCGATCACCGTCGCGGCGGCCGGGCCGACGATCCCGCAGACGCTGCTCGATCAGCTCGCTCCCGACGGCCGACTCGTGATGCCGGTCGGATCCCGCGGGCAAGAACTCGTGCGCGTGACACGACACGCCGACGGCGACGTCACCGAGACACTCCTGGCCGTTCGCTTCGTGCCTCTCACGGGCCGATTCGGGGTGTGAGCGAACCGCATGTCGGTGTCGGTGTCCGCCGGAGTGCGACACTGATCCGGTGGAGCGGTCCCCGACGTTGACGCCACGACCGTCGCTGTTCCCGACCGGTCTGACGATCCTCAAGGCGCTGGTCGTCGCACGCTGGCTGGCGTGGCTCTGGATGGCCGGCATCCTGGTGTTCGCCGACACCAGCACGACGGTGCGCCATCCGGTGGCCGGCTGGCTGGCCGTCGCAGCGACACTGGCGCTCACCGTGATCAGCAGCGTGCTCCTGCGTCGGCACCCCGAACGACTGCTGCACGCTCCCTTCGTGATCGCCGACCTCACCTTCGCCGTCGGACTCAGCATCATCGACGGCTACGTGTTCGAACCGGGCCACGTGTTCGCGACGTCGCAGAGCATCGCCACGCAGTGGCCCCTCATCGCGATGGCAACTGTCGGCGTGGCGTACGGCCCGGTGATCGCCGGCCTCAGCGGGGTGCTGATCGGGCCGGCGGAATGGCTCGGAGCAGAGCTCAACGGCTTCGACGCGTGGGGCACCCCGGAAATCGTGTCGATCGTGGCGACGAGCCTGTTCTTCGCCGCGTGCGGCGTCGTGTTCGGCTGGCTCGCTCGCCTGCTCAAACGGGTCGAGCGTGAGATCGCCGATCGCCGCGCCCGCGACGAGGTCGGCCGCGTCATGCACGACACGGTGCTTCAGACGTTGGCCCTCGTCGAGCGACGAACCGCCGAATCGGATCCTGATCTGGCGCGGACTGCTCGCGAGGCCGATCGCGATCTGCGTTCGTTCCTGTTCGGCAGTGCTGCGCGCGAGACCGCCGACCTCGAGACCCGGGTGCGGGCCGAGGTGGAGCGGGTACGTTCCGGCCACGACACGGCGGTGACGGTGAACGTCGTCGATCACGGGTGCCGAGTGGACGCCCGGGATCAAGACCTGATCGCACGGGCAATCGGTGAGGCGGTCGCGAACGCGCTCGAGCACGCGGTTGCCAGCCGAATCGTCGTCTACGTCGAAACCGACGACGACGGCCATGTCTTCGCGAGCGTCGACGACGACGGGATGGGTTTCGATGCCGTATCGCCGCGCACCTCGCACGGGCTGAATGAATCGGTCGTCGGACGCGTCGAGTCCATCGGCGGCCGGGTCGAGATCTCGTCGGGGATCGGTCGTGGCACCGAAGTCTGCATCTGGAGCCGGCGGGCGTGACAGGATCCGCAACGTGACCGATCCGATCCGCACCGTGCTCGCGGATGACCACCAGCTCGTCCGATCAGGGCTGCGGTCTGAGCTTCCCGCCGGCTTCGAGGTGGTCGGAGAGGCGGACGACGCCGAAGGAGCGATCGACGTCATCATGGCGCGCCGCCCCGACCTCGTGGTGTGCGACCTGCACATGCCCCGCGGCGGCGGGCTGGCCGTCGTCGAGAAGTGCGCCGCCGTGTGCCCGATCGTCATCCTCACGGTGAGTGAGGCCGAGCGGGATCTCCTCGATGCGGTCGCGGCGGGTGCTGCCGGTTACCTGCTCAAGACGATGCCGATCGACGATCTCACCGAGGCGTTCCGGGCGGCTGCGGCCGGCGAACCCGTCTTCTCGCCCTCGCTGGCGGCGCTGGTTCTCGGAGAGTTCCGACGGCTCGCCAAGTCGGCCGACACGAACCCGCTGACCGAGCGGGAGCGTGAAGTCCTCCAGCTCGTTGCCCGCGGCCGAACCTACAAGGAGCTCGGCCTCGAACTCGACATCGCTCCCGAAGACCGCCGAGAACCACGTTCGCAACATCCTCGGCAAACTGCACCTCAGCCGGCGCAGCGACCTGGTGCGCTACGCCGTCGAACACGGCCTGGATTGATCGGCACCGGACGCTCGGTCGCCGCTCCCCTCCGCCAACACCTCTCTGCCCGACACCTCCCTGCCCCACGACTCATTCGCCCGACCCGCGAGACCTGGTCGCCCGCTCGCAGCGACGGCACTTCGGCCGATCGCGATGCCTTCCGTGGTCGACCGAGCACCGCTAGTGTTTCCTGCAACGGCGGACGGATCATCGAATTGCGGCGACGCGGACGGTCCCCGTTGCGCTCGACATGGCGGCGCTGTTCGGGGTTGCGGTCGCCGGCGGCTCCGTGTTCACGGGCGCCGGCACCGAGGCGTCGCCGGCCGACGCCGTACCGCACGGGCTGCTGGCGCCGGCGTCATCGTCGCACTCGCTGCCTTGGCGTACTGCAGGCGACGGCAGATCAGGGAAGCGTCGTGATCAGGGCCGACAGCCTCACGCGATCGGCCGTGTCGACCACCGGAGTCGCATCTGCGGTCGTCGTCGTGGTCATGGTCGTCTCCCAGTTACCGAACCATCGGACCTGGACGCTGGCGGCCATGATGGCGCTCATCGGTCTGGCGGTGGCCACGCGGCACCGTCGGCGGACGATCGCCGACGTTTCGGGGCTCGTCCCCCGTCAACTCGTCCCGGCGAGCACTGCGAACACGACGATGAAGTACAGAACGCCGAGGATCAGGAAGACGCTCCCGATGATCCCGCAGACCCACCCGGCGGTGACGTTGCCCCGATTGCCCCAGTACACATCCGGACGGGCGGCCATTTCCTTGCGGGCATTGTTCCCCATCACCCAGGCGAATGGGCCGAGCAATCCGCAGCACACCAGACTCAGGATGCCCAAGACGAGAATCTGCGTGCCCTTGGGGTGTTCCTGCGGCACGCCGCCACCTGCACCGAACCCACCTGGCGATGGCGGGGGTGCCGATGCCGGTGGTGGTGGTGGAGGAGGAGGAGGAGGAGGAGGAGGAGGAGGCGTTGTCGACACGATGCGATCCAGGCTGGAGCCCGACTGGTGGGCAGACAGACCATAGCTCTCGACGGCCCGCGGATGCAGGACCGAGTGGGCGCTACTGCGCGTCGCGGATCTCGCGGCGCAGTTCGTTGATCTCGTCGCGAAGGCGAGCGGCATACTCGAACTTGAGCTCGGCCGACGCCTCGTGCATCTCTTCTTCCAGCGTCTGGATGAGGCGCTGCAGCTCCTGCTGCGGCAGAGATTTGAGCTCTTCTTGCACCTTGGTGCGCTCGCGCTGACGACGACGATCCTTGCCGGGCACGGGAGCAGTGCCGCCGTCCGGGCGCAGCATCGACAGGATGTCGCCAACGGCCTTGCGGATCGTCTGCGGATCGATGCCGTGTTCCTCGTTGTAGGCGAGCTGCAGCTGTCGCCGACGGTGCGTCTCACCGATCGCACGGTCCATCGAGTCGGTCTGCTTGTCGGCGTACATCACGACCTGGCCGGCGACGTTGCGAGCCGCACGACCGATCATCTGGACCAGCGACGTCTCGCTCCGGAGGAACCCCTCCTTGTCGGCGTCGAGGATGCACACCAGCGACACCTCAGGCAGATCGAGACCTTCTCGGAGGAGGTTGATGCCGACCAGGACGTCGAACTCACCGAGGCGAAGCGCTCGGAGGATCTCGATCCGCTGGATCGTGTCGATGTTCGAGTGGAGGTACCGCACGCGCAGGCCCTGCTCGAGCAGGTAGTCGGTGAGGTCCTCGGCCATCTTCTTGGTGAGCGTGGTGACCAGCACCCGTTCGCCATTCGCGACTCGCCCGTTCACCAGCTCGATCAGGTCGTCGATCTGCCCCTTGGTCGGCTTGACGATGACCTCCGGATCGACGAGCCCGGTGGGCCGCACGATCTGTTCCACCACTTGACTGGACACTCGCAGCTCGTACTGACTCGGTGTCGCCGACAGGAAGACGCACTGGTTGATCCGTTCGAGCACCTCTTCGAACGTCAGCGGCCGATTGTCGCGAGCCGACGGTAGGCGAAAGCCGTGTTCGACCAGGACGTCTTCCCGGCTGCGATCGCCCGCATACTGCCCGTGCAGCTGCGGCACCGCGACGTGGCTCTCGTCGATCACGAGCAGGAAGTCGTCGGGGAAGTAGTCGAGCAGGGTGAACGGTGGCTCGCCGTAGTCGCGCCCGTCGATGTGCATCGAGTAGTTCTCGATGCCGTTGCAGTAGCCGACCTCGCTGATCATCTCGAGGTCGTACTGCGTGCGCATTCGGAGGCGTTGCGCTTCGAGCAGCTTGCCGTCCTCCTCGAACTCCTTCAGCCGTACTTGGAGCTCGTGCTCGATCTTGCCCGATGCCACGGCCAGCCGCTCATTGCCGGCGACGTAGTGGGTGGCCGGGAAGATGACCGACCGCTTCATCTCCTCGAGCGTCTCGCCGGTGAGCGGGTCGATCCGCGTGAGCCGGTCGACGGTGTCCCCGAACATCTCGATACGGAGGACCGACTCGTCATACGCGGGATGCACCTCGATCGTGTCGCCACGAACCCGAAACTTGCCCCGGCCGAGGGTCGCGTCGTTGCGGTCGTACTGCATGTCGACCAGCCGCCGCAGGATGTTGCGCATGTCGTAGTCGATGTCGATGCTGAGATCGAGGAGCTGGCCCTTGTACTCGTCCGGGTTGCCCATGCCGTAGATGCAGCTGACCGAGGCGACGACGATCGTGTCGCGTCTGGTGAGCAGCGCGGCGGTCGCGGAGTGGCGCAAGCGGTCGATCTCGTCGTTGATCGAGCTGTCCTTCTCGATGAACGTGTCGCTGGACGGGATATACGCCTCGGGCTGGTAATAGTCGTAGTAGCTGACGAAGTACTCGACCCGGTTGTCCGGGAAGAACTCCTTCATCTCCGACGCGAGTTGGGCTGCGAGGCTCTTGTTGGGCGCCAGGATCAGCGTGGGCCGCTGCACCTGCTCGATCGCCCACGCCATCGTGGCCGACTTGCCCGAGCCCGTGATGCCGAGGAGCGTCTGGAACCGGTCGCCGCGCTCGATTCCCTCTGCGAGCCCGGCGATCGCCTTGGGCTGATCGCCGTCGGGCTCGAAGTCTGACACGACACGGAACGGACGGTCGCCGCTGGTCGGTTGCGCGATCGGTTGCTCGGCGAGATCAGGAACGGGTGCGGTGACGGTCGAGTCGGACATCACCCGACATCCTATCAGCGAACATTTGTTCGATCACCGGTCCGCACCGGCTCCAACCACACTCGTTCGGGAGCCACGACCGGAACGTCGGGTGTCGGTGTGGTCGAGCGGTATCGGGTGTGCATGTCCGGACCCAGCGCACCGAACGCCTGCTCGACGAGGTCGACGTATCCCTGACGCACGGCGGCACGCTGCTCGGCGCGGGCCCCCTCGTACCGCTCGATTGCGGAGCGACGCGGCACGTAGGTGTACACCCGCATCCGAGCCACGACCGGGGCCCTCTGTGACGGAGTCGCGACTCGATCGGTCACCTCGACCCGGTCATAGTCGCTCTCACGCCGGTCGAGCTCGTGGAACTCGTCGGCAGTGACGCGAACGATCGCCCCGTTGGTCGACCGATGCCGATCGTTGACGAGCCCGAGTGAGACGACGATGCCGTCCTCGACACGGCCGTGGGGGCCGTCCCACGTCGCCCGCTGGCGAAGCGACCCGTAGTTCCAGCTCCGTGTGAATCCGTACAACTCGGCAGGAGCGAAGCCGAAGTCGAGGTCGACGGGACGCCCGATCGTGGCTGCGATCGAATCCGGCGACACGAGCGAGCCGTAGCCGAAAACCCACGCGTCGACCGTCATGGACGACCGAAGTGGGCGTTCGCGGATCGCGACGATCGCACGGACACCGTGGGCGATGGACCGTTCGTCGACGTCGAACCGGCCAACGTGGAGGTCGAGCCGGCTGGTGGACGACGGATCGTGGACACCGAGCCGAACGAAAGCCGCACGAATCTCACGTGCGTACCAGGCGAAATCGTCGCCACCCCAGCTGTGTTCGGCCTCGACGACGCCGTCGGCACCGAACTCGCGATGAAGTGCCGAGCGGGTGAGCTCGATCAGATCGGCATCGTTGACCACCGGCGGCACACCGCTCGTGTACTCGAGCTCGAATCCGGCGTCGGTGCCGTCGAGGACGCGCTGTAGCGCCTTCTCGACCAGCGCGGGCAGCGTCTCCCACACGTCCAACCGCGGCGTACGCACGGACGCCTTGAGCTCACAGGTCGTGGGAATCACATTGGCTGCATCACCAGAATGGATCGCACCGAACACGAGCTTGACCGCGCCGGTCTCGCCGATGAGTTCGTCGACGGCCCCTGGCAGGTCTGCAACCACCGACGACCGCGACCGTCACCATGTCGACAGTTTCTTCGGGTCGGGCCGTGTGACCACCGGGCCCGTGCAGCACGATCGCCGCCATGTCGGCAGCACTGGTGACCGAACCGCTCCGCAGGCCGAACACGCCGACATCGACCTTCGGCCAGCAGTGCAACCCGACGATCGCGTCGACGCCGTCGATCCCACCGTCGGCGAGCACGTCGAGCGCTCCCCCGGGCACCTGTTCCTCGGCCGGTTGGAACAGGAACCGCAGCGGCCCTGGGACATCGTCCGGGTGATGAGCGAAATACAGTGCCGCACCCAGCGACACCGTCGTGTGAACGTCATGCCCGCAGGCGTGGCACACCCCTGGAACCTGGCTGCGATATGGAACGTCCTTCTCGTCCATCATGCCGAGCGCATCGATGTCGGCCCGGAACGCCAACCTCGACGTGCCCTCACCGATGTCGCACACGAGGCCGGTGCCGGAGGCGAACCGTCGCACGCTGGCGCCGGCCAGTTCGAGCCGCTCCATGAGGAACTCGGTCGTGGCGTGTTCTTCGCGGCTCAATTCGGGGTGGGCGTGGAGGTGCCGACGCGTTGCGATCAGGCCTTCACCGTGCTCGTGCAGCCAGGCGTCGATCGGGCGGCTCGTCACGACCGCACGTCGATCGGGTTCGGTGGGCCGGCCGTTCGATGCACGCACGAGATCGTACCCCGCGCAACGAGTTCCCGGCTCAGAGGCGTCACGCCGTCGCCAGCCCGAGGATGAGCAACGCCTGGCCGACGTGATAGGGCACGTGAACCGACACGCGTCCTCCCGGTAGCGGACCGACGAAGCGCTGGTATCCGAGCACCCAGTCGCTGATCGCGAACAGCGATGCACCGACCGCCGCCATCCACTGAGCTGTGCCCCATGACGTGACCACCATGAACGAGATCACCGCCGCATAGAACACGACCGCGCCGGCGAGCACCGTGCCGCCGTGATCGCGAGCACCCGGTAGCGTCCACGGTACGAACCGGAATGCCAGCAGCGCAGCGGTGAATACGACGCCGACGAGTGCAGTAACGGGCTCGAATCCCACGAGCAGCGCGGCCACGGAGTACGCCAAATGGCCGACTGCAAAGGCACCGAGCCCGACCATGAACGCCCTCTCGCCTTCGTCGAGCAGCGCGACGTCACCCACCACGCCGAAGACGGCCCCGAGCACCAACCCCATCCTCACGTCGCCGGGTGCCGACCCGGCGACGGCCGCCACGCCGACGAGCGCCAACATGGTGACCGGTTTCGCTACGCGCTCGACCCGGCGACGGCCGGTACCGACCGACCACCAGTCGATCATGGCTGCGACGGCCGAGGTCAGCACGAGCAGTACGGTCACGGACACGCGGGGAGCGTACGTGTTGAATGGACGTCATGCCCGCCCGCCGCCCCTTTCGTCTCGAGACCGAACGGCTCACCATCCGGCTGATCAACCGCGACGACATCACGACCTTCACACGCTACCGCCATGTCCCCGAGGTCGGTCGCCACCAGGACTGGCCGATGCCATACACCCGCGATCTTGCGCACCAGCTGGTCGATGCGATGGAACTTCTCGCCGGTCCCACACGGAACGAGTGGTCCAACTGGCCATCGACGCCGGCGAGGGCATGGTGGGCGACGTCGCGATCTGGCTCGACGATGCCGGAGACCTCGCGATGCTCGGCTACACCATCGATCCCCACCACCAGGGACGCGGCTACGCACTCGAGGCCGTCGAGGGTCTCGTCGGTTGGCTGTTCCGCCGCGAGAAGGTGCACCGGATCGCAGCGACGATCGACCCGGTCAATCTTGCCTCGGCACGGGTGCTCGAGCGATGCGGGTTCGAGTACGTCGGCACGATTCGATCAGGGGCCCTGGTGCGGGGCTCGTGGAGTGACGATGCGCAGTTCTCGCTCCTGCACCCGGACTGGAAGGCATGGCGGGAGCAGCCGACGGCACCACCGGCGAGGGTCCAGCTGGTCGAGATCACCGCCGAGAACGTGAGCGAGGTCGGCAACATCGAGCGATCGTTCTCGCGAGCGCGAACTCGTCGCCCCCGTGCTCGTCTCGCTCGCGCAAGCGCTGGTTCCACCGACCGTGCGGGGCGAGACCGTTCGCCCGTGGATCCGTGCGATCGACGCCGACGGCGATCTGGTCGGATTCGTGATGATGACGGAACCGTACGAGGGCAGTACCGAGCCCGACCTGCTGCGGTTCTTGATCGACCATCGTCATCAGCGTCGCGGGATCGGCCGCCGAGCACTCGACGCGATCGTTGCCGAACGACGCGCCGCCGGGCACACACACCTCAGGGTCGGTTACGTCGAGGACGTCGTCGGATCGCCGGCGCGCTTCTACGAGCACTTCGGGTTCGTGCCGACCGGGCGAGTCGACGATGGCGAGACCGAGGCCCGACTCGAACTCTCCTCATCGCCGACCGACGAACGACCCGGGCGATCAGTGCCGTAGCGCTCGTCGGTCGAGAAGGGCGCACGGTCGCGAGCCAGGGGTTTCCGGCAGGCTTGGCCTGTCGACTCAGGCACCAGCGGTGCGCAGTGCGTCCAACTCCTGCCAGAGCGCCTCGACCTGGTGACGCAGCTGTTCGTGGTCACCGGAGTTGTCGACGACATGCGTTGCGCCGTCGAGGCGCTCGTCGCGATCGATCTGGCTGACGATTCGCTTGCGAGCATCCTCTTCGTGCATCCCGCGAAACTCGACGAGGCGGCGGATCGCGACCTCGTGCGGGACGTCGACCACGACCGTGGCCGCGATGTCGTCACGAGGGTTCTCACCCAACAGCGGAAAGTCGAGCACCACGACCCGGTCCGTCTCGGCCTGGGCAGCGATCTGGCGTTCGATCTCGTCCTGCATGGCTGGGTGCACGATGTCGTTCAGATCGGCCAGTGCCTGCCTGGCTCCGTCGGAGTCGCCGAACACGATCGCTGCGACGGCCGCACGGTCGAGCGACCCGTCGCCGTTGATGATGTGCTCGCCGAAGCGCTCGGCCATCAGATCGAGCACGGGTGAACCGGGGAGCTGCAGATCGCGTGCGATCTGATCGGCGTCGACGATGACGGCACCACGCTCGGCGAGGATCGTCGACACGGTCGACTTGCCCGCGCCGATCCCCCCGGTCAACCCGACCAGGAGCATCTGACTTCAGGCCTCGGTGGTCTCGGCAGCCTCGGTGGTTTCGGCGACCTCAGCGACCTCAGCGACCTCGACAGCCTCAGCAACATCAACCGCGTCGGCAACCTCGACGGCCTCAGCGGAGCCGGCGTCACCGGCTTCACCGGTGTCGGCACCTTCGAACTCGGCCCAAGCGGCTTCGACCTCATCGCTGCTCGTGGCCCAGTTGCCCTCGGCGTCGACCTCGAAGTGCTCGCGGTACTCGGCAGCCAGCTCGCCGCCCTCGGCAGCCTGCTTGATCGACAGGCTGATCCGGCGTCGGGGCAGATCGAGATCGATGATCTTGACCCACAGCTCCTCGCCGGGGGTGACGACCTGCTCAGGTGAGTCGACGTGGTGGGTCGACATCTCGGAGATGTGCACCAGGCCTTCGATGCCGTCGCCCACCTGGACGAACGCACCGAACTGCACGAGCTTGGTCACACGGCCGTAGACGAGCTGCCCGACCTCGTGGGTCTCGGCGAACTCCTGCCACGGGTCGGCCTGCGTGGCCTTCAGCGAAAGGCTGATGCGCTCACGGCTGAAGTCGACGTCGAGGACCTGAACCTTGACCGGGTCGCCGACGGCGACGACGGAGCCGGGATGGTCGACGTGCTTCCACGACAGTTCGCTGACGTGGATCAGGCCGTCCATGCCGCCGAGATCGACGAATGCACCGAAGCTGACCACCGACGACACGGTGCCCTCTCGGACCTCGCCGATCTTGAGATTGGTGAGGAAGCTGTCGCGGGTCTCCTTCTGGTTCTCCTCGAGGTAGGCCCGGCGCGAGAGCACGACGTTGTTGCGGTTCTTGTCGAGCTCGATGATCTTGGCCTGCACCGTGGTGCCGATGTACGGCGCCAGGTCGCGGACACGACGCAGCTCGACGAGCGATGCGGGCAGGAAGCCCCGCAGACCGATGTCGACGATGAGTCCACCCTTGACGACCTCGATGACCGGGCCCTCGACGATCTCGTCGGCTTCCTTCTTGGCCTCGATCGTTCCCCAGGCACGCTCGTACTGCGCACGCTTCTTGGAGAGGACGAGGCGACCTTCCTTGTCCTCCTTGGTGAGCACGAGCGCCTCGATCTCTTCGCCGAGCGAGACGATCTCGGCCGGGTTGGCGTCGTTGCGGATGCTCAACTCGCGGCTGGGGATCACGCCCTCGCTCTTGTAGCCGATGTCGAGCAGCACCTCGTCCTTGTCGATCTTGACGACGGTGCCATTGACCATCTGGCCGTCTTCGACTTCGACGATCGTGCCGTCGATGGCGTCGGCGAAGCTCATGCCGAGATCGTCGGACACGATCTCGCGTGGGGTGTAGTTACCCTCCTCGTCGAAGGTGCCGAAGGCCGGATTGTCGGCGGGAGCACTGTTCGTGTCGGTGGGCTGGGTCGTGGTGTCGGACAAGGAATGGACTACTTTCGAAACGGACGGGAAGGGTGTATTCGGGCGCACTGGTACCCAGTGCAGCAGACCAGGTTACCAGCAGCCCGCGGAATCCGACAGGGCCGTCGGTCACGTCTGACGGGTCGCCAGCAGGAGGAATTTCGGCGGTGTCCATCGTGGTCTCGCGTGACGCGTACGCCGCCGGGTTCGACGCTGTTGATCGAGTCGACCGTGAGCCCGTTGGCGGCACACAGCAACCGGAGTTCACGCGGGGTGTAGCAGCCGGTCCAGAGGCTCGTCTCGATCGACTCGCCCTCCTCGTTTCGGATCTCGGTCCGCTCGTGATTGACGCCCGAATCGGCGTCGAAGTCCGCGTCGTGCCAGTGCCGCGCGACGAAGTACGAACTGAACGCGCTGAGCGCGAGTCGCCCCTCCGGCTTGAGGGAGCGTGCGATCCCGGCGACGACGACCTCGTCGTGACCGTCGGCGGTCATGAGACCGAACGCGCCTTGACAGAGGCAGATGACCGCGTCGAATTCGGCGTCGAACCGCAACGCCCGTGCGTCGAGTCGCTCGAAGGTGGCGCCGTCCGGCGCATCGACCCGTGCGAGGTCGACGAATCGTTCGCTGACGTCGATCCCGTGCACGTCGATGCCGCGTTCGGCGAGCGCATGTGCGTGGCGCCCTGGGCCGCATCCGACGTCGAGCACCCGCATGCCGGGCACCAGCCCGAGCGTGGGAATCAGGTACTCGATCTCCTGACGGGTGCCTTTGGTGAAGGAATACCGCAGGTAGGCCGCTCCGAGATGATCGGCGATCGGTTCGAACCAGTGATCGGGATCCGACTCGGCCATCGGGTCAGTCTGCCGCACGCTCCAACTGTTGCACGTCGTGTTCATCCGTGCGCTCCGGGTGGTAGGACTGGAAGGGTGTTCGACCGATTGCGGGATCTCGTGTCACCGCTCACGCAACGAGAGCCGAAGTTCCTGTTCGGGGCGCAACTGGTCTCGGGGCTCGGTGACTGGGCAGGTCGGCTCGCGCTGGCGGTCGTCGTGTTCGAACAGTCGGACTCCGCCCTCTGGACCGCAGCCGTCACGATCGTGTCGCTCGTGCCGTGGATCGGACCCGGTCAGCTGCTGTCGACGTTCGCTGATCGATTCGGGCGAGTGGCGGTGATGATCACCGCGGACCTCATTCGTGCAGCACTGTTCGTGGCGATGGCGCTCCCGCTGCCGACCGCCGGTCTGCTCGTGCTGGCCTTCTCGGCCGGACTCTGCGTGCCACCGTTCACCTCAGCACGGGGCGCCGCACTGCTCGACGTGGTGAGCCCCGACCGGTACGGCAAGGTCATCGCTCTGTTCGGTGTCGCGACCCAGACCGAGATCGTCGCTGGCTATGCGCTCGGGGGCACCGTGATCGCTCTCGTCGGAGCGCGCTTCACGCTGGTGCTCAACGCATCGACCTTCGTCGTGTCGGCGCTGCTGGTCGCCGCGATCCGCCACAGCCCGGCGTCCGACCGCCACGAGGGATCGTCACTCGGGTTCGCCGGCGTACGCGCCGGCACGCTCGTGTGGCGGCGCGATCCGCTCTGTCGACGGGCACTCGCTCTCTTCGTCGGCGTGAACATGATGATGGTGCTCCCCGAGGCGCTCGTCGTTCCGTACACGGACGAACTCGGTGCCGCGCCGGCCACCGCCGGTCTCCTGGCGGCGACGATCGCCGTCGGTGCCATGATCGCGATGTCGGTCAGTCCCGATCACCCGGACCCGAGGGTGCTGCTTCGGCTCGCCGCTCGCCGTGCGCTGTTCCTCTCACTCACAACCGCGTTCCTGTTCCTCCTCTCGATCAGGTGGCTGCCGTCGATCGCCGCACTCGCACTGCTCGTGTCCGGCGCCGTCGATGCGATTGCCGTACCCACCAACCAGGTCGTCGGCACGCGGCTGCCACGCGAGGGCCGTGCCGCAGCGATGTCCGTCGCCGGTGGCGTCCAGTACGGCTCGCAGGCAGTGGCCGTCGCAGCGGGCGGCGCGCTCGCCGTCTGGGTCGGCACCGGCCCGTTGCTGGTCGGTGCCGCGCTGGGAGCCGCCCTCGTGACGGGGTGGTCGCTGCTTCGGCCGCCAGACAGTGGAGGGTGACAGGCTGACCACACCCAACGTGACCTCGATGCCGGAGGCTGCGTCGCTGCGTGGTCGCCGCTGGTCAGATTACGGAAAGAGGTTCGGAGCCCCTGGGCCCCGCCGACCGAGTTCCGTAGCGTCGTGATCGTGCAGACCCCGACCGATCCGAGGATCCCCGACGAGCAGACACTCGATCGTGCTCGATGCGGTGACAGCGACGCGCTCGCCGACCTCTGGACGATTTATCAACCGCAACTGCTGCGGCTCTTGCGCTCACGTGGCCGGGCGGCCGCCGAGGACATCGCCAGCCAGGCCTGGATCGACGTCGGCCGAACCATCGAGCGGTTCGAGGGCGACGGCGCAGGCTTCAGGAACTGGATCTTCACGATCGCGCAGCGGCGGGCCATCGATGAGAGTCGCCGGGTCGCCCGTCGGAACGAGTCGGCGCTGGAGCCGATGGCGCGGCGGCTCGCCGGCCGGCGCACCGCGGATCCGATAGGTGACACACTCGACGGCGTACTTGCGCTCCTCTAGACCCTGCAGCCGGTGGCGGCCGAGGTCGTGATGCTGCGCGTCGTGCACGATCTGCCGGTGGCCGAGGTCGCGGCCATCACCTGGCAGAGCGAGAGCAACGTCCGGGTGATTGCACACCGGGCACTCGAGCGGCTCCGGCGCACGATCGAAGAGGGTGGCAACGTGGGCGCTGCGTTCGCTCCCGATCTCCGCATCGCCTGACGACGCTCGTTGCGGCCGAAGCGGCGGACTCTGCCGGCCAGTCCGCTCGACGCCGCCGTTCGTGCACCCGGCGAGACACAGCGGTTCTTGGACATTCCTGAACTCACCGAGTGCAACAATTCGGCCACCGAGAGCGCTAATCAGTTGTGATAACAGTGTACGAAGAGCAAGGCGGGAACCAGCAATGGCCATTCTTCGAGGACCCGAACTGCGCCGGAGGCGCCGTCTTCTGGCACCGGTCGCCGCACTGCTGACGGTTGGCGCGATGGTCTCGGCTGCGGGCTCGGACCCCGCCCCGGGAGCATCTCCCGCCACCGACCCCGAGCCGATCTCTCTGTCGATGGCTGTCCGGCCGGGTGAGCCCGTGATCATGAAGATGGTCACGGAGAAGTCGAAGTCCGAGTATGCGGGCAAGGACGCGACCGGGCAGGGCATCGACGTCGCCCTGATCGACTCCGGCGTCACTCCTGTCGACGGGCTCGACCAACCCGGCAAGATCATCAACGGGCCCGACCTCTCGAACGAAGGCGGCTTCGACAATCTCGCCGGGCTCAACATCCGTGTACTCAACCTCTCGCTCGGCGTGCCGGGCGTGGCGTCGAACCAGGGTGATCCACTCTCGGCGGCCGTCGAGCGTGCCTGGGACGCCGGGATCGTCGTCGTCGCAGCGACGGGCAACCGTGGCAACGACGTCGGTGGGATCGACAGCCCGGCGGTGTCGCCCTATGTGATCGCAGTCGGTGCCCACGAGATGTACGACTCTTCGGGGGCCCAGGACTGGATCGCACCGTGGAGCTCAGGCGGCAACTCCCCCGGGCACCCGACTTCGTCGCACCGGGTCGTTCGATCATGAGCTTCCGCGTGCCCGGCTCGATGCTCGACCAGGCCTATCCGAGCGCACGCGTCCACGGCAAGTACTTCCTCGGATCGGGCAGTTCACAGTCGGCCGCCGTGGTCTCCGGTTTCACCGCGGCGATGCTCTCTCGCTACCCCGACCTCACGAACGACGACGTCAAGTACCTCTTCCGGTCGGAGGCCATCGACCTCAAGGACGTCGGTCAGCACATCGACGGCAGCGGCAAGATCAGCCCGAAGGATGCGATCCGGTCGTACAAGGACCTCAGCAAGACCTCGACGACGCAGAACCATCCGCCCGCGATTCCTGCGAGCGGCTCGAGCGGCATCACCACTCCGTCGGGAGCGACGTGGTCGGGCGGTACCTGGAACGGTGCCACCTGGTCGGGCGGTACTCGGAACGGTGCCACCTGGAGTGGTGCGACGTGGTCGGGCGCAACATGGTCCGGAGGCGTCTGGTCCGGGGCCACCTGGTCCGGGGCCACCTGGAGCGGAGCCACCTGGAGCGGAGCCACCTGGTCCGGGGCCACCTGGTCCGGAGCCACCTGGAGTGGTGCCACCTGGAGTGGCGCCACCTGGAGTGGTGCGACCTGGTCCGCGGAGGCATGGTCGTGAGCGGCGTCGTCACGCACCGGCAGCGCATCTCGGCCATCGCGGCGTCGGCACTTCTCGTCGCAATCACTCCCGGGCTCGCCGTCGCAGCCAACGAGGACGACAGCCCGAAGGCGGCCTCCGTCGTGGACGAGACGCCCGGGCAGACGAGCCTGGCGGAGGCGATCGGCCAGATCGGTGCCGACGAGATGTGGGCGGCCGGCTTCACGGGCGACGGCATCGACGTCGCAATCATCGACACCGGCATCGCCCCCGTCACCGAACTGTCCACCACCGACGTCTTCGTCGGACCCGACCTCTCCTTCGAAGGCAACATCGACGACGTCGCGGGACTCGACACCTTCGGCCACGGCACCCACATCGCCGGCATCATCGCCGGCCGCACGCCCGGCGCCGACCCGTTGGCGCCACGACCCGACGACTTCATCGGCGTCGCCCCCGACTCGCGCATCGTCAGTGTCAGAGTCGCCGACAACACCGGCGCCGCTGACGTCTCCCAAGTCATCGCAGCGATCGACTGGGTCGTCCAGAACCGGAACACCGGCGGTCTCAACATCCGCGTCCTGAACCTGTCGTACAACACCGACAGCACTCAGCATTACATCGACGACCCGCTCTCGCGGGCCGTCGAGAACGCTGGCGGCACGGCATCGTCGTCGTGGTCTCCGGCGGCAACGAGGGACGCGGCGCCAGGAGCTTGGCCAGCCCCGCCGACAACTCGTACGTCATCGCCGTCCAGGCCGCCGAATTCGAGCAGGCCGCCGGCGAGTGGATCATCCCCCGCTGGGCGACCCAGGGCGACGGGGTACGTAATCCCGACGTTGCCGCACCGGGCGTGTCGATGAGAAGCCTCAGGAGCCCCGGGTCGCGCGTCGACACCGAGCACCCGGGCGGCCGCGTCGCCGACGACGACCGGCTGTTCGTCGGCTCGGGCACATCACAGGCCGCGGCCGTCGTGTCCGGCGCCGCCGCGCTGCTGCTCGAGCAGCGTCCCGAACTCACCCCGATCAGGTCAAGAACCTGATCAACGACACCGCGACCGACACCGAGAACCAGGCTCGTTTCGACGGCAACGGCGCGATCAACCTGTCCGAAGCGATGCACGCCGATGCCGCCTCGACCCGCCAGCGGTGGGACCGGGCGAATGGGCGCGGCTCGCTCGAGGCGTCACGTGGTGGCGCCCACGTCACGATCGACGGCGAACCGCTGGTCGGCGAGTACACGGTCACCGGCGCCAAGTGGCGGCCTGGCGCCTGGATCAGGCTGAGCAAGATCGGTGCCGCCTGGACGGGAACCGACGACTGGTCCGGCTCCACCTGGTCCGGCAGCACCTGGTCCGGCAGCACCTGGTCCGGCAACGGCTGGACCTGAGGAGATCTCACGACCCCGAAGGGCAACACGAACAGATCGGAAACAACCACCGTGACGAAGCAAGGACATCGTCGGCAACCTGTGCCCCGTGGGCAACGTGGCTTCCTACGACGCCGACGCTCGGTCCAGACCGCGGCGACCCTGGCGCTGACCTGTCTGCTCGCGACATCGGGGTCGCCCCCGCCTCCGACCGCCACCCCGCTTCCGATCGCCCGCGACGACACGCAACGACATGGCCAAACGCGGCGAAGAGACCGGCGACGCACTCCCGAACGCGCCGACCATGAGAAGCCGAGCGTGCCGGCACCGGGCGGCGGCACGCTCGGTCACCCCTTGGCGGCTGCCCAGGTGTCGCCCCAGCTGACGTTCACCTCGAGAGGAACGTCGAGATCCGCGGCATGCCGCATGATGTCCACGATCTGATCACCGACCGATCCGCGCTCGCCCTCGGGCACCTCGACGATCACCTCATCGTGCACCTGGAGGACGAGTTCGCTGTCGTGGCCGCCTGACTCGAGGGCCTCGTCGATTCGCACCAGCGCGACCTTGAAGATGTCGGCGGCGAGGCCCTGAATCCCCGCGTTCATCGCCTGCCGCTCCCCCGCCTGCCTGATCCGCCAGTTCGAGTTGAGGAGTTCGGGGATCGGGCGACGTCGGCCCGAACAACGTTTCCGTGTACCCCGTCTTGCGTGCTTCCTGCACCGTGGCATCCATGTAGGCCTTCACGTTCGGGAACGCTTCGAAGTAGGCGTCGAGGATCACGGAGGCTTCGTCGGTCGGGATGTTCGAGACGCTGCCCCAGGCCGTAGGCCTCCATGCCGTAGGCCAAGCCGTAGGACACCATCTTCGCCTTCGACCGCTGGTCCAACGTCACGTCCGCCGGATCGACGGCGAACACCCGCGCCGCGGTGGCGTTGTGGATGTCCTGCCCACTGGTGAAGGCCTCGATCAGCCCGGGGTCGGCGGCCAGGTGGGCGATACAGCGGAGCTCGATCTGGTTGTAGTCGGCCACGAGCATCGTGGTGCCCGGCCGGGTCACGAAGGCGGTCCGGAACACCCGACCCTCGTCACTGCGAACCGGGATGTTGTGGAGGTTCGGCTGGTCGGAGCTCAACCGACCGGTCCGCGCCACGGTCTGATTGAACGTGGCGTGCGATGCGACCGTCCTCGGCGACCTCGTGGAGGAGACCCTCCCCGTAGGTTCCGCGGAGTTTCTCGACCTCGCGGTGCCGCAAGAGGGGGACGATGAACTCGGGCCACTGGTCCTTGAGCTTCTCGAGCGTCTGCGCGTCGGTCGATAGCCGGACTTCGTCTTCTTGACGCCGACCGGGCTCAGATCCTTCTCGTCGAACAGCAGCGCCCGCAGTTGCGTCGGCGAGTTCAGATTCAGGTCGTCGCGGCCCGCTGACCTCGCGCAGTTCTGCGCCGAGCGACTCGACCTCGCCCGTGAGTCGCTCGTTGATCGAACGCAACGTCTCCACATCGACGCCCACACCGACGTGCTCCATCTTGGCGAGTACACGCACCAGCGGATTCTCGATCGAGTGGTAGAGCTCTGCCATGCCCTGGGCGTCGAGGCTCGCCTCGATCGGCCCGGCGATGTGGTGCACCGCCAGCGCGTCCCGACCGGCCTGTTCGGGAGGAGTGATCGCCCTGCCGTCGAGGTCGAGCTGCCCGGACGATGCGGCATCGTCGCTGGGCGGTGCGAACTCGGTGTGCTTGACCAGCAGATCAGCGAGCTCGTAGCGAGCTTCGGCCGGGTCGATGAGGTAGGCCACGATCGCGACGTCGAGTTGCAGACCGCCCAGATCGACATCCGCCTCGAGGAGTGACCGCATCAGTGGCTTGACGTTGTGACCGCGCACGTGGGCGTGCCCGCCGAGCGCTGTTGCGACAGCGTCGTCGCGCAGCAACTCGCCGGGCATCCACGCCACCGATGACGTCTCGGCCCCGGTCACGAACGCCATCCCCACGAGGTCGCTGCGGCCCGGTTCCCCGTCCCAGACCGCCGCGATGTCGAGCACGTCGACCACGGCCAGCGCCGCCGCCGCCTCGGTTCCGCCGGCGAGTTCGGTGACCTCGGCGAGCAACTCGTCACGCGGCTCGCTGGACACGATGCCAGAGCTCGGCCCCAACGCCTCGGCCAGCCGGTCCGCCAGGGTGCGGAACTCGAGAAAGTCGAACAGCCGCTGGACCTCGGCCGGGTCGGGATCGATCGCCATCGCATCCAGGTCCACCGATTCGACCGGCCCGTCGTGGTGCAGGATCATCAGGTCCAGGTTCTTCCGGGCCCGAGCCTCGTGCTCGGTCAGGTTCTCCCGCAACTTCGGGGTCTGCTCGTCGACGTGCTCGAAGATGCCGTCGAGCCCGCCGTACTTGTTGATCAGCTTGGCGGCCGTCTTCTCACCGACGCCCGGTACACCTGGCAGGTTGTCGGAGTTGTCGCCACGGAGCGCGGCGTACTGCGGGTACAGCGCCGGTGTCACCCCGGTGCGCTCGGCGATGCCGGCCTCGTCGTACAGGGCGTAGTCACTGACGCCGCGCTTGTTGTAGAGCACCTTGACGTCCGGGTCCTTGACGAGCTGATAGCTGTCGCGGTCGCCGGTCACGATCAGCACCGTGTCGCCGCGTTCGACGAGCTTCGTCGACAGGGTTGCGATCAGATCGTCGGCCTCCCAGCCGGCAGCCTCGACCTGCTGGATGCCGAGGGCGTCCAGCACCTCACGGACGAGGCCCATCTGCTGTCGGAGGATGTCGGGCGCCGCCTCACGCTGGGCCTTGTACTCGGGTTCGGCCTCGTGGCGGAACGTGGGCTCCGGACGGTCGAAGGCCACGACCATGCCGTCGCACTCCTGGTCCTTGATCACGTTGATCAACATGGACGTGAAGCCGAACACTGCGTTGGTGACCTGCCCACTCGCGGTCGCCATGTCGGCGGGGAGCGCGAAGAACGCCCGATAGGTCAGCGAGTTGCCGTCGACGAGGAGGTAGTTGGCCACCCCGCCACGTTACGCGCTCCGACGATCGAACGACTCGGGCGGCGCGGGTTCAGCCGCCGGATTCGGGCGGCAGACCGATGGCCGCGCGTGCGATCAGTGTGTCCGCTTCCTCGGTGCCACCGATGGACTCCACGACCTCGACATCGCCGAGGACGACCACGGGGAGCCCGTCGGGCGACGTCCACTCGCCGGCGTCTTCCGACCGCCCGGAGTAGTCCACGGTCCCGAAGTCGTTGGCGACGGCAACCGGTCCGCGGTGGGCAATGACGGTCGCCTCGACGACCGTGGCGACACCGACCAACGGTTCGAACGGGCCGTACCCGCTGTTGTCGGCGCCTGCCGGCACACCGCTCGACGGCTCGGAGCCGCTCGTGCAGGCGGCGAGGAAGCAGGCGGCGAGCACCATTGCCCGGATACGTCGACCGCAAGACGTCTTCATGATGATCGTCGTTCCATTGTCGCGGAATTCGAACCGAGACGTCGCCGACACCCCAGGTCGTCTCGACCTGCGTGACCGGCTGATTACGGGCGCAACGTGCCATCCAGCACACGCGCCGCGACATCACGCATCTTGGTGCGCTCACTCATGGCGGTGCGTTGGATGAACGAGAACGCGTCGCCCTCCTTCATCCCGCATTCGTCGATGAGCAGGCCCTTGGCCCGATCGATCGTCTTGCGAGCCTCGAGTTGCTCGCCGAGAGCGTCGATCTCGCCGGTCAGATTGCGGAGCTCACGGAAGCGTCCGATCGCGACCTCGATCGCCGGCACGAGATCACTCTTCTGGAACGGCTTCACGAGGTAGGCCAACGCTCCGGCATCGCGCGCCTGCTCGATGACCTCACGCTGGCTGAACGCCGTCAGGATCAGAACACCACACAGCTTCTCGTCGGTGATGATGCCGGCTGCCTCCAAACCGTCCATCCCGGGCATTTTCACGTCGAGTACTGCGAGATCGGGCATCAGCGTGCGAACCAGTTCGACGGCTTCGTCACCACGACCCGTCTCGCCGACGACGTCGTAGCCCTCCTCTTGGAGGGTTTCGCGCAGATCCATCCGGATGATGGCTTCGTCCTCGGCGATCACGACTCTGAGCGACACTGTGGTTCCTTTCCGCGGGCACGACGGCCCCGTGCCCCATTCAACCAGCCCGACGGGTGGGCCGAGCGGTTCACCGCTCGGCGTTCATCTGGTCGAGCAGGCGATCCTGACGCAACTCGAGCTCGGTGATGGTGTCGACGACGTGCTGACGATGCTTGCGCATCGCGTCGGCGTGCTTGCGGGCATCGTTCGCCTCGAACGTCGCCCCGGGCGTCTCCGATACCAGGGCCCGGATCGCCTGGTTGTCGGCATCATCGGCGACGATGTCGAGCTGCTCGTCGATCTGCGTCAGTTCGGCGCGAAGCGACCGAAGCCGATCTGACGTCTGCGTCAAGCGTCGTCTGACGAGCCAGGAACCCATGTGCCCCGGGTGGGATTCGAACCCACACTGGACGGTGTTTGAGACCGCTGCCTCTGCCGTTGGGCTACCGGGGCGTGCCGCTGAGACTATCGGCGCCACCCCGCGGCACCGGGTGTCCGTCAGCGGCTCTTGATCACCAGTGTGCCGGCGAACAGATCCCACACCGCGGTGCGGAGTGGCTTCGAGAAGATGAAGACCAGGCTGACGATCACGACCACGAGCTGGGAAAGGCTGACGAGAGCGTTCAACACGACGAATGGTGGGATGAGCGCAAACGCACCGGGTAGCGCCCAGCGTTTGATCGCGTGCACCCACTCGACGTCGTCGCCGCTCTGCTGGATCACCTTCATCCCGAATGCGAGTTTCATCGGCGAGCCCCCGAACATCTTGGTGCTGACGGCGTCCCACACGAACCCCGCCGCCGCGCCCAGCAACCCGATGAGGTAGGCCCGGCCGAGGCTCGCGTCGGTCCCGATGCCGGCGAGACCGGCGTTGTCGTCGCCGCTCAGGATGATCGCCGCGAAGATCCCACCGAAGACGATCCCGAGGATCAGGGAATCGAGAATCCGTGCGAGCACACGCAGACCCGGCGACGCCAGTTCGCGGCCACCGGGCGCAGTACCGCCGACCGGTTCGTTGAACGGCGGCGGCGGCGATGCCGGCGGCGGCGGTGGTGGCGGAGGTGGTGGTGGCGGCGGCGTGTCGCTCATACCGGCTGATCGTAGGCGTCGAGATGGGCTTCGACCGTGAACCTCTGATCGGCGCGATCGATGCTTCACATGGCCGCGCGGGTTACCGGTGGGTAGTGCAGGGAGCTCCTCCGGAAGGGTCTAGCCTCGCTCTGATGCTCGCTTTCACCTTCCCCGGTCAGGGGTCGCAGCGGCCGGGAATGGGCCGGCCCTGGGTCGATCACGAGAGCTGGGAATTGGTCGACGAGGCGAACGAGGTGGCCGGACGCGACGTCGGCGCACTGCTGCTCGACGCGGACGCCGACGAACTCAGAGACACCCGCAACTCGCAGCTCACGACGTTCGTGTCGAGTCTGATGGTGCTCGACGCCGTCGAACGTCTCGGTATCGAGGCCAGCTTCTGTGCCGGTCACAGTCTGGGCGAGTACACCGCCCTCGCGGCGACGGGTGCGCTCGGGTTCGACGAGGGAGTTGCGCTGGTGTCCGAGCGGGCCGCTGCCATGCACGACGCCGGCGCCGCCCACGTGGGAACCATGGCGGCGGTGCTCGGTCTCGACGACGACCAGGTCGAGGTGGCCTGCAACCTCGCCGACGCCGACGTGTGGGTCGCCAACTTCAACGCACCCGGCCAGGTCGTCATCGCCGGCGAGCCCTCCGCCGTGGAGAAAGCCGGCGCCCATGCCAAAGAACTCGGCGCCAAGCGGATCATGCCCCTACAGGTTTCGGGTGCCTTCCACACGTCGTTCATGGCGCCCGCCCGCGACCGCCTGCGCGTTGCCATCGCCGCCTCCGATATCCGAGATGCCGATATCCCGGTCGTCTCCAACGTCGACGCGAAGCCCCACAACCGTGGTGCGGAGTGGACCTCTCTCCTGTCAGCGCAGCTGTCGAGCCCCGTCCGGTGGAAGCACTGCCTGCAAACACTGTCGAGCCTCGGCGTCACCGACTTCGCCGAACTCGGCCCGGGCGGCGTCCTGACCGGGATGGCGAAGCGGAGCGTCGAGGGGGCTCGCACCATCTCGATCGCGACGCCCGACGACCTCGACAAGCTGCTTGCGTGGATCGCCGGTGAGAGCGCCCCGCCGGTCGAAGTCGAGGGCGAGCACCTCTTCGTTGCAGAGCGTGTCGTGGTCTCGCCGGCGGCCGGGATCTTCACCCCGGCGCCGATCGGACCGGGAGCGGCGATCCAGGTGGGTACGGTGTTGGGGCAGGTCGGTGAGCACGAAGTCCGCTCGCCGTTCCAGGGGGCACTGCAGAACTACATCGCCGTCGACACGGAACGCGTGACGTCGCGGCAACCCATCGCCTGGCTGCGAACCAGCTGAGGAGGACAAACATGCCAGGCAATTCGCGAAGGCGCCCGCGGCGCCGTCATCTCGGGGTGGGGCACCGCCCTGCCGGAGAAGGTGCTCACCAACGAAGAGTTGGCGGCGACAATGGATACGACCGACGAGTGGATCCGAACTCGCACCGGTATCGAGGAACGCCGCGTGGGCGGTACCACGATCGGTCTGTCGGTCGACGCCGGCCGACAGGCCCTCGGAATGTCGGGCCTCGACCCGGGCCGCATCGACGCGCTGGTCCTGGCCACATGCACCCCCGACAAGCAGTGGGGATCCGCGGCCGCCGTTCAGCACGAATTGGGCCTGCGCTGCGGAGCGTTCGACGTGAACGCTGCCTGCACCGGGTTCATGTACGGGCTGGTCACCGCACACGGTCTGATCGCGATGGGTGCCGATCGTGTCCTGGTGATCGGCACCGACAGCCTGTCTCGCATCACGGACTACACGAACCGATCCACCGCCCCACTGTTCGGCGATGGCTCCGGCGCGGTCATGTTGGAGAGCGTCGAAGGCGCCGGGGAGCTCCTGGGATGGAATCTCGACGCCGACGGCTCGGCGTTGTCGATCCTGCAGGCCGAGGTCGGCGGGTACATCGAGATGGAAGGCAAGGAGGTGTTCCGCCGGGCAGTCCGGCTGATGGTCGACTCTGCCGAGAAGTCGATGGCGCATGCAGGCGTCACGATCGACGACATCAAGTTGATCGTCCCGCATCAGGCCAACATCAGAATCATCCAGGCTGCGTGCGACCGGCTGGGCATTCCGATCGATCGGGCCTCCGTCGTGATCCAGCACACCGGGAACACATCATCGGCCACGATTCCACTCGCGCTCGCACACGCACTCGACCACGGCAGGGTCGAGCACGGTGACTTGCTCCTCCTCGTCGGTTTCGGTGGTGGCATGACCGCCGCCAGCTGCGTCCTCCGCTGGGGCGGCGATACCGAATGACCGAAACCATCAGCGAGCCTCGAATCGTGCTCATCACCGGAGGTTCCAGGGGGATCGGCCTGGCGTGCGCAGAGCGTTTCGCTTCGCTCGGCGACCACGTGGCCGTCACGTACAACTCGTCACCGCCCCCGGACGGGTTCTACGGCGTCAAGTGCGACGTCACCGACTCCGAGCAGGTCGATCAGGCGTTCGCGGCGGTCGAGGAACGGTTCGGCGGTCCCGTCGAGGTGCTCGTGTCGAACGCAGGCGTCACGCCGCGACGGCCTGCTGCTCCGGATGAGCGAAGACGACTTCGCCAGTGTGATCGACGCCAACCTCACGGCGTCCTACCGGGTCGCCAAACGAGCCGCACGCGGCATGCTCAAGGCGCGCAAGGGTCGGATCGTGCTCATGTCGTCGGTCGTGGGCCTCCTCGGAGCGGCAGGCCAGGCCAACTATGCGGCGTCGAAGGCCGGGCTGGTCGGCCTCGCCCGATCGCTCGCCCGCGAGTTGGGCTCGAGAGGCATCACCGTGAACGTGATCGCTCCCGGCCCGGTTCAGACCGACATGACTGCCGCACTCGGGGCGGACCGGCTCGACGCGATCGTCGCGATGGTCCCCCTCGAACGTGCCGCCACCGCCGACGAGATCGCGGGGGCCGTCGCGTTCCTCGCCTCGGCCGATGCGGCCTACATCACCGGAGCCGTGCTGCCAGTCGACGGCGGCCTCGGCATGGGCCACTGACACGCTGGTCAGAGTCCCTAGACTGATCGACCTCACAAGTAAGAAGGAGACATCCGTTGGATCAACAACTGTTCGCCCGCTTCCAGAAGTGCGCCGTCGAAGTGCTGTCGGTTTCCGAAGATCAAGTCACCCCCGACGCCAAGTTCGGCGACGACCTCGACGCCGACAGCCTCGACCTGGTGGAACTCGTCATGGCACTCGAGGAGGAATTCGGCGTCGAGGTACCCGAGGAGGAACTCGAGGGAATCGAAACCGTCGGGCAGGCCTACGAGCTCGTCTCCAACAAACTCTGATGGTCTGCCCGCTCGTGTGGGCTGATGCGAAAGGATCGGCATGAACGGTCTGGGTCGCCGCGTTGCGATCACGGGATACGGCGTCGTGGCGCCGTGTGGGCTCGGTAAGGACGCCTTCTGGTCAGGCCTGCTCGGCCCTGGCCTCTCGGGCGTCGACCGCTCGACGGTCATCGACGGGTGGGATTCGTCTGCGTACTATGCCTCACCCAAAGAGGCGCGCAGGGCCGATGTCAGCGAGCAATTCGCCATCGCCGCCGCCACCGAGGCAATGGAGCAGGCCGGCGACCTCGGTCTCGATCCCGCTCGCTTCGGCACGATCTTCGCCACGGGAGTCGGTGGGATCCACACACTGGAGGAACAGATCACCGTCAGGATCGACAAGGGTGTGCGGCGAGTCTCGCCATTCCTCGTTCCGATGATGATGGCCAACGCCCCAGGTGCGGCGATCTCGATGCGGTTCGGGCTGCAGGGCCCCAACGAGACGATCGTGACCGCGTGCGCCGCCGGCACACACGCCTTGGTCTACGCCGCACGGGTGATCTCGTGGGGTTTGGCCGATGCCGTGATCTCCGGCGGCACCGAGCACGCCGGGACGATCACTGCGCTCGCCGGCTTCGGCAACATGACGGCGCTGTCGAGCAGCGGCACCAGCCGACCGTTCGACACCGATCGCGACGGATTCATCATGGGTGAGGGCGCTGCGGCGTTCGTGCTGGAAGAATGGGACCACGCGGTCGCGCGCGGAGCTCACATCGTCGGAGAGATCATCGGTGGGGGCAGCAACGCCGACGCTCATCACATCACTGCGCCTTCACCGGGCGGAGTCGGTGCGATCGCCTGCATGCGGTTGGCGCTCGACGATGCCGGCCTCGCGCCCGGCGACATCAAACAGATCAACGCCCACGGCACGAGCACGCCCCTCAACGACGCCGCAGAGGCCGCGGCGGTGTCGGCGGTCTTCGGCGACGGCAACGTCCCGGTGGTCTCCACCAAGGGCGTGACGGGGCATGCGCTCGGCGCCGCCGGCGCCCTCGAAGCTGCGGCGGTGATGCTGTCGTTCGAACATCGCCAGATTCCCCCGACGGCCAACACCAAGGTGCTGAGCGACGACATCGCGCTCGACGTGGTCATGGGCGAGGCACGTGACTGGGAGCCGGGACCGGCGCTGTCGAACAACTTCGGCTTCGGTGGACACAACGGCTCCATCGTCTTCGCTCCGGCCTGAGGCGCTTCGAACCAAGAGTTGCGGCCCGCCGTTCGGGCCGACCGACCCGACTTGCGTCGAGTGAGATCGGGTCGCACCCGGACTGACCCGGCGCCGGCGCATCATCTCGAATCCGCCGGGACCCGAGACGACCGAATCAGGGTGCTCCCACCTGACGTTCGAGTCAGGCGTCGACCACGACGAACATGAGGCCGCACTCTGCCGCGACTGCTCCGTCGACCAAGGCGCGACCACTGCCCTTCCCGGCGCGCGCCGAGAGACGGCTCATCTCGCACTCGAGGACCAATTTGTCTCCGGGGCCGACCTGCCGTCGAAAGCGCGCCTTGTCGAGCCCACCGAACAGCGGCAACTTGCCGGCGAATCGCTCGTCGTCGAGCACGGCGATCGCACCGACCTGAGCGATCGCTTCACACATCAACACGCCGGGCAGCGTCGGACGCCCGGGGAAGTGACCGG
This sequence comes from uncultured Acidimicrobiaceae bacterium, assembly GCA_963792905.1. Lineage (GTDB taxonomy): Bacteria > Actinomycetota > Acidimicrobiia > Acidimicrobiales > Ilumatobacteraceae > Ilumatobacter. The sequence continues at coordinate 558,853 of CAWBYE010000018.1, forward strand.
CGAAGAACCACTCGTCGCCGGTCAGACGCCAGCGCCCACTGGCCGAGACGCCCGGAACGATTTCGAGGATCTCGTCCACGAACAGGAACGGCGGACGGTGTGGCAAGAAGTCTTCAGGGCGCACATCACGGACTGTAGGCGAGATCCGTGGTTTCGGACGCGATCGACGATCATGGTCGTGACGTCTCGACCACACTGAGCAGCAGTTTCGTCCCGTTCGGCCTGCCAGCCTCAAGGAAACGTTGAGATCCTTGCAAATTGGTCACACAGAGCGTTATCCTCCCCACAGACCGTTTGTCCCAGGTCGGAAGGAGGCTCCCATGCACTACGTCCTGCCGTGCTGACACGTCAGCTCATCGATGCTTGATCGCCGCTCGTCGACTCGCAGGGTTCTGAACCCTGGTGCCGACGGTCGCTGTCGTGTCGGAGTTCGCTCCGTCGAGCATCAATCTGGATCTGGACCTCCGGCAATCGCCGCAGGTTTCCACCAACGAAGACCCAGCGTCGCCTGCGACCTTCGAGTCGAATGGGCGCACGAGCTGGCACGAACGTGACGAGGGCCTTCGGGCCCTCGTCTCGCGTCGCCCCGCGTCCGGCGAGCTGCGAGTTCGACCGTTGGCCGGTCCCGGGCGGCGACCTGGCTAGCCCGCGTCGATCGCCCGGCGGACCTCGGCGACGTAGTCGCCGACCGCCTCTGGGCCGCTCTCCATCAGCCGACGCACCACCGAAGCGCCCTGGATCACGCCGTCGGCGACTTCGAGTTGCCTGCCGCGCCTGTGCCGCATCCGACACACCGACTCCGACGAGCACGGGCACCTCGGTGATCTGCTTCAGGCGGGCTGCGAGTTCGGTCGCGGTCGATGCGAGTGTGTCCCGCTCTCCGGTCACTCCCAACAGGCCAACGGAATACAGGAATCCCCGCGCCCGTGCCGCGACCCGTGGCAGACGATCATCGGGCGCTGTCGGCGCGACCAGCATCACGGTCTCGACGCCTTCGTGATCGGCGGCTCTGCACCACGGCTCCGACTCCTCGAGCGGCAGATCCGGCAGGATGCATCCCGACACGCCGGCCTGCACCAGTCGATGCGCGAATCGCCGATGCCCATCGTGGTGGACGAGGTTGTAGTACGTCATCACGAGCAGCGGGATCTCGACATCGAGACCGGGGACCTCGTCGAGGATGCCGGCCGGGGTCGCGCCAGCCTCGAGGGCAGCGTGGGAGGCCTGCTGAATGACCGGCCCGTCCATCACGGGATCCGAGAAGGGCACGCCGATCTCGACCGCGTCGGCACCTTCGGCAGCCGCGGCCCTGATCGCGTCCTGCCAGCCGGGATAGCCGCCGGTGATGTACGGAACCAGCAACTTGCGTCCTCCCGCACGCTTGGCGCGAAACTCGTCTTCGAGACGACCCATCAGAGTCGACCCTCGAGAATCTCCATCATCTGCGCGACGTCCTTGTCACCGCGGCCCGACAGGTTGACCAGGACCGTCTGCCCACGCAACGAGTCGGCCTCGCGCCGTAGCCAGGCAATCGTGTGCGCGCTCTCGAGCGCCGGGATGATGCCCTCGGTCTCGGACAACGATCGGAATGCGTCGATCACCTCGTCGTCGGTGACGTTGGGATACTCCGCTCGGCCGATCGACGCGAGATACGCAATGTTCAGGGCCGACGCCGGGATAGTCGAGGCCCGCCGAAATCGACACCGCCTCCTCCACCTGCCCGACCTCATCCTGCATCAGGTTGCTCCGCATCCCGTGCACGACGCCTGGTGACCCGTGTCCGATGGCCGCACCGCCGGCTGGTTCGACCCCGATCAGTCGGGTGCCGGGCTCGTCGACGAATCCGGCAAAGATGCCCATCGCGTTCGATCCGCCACCCACGCACCGCGACCACCGCGTCGGGTAGCGCGCCGAGCAACTCGAAGACACTGGGCGTGCGCTTCGTCGCCGATGATGCTCTGGAACTGCCGGACCATGTGCGGGTACGGGTGCGGACCGACCACCGAACCGAGGCAGAAGTGGGTGTCCGCAACCGCCGCCACCCAGTGACGCATCGCCTCGTTGACGGCGTCCTTCAACGTTCGGCTCCCGCTCTCGACCGACACGACCTCGGCCCCGAGCAGCTTCATCCGGAACACGTTGAGCGCCTGTCGTTCGACGTCGACCGCTCCCATGTAGACCTTGCATTCGAGGCCCATCAGGGCCGCCGCCGTCGCGTGGCGACCCCGTGCTGACCAGCGCCGGTGTCGGCCACGATTGGCTCTTTCCCATTCGCTTCGCGAGCAGCGTCTGGCCGATCACGTTGTTGATCTTGTGCGACCCCGTGTGATTCAGGTCTTCGCGCTTGAGGATCAACCGGATCCCGAACTCTGCGCCGAGGTTGTGGCACTCGGTCAGGATCGACGGGCGACCGGAGTACTGGGCGTGGATCGTGGCCAGCTCGGGTGCGGAAACCCGGGTCGTTCCACGCTTCGTCGAAAGCACGCTCCAACTCCTGACATGCAGGAATCAGGGTCTCGGGGACGTACCGACCGCCGAACTCGCCAAATCGTCCGGTCGAATCGGGCGGAGCGGTCAACGACGTGGGGGTGTCGGTCATCGAGTCAGTTCCTCATTCGTCAGCCCAGTCGTAGGGCAGTTGATCAGGGCGAAGGGTACGGCGTGGGGGCTGCTGCACGTGCGTTCGCGATGAAGCGACGGACCTTCGTCGGGTCCTTCTTACCGGGCTCGGCCTCGACGCCGGACGCTCGTCGACCCCCCACGGTTCGACGATCTCGATCGCATCGGCGACGTTCTCGGGGTCGAGTCCGCCCGCGAGGATCAGGCGCACGCCGTCGGGGACGTCGGATGCGAGCCTCCAGTCGAACAACTTGCCCGAGCCGGGGCTCGGTGCGTCGAGCAGGACCAGGTCGGTGCCGTACTGATCGGCGTCGGGCAGGTGCGGTGAGTCCGATCCGAAGGCCTTGATCACCCAGCGAATGCTCTCGCCGATCTCCTTCGACTGCTCCTTCGTCTCGCGACCGTGCAGTTGGACTGCCTTGACGTCGGCGCGATGGGCGATCTCGACGACCCTGGAGGGGAGCTCGTCGCGGAACACGCCGACCGTCAGCACCTCTGGTGGAAGTCGGCGCGTGATGTCGTAGACGGTCTGCGCTGCGACCTGGCGGGGCGACGGCGCAAAGATGAAGCCGACGGCATCGGCGCCCATGGCCACGGCGAACAGCGCATCGTCTTCGTTGGTGATGCCGCAGATCTTCACGAACATCGGTGGTCGATCCCATGAACAGGGCCGATGGCAGCAAGAGGTGGAAGCGTCCTGATCACGTCCTCGATCGTACCCAACGATGCCCACGGCTCTCCGATCCGTTTCGAGCGGCGAGCAGTTCCGTGATCACTCGCGGCAAGGTGTGGACGGTGGCTCCACGTCGACCGCGAACGACCGGCGAAATCCACCGACGGAGCCGAGCGGACCCATCTGGACCGTTCGGCTCAGGCGGCGCCGACCGCGATGAACTCGGTCCCGCCCGATCAGTGCGGCGATCGCTGCGGCTGGATCAGCGGCAGTGACGAGCGCCTCGCCGACCAGGACGGCGTGGTAGCCGGCCGCACGGAGCGGCCGGGCATCCAGGTCCACGAACGCCGGACTCGGCGACTCTGACGATGCCGTCAGGGATCGAGGCACCCACCCTGACGGCCCGCTCGTGATCGACCTCGAACGTCACCAGATCTCGCTGGTTCACGCCGACCAGCATGGCATCGGCCTCCAGCGCTGTCTCGAGTTCGCGCTCGTCGTGGATCTCGATGAGCGCATCGAGACCGAGATCCGTCGCCAGAGCATGCAGCTCGACGAGTTCGGCCGGATCGAGCGCCGCTGCGATCAACAGCACGCAGTCGGCCCCCATCAACCGGGCGTCGACGACGTCGTGGGCCGACACGGTGAAGTCCTTCCGGAGCACCGGCAGTCCGCAGGCCGCCCGAGCCGCTCGGAGATCGTCGGCGATCCGCCGAAGTACTCCTCGTCGGTGAGCACGGACAGACACGACGCGCCGCCGGATTCGTATGCAGCGGCGATCGCAGTCGGATCGAGATCACGGTGCAGATCGCCCTTGGACGGCGATCGTCGTTTGATCTCGCTGATCACGGCGAGACGATCGTCGGCGCCAGCGCGCCGAATCCCCCGAGGCGGCTCACAATCCTGGGCTGCGGGCGACGAGCGAATCGAGTGATCGGTCATCGGCAGCGGCAACCTCACGGTGCCGGGCCAGGATCTGATCGAGGTAGGTGGCCATGGTACGGCCGGTCAGCATCCGAGGCGGTTCGTGAGCGTGTCGAGCACTTCGTCGATCGGCACTCGAACCTGCTCCATGGTGTCTCGGTCCCGCACGGTCACGGCAGCGTCGTCCAATGAGTCGAAGTCGACCGTGACGCAGAGCGGGGTCCCGATCTCGTCCTGGCGTCGGTAGCGCTTCCCGATCGACTGCGTCTCGTCGAAGTCCACGAGGTAGCGCTCGCTCACGAGACGCCGCACGTCGTGGGCCAGTGGGGAGAGGGTGTCCTTCTTCGACAGCGGCAACACCGCCACCTTGTACGGCGCGAGTCGGGGATGCAGGCGGAGCACGGTGCGGGAGTCGTTCTGGAGTTCTTCCTCGTCGTAGGCGGCCAGAAGGAACGCTGCCATCGTTCGGGTCGCACCTGCGGCAGGCTCGACCACGTACGGGACGTAACGCTCGTTCGTCTGCGGATCGAGGTAGTCGAGCCGCTCGCCCGACGCCGAGGCATGCGCCTTGAGGTCGAAGTCGGTGCGCTGTGCAATCCCTTCGAGCTCGTCGAAGCCCCAGGGGAAGTCGAACTCGACATCGGCCGTGCCTGTGGAATAGTGCGACAACTCGTCGGCGTCGTGATGCCGCATCCGCAGCATGTCGGCGGGGATGCCGAGCTCCACGTACCAGTCGAGGCGCTCCTTGCACCAGTACTCGTACCACTTCTGACTGTCGTCGGGATGAACGAAGAACTCCATCTCCATCTGCTCGAACTTGCGCGGTCGAAAGATCCAGTTCTGCGGGGTGATCTCGTTGCGGAAGTCTTGCCGACCTGGGCGATGCCGAACGGGGTTTCTTCCGGGCAGTCTGCAGGACCTGCGTGAAGTTCGTGAACATGCCCTGCGCCGTCTCGGGTCGCAGATACGCGTCGGCACCGGCGCCCTCGACAGGGCCGGCCGGTCTTGAACATCAGGTTGAACTCGCGGGCCTCGGTGAAGCTGTGCTCGGCGCCGCACTCGGGACACCTGGAGGGATCGTCGAGCCTGTCGAGGCGATGCCGTGCTTGCAGTTGGTGCAGTCGACCAGTGGATCGGAGAAGTTCCCGAGGTGGCCGGAGGCCTCCCACACCTGCGGTGGGCCGAGGACGGCGGCATCGATCAGTACGACATCATCGCGCTGCTGAACCATCGGCGCGAATCCATGCGTCTTTCACATTGCGCAGCAGCAACGAGCCGAGTGGGCCGTAGTCGTAAGTCGATCGGAAGCCGCCGTAGATCTCCGCCGAGGGGTAGACGAATCCCCGGCGTTTGCAGAGGTTGACGATCTGTTCGAGCTCGGTGGCCGGCATAGGCGATCAGGCTAGGGCCAGTTCGCGCAACCGGCGGGCCCGGTTGCCAGACGCGGTGTGACACACTGCTCGATCGTGCGACCCGGTCCCTTGTTCGATCGAATCATCATCGTCGGGTGGAGCGATGCCGACGCTCCGACCCGAGGCGACAACTCGATCTTGCGGCGCGCCTCGATCAATGTGGCGAGCAACGAGACGGGCTGTGTCAACAGTGCGACGAGGCACCTTGCCACGAAGGCGCTGGTCGACGAACTCGCCGACACGATCGGCCGGAGGGTGTTCCTCGGCTTCGACTTCCCGCTCGGTTTCCCCGCCGGTTTCGCCCGCCGGCTCGTGGGGCCGACGGCGAACTGGCGTGCTGTCTGGACCGCCGTCGACGCCGCCGTCGCCGACGGCGAGGACAACACCAACAATGGGTACGACGCGCGGGCGCTGCGCTCAACGCACGCGCCGGGATGTCACCGGGACCGTTCTTGGGGCTGCCCGCCCGATGAGGACCACGGCTCGGTTCGACCGACCAAGCCGCGGACGTTCGCCGGGTTACCCGAGTACCGAATTGCCGAGCAACGGCTGGCGAACCGGGGAGTGTCGACTCCGACGGTGTGGCAGCTGCATGGCGAGCTGGCCACGGGTGGGCGGGCGCTGCTCGGGATGCCGCTCGTGAGAGCGCTCGCCGAACGTTCCGGTCTTGCGAGACGCGTCGCCTCTGGCCCTTCGAGACCGGGGTCACCGAGGCGCCGACCCGCGGGTCGTCCGACGCGGTGGTCGTCGGCGAGATCTGGCCGTGGAGCTACGAGCTCGATCCTCGGGCGCATCCGCTGCCGGATGCGGCCCGTGCCATCAGCACCGCCCACCATCTCGCCGAACTCGATCGCGACGGGCATCTCGGTTCGCTCTTCGCACCGAACATCAGGGACGACGATCTGCTCGTCGTCGAGCGCGAAGAGGGCTGGGATCCTGGGCGCCTGACTCCGACCTCAGATGGCCGTTGGCGGGATGACAGCATGCACTCACGGCTTCCCTCGCCGAGATCGCGAATCCGTTCATCGACATCGCCCACCGAATCGTGTGGGCGACCGTCGCGACGGTCGACACCGACGACCGACCCAGATCGCGTGGTGCTGCATCCGATCTGGCAGTGGGACGACTGCGGGTTCGTCGGCTGGATCAACCACGGGCCGACACCCGTCAAGGTCGCACATCTCGCCCATCGGCCGTACGTGTCGGTCAACTGCTGGGACCAGCAGCACGACATCGCAACCGCCGAGTGCGATGCGACGTGGCACCACGACGACGAGACCCGCATCCGCATCTGGGATCTGTTCATGAACGCATCGGCACCGGTCGGCTATGACCCTGGCATCACTCCCGCCTGGGAAGAGCCGACGCAGCCCGAGTTCGCCGTGCTCCGACTCGACCCGTGGCGCTTGCGGGTGTTCCCGGGAACGATGTTGCTCGCAGGCGAGGGCGAGGTTCTGGACTGGCGCCGCTGACGGCACCCGTCGTGCCAGCGGTGTTCGTGCTCAGTGGTGTTCGTGCTCAGTGGTGTTCGTGCTCAGTGGTGTTCGTGCTCAGTGGTGTTCGTGCTCAGTGGTGTTCGTGCTCAGTGGTGTTCGTGCTCAGTGGTGTTCGAACATCGCAACGGTCTTGAGTCGCCGCTCGATGTGGTGTTCGAGCGCTCTCGTCGCCAGCGCACTCACCTCGTGGGTGGCCGGTGAGTCCTCAGAAGTGCCAACGCCCGATTCAACCGACCACCCCAGGATGTCACGCATGATCGCCAAGGCGGCCGGGCTGATCGATGCACCGCTCCGGCACGACCGGCAGAGCGTCCCGCCCTCATTGAGGTCGAACGCCACCATCGCCGTGTCGGGTTCCGAGTCACCACAACGCACGCACGAGCCGAGGTGCGGTTCGAGCCCTTCAGCCGCCAGCAGCTTCCAGTAGAACGCCGACACGTTGAGCGGTGCCGGCCGATCGGCGATCGTCCGCAACACCCCGACGGCCATCTGGTACAGACGCTGGTTCGGTTCACGTTCGAGGCCGAGTTGATCGACCGCCTCCAGGGCCGCCATCGCCTGCGAGGCCCGATTCGAGGCTCGACAGCAGGGGCGCCAACGGTTCCACCGACTCGGCCTGGCTGACGATGTCGAGCTCGCGGCCACGGTAGAGCAGCAGCCGGACGTGGCTCATCGGTTCGAGTCGAGCACCGAACTTCGACTTCGTCTTGCGAACGCCTTTCGCGACGGCACGGACCTTCCCGTTGTCGGCCGTCATGAACACGACGATGCGGTCGGATTCGCCCAGCTTGTAGGTACGCAGGACGACGCCGACGTCTCGAATAAGAGCTCCTTCATTCGTCCAGCCCACCGAAGCGGCGCCGGCGGTTGGA